>NZ_JBMPOS010000005.1:0-412072 GCF_049340345.1 Undibacterium sp. Di27W | reverse complement strand
GAACAGGACCGTGAAACGATTACGCGCCAATGATAGTGCTGCAACCAGTGTGAAAGTAGGTTATCGTCAGGCTTTTATTCTGCAGACCCCCGCTCATTTAATTGAGTGGGGGTTTTGCTTTTGCGCGCACGGAAAAATCACACAAAAACAAGATCAAAATCAAGGTCAAGACCTCTCAACACAGAGGCACTGAGACACAGAGTCGCACTGAGAAAGACAAGAAAAACAAAAGAACAGCAAAAACATGAGACATCTCTGCTTTGACTCTGTGGCTTTGGCTTTGATTTCAATCCTGGACATGGTTTTTAAGAGCCTGGTCTTCAATTCGACAAAGTAGGGTGCGCTTTGCGCACCACCGTTTCATCGATCAAGTGCGGTCTCGATCACACAACACGGACGATCAACCAACGACGCTAGGCTCCAGCCTGCGCTGGAGCGACGGTTGTGGGGCTCATTCTCTTATGACCTGGACGGCTGGCTACCAGCATTGACAGTACGATCGGTGATGCTGCGTTCAAATCTTTGCGTCCGCATGCGTGCGTATTTCAACGCAAAACCTTCGCATCGTCGCTCCTGCGCAGGCAGGAGCCTAGTGGCGTTCGTGGATCACAGCGATGTTGGATTTGATGAGATGGGCGCAAAAACTAATATAGCAGGGAAGTTGAACGGCATGCGTAGTGCGGCATGCCGTTCACCTGCGTAACGAAGGCTGCTTACAAGTAGCCTTTCCTTTCTCTGTGAGGTCTTAAAGGATAAAAACTTGCACGTACAAATCCGTGTACAAGCAATCTTCCATTCGCTATGTCGAGAGGCCTTGAGATTTTAAGATGAATACTCAGCCTTCAGCATTACAAAAGCCGGAGAGCAGAATTGCTGGCTCAGCTCTTAAAACAAGCCGCCAAACCTTTCCTGCAAACTAAGCCCATTTTTTTTGCTGTGCTCAGGATCCAGTGCCTGGCTCAGTAAGTCTTCAGCTGGTCTGAAGCAAGCCTGGTACAGGTCGCGGCAAAGTCGGTATGCCTCGTCACCTAGCCAGCCAGCAGGACGAAGTGCCGGGGGCAAATTAGGGTCATGCAATTGAGTGCGTCGAAAGCTGTGTATCAACAGGCTACGAATAACAAAAGCAGCATGTTCAGGAAGATGCTGTCCTTGTACCAGTTTTTTTAGAGGTGAGAATACTTCAATAAAATTCTTGTAGGCGATATTCACTTCATCGAGTTGCCAGTGGCTGGCAATCAAGGATGGTAGCGGGCGGGCATTGGGCAAATTCAAATCGCTGGTACGACATACTGTGCATAATCCAGCAAAGCCGTTGCGCCCAAGCACATTCTGTAAGGCGGCAGTATCTGCCTGGGGATGGGCAAATACCCCGGCATTGATCATGCGAAAACCTTCCCACAGCAATTCTTTTTTCAGACTGGCTTTATTGCCCGTTGATGCATCGTCACCGCTCATGATGACCAGTGTCCAGTAATGATCCCACTTGCCAGTATGGGGCACGTATACCCGCTTATAAGCATGCTGGAACCTGGCATAGCTAGCTGTCGCCAATTGATATGTGCTGCGCCGCCCATCCCGCTTTGCTTCCAGCCAGCCTTCTTCGGCCAGCCTGAACACACTGGTGCGTACTAATCTGTCATTAATGTCAAAATGACTCATTAATGAGATTAAACTACCTAGCCATATCGTACCGCCATGCGGGGCAATGGCATCGCCAAATACCGTCATCACCAGGGACTTTGCCCGTGGCGGATTATTGATGAGTTGTTGGTCTATCCAGGTTTGGATGGCAGTGCTAGTCTGCATGCGGCTGTGCGAGTATGTATATTTGTTGTTGTTTAGATTTTACCTATTGTGTAGCTCATCAAGGGTGAAAATCCTGGTAAAAAATCAAAATGATACAAAAAAACTTCAACGTCAATAAAAACTGTATCATATAATTGTTTGACGCAGATCAATCTTCCATGTTCGTATCTTCAGATGCCTAGGAGTGTTTCATGTATGCACAATTAGTCGAGACCGGCTTGAGCAAACTCAAAACTGCAGAAGAGTTGAGCGATGCCGAGCGTGCTTTCCAGGAACGTATCGACGCTGGTATCCGTATTGAAGCCAAAGACTGGATGCCAGACGCCTATAGAAAAACCCTGATACGGCAAATCTCCCAGCATGCGCATTCCGAAATCGTTGGTCAACTGCCCGAAGGCAACTGGGTCACGCGCGCACCTACTTTAAAACGCAAAGCCATCTTGCTGGCAAAAATCCAGGATGAGGCAGGGCACGGTCTGTACCTTTACAGCGCTGCCGAAACTCTGGGTGTGTCACGCGATGAATTGCTGGCCGACTTGCATTCCGGTAAAGCCAAGTATTCTAGCATCTTCAATTACCCAACCCTCAGTTGGGCGGATATGGGAGCAATAGGCTGGCTGGTTGATGGCTCAGCCATCATCAACCAGATACCTTTGTGCCGTTGTTCTTACGGCCCGTATTCACGCGCCATGATACGTGTTTGCAAGGAAGAATCCTTCCATGCGCGCCAGGGCTACGACATCATGATGACACTGTGCCGCGGCACCACAGAACAAAAAGCCATGGCGCAAGATGCATTGAATCGTTACTGGTGGCCAGCGCTGATGATGTTTGGCCCCTCTGATGCTGCATCGGTGAATAGTGCCCAATCCGCTCAGTGGCGTATCAAGCTTTTTTCCAATGATGAATTGCGCCAGCGCATGGTAGACCAGACGGTGCCGCAGATAGAATACCTGGGTCTACAATTGCCTGATCCGGCCATCAAATGGAATGAAGAACGCGGCCATTATGATTTTGGTGAAATCAACTGGGAAGAGTTTTACCAGGTCTTGAAAGGCAATGGCCCCTGTAACCGTGAACGCCTGCGTACCCGCGTCAAGGCGTATGACGATGGTGCATGGTTCCGTGATGCCTTGCAGGCGCATGCAGATAAGCAGCGAGAAAATAAAAGAAGCGCATAAAAAAGTACATAAGAAGAAATAAGAGAGCAGGAGACAGATCATGAGCAAAGAATGGCCCTTATGGGAAGTATTCATCCGCAGCCAGCACGGCCTGGCGCACAAGCATGTAGGCAGCCTGCATGCACCGGATGCAGAAATGGCGATCAACCATGCGCGTGATGTCTATACGCGCCGCAATGAAGGCGTCAGCATCTGGGTGGTGAGAGCCGGTGATATTTCTGCCAGCAGCCCCGGCGATAAAGAAGCCCTGTTTGAACCATCGAACAGCAAGGTATATCGTCATCCAACCTTCTTCCCCATGCCCGATGAAGTCAAGAATCTGTAATTAAACTCTGTCTACACATCATAGCTAAATAATTCTGGAGAACTGAGATGTCGGAGGATAAGTTCAATCATGTTTTGCGTCTGGCAGACCATGTCATGATACTCAGCCAGCGCCTGTCGCAATGGTGTGGCAAAGGGCCTGCGCTGGAAGAAGACATGGCATTGACCAATGTTGCTCTTGACCTAATAGGCCAGGCGAGATTGTGGTACGCCTATGCGACAGAACTGGAAGGCAAGGACCGTACAGAAGATGATCTGGCGTTCTTGCGTGATGCCCACGACTTTCACAATTTTTTATTGCTCGAACAGCCGAACGGCACTTATGCCGATACCCTGATGCGGCAATTTTTATTTGATACCTGGCATTACCATTATCTGCAGGCACTGAAACAGTCCACTGATCAGCAGATTGCTGCCATCGCAGAAAAATCACTGAAAGAAGTCACTTACCATTTGCGTCGCAGTAGCGACCTGGTGGTACGTCTTGGTGATGGTACTGCATTGAGCCAGCAAATGATGCAGGCCGCTCTGGAAGAATTGTGGCGCTTCACTGGCGAAATGTTCATGGACGATGAGCTTGATATCGCCATGCACGCGTCAGGCTTAGCCCCATTGCCCTCCGAGTTGAAAGTCGCCTGGGATACCCATCTGGCCGATGTCATGCATGCCGCCACCTTGCGGCTGCCGGATGCCAATAGCTGGATGCAAAAGGGCGGCAAGCAAGGTGTGCATACTGAACACATGGGTTACCTGCTGGCAGAAATGCAGTTCCTGCAGCGGGCCTATCCGGGGGCGCAATGGTAGTCTCATCAACTGATACGCCAGTTGCGAGTGCCGCTCAGATCTGGCAATGGCTGGGTGAGGTCAGTGACCCTGAAATTCCAGTCATTTCAGTAACGGACCTGGGCATTATCCGTGCAGTTGAATGGCAGGGAGGCGAATGTGTCATCACGATTACGCCCACTTATTCCGGTTGCCCGGCCATGGATGTGATTGCAGAAGAGATAGGCAAGACATTACAGGCGTATGGCATCAAGCCACCCAGCATTGTTTATCAATTATCTCCCGCCTGGAGTACCGACTGGATGACTGAAGCTGGCAAGCAAAAGCTCAGCGGCTATGGCATCGCACCGCCACAGCAACAGGTTGTGGATATTTCCTCCATCCAGCGTTATCGCGAAGTACAGCCAGCCATCGCTTGCCCGCAATGTGGTTCTGCAGATACTCAATTGGTCAGCCAGTTTGGATCAACGGCCTGCAAGGCCCTGTATAAATGCAAGGCTTGCCTGGAACCCTTTGATTACTTCAAACCGCACTGAGCGCATAAGAAAAATAAAAGGAGACGACAATACATGAGCAAATTTTACCCGCTGACAGTCAGCCAGATACGGCCAGAAACCCGTGATGCCGTAGTCTTGAACTTTGCCGTTCCAGCCGATTTGCAGGCGCAGTTTGCCTACCGCGAAGGGCAGCACCTGACCTTGCGCGCAAAGATAGCAGGTGAAGATGTGCGGCGCTCGTACTCTATTTGTTCTGCTGTGCAGGATGGGCAGTTGCAGGTTGCCGTCAAGCGCGTACAGGGCGGCGTATTTTCCAGCTGGGTGCATGATAGCTTGCGCCCTGGTATGGAGATCGAAGTCATGCCTGCCATGGGGCATTTCAATCTGTCGCTGACTGCTGAACATGAAAAACATTATCTCGCATTTGCAGCTGGCAGCGGCATTACGCCTTTGCTATCCATCATCAAGACTACGTTGCAGGCAGAACCGTGCAGCAAATTCACCCTGGTGTATGGCAACCGGGCATCATCGACAGTCATGTTCAAGGAAGAACTGGCGGCACTGAAAGACAGCTATCTGCAACGCCTGAACCTGGTCTACATCATGAGCCGCGAGCAGCAGGATATAGACTTGTTCAATGGTCGCATCACCGCTGAAAAATGCCTGAATTTATTTGATCAATGGATACGCATAGAAGACATGGATGCCGCCTTCATCTGTGGGCCGGAAGGAATGATGCATGCCGTCAGCGCGGCCCTGCAACAGCGCGGGATGTCCAAAGAGCAGATCAAGGTTGAGTTGTTTGCTGCCAGCATACCGGCGCACCGGCATGTCGCCAGCGCCCAGCCTTTGCCAGGTAAATCATCCTGTGCCGTGACGATTATCATGGATGGTCATCACACGCATTTCGACATGGAAAAAGACAAGGAGTCTGTGCTGGATGCCGCCCTGAAGCTGGGGCATGATATGCGTTATTCCTGCAAGGGTGGTGTGTGTTCTACCTGCCGCTCCAAAGTGGTGGAAGGCAAGGTCGATATGGACAGGAATTATGCCCTGGAAGATTATGAAGTGGCACGCGGATTCGTGCTGACCTGCCAGAGCTTCCCGGTCAGCGATACTCTGACACTGGATTTTGATAGCGAGAATTGAATGGACTATTCCCACATCCTGTTTCACATCAGTGACGGCATTGCCCACCTGACCCTGAACCGTCCTGAAAAACTCAATAGTTTCAACGTCGCCATGCATCTGGAAATACAGGATGCACTAGAAAAATTGCGGGCTGACGCTTCGGTACGCGTCATGGTATTAACCGGTGCCGGGCGCGGCTTTTGTGCGGGCCAGGATTTATCTGATCGCGCCGTGAAGGGAGACAATGCGGCAGATGGTGCGCCACCTGACCTGGGTGCATCCGTAGAAAAATATTATGCACCTTTGGTACTTGCCTTGCGGGCCTTGTCCATCCCGGTTATTTGCGCAGTGAATGGTGTAGCAGCTGGTGCTGGTGCCAACCTGCCGCTGGCATGCGACATCGTATTGGCAGCACGTTCAGCCAGTTTTGTTGAAGTGTTTTGCAAGCTGGGCCTGATACCTGATACCGGCGGCACTTATTTCCTGCCACGTGCTTTGGGTACTGCCAGAGCCATGGGTGCAGCCATGCTGGGCGGCAAAATCAGTGCGGAGCAGGCAGAGCAATGGGGTTTGATCTGGAAGTGTGTGGATGATGATCAATTGCAGGCCGAAGCCATGGCTATGGCCACGCATTTTGCATCTGCTCCAACCAAGGGTCTGGCTTTTACCAAGCAGGCAATCTATGCTAGTCCCCAAAATACTTTGGAGCAGCAATTGGTACTGGAAACCAATATGATGCGTGAACTGGGGCAAAGCCAGGATTATCGCGAAGGCGTCGCGGCGTTTATTGAGAAGCGCACACCAAAGTTTGTTGGCAAGTAAGTTTGATCTGCCTGAGGAAAAAACGTAGATGAGCACAGCAACCACGCAATTTGTCAAAGACAGCCAGGACATGGCAGAACTCACTGCTGCTGCCATGTTCGCCAGCGATGCCGCAACGCGTGGCCTGGACATGCAGATAGTGCATGTAGCTGAAGGGACAGCAACACTCAGCATGTTGATCAGGCCTGACATGCTGAACGGGCATAAGACCTGCCACGGCGGTTATTTGTTTACTCTGGCTGACAGCGCTTTTGCCTTTGCCTGCAATAGCCGCAATCAGGTGACTGTTGCTGCCGGCTGCAGCATAGAATTTCTGTCACCAGGGCGCGAAGGTGATGTCATTACGGCGACGGCGACAGAGCAATCACTGACTGGCCGCACCGGCATTTACGATACGCGTCTGACTAATCAGCATGGCCAATTGATCGCGCTGTTCCGTGGCAAGTCGCATAAACTGAATGCGGAAGTTGTACCGGGTCTGGTATTGCAGGGAAACGCAATTCCAAATTGAACTTGTGTTTATCCATCAATCATAGAAAAGAAATCAGGATAAGTGAGCGGGAGACAAAACATGGCAGACAACACAGACAGAAAAACACACGTAAAAAAAACTGCGGGTCTGGATGCAATAGAAACGGCAAGCCAGGATGAACTCCAGGCGCTGCAATTGCAGCGCCTGAAATGGACCTTGCAACACGTCTATAACAACGTCCCGCATTACCGCAGCAGTTTTGATGCAGCGGGCGTACACCCTGATGATTTGAAAACCCTGGCTGATCTGGCGAAGTTTCCTTTCACTGGCAAGAAGGATTTACGCGACAACTATCCCTTCGGCATGTTTGCCGTACCACGTGAAAAAGTGGTGAGGGTGCATGCATCCAGCGGCACCACAGGTAAACCGACGGTGGTTGGTTATACGCAAAAAGATATTGATCATTGGGCAGGCCTGGTGGCACGCTCTATCCGTGCTGCTGGTGGCCGTACTGGTGATATCGTGCAAGTCTCTTATGGTTATGGCCTGTTCACCGGTGGCCTGGGTGCGCATTATGGCGCAGAGCGCCTCGGTTGTACTGTCATCCCCATGTCTGGTGGCCAGACAGAAAAACAGGTGCAACTGATACAGGATTTTCAACCATCCATTATCATGGTCACGCCTTCTTACATGCTCAATATCATAGAAGAACTGACGCGCCAGGGCATAGATGCCGCCAATACCTCCCTGCGGATAGGGATCTTTGGTGCCGAACCATGGACAGATGCCATGCGCGGTGAAATCGAAATGCGTGCCGGTATTGATGCCGTTGATATCTATGGTTTGTCAGAAGTCATGGGGCCAGGCGTCGCCAGTGAATGCTTAGAAAGCAAAGATGGCCCAGTGATCTGGGAAGACCATTTTTATCCAGAGATCATCAATCCTGAAACTGGCGAAGTCTTGCCCGATGGCGAAGAAGGCGAACTGGTATTTACCTCACTGAGCAAGGAAGCTTTTCCCGTCATACGCTATCGTACCCGCGACCTGACACGCTTACTGCCACCGACTTCAAGATCTATGCGCCGCATGGGCAAGATCACTGGCCGCTCTGACGACATGCTCATCATCCGTGGTGTGAATTTATTTCCCACGCAAGTCGAAGAACTGATACTCAAGCACCCGCAACTGGCACCGCAATATCAACTGGTGGTGACGCGTGAAGCTCATATGGACAAGCTAGCTATCGTGGCAGAACTACGGCCTGAAGTATCAGGTACTTTGTCAGAGCAGGACGTGCAGCAATTGCAGCAGCAGCTTGAACATCATATCAAAACCTTTATTGGCGTCAGTTGTCATGTCAGCATATTGCCAGCCAATAGCATAGAACGCACCATGGTCGGCAAAGCCAGGCGTGTAGTGGATAATCGCCCAAAGACTTGAGCATTCAAAGTAAATAAAATAAAAGGAAGACAAAAATATGGAAGCATGGATATGCGATGCAGTCAGGACTCCATTCGCCCGCTACGGTGGTGCCATGGCCAGCATACGTACTGATGACCTGGCGGCCTTGCCGATCAAGGCATTGATAGAACGCAATGCCAGCGTAGACTGGAAAATGGTTGATGATGTGTATTATGGTTGTGCCAACCAGGCCGGCGAAGATAACCGCAATGTCGGTCGCATGGCTGCACTGTTGGCAGGCTTGCCGGTAGACGTGCCCGCCAATACCATCAACCGGCTGTGTGGTTCCAGTCTGGATGCCATAGGCATAGGCGGGCGTGCCATCAAGTCAGGTGAAGCCTCGCTGATCATCGCTGGTGGTGTAGAGAGCATGACGCGTGCACCCTTTGTCATGGCTAAGGCCGACAGTGCTTTTTCACGTGCAGCTAAAATAGAAGATACCACCATAGGCTGGCGTTTTGTGAATGCCTTGATGAAGGCAAAATACGGCATAGATTCCATGCCGGAAACCGCAGAAAACGTGGCCGAACAATTTGGCATTAATCGTGCTGACCAGGATGCCTTTGCCCTGCGCAGCCAGCAACGCTGGGCCGCTGCCCACGCTGCCGGTTTTTTTGCCGGAGAAATTATCCCCGTCAGTATCCCGCAAAAAAAGGGTGACGCCATTTTGTTCACTACCGATGAACACCCACGTCCAGATACAGATATCGCCATGCTGACCCGTCTGAAAGGCGTGGTCAAGCCAGATGGTACAGTCACTGCTGGCAATGCATCCGGCGTCAACGACGGCGCCTGCGCCTTGTTGCTGGCATCCGATGCGGCAGTAAAACAGCATGGCCTGACACCACGTGCCCGTATCGTGGGTATGGCGACAGCTGGCCTGGCTCCACGCATCATGGGCTTTGGCCCTTCACCAGCAACCCGTAAACTGCTGGCGCAGACAGGTTTGAATCTGGAGCAGATGGATGTCATAGAACTTAATGAAGCCTTTGCGGCACAGGGTCTGGCAGTCACGCGTGACCTTGGCCTGGCGGATGATGCAGCACATGTTAATCCAAATGGTGGAGCGATAGCGATAGGCCATCCACTGGGCGCATCTGGTGCGCGCCTGGTCACTACAGCACTGAATCAGCTGGAACGTATCAATGGCCGTTACGCCCTGTGTACCATGTGCATAGGCGTAGGGCAGGGTATTGCCCTCATCATAGAACGGGCCTGAAGTTAAGGAAGCGGCATGACTATATATGCAATCGATGGCCTGATACCTGTGGTGCACCCCAGCGCCTATATACATCCCAGCGCCACGCTGATAGGCGATGTGATCGTCGGGCCTGGCTGTTATATAGGCCCATCTGCCAGCTTGCGTGGTGACTTTGGCCGCATTGTTCTCGAAGAAGGTGCGAATGTGCAGGATACCTGTGTCATCCATGGTTTCCCCGATAGCGACACCGTGGTAGAGCTGGATGGGCATATCGGCCATGGCGCGGTATTGCATGGCTGCCGCATAGGTAAAAACGCCATGGTAGGTATGAATGCCGTGATCATGGACAAGGCAGTTATTGGTGAATCTTCGATCGTTGCTGCCATGTCCTTTGTCAAGGCCGGTATGGACGTGCCGCCACGCAGCCTGGTCATGGGCGCACCGGCACGCATTGCGCGTGCCTTGCGTGATGAAGAAATCGCCTGGAAGACCGAAGGCACGGCGCAATACCATGCACTCACCAGACGCTCACTCGCCAGCATGCAGGAAGTGGAAGCGCTGACTGCCGTAGAAGAAAACCGCCCGCGTATTGCGCTGGCAGCAGGCTTGCCAATTTATGGCACCAAGTCTTGAGTCATTGATCTTTTAAATAAAGAGTAGCCCATGAAAATTTTGCAAAGCTGGATAGCCGGTGTATGGACAGGTACAGAAGCGCAACAAGTCTTGTATAGCGCCATTGATGGCAGTGCGATTTACGCCAGCCATGCCGAAGCCCTGGACTTTGGCGCAGCGCTGGCTTATGCAAGGCAGACTGGCCTGAAAAATTTGCTGGCGCTGGACTTTCAGCAACGTGCCGCCATCTTGCGCACTCTGGCCAAATACCTGACTGAACACAAGGAAGAGCTATACGCTATTTCATCCCACACCGGCGCAACCCGTAGCGATAGCTGGATAGATATAGAAGGTGGTGCAGGTACCGTATTTGCCTATGCCAGCATAGGCACGAATGAATTTCCGTCCGGGAATGTTGTGCATGAGGGCCCCGCCATGCCTTTGGGTAAGCAAGGACATTTTTCTGGCACGCACATTCTTGTGCCGCGTCAGGGGGTGGCAGTGCATATCAATGCCTTCAATTTTCCAGTCTGGGGTTTACTGGAAAAATTTGCGCCCAGCTTTTTGGCGGGCATGCCTTGCATAGTCAAACCGGCGACTGCAACATCGTATCTGACCGAGGCACTGGTCAGGCAAATTCATGCGAGTGGCTTGCTGCCCGAGGGCAGTTTGCAACTGATCATCGGTTCTACTGGCAACTTGCTCGACTTGCTGGAAGAAACTGACGTTGTCACCTTCACCGGTTCTGCAGCCACGGCAGCGCAGCTGAAGGTGCATCCAAATATCGTGCGCCGTGCTATCCCCTTCAATGCCGAAGCCGATTCACTGAATTGCGCGATACTCGGGCCGGATGTCACGGTTGATGATGAAGAGCTGGATCTGTACGTCAAAGAAGTTGTGCGTGAAATGACAGCCAAGGCCGGGCAAAAATGTACTGCCATACGCAGGGCCTTGGTGCCCGCTGCGCAACTGGATGTGGTGGCAGAAAAAGTCCGCGCCAGACTGGAAAAAACCATCGTCGGTGATCCACGTCTTGAAGGCGTGCGCATGGGGCCGCTGGCCAGCCGCGCACAGCAGCATGATGTACTTGCCAGTATTGAGCAACTGGCATCAGGCAATCAAATTATCTGCGGTGGCACTGTGCCTGCGCAATTGCAGGGTGAAGGACTGGAGCAGGGGGCTTTCGTCTCCCCGACGCTGATCGTCTGCCTCCAGCCTATGGAAAATTCAGCAGTACACGAGATAGAAGCCTTCGGTCCGGTAACCACCCTGATGCCTTACAAGGATATGCAAGAAGCCCTGGCGCTGGCTGCAAAGGGTTGTGGCAGTCTGGTAGCTACCCTGGTCACCAAGGACCCGCATATCGCTGCCATGGCGATACCGCATATGGCAGCACGGCATGGTCGCCTCATGATCTTGAATGCAGAATCAGCACCGGAATCAACCGGCCATGGTTCGCCCTTGCCGCAATTGAAGCATGGCGGCCCTGGCCGTGCTGGTGGTGGTGAAGAACTGGGCGGCAGCCGCGCGGTCAAACACTATCTGCAAAGGGCTGCTGTCCAGGGCTCACCTACCATGCTGTCTGCAGTGACGGCAGAACATGTGCGTGGTGCGGCTGTGCTGGAATCTGACATTCATCCTTTCCGCCGTTATTTTGAAGATTTGCAGATAGGTATGTCTCTGCTGACCCACAGGCGCACAGTCAGCGAAGCCGATATCGTTGCCTTCGGTGGTTTGTCGGGCGATTTTTTCTACATGCATTTTGATGAGATTGCTGCCAGGGAAAGCCCCTTCGGCAAGCGTATCGCGCATGGTTATTTCGTATTGTCAGCGGCTGCTGGTTTATTTGTGTCTCCTGCACCTGGCCCTGTCCTGGCCAACTATGGCCTCGATACCCTGCGCTTCATTAAGCCAGTAGGCATAGGTGACACCATACGTGCACGCCTGACCTGCAAGCGCAAGATAGACAGGCAAAAGAAAGATGCCAAAGGCTTGGGGCAGGGTGTGGTGGCCTGGGATGTGGAAGTGACTAACCAGGATAATGAACTGGTGGCGTCCTACGATATTCTGACCCTGGTAGCTAAAAGACAGGAGTGAGTTTGCCTTATACGCGAGTCAATGTTAACTAAAATTTAATCTAATGCTTTAGCGAAATATCATAAACCCATGCTTAAACATTGTGCATGGGTTTTTTTATTCCATTCACGGCATCGTTTTGTAAATATTGTTCAAAAGCAGTGCGTAATTGATGGATAAGCTCAGGATAAACTTCAAATTTCCTATTGATCTGATACTATTTCTCTAATATCCAGAATCTGAAAATCATCCACCCATAACACTGTTCATCCCATGGAAATGCTCGTTACGAATGACGAAGTCAAGCAATGGGAATGCGAACTGCCTGGTTTGCAGGGGCTGGAATTACTGGATATGCATTTGCGCCTGGCTTGGCATTTACGCCAGCGCGACACCTCCCGTGCGCTCTATCTGGCTGAAGCTGCAGAGCATTTGCTGAGCACACTGTATCCCGCTTATCTTGACACGAATTCTGGTAGTGAGCAATTCAAGCTCATGCGTACCAGGCTGGTCTTAGTCAGGGCTGAAGCGGCATGGTTGTACGGCGAATTTGACAAGTCATGGCAGTTGTCCGAGTTGGCCTTGCAGTTGGCTGAAAACTGTGAAACTGACGAAGCCGCAAAAGCAGCAGCGGATGCCCATTATTTGCTCGCTTGCGTAGGTTTGCAAAAAGGGGAAATCCCGGTAGTTGAAGTGCAAATTGGCCTGGCCATGCAGTTTGCCCGTAAGGCTCAAGATAATATGCGTGTGACGGTTGCTGAGTCTTTGCTGGCAAATCAAATGGTCTTGCGTAACCTGCCTTTTGCGTTGGAGCGCTGGGGGGCCGGTCGCAACCCGGAAATCCAGTGTGATGATCCCGTCATGCGTAGTTATATCAATGAATTTTTGATTTATACCTATTCTCTGACCAGCGATTTCGGGCAGTCTGCTGCGCGTGGTATACAGGTATTTGAATTCGCTGAAAACCATGGGCAAAAGCGGCGCATGATCAATGTCGCCAGCAATGTTGGCGATGCCTTCAACAGCATGAGTGATCACCAGTCTGCATTGCAGTGGATACAGGAAGGACTGGATCTGGCCAGGACTGCGGGCTGGCCCAATAGCATTGCCAGTGGACTCATACAAATGTCCGAGACCTTGCGCAGGCTGGGCCGACTCGACGCCGCCAAGGAGATGCTGGAAAATGCCTTGCCCATCTTGGTAAATGTGGTTGGCTCACGCTCGCATTTGCTGGCCCTGCGTTATCTTGGTGATTTGTCACTCGACATGGGCGATTATGCGACTGCCTTGACGAGTTTCCATGAATTGATTTCCTGGGCTGATAAAAAAAATCACCTGGATTTTCGCATAGGTTCGCGCCGTGGTTATGCCAATGCCTTGTCCATGCAGGGCCAGGCCAGGGCGGCATTGGATATTGCGCTGGAAGCGCTGACACTGGCGCGCCAGAGCACAGACAGTTATCGACACATAGAAGTTTTACGCGTGTTGGCAGCCTTACATATGCGCCATAGCTTGCCCGAACCAGCCGAGATGCAGGCCATCAGCGCCTCCTTGCATTACTTGCGTCAGGCGCTGGACATCGCCGGGCGCATCAGCAATTTTACGGTTCCGGCTGAACTCTATGAAGAAGTGGCGAATGCCTATGCTGCCGCGCATGATTTTCAGCGGGCGTATGAGTTTGCCGGGCTAGCCCTGACTGCACGTGAAAAAAACCATAACCGTGAAGCTGCCAATCGTCTGAATGCCATGCAACTCAGTCAGCAAACCGAGCGCATGAAAGCCGAGAGCGAGCATCTGCGTCAATTGGCCGCTGCTGAAGCTCAGCGAGCCGAAGTCTTGCAACAAACCAGCGTCGTGCTGGAAAAACTGGGTACCATAGGCCAGGAGATCACGGCCAGCCTGGATGCGCCCGCCGTGTTTAAAGCACTGAACCGGCATGTGCATGATTTACTGCATGTCACTGCCTTCGTCATTTACTTGATGGATGACGATCAGCAAAGCATGACATCTGCTTATGGCGTAGAAAACGGCGTGCCTATAGAGCCCGACACGGTATACATGGCCAGTGCAGTTTCCAACTCAGTGCGTTGCGTCAGAGAGCGTCGTGAAATTGCCATCGAACTCACGTCCGCAGATGAATTATTGCCAACCTTGATTCCTGGTACGGAGCTGGTGCAGAGCATGTTGTTTGCTCCGCTGATCATCGGCGACAGAATATTGGGGGCCATGACCATACAGTCCTCACGTCAGCATGTCTATGGCGATAGAGAGAAGATGATTTTTCGCTCGCTATGTGCCTATGGCGCTATCGCCCTGGGTAATGCTGATGCCTATTTGCGCCTGCAAAAAACTCAGGAACATTTGCTGGCACAGGAAAAGCTGGCTGCCCTGGGTTCTCTGGTTGCCGGTGTCGCGCATGAACTCAATACTCCCATAGGGAATTGCCTGCTGGTGGCCAGCACTTTGCAAGATGGCAGCCGTTATCTGATAGGCAAACTGGCTGGTCAGACTTTGCGCCGCTCAGACTTGAATAATTTTTGCGAAGAAGTCAAAACTTCGTCAGAAATACTGATGCGTGGTCTCAGCAGCGCAGCTACCCTGGTCAGCAGTTTCAAGCAGGTTGCGGTTGACCGCACCTCTGAGCAAAGGCGCAGTTTTGATTTGCGCCAGGTTTTGCACGATATCATTGCCACCCTGAATATACGCATTACCCAGACTGGCCACAGCATAGAAGTCAATGTGCCGTATAACATCCATATGGATAGTTATCCTGGTTCTTTGGGGCAGGTGATCAGCAACCTGGTAGAAAACTCCCTTTTGCATGCTTTTGATAAAAAGCAGGTGGGCCATATGTGCATCAATGTCACGCAAGTAGACGGACAGCGCGTCCTGATCGAGTTCAGTGATGACGGTGCGGGCATACCTGAAGCCAATCAAAAACGCATCTTCGATCCCTTTTTTACGACTAAACTGGGACAAGGGGGGAGCGGTCTGGGCTTGAATATTTGCTACAACATTGCCACCTCGATTTTGCATGGACAACTCAACGTCAAAAGCAGCCTGGGTTCAGGGACCAGTTTTTATCTGGATTTACCATTACAAGTTTGAATTTTCAAAAACACAAATATTTAAAATGATAGCAGGTCAAAAAAATTGAATTATCAGGAAAAGTCGACGCTTGAATTTGATCCTTGTCAAGCATCCTTTTTTTGTTGCACTTACTTGAAAATCTAATCGAATTCACCTATTGTGCAATGCACCAATAATAACAAGGTACACAATTGGCTAATCAACACACAAAAAGCAGCCTCGCGGGCTTGACCCTGGCTGCTGTCGGCATCGTCTACGGCGATATAGGTACTAGTCCTCTTTACACGATGAAAGAGGTATTTTCAAAAGAACACGGTCTACCACTCAATGAGGCGAATATCTTTGGCGTCGTCTCACTGATACTGTGGGGATTGATCATTATCGTTGCTGTCAAATATGTCACCCTCATACTAAGGGCTGATAATCGTGGTGAAGGCGGTATCATGGCGCTGACTGCTTTGGCGCTAGAATCTGTTGGCAAATCTGCCAAATCACATTTCACCTTACTCGTACTCGGCTTGTTTGGTGCTGCTCTGTTTTACGGTGACGGCGTCATTACTCCAGCAATTTCAGTGTTGTCTGCAATTGAGGGGCTGGAAGTGGCAACGCCTGCATTCACACCTTATGTAGTACCGATTACGCTGGTCGTGCTTTTGCTTTTGTATTCTGTGCAATACAAGGGCACTGCAGGCATAGGCAAGTGGTTCGGTCCCATCATGGTCGTCTGGTTTTTAGTGCTGGCCGGTATGGGGATTTATAACATCGCTAAAATGCCTGGCATTTTATGGGCGCTCAATCCTATGCACGCTATAGCTTTCATGGTCCTTAACAAGGGGCTGGCATTTTTGGCTTTGGGTGCTGTTGTGCTGGCATTTACAGGCGCAGAAGCTCTGTATGCAGATATGGGCCATTTTGGCAGCAAGCCAATTCGTGCTGCCTGGTTCATGATCGTTTTCCCTTCTTTGGGCGTAAATTATCTTGGGCAAGGGGCATTATTGCTGGTCAATCCAGATGCCGCTGGCAATCCGTTTTACCAGCAACTTGGTGCATGGAGCATTTACCCATTGGTGATTTTATCCACGGTGGCGACAGTAATTGCTTCGCAAGCCACGATCTCGGGTACTTTCTCCATGACCAAGCAGGCGATTTCCCTTGGCATTATGCCTAGGATGGAGATTGTCCATACGTCATCGAAAGAAATAGGGCAAATTTACATACCAGCAGTCAATTGGTTGCAGCTGGCTGCAGTTGTTGCAGCTGTGGTGGGGTTTGGTTCATCATCGAGCCTGGCATCTGCTTACGGTATTGCCGTGACAGGAACCATGTTGGTGACGTCACTGCTTACCTTCTTCGTTATTCGCTATGGCTGGAAATACAATCTTATATTGTGCTTCCTCGCCACCGGCTTCTTCTTGTTCATTGATATCTCACTGTTTTCTGCCAACGTGCTGAAATTATTCCATGGCATAGGTGGCTGGTTCCCAGTGATCTTGGGTGTCGTGATGTTTACCCTGATGATGACCTGGAAGCGTGGTCGCGAACTGGTCTTTGATAATCTGAAAAAACATGCGATTCCCCTGGAAGACTTTCTTGAATCCCTGTTTGTCTCTGCACCAATAAGAGTGTCAGGCACGGCAGTATTCTTGCGAGGTGAGGCCGATGGTGTACCGCATGCCTTGTTGCATAATCTGTCGCACAACAAGATTTTGCATGAGCGCGTGATTTTCCTGACTCTGCATAACCGCGAAATCCCCTGGGTAGCCACGTCAGAACGCGTCAGAGTTACTGATCTGGGCAATGCCTGTTTCCAGATTGATGTGTTCTACGGCTTTAAAAACGAACCGGATATTCCAGGTGCCTTGGCCTTGTGTGAACCTTATGGCCTGACGTTTGAACCCATGGAGACTTCTTACTTCATTTCTCGCCAGACCATTATTTCCAGTCCAGGCAGCGGTATGGCGATGTGGCGCGAGAGTGTATTTGTGGCCATGTCGCGCATCGCCCGTGATGCCGCTGACTTTTATCAAATACCGAGCAATAGGGTGATAGAGGTGGGTTCGCAAGTGGAAATCTAAAAACTTGGCACAGGTGCTTATCAAATCAAAATGCCTGTGCTATACTCTTGGTCTTTCGCGGCTGTAGCTCAGCTGGATAGAGTACTTGGCTACGAACCAAGGGGTCGTGGGTTCGATTCCTGCCAGCCGCACCAGATTCAAGGGACTAGATGAAAATCTAGTCCCTTTTGTCTTTTTATCTTCTGCTTTTGATGCTGGAGTTGAATGTCAGGGGATTGCGTTGTGTTGGAAGTGTCTGTATGTGTCTTTTGCTTAAGTTAAAAATAATCTGAGCTTGGGGCTTTCCATTTTTCCTCAGTCCAGCTATAATCTTGTTTTTCGCGGCTGTAGCTCAGCTGGATAGAGTACTTGGCTACGAACCAAGGGGTCGTGGGTTCGATTCCTGCCAGCCGCACCAGATTCAAGGGACTAGATGAAAATCTAGTCCCTTTTGTCTTTTTTGCGCCATGAATGAGTTGCTTGTGTGATCTGCAGCATGTTTGCTGCAGATTTCTTATTGGCTGTTTAGTTGGCGAGTATCAATTCCCTGATATTCCAGTCTACAGGTGCGTCCTGGTTCAGTGCGCTGCGTTTGGCTTGCTGGTTCGGCGCTTCTGCAGTCATCGCCAGGATCATGCGCTGCAACTGGGCTGCGTCAGGCAATACTGTGCCCAGGAAAATTACCTGGTCGCGATGCTGGATCAGGATGGTGGGGAAATTGACTATATCCACTGCATCGACCAGATGGGCCTGGTCTTCTATGTCTATCCAGGCAAAGCATTTGTCTGGATGCTTGTTGGCCAGATCGTCAAAGGAAGCCCTGTAAAAATTGCAGGTATCGCACCAGGCTGCGCACAGGCAGGCGATGAGCCAGTCCTTATTTGCCAGGTTTGTCTTGATTGAGGAAATGTCTTCGGTATTCATAGTCGAGTTCATCATGCAATTTTAAACGAAGTGATGCTTCCTGGTGTGAGCTATGGCAAAGTGCCAGTCTTGAAATCGACGGAACACGGTAAAATACGCGTATGACCAGAATTTTAGCAATTGAAACCTCGACAGAACTTGCCACTGCAGCCTTGTTGACTGACAGTGACATGTTTATCCGCGAACTGAGCGGTGTACAAACCCATTCACAAGGCATTTTGCCCGCCATACAAGCTTTGCTGCTGGAGGCTGGCGTACGCTTGCAGGATTGCGATGCGATTGCCTTTGGCTGTGGCCCGGGTGCCTTTACTGGCATACGCACGGCTTGTGGCATCGTGCAGGGCCTGGCGTATGGAGCAGACCTGCCGGTAGTGCCGGTAGTCAGTTTGCTGGCCATGGCGGAGGCCGCACGAGAGCAAGTCACGGTCAGTGAGTTTGTGTGCATACTCGATGCGCGCATGAATGAAGTGTATTGGGCGCAATATCGTTTGAGCGACGCTGGCTGGCAAGAAATAACTGCCCCAGCGCTGACAAGCCTGGAGGCTGCCCTGGCTGCCATTAGCCTGGAAAATCCGCAACTGGTGTTGGGCAATGGCCTGACTTTGCCTGAGTCTGTGCGATATGCCAGCTTGCTTTGCATGCCACATGCAAAACAGGTGGGTGTGCTCGGACGTGGTGGTTTCAATGCGGGATTGGGTTTGCCAGCTGACCAGGCACAGCCACTATACTTGCGTAATAAAATTGCCCTGACCACGGCTGAGCGTGAGCAAGTCAAGCTCCAGGCTGGCAAAGTGTTGTCGTGATGGATTTGCTGATGGATGCGAATTTGACTATGCCGCCTTATGGCAAGCTCGGTTTTGCCGATATTGACAGTATGCTTAACATAGAAGAGCGGGTATATACCCACCCCTGGTCGCGCGGGAATTTTACCGATTCCTTATCCAGTGGCTATGAGGCTGTTGGTTTCAGGAACACTGAGCAGGATTTGTTCGCCTACTTTGTCGTCATGCCCATACTGGATGAATTACATTTGCTGAATTTTGCGGTAGACCTGCCTTATCAGGGGCAGGGTTATGCAAAATTATTGATGGGCAAATTATTCGCTTATGCGAACGAGCATGCCTATGCTTCTATTTTGCTGGAAGTCAGGCGCAGCAATGTGCGTGCAATCAGTGTGTATGAAGGCGCAGGATTTGCGTCCATAGGCGTGCGCAAGGGCTATTACCCTGCGCATGATCAGCAGCGTGAAGATGCAATTGTGATGCGGAGGATGAGTTAATGCAGGCGTTTGATATCTATAACAGACAAAGAGCCTTGCACGAGCTGGGCCTGGGGCCCATGTGGCTATTGCGCGATGCTGAGCCAGACATGCCTGCGGTCGTAATGGAAACTTCAGAAACTCCAGAAACCGCAGTTGCGCCAGCCTTTGATCATACTCCGCAGCCAGTCGTAGTAAATGCAGCAGCAGAAGTGGCTGCAGCCTGGTCGGAACCTGAAGTGATCGCACCTAAAGACCAGCCAGAAGCCCAGCCAGAAGCCCAGTTCGAAGCGCCTGCATTTGAAAGCAGTCTCGAAGCAGATGACTGGATTGCGCAAGCAATACCCACAGACTTGCCAGTGGAGGAAATACCTTCCGTCAGCCACGAATCCTCTGTCTCCATGCTGTCATGGGACGCATTGCAGCCCATGGTCGAAACTTGCAGGCAATGCGGTTTATGCCAGGGCAGGAAAAAAGCCGTATTTGGCACGGGTGATAAACAGGCTAAATGGTTATTTGTAGGCGAGGGGCCGGGCTATAACGAGAATTTGCAAGGCTTGCCCTTTGTTGGTGCTGCCGGGCAGTTGCTTGACAATATGCTCAAGGCACTTGGTGTGCCGCGTGGTGAGCAAAGCTATATCGCCAATATCGTCAAATGCCGCCCGACTGATGCGCAAGGCAAGGACAGGCCGCCAACTGCGGATGAAATTGCGGCTTGCCTGCCTTATCTGCACAGGCAAATTGCCTTGATACAACCGCAAATCATCGTGGCCTTGGGCAAAACTGCTGCGGTATCGTTGTTGGGCATGGACCTGGAGACGCCAGTCGGACAATTGCGTGGCCGGGTACACCAATTAAAGGGCATACCGGTAGTGGCGACTTATCATCCGGCCTACCTCTTGCGCAAACCGGCAGACAAAGCCAAGGCATGGGCAGATCTGTGCCTGGCCATCAAAGCCCTGTCAGCAAGCTGAATTGCATGTACAGCGCACAAGCCACCTTTCATCAACAATGGCAGCATTTACATAATCCCCATGTGCGTGCGCTTGCCTGGATGCTGACTGCACCAGGTTTGCTGGACAGGCATGATACTGCCTGGAACGGTGCACTGACTATTGCCACCTTCACAGACGCACAGGCTTTGCCGGGCTGGCTGGGTGAGCTCGACAGGCATCCCGCCCCCTTGCTGGATTTATTGCTGCGACATCCCTCGCGTCGCCTGGGCTTGTATGCCGAGCGACTCTATGAATTCTATTTGACTGTGCATGGCTTGTTGTCTGCGCATGGTTTGCAAGTGCATGACAAAGGTGCGGGCACGATAGGCGAGTTTGATTTTTTGCTGGAAACCAGTTCGGGTTTGCAGCATGTGGAGCTGGCAACCAAATTCTATTTGTATCATCCTGGCGCAAATGTACAGCCGGATTTGTATGACTACCTTGGCCCCAATCTGGCAGATAGCCTGGGTGCCAAACTACACAAGATCATCGTCCAGCAATTGCAATTGTCGCAGCATCCTCTGGCGCAGCGAGTGTTGCCGCAAACAGTGCAAAGCGCGCAAGCATTAGTACTGGGCTGGTTGTTTTATCGCGATGAGCAGATAGTGGATGTCTGTTGGTCAGAACATGCGCATATGGTTGGCCTGAGTAAAGAACATTACCGTGGAGCCATTTGGACGCATTCAGAAGTGCAGGCACTGGATTTCGGTCAAGCCCTGCTATTGGACAGGCTGGACTGGCTGGCACCAGTCCAGGTTGCTACAGGCATGACCCAGGATAAAGCGACCATTTTGCCCAGCATGCAAGCCTATTTTTCCAGTTCGCATACGCCATTGATGCTGGCATTGATGCAGGAAAATCAGGGAGTCATGCAGGAATACAGGCGCGGCATGGTTGTGCCGGATAACTGGTTTGAACAGGCCGATGCTGTCAAACAAAAGCCTCTCAAGTAAATACTGAAACGCTTCTTTTGAATAAGTGTGCCTGGTCAGGGCACACTGTATTTCTCAATGCTTGTGTTCGCCTATCAGAGCCAGTGAATCATACTCGCGCTGATTGGCCATATGCTTGCGTATGACAGCATAGATAGTGCTGGACACAAACAGACCGAACAGCACGATGATGACCATGATGTCCATGTTCATGGAATTTAGTAAGGTATAGATGGCCAGCATAGTCAGGACTGACAAATTTTCATTGAAATTTTGCACAGCAATAGAGTGTCCGGCACTCATCAGGACGTGACCGCGGTGCTGCAACAAGGCATTCATGGGGACGACAAAGAAGCCGGCCAGGGCACCAACCAGGATCAGGAGAGGGTAGGCGATCCAGACTGTGTGCACAAAAATCATGGTGATGACCACCAGGCCCATTGCCACACCCAAAGGCATGACGTTCAGCGATTTTTTCAAAGGCACGAAACGGGCGGCAGCCACCGCTCCAAGAGCAACGCCAACAGCAACTACGCCTTGTAGAATGGCGGCCTCGTCCAGTTTCATATGCAGGGACTGTTTTGCCCACTCCAGGACGATGAATTGCAGGGTAGCTGCAGTACCCCATAGCAGAGTGGTGACGCCCAGGGTAATTTGCCCCAGCCTGTCTTTCCACAGTGTGGTTACACATTCAGCAAATTCAGTCACCAGCTTGGCAGGATTACGCTGTTGATGCTTGTAGCGTGCACCTGTATCCGGGATGCGCATATTGAATAAGGCCGCAGTCGCATAGCATGCAGTGACCACGCATAGTGCAGCTTCGGAAGCGGTGGTGATATTAAAGTCTATCAGCGGAAAATCAAAATTGAGCAATACTGACGATACTTTGGAATTGACCAGAGCGCCACCGAGTACCGTACCAAAAATGATGGACGAAACTGTCAGGCCTTCTATCCATCCATTGGCGGCGACCAGCTTTTCTGGTGGCAGCAATTCGGTCAGGATCCCATATTTTGCCGGTGAGTATGCTGCTGCACCGAAGCCAACGACAGCGTAGGCGACCAGGGGATGGACATGAAAAAACATCAGGGCACAGCCACCGACTTTGATCATATTGGTAATGAGCATGACCTTGCCCTTGGGCAGGGAGTCAGCGAAGGCACCGACAAAAGGTGCCAGCAAGACATAGGACAAAACAAAAAATAATTTTAATAATGGTGGCATCCAATGGGGCGAACCTATGGAAGTCAGCAATGCCATTGCGGCTATCAGTAGGGCATTGTCGGCCAGCGAAGAAAAAAACTGCGCCGCCATGATCGTGTAAAAACCGCTCTTCATGCTTTATTCATGCTTTATGTCTACCTGCTACAAAATGTCTCTGGCAGCTTTATACCATGAAAATTGTGCGGAATTAGTGAAATTAGGCAAGCTAATTACTGAATACTGGTTAAAATATCAGTGTTTTTCTGCTCTGCACGCAATTGCTGGCAGATGTTATAAATCCCGTAAATTTCCCTGGTCCGAAGATGGCAAAAGCAAAAACCAATTTTACCTGCACCGAATGTGGTGGTATTGTCAATAAATGGGCAGGCCAGTGTCCAGCCTGCGGGCAATGGAATACCCTGGTTGAAACCATCGTCGAATCTGTGGGTAACCGTTTTAGTGTAAAACCCCAGGGCTTGGCGCAATCTGCGCCGGTTTTGAATCTGGCCGACATCGAGGCACTGGATGTGCCACGTTTTGGCACTGATATTGACGAATTTGATCGCGTCCTTGGTGGCGGGCTGGTAGCGGGTGGGGTCGTGCTGATCGGTGGTGATCCTGGCATAGGTAAATCGACTTTGCTGTTACAGGCGCTGGCGAACCTGGCTCAGAAAAAAAAGGTTTTGTATGTTAGTGGTGAAGAGTCGGGCGCGCAAATTGCCCTGCGCGCCAAGCGTTTGTCGCTGGACGCCAAGGACTTGCAACTGCAAGCCGAGATACAACTGGAGAAAATCCTCAATACCCTGGCCGAGCACAAGCCCCAGGTGGTAGTCATTGACTCCATACAGACCATGTATTCAGATGCCCTGAGTTCGGCGCCAGGTTCTGTTGCCCAGGTGCGCGAATGTGCTGCCCAGTTGACACGGGTTGCGAAGACCATGGACATCACCATGATCCTGGTCGGCCATGTCACCAAAGAAGGCGCCCTGGCCGGGCCGCGTGTGCTTGAGCATATCGTTGATACGGTTTTGTATTTTGAAGGCGATACCCATTCCAGCTTCCGTTTGGTGAGAGCCATCAAAAACCGTTTTGGCGCAGTCAATGAGCTGGGTGTGTTTGCCATGACGGAAAAAGGCTTGAAGGGCGTCTCCAATCCTTCGGCCTTGTTCCTGTCGCAGCATGATACTCAGGTGGCAGGTTCTTGCGTCATGGTTACACAAGAGGGCACACGGCCCTTGCTGGTAGAAATACAGGCGCTGGTTGATAGTTCGCATGCGCCGAATGCTCGTCGTTTGTCAGTAGGTCTGGAGCAAAACCGCCTGGCGATGTTGCTGGCAGTGTTGCACAGGCATGCTGGTGTGGCAGCTTTCGATCAGGATGTGTTTATCAATGCGGTGGGCGGCGTCAAGATTGCCGAGCCAGCAGCCGATCTGGCGGTGCTGCTGGCGATTAACTCTTCCATGCGTAATAAACCCCTGCCACGCGGTCTGGTGGTATTTGGCGAGGTCGGGTTGGCGGGTGAAATACGACCAGCACCACGTGGCCAGGAACGCTTGCGCGAAGCGGCCAAGCTGGGGTTTTCCATCGCCATGATCCCCAAATCGAATGCGCCTAAACAAAAAATCGAGGGCCTGACCATCATAGGCGTAGACAGGATAGAAGAAGCCTTATCCAGAATCCGTGATGTGGATAGTGAAATCCCGGATTAGATTTTTGCTGCTGCCTTCACGTCTTTGGTGATGGCCTGGCTGGCTGCGATGCCACTGCGCACTGCACCTTCCAGGGTGGCAGGGTAATCGCCCTTGGTATAATCGCCTGCCAGATACAGGCCAGCGTAAGCAGTATGATTATCTGGCCGGTTCAAACCAGGTGTGCAACTGAAGGTGGCGCGTTTTTCCGAGATGCATTGATGCCAGATGGGTTGCGCCAGTTCTGGCATACCCAGGCTCCGTGCCAGTTGCGCGGCAATATCCAACGCCAGTTCATGCCTGTCAATGTCTGTGGCAGCTTGTGAAACGCTGACCACCACCGCCAGTAAACCAGCCTGTGCCGCCTGTAATTGACCACGGTCAAATACATATTGTCCCCATTTTTTTTGCCCGGCATCGTCAAGCAGGGCCAGCATGGGGCGGGGCAATCGCACACTCTGCGCATATTGCAGGTAGCAAGTCGTAATGGGTTCGTAACTCATGGCCGGCAAGGGTGTTGCCGAATCTTTGGCCGGCAATGTGGACAGTAGTCTGTCAGCATTGGCAAAATCGCAGGCAAGTACGACCGCATCATAGTGCGGCAATTGTGCTTCAGCTTGTTTCAGTTGTACTTGCCATTTGCCATCTTCATTTTGCACAAGGCCTGTTGCTGTATGTGCTGTTAAAACTTGCCCGCCATGAGCACGTACGTAGTCAGCCGCTTTTTCTGGGAGAATGCTACTCAGGTCCAGGCGGGGTATCAGCATGTCGGATGCCGCACGCTTGGCGCCCAGGCTGTCGCGCAGTACATTTAAAAATACCTGGGCGGATGCTCGTTCAGGCGGGGTATTCAGTGCGGCAATGCAGAGTGGTATCCACATCAGACGACATAAGCGGGGTGTCTGATCAAAGCGCTCCAGCAATTCCATGACACTGCAATCTTCATTCAGACGCCAGTCCATCCAGCGTGCTGTCGAAGAAAATCTGGCCAGCGCCATTTTGTCGGCAAAGCTCAGACCACTGGATTTAATCAGCGCCAGTAATAAGTGTAGCGGAGCAGGGAAGCGTGGCGCGATGAACGACATACCATCTTCCAGCGCCGGGTAGACCATTTGCAGTGGCAAGTTCAGCAAAGCTGCTTGTGTATCCACACCAAGCAAACGCATGAGGCGCAAGCTCTGGGTATAGGCGCCCAGCAAGATATGCTGGCCGTTATCCAGTTCAAGCCCATGTACTGTGACGCCACGCGCACGTCCACCAAGGTGGCGGCTGGAATCCAACAAGCTCACAGTTGCCCCTTGCTGTGCCAGTTCACAGGCAGCCGCGCAACCAGCCCAGCCAGCGCCGATGACGGCGAAGGACTTGTTTTTCAGCGCATCTTTTTTAGCCACGGACGTAAGTTTTCCAGGCCAGCCAGAGTTTGCGTATCGGTGTCAGTGAGATACGTTGATTGAGTACATGGAAACCATCGCGCTGGATTTCCACCAGCAGAGCACGGTAGATCGCCGCCATGATGAGGCCAGTTCTTTGCGCCTTGCGATCTTCCGGCGGCAGCAGGGCAAAGGCTTCTTCATACAGCTTTTGCGCTCGCTCATACTGGAACTGCATCAGGGTTTCAAATTGCGTGCTATGACGGGCATTCAGAATATCGGCTGCAGTGACATTGAATTGCTGTAATTCATTAACGGGCAGGTAAATTCTGCCTTTACGCGCATCTTCACCCACATCGCGGATGATATTCGTCATCTGGAAAGCCAGGCCCAGTTTTTCGGCAAATTGACGGGTTTGCGGGTTGGTTATGCCAAAAATACTGGCCGATAAAATACCGACGACGCCCGCCACATGCCAGCAGTATTTTTGCAGGGCATTGAAATCGAGGTAGCGAGTCTGGTTCAAATCCATTTCCATGCCATCGATAATTGCCAGCAAATGCGCACCATCAAGCTGATATTCCGCCATATGCGGCAACAAAGCCTTGGTCACCGGATGGGTAGGCTGATTTGCCAGCATGGCCTGGATTTCCTTGCGCCACCAGCCCAACTTGCTGCGGGCCACCATATCGTCCGTGCTTTCATCAACAACATCATCGACTTCCCGGCAAAATGCATACAGGGCGGTAATCGCCCGCCTTCTGGCTTGGGGCAGGAATAAGAAACTATAGTAAAAACTTGAGCCACTTTGTGCAGCTTTTTGCTGGCAATATTCGTCTGGGGACATGCTTGGTTTTGTAGTAAGTGGCGGCAGGGGTAGCCAAAAAAGTAGCTATGTTAACAAACTGTGGCAAAGCCCACAAATTCCATACAGATTTTGCCTTTAATGCAATGTACTATTAGGAATTACCTCGTAGTTTACATGGAAAATATGAAATTATTGTGATGAAACCATATACTTTGTCATGCTTGAGCTTATTGCTGACAGGGATTTTTTGTCAGATTGTATTGTCTGATGTGCTGCTGGCAGCTGTGCCAGGCGAGCGATAGCAGGATTTTTATTTTGTCGTAACATATTGTAATCGAAACGAAGAACTGTCTTCTTGCTCAGGAGTGAACGTATAATAGGCGGCGCTTTACTTTGTGCTTAATTTAATATTGTATTTAAATAGCACGGCTTTTGAAAAATTATCAATCCGGACAAATATCTTGAATAAATCGAAATTTGCAGCATTGTTGGCTGGTGTAGGCATAGTCCTCGCCGGATGTGGCGGCTTTGTATATACCACGGTGGGTGGCACGGTGACTGGCTTAGGGGCTAGTGATACCATCGTTTTGCGCAATGAAGGAAACTACACGCAGACCCTGTCTGCTGATGGCAGCTTCAGCTTCAATGTGGCCAGCAATGGTAACTACACGATTACTGTCGCATCTCAGCCAAATTCTGTTAATTGCACTGTTGTCAATGGTTCTGGCCGGATGAGTGGTGAAGCTTCAGTCAGAAACATTGCGGTCACTTGTATTCCTAATGTTCCTTTAGGCGGTACAGTTGTCGGCATGACCGATGGCGCAAGCATGACCCTGGTTAATAATGCCTTATACAATGCGACAGCAACTGCCAATGGCAGCTTTACATTTGCCAACTACGTGGTTAGTGGCACAACGTATGCAATTACCGTTGGGGTTCCGCCACCTTCACAATACTGTACCGTTGCTAATGGCACGGGCACAGCCAGTAATACCAATTTGCCAGCGGCATTGACATCTGTAGTCACTTGCGTGCCTGCTGTGCCAGTCAAGTTTACTGTCAACGGCTTGACGGCAGGCACAGTTTTGACCATGGTCAATACAGTCGATGGTTTTGCTGATAAATACTCTGTTACTGCACCAGGCAACTATCTGTTCAACTGGAGTTGGTTGAGTGGCAAGCCCTTTAATGTTACCGTAGATACCCAGCCTACAGGTCAGACTTGCAAAGTAACTGCAGGTACCGGTGTGGTTAATGCCGCTAATCTGGCTGCTTCTGCCAACATCGTAGTAGATTGTGCCAAAACTTAATCAGTGTTGGTTTGTGAGTTGATGAAAAAAGCTGGGCAGATTGATATCTGCCCAGCTTTTTGTTTTATACAGCCATCAAATGGCAATGCGACGTCAACGAGCTAGCTATAGTTCTTCGAGTCGACCTTGTTCATTGAAATAAAAAATTCCCTCATGCTTGAAACCCCATTTACCACCCTTGAGGCGTATGAAGGGTTCAAAACTGAAAAGTCCAATCTCGCCCAATTCCAGCTTGTTGTCCGCATGAATATATTGCCTGTCATCGCGGTCCGTGACTATGCTGTGTCCTACATTATTGCGGTAATCCAGATTAACGAAACCATTTTGCCGTATGCGCAAATTGGCCCAATCAAATAACTGACCAAAAGTGGTTTTTGGCGTCACGGTTTCCAGCATTTGTGCATGTAAATGCTGCTGGAAGCAAAGACCGTTGCGAAACTCCAGTAGCTGGGGAGTTGACGTTACTCTGCCATTTTCTACCGCAAACGAGCGGGCGCAGTCTCCCCAGTAATCTTGCTGACTGGGGCTTAAATCCACCGTGATCAGATTGGCGTTGCCAACTGCTTCCTTGCAGGGTTGATAGTCACTGCCAGAAATCGAGACGCAACTGCGTGAGCCCAGCAAGACCAGCGCAGGGCATTGGTGATACCAAGTGTCGGCATAGCCAGACTCGCAGAGCATGGCATATGCCTTGTCGGCGATGCTTTGCTCGCTATCTTCTGCGGTGATCATGCTGGTCAGGCGTGCCAGAACCGTCTTGGCAGCGGTTTGTATTTCCCTGTGCTTGGCGATTTGCAATGGGCTGGGCATGATATGGTATGGTCTATCGTACAAAAAATGCTGAGCTTGTTTTCTTATTTGCTACTCATTTGTTTTGATTGCCGCCGGCATTCTTGTTGTCACTCGAGCTACCCGTGACTGTTCTCACGCCAGCGCGCGTGACATCCACGGCAGTCCCAACGACCGCGCTGCCAACCTTAACTGTGGTGGAAACAGCTGCGTCTGCGATGGCGATAACTGTGCAAGCATTCAGCGACAATAAACATAGTAGGAAAGCACAACGATAGATACAAGTTAGCAAGGCTGACTCCGGATTCTAGGCGAGCTGGGCAGCAAATTAACTAAATTGCCAAGCCCATATCTGTTTAGTATGATTTTTAGTCTGATCAATAGATGAATTTTAAGTTCAATCCTGCATATCTCCTATTGCTATCGGAGAATTGCAGGAATGATTGCGGGGAGATCGTTATTTTTGATACAGGTCGATCTTCGCAATCGTTTGCTCCTTATCGATACACAGCCATATCATGGCGCACTTCAGGGCTTGCTTACATACGTGTAGCACGCCAGGCCAGTTTCAGCCAATCCAGCGCGTTCAATTTTGGGCGATGCTGAAACACATCAAAATTGCCTGCTTCGATTTTTTCCAATATGCGTAAGCCGCCTTGTACCACCAGGCGTAATTCCCATCCCAGCCTGCCAGGCAGGCGCTTGGCCAGACCGCTGCCGCTGAGCATCATGTTTCTGGCACGCGCCACCTGGAAGCGCATCATATTGCGCCAGTCCTCATTTTGCATACCGCTGGCAATTTGCTGCTCGCTGATGCCAAAACGACTCAGGTCATCTAAAGGTAAATAAATCCTTTGCTTTTGCCAGTCTATGGCGACATCTTGCCAGAAGTTGATCAATTGCAATGCGCTGCAGATAGCATCTGAGTCGCGCAAATTGTCTGGGCCGGCTGCGCCATACAAATGCAACATGAGTTTGCCTACCGGATTGGCAGAACGCTCACAATAATTAAGCAGGGCAGGGAAGTCAGCATACCTGACGGTGATCACATCTTGTTTGAATGCCGACAATAAATCCCGAAAGCATTGCAAAGGCAGGCCATATTCACAGATCACTTTGGCCAGTGCCTTGAATAGTTGTGATTCGCTGCTACTATTTTTCTCTATGTTATCGAGTTCTTGTTCGTATTCAGTCAATTCCCTGAGTCTTTGCTCTGGGCTGGCATCACCCTCGTCGGCAATATCGTCGGCACTGCGGGCAAAGGCGTAGATGACTTCGACTGCAGGTCTGAGGCGGGCAGGAAGTAAAACCGAGGCAACCGGGAAGTTTTCGTAATGGTTAACAGGCATAAGCAGGCATAAGCAGACACAAACAGACATTATTTGAAATAAATTTCATGAAAAAGCTTAATGACTGAAAAGTCATTGGCAAAAACAGGATGCTTAACTATAATTACTAACCGCAAAGTCAGTTACTTAATAATAGCATGCAGTCAATATAAAAAGTTAATAAGATATTTCATCGTTTTTTAGTTCTTACCGTTTTGTCCCGGCCCAGAAAGCCTGCATAGTAAAGGAAACTCTTGTGTTAACACCAGAAACTACCAATCACCCTCAAGCGAGGCAGTTTGCTGGAAGGCGTATTGCTCCATTTGCCTTCATCCTTGCATCTGCGACACTATTGCTAGCTTGTTCCAAGCCTGTCGATAAAACTGAAGATATACGCCCAGTCAGGACTATTACGCTGGCGAGCAGCAATATTGATGTCAATGCTGAGTTGCCTGGAGAGGTGCGCCCACGTATAGAGTCACGCCTGGGTTTTCGTGTTCCAGGCAAAATTGTCGTACGCAAGGTGGATGCTGGTACATTGGTTAAACGTGGCCAGGTGTTGATGCAGCTCGATCCCCAGGACCTGGCATTGGCACAGGTTCAGGCCAAGGCAGGTTTGTCAGCGGCAGAGAGTAACCGCGATCTGGCCAGGGCTGAATTGAAGCGCTATCAGGAATTGCGGGCCAAGAATTTTGTCGCCGCTGCAGTGCTCGATGGCAAGGAAGTGGCATATAAGTCAGCTCAATCCACTTATGAGCAGGCACTGGCAGGCTATAAAAACCAATCCAACCAGTCGTCTTATACCAGCCTGGTGGCGGATGTCGATGGCGTGGTAACGGGTATAGATGCTGAGGTGGGGCAGGTGGTTGCGGCCGGTACGCCAGTAGTGCGGGTAGCTCAATTGGGCGCACTGGATGTTGTAGTGGGTATCCCTGAAGATAAAATCAATTCCATTCGTCAGATGACTGATGTCAATGTGCGTTTGTGGGCCAATCCTGGTCAATCCATTCCAGGTAAGCTGCGTGAATTGTCGCCGATAGCAGATGCAGTAACACGTACTTATACCGCCAAGGTCAGTCTCAGTGGTGATAATAAGGATGTGCAGCTTGGCATGACTGCCTATGTCAGCTTCAATGCAAAAAATCCTAACAATGCGATCAAAGTACCTTTGACTGCCTTGTTTCAGGAAAAAAATGCTACTTCGGTCTGGGTGGTTGAATCAGGTGTAGTTCGCCTGGTGCCTGTGCAGCTTGCGGGTTCTTCTGGTGAAGAAGCTTTGCTGGCTGGTGGTGTCAAACCGGGCCAGGTCGTGGTAACAGCTGGCGCCAACCTGCTCAAGAATGGTCAAAAAGTGACTATCCTTGGTGTCGAGGCGGCGCCTGCTGCGGCCGCAGCACCAGCACCAACGCCGGCCAAGGCAGTGGCTGCTGCCAGTGATGCAGCGTCGGTCTCAGGAGCTGCTAAATGAGCGACTCTTCACGTGGTTTCAATTTATCCAGATGGGCGCTTGAGCATATTCCGCTAACGCGCTATCTGATGGTCGTGCTCTTGCTGGGCGGTATACTCAGCTACGGCAGGCTGGGGCAGGATGAAGATCCGCCGTTTACTTTCCGTGCCATGGTGGTGCGGGCTATCTGGCCAGGTGCGACGGCTTTGCAAATGGCCGATCAGGTGACTGACAAGCTGGAAAAAAAGCTGCAAGAGACGCCTTACATAGACAAAATACGTAGCTATTCCAAGCCAGGTGAAACTTTAATCATCCTGCAATTACGTGAATCAACGCCGCCTAAAGATACGGCGCAATCCTGGTACCAGGTGCGCAAGAAGATCGGTGATATACGCTCGACTTTGCCGCCTGGTGTACTGGGCCCATTCTTCAATGATGAATTTGGTGATACCTACGGCTCTATTTTTGCCTTGTCCGGCGATGGCTTCAAATATGAAGAAGTCAAGGAATATGCGGATTTTGTGCGTCAGCAATTCTTGCGCATACCCTCGGTCTCCAAGGTTGAATTATTTGGCGTGCAGGACGAGAAAATCAATATTGAATTTTCTCAGAAAAAATTCTCGCAACTGGGCGTGCCTTTTGACGTCATCGTAGGGCAAATCAATTCACAAAATGGGGTAGAAGCCACAGGTGTGTTGACGACCTCTACTGATAATCTGCAAGTGCGCATTTCTGGCGCGCTGATGACAGTGAAAGAGTTGGAAAACCTGCAGTTGCGCGCCAATGGAACCAGCTTCCGACTCGGTGATTTTGCGACGGTCAAACGCGAATATAAAAACCCGCCACAAGACAAGATGCGCTTCAATGGCAAAGAAGTGGTTGGCCTCGGTATTTCCATGGAAAAGGGCGGCAATATTATTGAACTGGGCAAGCATCTGCAAATTGATGTTGCTGAAATCAAGGCCAAGTTGCCAGTAGGTATTACGCTGGAGCAGGTGACCAATCAGCCGGATGCCGTGAAGTCTTCCGTTGGTGAATTTATCCGTACCTTGATCGAGGCGGTGATTATCGTGCTGGCAGTCAGTTTCCTGGCATTGGGTTTGCATACCAAACCCTTGCGCCTGGATATCTGGCCTGGTCTGGTGGTGGGTTTGACAATACCTCTGGTGTTGGCGATTACCTTCCTGTTCATGCGCATATTTGATATCGATTTGCACAAGATATCCTTGGGTGCATTGATTATTGCCCTGGGTTTGCTGGTCGATGATGCGATTATCGCCGTAGAAATGATGGTCAGGAAGATGGAGGAGGGCTTCTCGCGCTTTGATGCCGCGACCTTTGCCTATACCTCGACTGCCATGCCCATGCTGACAGGTACTTTGATTACAGCGGCAGGCTTCTTGCCTATTGGCCTGGCTAAATCGGCTGCGGGTGAGTACACCTTCTCGATGTTCTCGGTGAATGCCCTGGCATTGCTGATTTCCTGGCTGGCGGCTGTTATTTTCACGCCTTATCTCGGTTATTTGCTGCTGAAGGTCAAGCCGCATGCTGGTGGCGGTGGTAGTGAGCATGAAATTTTCGATACACCTTTTTATTCGCGCTTCCGCGCATTGGTAAACTGGTGCGTGACCTGGCGCAAGACGACTATCGTCATTACGCTGGGTGTGTTCATGCTGGGCGTATTTGGATTTAAATTTATTGAACAGCAATTCTTCCCGGATTCCAGTCGTCCTGAATTGATGGTGGAGTTGTGGTTGCCAGAAGGTTCTTCATTCCAGGCGACCGAGGCGCAAGCCAAAAAATTCGAAGCTTTCATGCAAAAGCAGGAAGGTGTGGAAAGTGTCACCAGTTATGTAGGTACGGGTAGCCCGCGTTTCTATCTGCCACTGGATCAGATTTTTCCGCAGACCAACGTCTCGCAAATCGTGGTCTTGCCCAAGGATTTGAAGGCACGTGCAGCATTGCGCTTGAAGATTATTGAAGCCTTCAAGAAGGATTTTCCTGAAGTACGTGGTCGTGTGAAGCTCTTGCCGAATGGCCCGCCAGTTCCTTATCCTGTGCAGTTCCGCGTAACAGGCCTGGAAGTAAGTAAAGTCAGGGAAATTGCTGACCGTGTGAAAGAAGTCATGCGTGCCAATCCAAATACGGTTGGCGTTAATGACAACTGGAATGAATCTGTCAAAGTGGTGCGTATTGATCTGGACCAGGATAAATTGCGTACTCTGGGCATTACTTCGCAATCCGTCATGCGGGCCGCGAATACTATCCTCACCGGTTCTACCGTAGGCCAGTTCCGCGATGGCAATAAGCTCATCGACATCGTGGTGCGTCAGCCTGTGGATGAACGTTCCACCATAGAAGCGCTGGGTAATGCCAATGTGCCGACTGGTAGTGGTAAATATGTGCCTTTGTCCCAAGTGGCACGTATTAATCTGGTGTGGGAGCCGGGTGTGGTCTGGCGTGAAGGTCGCGAATGGGCGGTGACGGTGCAGTCCGACGTGGTGGATGGGATACAAGGTCCAACTGTATCCAGCCAGGTTTCACCCAAGCTGGATCAGATCAGGGCCAGCCTCTTGCCAGGTTATAAGATAGAGCTGGCAGGTGCGGCAGCCGATAGTGGCAAGGCGCAGGAATCGATTGCAGCCAATGTCCCATTTGTGATTTTCATCATCTTCACCTTGCTGATGTTGCAATTGCATAGCTTCTCCAGATCCTTGCTGGTGTTCCTGACCGGGCCTTTGGGTGTGGCTGGTGCGGCAATGGCCTTGTTGATATTGCAACGTCCTTTTGGTTTTGTTGCGCAACTCGGTGTGATCGCTTTGTTCGGCATGATTATTCGTAACTCGGTGATTTTGATTGATCAGATTGAGCACGACATAGGCGAGGGTGTTGCACCCTGGGATGCGATCGTGGAGTCCGCTGTACGTCGTTTCCGCCCCATCATCCTGACAGCTGCTGCTGCAGTGTTGGCGATGATACCTTTGTCGCGCTCGGTATTCTGGGGCCCGATGGCAGTTGCCATTATGGGTGGTTTGATTATCGCGACAGCCTTGACCTTGTTATTCTTGCCAGCTTTGTATGCTGCCTGGTTCCGTGTCAAGAAAACCAGTGTATAGCATGGTCTATTGATGGCCTTATCCCTGTCAGCGCGTGCTGCTGACAGGGATAAAAGTTTGGAAAACACCTTGAAACAATAGTTGCAGTGCCTGTATTTAAAAAAATAAGGCACATACTGGTAAAATCCAGTAGAATATCGGGCTGGAGTTGTAATGCCACATACATCAGTTTTGGGCGACGCTTGAATTTCGGGTCGCCCTTTGCTTTTGTGACGGCCGTGCTCAACGTGTGGCGGCATTGCGCCGGTGAACATAAACATACATCCCGCGAGGATGGCGAAATTGGTAGACGCACCAGGTTTAGGTCCTGACGCCAGCAATGGTGTGGGGGTTCGAGTCCCCCTCCTCGCACCACAGAATTTTTACTATTTGGACGATTTTCATGGCAACTGCAGTCGAAACTTTAGATAAATTGGAACGCCGCTTGACGATTTCCTTCCCGGTCGCTGATGTGCAATCGGAAGTGGAAAAGCGTTTGAAACAACGCGCGCGCACAGCAAAAGCGCCTGGTTTCCGTCCTGGTAAAGTACCTATGAAAATGGTAGCTGCGCAATACGGCTATCAAGTAGAAACAGAAGTGCTGAACGACAAAGTCGGTCAGGCTTTTGCTGCTGCTGCAAATGAAAACAAATTGCGTGTTGCTGGTTATCCAAGCATAGAGCCAAAGTCTGGATCAGACGTGGCTGAAGGCAGCTTGGCATTTGATGCAACTTTTGAAGTGTATCCAGAAATCACAGTTGGCGACCTGTCTGCTGCAGAAGTAGAGCAAGTCAAGTCTGACGTGACTGATGCTGAAATCGATAAAACCATCGATATCCTGCGCAAGCAACGCGTACATTTCCACGTTAAAGGTGAGCAGGGCGCGCATGGTGACGGTGGTGCAGACCAGTCCGCACAAAATGGCGACCGCGCTACTGTAGATTTCGTTGGCAAGATCGACGGCGTCGAATTTGCTGGTGGTAAAGCTGACGGTTTTGCATTTGTATTGGGCGAAGGCCGCATGCTGCCTGAGTTTGAAACAGCAACTATCGGTTTGAAAGTTGGCGAATCCAAGACTTTCCCATTGGCTTTCCCAGAAGACTACCATGGCAAGGATGTTGCAGGTAAAACTGCAGAATTCACGATCACTTTGACAAAACTGGAATGGGCGCACATGCCTGAAGTTGATTCCGAATTTGCCAAAATGCTGGGCGTAGAAGACGGCGACCTGGTCAAGATGCGTACAGACATCAAAGAAAACCTGGAGCGTGAAGTACGTGGTCGCGTTAAAGCCAAGACTAAAGAAAGCGTTATGGACGCCCTGGTCAAGGTAGTGGCGTTCGACGTACCTAAGACTCTGGTTGCACAAGACGGCGAGCGTCTGGCAGAAATGACACGTCAGGACATGGCGCAACGCGGCATGAACGTTAAAGACGTACCTTTCCCAGCTGATTTGTTCAATGCACAAGCTGAACGTCGTGTTCGCCTGGGCTTGATCCTGGCTGAACTGGTCAAGGCTAACAGCCTGCAGGCGACAACTGAGCAAATCAAGGCGCAAGTTGAAGATTTTGCACAAAGCTACGAAGATCCGCAACAAGTCGTTAAATATTATTTCAGCGATCGCAACCGTCTGGCTGAAGTTGAAGCCCTTGTATTAGAAGAAAACGTCGTTAACTATGTGCTTGGTAAAGCGAAAGTCACAGACAAGGTTCTGCCTTTCGACGAATTGATGGGTAACAACGCACAAGCGTAACAAATAAAGGAAAACACATGACAGGCATCATCCGTAATTCGGCACTGGACACAAACATGCTGGGCATGGTGCCTATGGTGATTGAGCAAAGCGGTAGAGGTGAGCGTGCTTACGACATCTATTCCCGCTTGCTCAAGGAACGTGTGATTTTCCTGGTTGGCCCGGTCAATGACCAGGCTGCCAACCTCATCGTGGCACAATTGCTGTTTTTGGAAAGTGAAAATCCTGACAAGGATATTTCACTCTACATTAATTCTCCGGGCGGTTCGGTGTCTGCTGGCATGGCCATTTATGACACCATGCAGTTCATCAAGCCTGATGTGTCTACACTCTGTACTGGCCTGGCGGCATCCATGGGTGCTTTCTTGCTGGCTGCGGGTGCAAAAGGTAAGCGTTTCTCCCTGCCAAATTCACGTATCATGATTCACCAACCTCTGGGCGGCGCTCAAGGCCAGGCATCTGATATCGAAATCCAGGCGCGCGAAATCCTGTATTTGCGCGAACGTTTAAATGGCATCCTGGCAGAAAAAACTGGTCGTAGCCTGGAGCAAATCTCTAAAGATACCGACCGTGACAATTTCATGTCGGCAGATGCTGCCGCAGAATATGGCCTGATCGATAAGGTGCTGGCGCATCGCGCTTAATTAGTTATCTTAAGCACCTGTCCAAGTAGCTTGTAAAAAAAGAACGCCTGTTCCGTGATGGTCCGGGCGTTTTTTTATTCTGTTCTATAATGTCTCATTGCTCCCATTGTTGCATATTGATGTCATGACGAAAGCCGTTTTTGCAGGTAATATGCAAGTCCAAGAAGCTGAGGAAATTTGTGTTGAATTTTGCGCAGGCAAGACCCAATTAATATCTGGTCTGGTCACAGCTTAATCACCAGTTTTATAGATTAATTTTGTTTATTTTATATACGTATCATGCCCGATAAAAAATCCTCCAGCGGAGAAAAGTTGCTCTATTGCTCGTTTTGCGGCAAGAGTCAGCATGAGGTTAAGAAATTAATAGCAGGGCCATCCGTATTTATCTGTGATGAGTGCATAGATTTGTGCAATGACATCATTCGTGACGAAGTGTCCGAAATTGATAATATTGCCAGTGCAAAAACAGAATTGCCTACGCCCCAGGAAATCACTGATTTGCTGGATCAATACGTCATTGGTCAGCTCAATGCCAAGCGCATCCTGGCAGTAGCGGTATATAACCATTACAAACGCCTCAAGCACCTGGGTAAAAAAGACGATGTCGAACTGGCCAAGAGTAATATCTTGCTGGTTGGTCCTACCGGTTCAGGCAAGACCCTGCTTGCGCAAACGCTGGCACGCATGTTGAATGTACCTTTCGTCATCGCCGATGCGACTACCCTGACTGAAGCGGGTTATGTTGGTGAAGACGTGGAAAACATCATTCAAAAATTGCTGCAAAATTGCAATTATGAAGTTGAGCGCGCACAAAAAGGGATCGTTTATATCGATGAGATCGACAAGATTTCCCGTAAATCCGATAATCCTTCGATCACCCGTGATGTTTCTGGCGAAGGTGTGCAACAGGCTTTACTGAAACTGGTTGAAGGCACCATGGCTTCTGTGCCGCCCCAGGGTGGCCGCAAGCATCCCAACCAGGATTTCATCCAGATTGATACCACCAACATCATGTTCATCTGTGGTGGCGCGTTTGATGGCCTGGCCAAGATCATTTCTGACCGTTCTGAGCGCAGTGGCATAGGTTTCTCTGCCAGCGTCAAGAGTCAGGCAGAAAAGAGCGCCAGCGAAGTCATGCAAGATGCTGAGCCACAAGATTTGATCAAGTTTGGTCTGATTCCTGAATTGGTTGGCCGTCTGCCTGTGATTGCCACCTTGAATGAGCTGGATGAAGCCGCCTTGATCCAAATTCTGGTTGAGCCTAAAAATGCGCTGATCAAGCAATATGCCAAATTGCTGGAGATGGAAGGTACTGAACTGGAAATCCGCCCTGCAGCCCTGCAAGCGATCGCCAAGAAGGCGATTGCCCGCAAAACAGGTGCCCGTGGCCTGCGTTCCATTCTTGAGCACGCTTTACTGGATGTCATGTACGACTTGCCTAGCCACCAAAATGTGGAGAAGGTAGTGATTGACGAGGGTACCATCACCAATGGTGCAAAACCCTTGCTGATTTACCATGAGCAACCCAAGGTAGCTGGTGCCTGATGGCATTGTTTGCCATGAAGTAAAAGAAAATGGAGAGCTTGCTCTCCATTTTTTATTTATTTTGCCTTGTTTTAAATTGATTCGAAGTACAATGGTTTAACAAAACGATTCTGGCTTCATTCGTAAAGCTACCCGGGGAAGCTCTCTGAGTGGCTTTTTTTATTGTTTTTTTCCAGAATGGGCTTGTGTTTCCGCCCAGTGCGCCAACATTGTTAACCAGTATTTATGAAAGGTGCGCCATGACGACTACTCTGATTACCGAACAAACCCAATTGCCGTTATTGCCACTGCGTGATGTTGTTGTATTCCCGCACATGGTAATCCCTCTGTTTGTGGGACGCCCCAAATCCATCAAAGCCCTTGAAGCTGCCATGGATCAAGGCAAGAGCATCATGCTTGCTGCCCAGAAAGCTGCTGCCAAGGACGAACCTTCGGCAGATGACATTTATGAAATTGGCTGTATTGCCAATATCCTGCAAATGCTGAAATTGCCCGACGGTACTGTCAAGGTACTGGTCGAAGGTGCGCAACGTGCGCGCATCAGCAAGATCCATGACTCTGAATCGCATTTCTTTGCTGACTTGACACCTATCGCCGTTGACGAAGGTGACGAATCGGAAGTAGAGGCGATGCGTCGTGCCATCGTTCAGCAATTTGACCAATACGTCAAACTGAACAAAAAAATTCCACCAGAAATCCTGGCATCCCTGTCCGGCATTGATGATGCTGGTCGCCTGGCTGATACTATCGCTGCGCACCTGCCTTTGAAACTGGAACAAAAGCAAGTCATCCTGGAAATTTTCAGTGTGGCCAAGCGTCTTGAACACTTGCTGGGCCAGCTCGAAGGCGAGCTCGATATCCTGCAGGTTGAAAAGCGCATCCGTGGTCGCGTCAAGCGCCAGATGGAAAAATCCCAGCGCGAGTATTACCTGAACGAGCAAGTCAAGGCGATACAGAAAGAGCTGGGCGAGGGTGAAGAGGGCGCTGATATTGACGAACTGGAGAAAAAAATCCTGGCCGCCAAAATGCCTAAAGAAGCCCGCGACAAAGCACAGAATGAGTTGAAAAAACTCAAGATGATGTCGCCTATGTCGGCAGAGGCAACTGTCGTACGCAATTACATCGACACCATCGTCAATTTGCCATGGAAGAAAAAATCCAAGGTCAATAATGATTTGACGAATGCTGAAAAAGTATTGGAAGACGAACACTTTGGCCTGGATAAGGTCAAAGAGCGCATTCTGGAATATCTTGCAGTGCAACAGCGCGTTGACAAGCTGAAAGCACCTATCCTGTGTCTGGTAGGTCCTCCAGGCGTGGGTAAAACCTCGCTGGGGCAGTCCATCGCCCGTGCAACAAATCGCAAGTTTGTACGTATGGCCTTGGGTGGTGTGCGTGATGAGGCAGAAATCCGTGGCCATCGCCGTACTTACATAGGCTCCATGCCAGGCAAGATTTTGCAAAGCCTGTCCAAGGTCGGCGTGCGCAATCCTTTGTTCCTGCTGGATGAAGTGGACAAAATGGGTGCTGATTTCCGTGGCGACCCATCATCTGCCTTGCTGGAGGTCCTGGACCCTGAGCAAAATCATACTTTCTCGGATCACTATATTGAAGTTGATTTTGATCTGTCCGATGTGATGTTTGTGGCGACGTCCAACTCCTACAATATCCCGCCAGCCTTGCTGGACAGGATGGAAGTGATACGTCTCTCAGGTTATACCGAAGATGAAAAAACCAGCATTGCACAACGTTATCTGCTGCCTAAGCAAATCAAGAACAATGGTTTGAAAGAGGGCGAGATCACGGTGGCAGAAAGTGCTTTGCGCGACATCATTCGCTATTACACACGTGAAGCTGGCGTGCGTTCGCTGGAAAGGGAAATCTCCAAGATTTGTCGCAAGGTCGTGAAAATGCTCTTGTTGAAAAAGACCGAGAAAAAAGCCACGGTTAATTCCAAGAACCTGGATAAATATCTGGGTGTGCGTCGCTATGACTTTGGCGTTGCAGTCAAGGATAACCAGATTGGTCAGGTAGTCGGTTTGGCCTGGACGGAAGTGGGCGGCGATTTGCTGACCATAGAAGCGGTAGCCATGCCAGGTAAAGGTGGCGTTATCCGTACTGGTACTCTGGGCGATGTCATGAAAGAATCGATCGAGGCAGCCCGCACAGTGGTACGCAGCCGCGCCAAGCGTCTGGGTATCAAGGCAGATGTGTTCGAGAAGAGTGATATCCATATCCACGTACCTGAAGGCGCTACACCAAAAGATGGCCCGTCTGCTGGTATCGCCATGACCACGGCCTTGGTGTCAGTTTTTACTGGTATTCCAGTGCGTGCTGATGTCGCCATGACAGGTGAGATCACTTTGCGTGGTGAAGTATTGCCTATCGGTGGCTTGAAAGAGAAATTACTGGCGGCTCACCGTGGCGGTATCAAGACTGTGTTGATACCTGAGGAAAATGCCAAGGATCTGACTGAGATCCCGGACAATGTCAAAAACAAGCTGGAAATTATCCCGGTCAGGTGGATAGACAAGGTTCTGGAAATCGCATTGGAAACCCAGCCTGTTCCTTTGGTGGATGAGCCTGTTCCTGTAGCCGCTGCAACGCCGGCTGCAGCGACTACGGAAACTCCTGCAGATACGACGGTTGTTAAGCACTAAGTTTCTGAGGCAACAGCTTGTTGCTCTGAAATGAAAAACGTCCGGAAAATCCGGACGTTTTTTTTATGTCTCTCGCTTTTTAATCACTCAAAGGGCTGGTGCTTATTGGGAGGGGCAGAGAGGATGCAGGAAAGGCTTGCCGGCGGGCAGAAACACGTAAGTTTGAGATATCAGCTTGAGATATCAGCTTGAGATGCTGCCCGGGCGTGACGTAAACGAGAGGGTAAAATCACGCCCGGGCTGACCTCAAACCCAGTTGCGCATGAGGCCAACAGCCAGGCCTTCCAGCGCGAAATCTTCTTCCGTATCACCAATCTTGATGACAGGGTAATCCGGATTTTCCGGCATCAGCTCTATCAAACTGCCGGTCTTCTTATAGCGCTTGACGGTCACGTCATCACCCAGGCGTGCAACTACGATCTGGCCATTGCGAGCACTGTCGGCTTTTTTTACTGCGAGTAAGTCGCCATCCAGTATGCCCGCATCACGCATGGACATCCCGCGTACCTTGAGCAAGAAGTCTGGTTTGGCAGAGAACAGGGCTGGGTCTACATGGTAAGTGGATTCTATATGTTCACTGGCCAGTATCGGCGAGCCAGCGGCAACGCGGCCAACCAGTGGCAGGGCAAGCTGCAATAGGGCTGGGTGGGGCAAGGTCAGTTGCTTGCCCGTGATATGGCTGGACAACTCTGACTCCAGCAGGCGTATGCCGCGTGAAGTGCCTGCTGCAATTTCAATGACGCCTTTGCGTGCCAGGGCTTGCAGATGTTCTTCTGCCGCATTGGTTGAGCGGAACCCCAGTTCTGTCGCAATCTCGGCACGGGTAGGGGGAAAGCCCGTGTTTTGAATGGCGTCTTTAATCAGGTTCAGGATTTGTTCCTGGCGGGAAGTGAGTTTGAGCATGGCGTTTTCTAGTGTTAAGGTGCTGTATATACAAGCAGTCTGTATTTTTATACAGTAAAGCTGAATATGCAAGTCAAAATCCCTGAGATCGCCAGTAAATGTGAAAAAATACCTCACTATCAATGGAAAAACGGCCTATAACTTAGCTAAGCCACTGATCTAATTGATCAATATGAAAAACTGGGTTATTATTATCGGCTTTCCTCTTCCCGCACTCGTCTTGACGCCGAGGCGGGCTATTTTATTGTCCACAAGGAGAATATATGCGTCATTATGAAATCGTATTTATCGTACATCCAGATCAGAGCGAGCAAGTTCCTGCAATGATCGAGCGCTACAAGGCAAGTGTTGTAGCCCGTGGTGGTCAAATCCATCGCGTTGAAGACTGGGGCCGTCGTCAATTGGCTTACATGATTCAAAAATTGGCAAAAGCACACTATGTTTGCTTGAACATCGAATGCGATGCTGAAACTCTGCTCGAGTTGGAAACAGCATTTAAATTCAATGATGCTGTTTTGCGTCACCTGACAGTCAAATTGAAAAAAGCAGAAACAACACCTTCTCCTATGATGAAAGCTGTTCAGAAAGAAGATGCTGCAAAAGCGCAACGTGTTGAAGCGCCTGCTGCTTAATAATTGACAAAGGTCGCGTAAAAAAATAGTGAATCAGCTGAAGCTCGTAGCCCGGATTGTGGAAAAAAGTGCATTGCGCTACACCCCGGCCGGTATCCCGATAGCTTCTGCTACCTTGATGCATAGTTCAGAAACTCGTGAGGCGAACACAGTTCGGCAGGTCGAGTTTGAGATTTCTGCGATGGCTGCTGGTGAAATATCCCAGCGTTTTACAGAAATTGCTCTGGAACAGCCCATGGAATTCACCGGTTTTTTAGCGCGCAAAAATCGCAATAGCAAAAGTCTCGTTTTTCACGTCACTGAATTCGGGACACATTTACTAGATTAGGAGCCAAAAATGGCATTCGGTAAAAAATTCGACAAAAGCAAATTGAAGCAAAAGCGTCAACAACAAAACCCTTTGTTCAAGCGCAAAAAATTCTGCCGCTTCACAGCAGCACATGTAGAAAAAGTTGACTACAAAGACATCGACACACTGAAAGATTTCGTGCAAGAAAACGGCAAAATCATGCCAGCACGTTTGACCGGTACAAAAGCGCTGTATCAACGTCAAGTTGACACTGCAATCAAACGTGCACGTTACCTCGCGTTGCTGCCATACACTGATTTGCACACAGCGTAATTGACGACAAGGTAAAGGAGAAAAATATGCAAGTTATTCTGTTGGATAAAGTCGTTAATCTCGGCAATCTGGGTGATGTAGTTCGCGTTAAAGACGGCTATGCACGTAACTTTTTGATTCCACAACGTATGGCTCGTCGTGCTACGACAGCTGCAGTTGCTGAATTCGAAGCAAAACGCGCTGAACTGGAAAAAGCAGCAGCCGCCAAATTGGCAGCAGCTCAAGCTCAAGGCGAAAAACTGTCCGGTCTGACCGTACAAATTACACAAAAAGCTGGTGTGGATGGCCGTTTGTTCGGTTCCGTTACTAATGCTGATATCGCTGAAGCCCTGACTAAACAAGGTTTCGCTTTAGAAAAAGCACAAGTACGTTTGCCACAAGGTCCGTTGAAGATCGCTGGCGAACACAGTGTTTCCGTTGCTTTGCACACTGACGTTGTAGTTGACGTTAACGTTGCAGTAGTGGGCGAACACGCGTAATTTGTTTTTTACAAATTGCTGGAAAAAAGCCGGGAATTCCCGGCTTTTTTCATGTTTGGGGGAAATATCGCCCGATTTACCTGTTTGTCACAAACTTGTCACAAACTCGCCAATTTCTCGTAATTTGAACCCTCTGGTAGTTTGATTTAACGGTTATAATGCGCGCCATGAAAGCTGGTTCTGATCCTCAAGTTGACGCTCTACGCGTCCCTCCCCATTCCATAGAAGCAGAGCAATCTGTTCTGGGTGGTCTATTGCTGGATAACGCGGCCTGGGACCGTATCGCTGACTTTATTGGCGAAGAAGATTTTTATCGTTATGACCACAGGATTATCTTCCAGTGCATGGTCAAGCTCATCAATAGTTCTCGTCCGGCTGACGTCATTACCGTCTTTGAGGCGCTGACGAGCACAGGCAAGGCAGAAGATGCCGGTGGCCTGACCTACTTGAATGCATTGGCACAAAATACTCCCTCAGCCGCCAACATTCGTCGCTACGCAGAAATCGTGCGTGACCGTGGCGTGTTGCGCAAACTGATTACGGTTGCAGATGAAATTTCCGGCAATGCCTTTAATCCCCAGGGTAAAGAAGTCAAGCAAATGCTGGACGAGGCTGAGTCCAAGATTTTCGCGATTGCCGAAGAGGGCGCACGTGGTGCCCAGGGTTTCCAGGCTATTCAACCCTTGCTGACACAAGTGGTCGAACGTATTGACGAGCTGTATAACCGTGATAATCAAAATGATATTACTGGTGTACCTACTGGTTTTGCCGATCTGGATAAAATGACTTCAGGCTTGCAACCTGGTGATCTGGTGATTGTTGCCGGTCGTCCATCCATGGGTAAGACAGCCTTCTCCCTGAACATCGGAGAGAACGTGGCCATAGACAGCGGCTTGCCAGTCGCTGTGTTCTCCATGGAGATGGGTGGAGCTCAGCTGGCCATGCGTATGCTGGGCTCGGTAGGGCGTTTGGACCAAAGTCGCCTGCGTGTCGGTAAATTGACCGACGAAGACTGGCCACGCCTGACGCATGCCATTCAAAAGATGAATGAAGCACAATTGTATATCGATGAAACGCCGGCGCTGAGTTCCATAGAATTGCGTGCCCGTTCGCGTCGCCTGGCGCGTCAGTGTGGCAAGCTGGGCCTGGTGATCGTCGATTACTTGCAATTGATGTCAGCCAACTCTGCTGGTGAAAACCGTGCGACCGAGATTTCCGAGATTTCCCGAAACTTGAAGGGCCTGGCAAAAGAACTACATTGCCCTGTGATTGCCTTGTCCCAGTTGAATCGCTCGCTGGAGCAAAGACCAAATAAACGCCCCGTCATGTCTGACTTGCGCGAATCTGGTGCGATTGAGCAGGATGCTGACGTCATCATGTTTATTTATCGTGACCAGGTGTATAACCCGGATTCGCCTGATAAAGGTACTGCAGAAATCATAATTGGTAAGCAGCGTAATGGTCCTATCGGTAGTGTGCGCCTGACTTTCCTGGGTGAATATACCAAGTTCGACAACTATGTTGGTTCCCTGTCGATTTACGGTGATAGTGAATAATTCTAAGATCGTAAGCAGGTTCTAAGCAAAAATGCTGGTGTTGGTGGGTAGACGCAAAGTAGTAAATCAAGACTTAAAAAAAGTAGAACAGTGTTGCCAGGCATGCTTGATTGCACGCGCTTGCCTGGGCAATTCTAGAAATCTTATATTTTCAGTGAGAATAAAATGTTTGGACGCTTGATGCCCACCGAGGGCAAATTTTTTGAACTCTTCAATCAACATGCAGAGTTATGTGTCAAAGGCTCCAAGGAAATGGTTGCCTTGATGACAAACTTTGATGATCTGGAGATCCGTGTTCACGCCATCGAGAGCATAGAAAAGCAGGCAGATACTGTCACCTACAATACGATAGAGCTGTTGCACAAAACTTTCATCACTCCCCTGGACCGTGATGACATTCATAAATTGATCACGCGCATGGATGATATTCTGGACTTGCTGGAAGATGCTGGCCAGACTATCTCCCTGTACGATATCCGCGAAATCACGCCAGAAGCCAAGCGTCTGGCAGAACTATGCCTGGGCTGTGCTGAGAAAGTCAAAGCTGCGGTTGCCTTGTTGCACAACATGGATAACTCCCGTGAAATCCTGGCCTTGTGCGAGGAAATCGATCGCCTGGAATCGGATGCTGACCATGTCATGCGTGCTGCCATGTCCAAATTGTTCCGCGATGAACCTGATGTTCGTAACCTGATCAAACTCAAAGCGATTTACGAAATACTGGAAACAGTGACAGATCGTTGCGAAGATGTTGCCAATATCATAGAAGGCATTATTGTTGAGAACGCTTAAGCGTCTGACTTTTTTATTTTGACGCTTAATTGACGCTTAACAGTTCTCTGTCAATGCAGAGAGCGAACAAGGGAATTCACTTTTATGCAATCCTTACATATGAGCCTGCACGTCGTCATCTTATTGGTGGTGCTGGCATTGTTATTTGATTTCATGAACGGCTTCCATGATGCCGCCAATGCGATCGCAACCGTTGTTTCTACGGGGGTATTGAAGCCTAGTCAGGCAGTGGCCATGGCTGCCTTATTCAATGTCTTTGCGTTTTTTGTTTTTAATCTGTCAGTGGCGAAAACCATAGGCAAGGGTACTATTGATCCAGTCATTGTGGATCACTATGTCATCTTTGGTGCTCTGGTAGGGGCGATATTCTGGAACCTGGTGACCTGGTATTTTGGTATTCCTTCCTCGTCTTCACATGCCTTGATCGGCGGTTTGATTGGTGCTGCAGTAGCAAAAGAAGGGACCGGTGCCTTGATTGCTGCGGGTCTCTACAAAATCATTTTGTTTATCGTCTTGTCACCATTGCTGGGATTTCTCCTGGGCTCGGTGATGATGCTCATCGTATCGTGGTTATTCGTTAAATCGACGCCAAGGAAAGTGGATAAATGGTTCCGTCGCCTACAATTGATTTCAGCTTCGGTATTCAGTCTGGGGCATGGCGGCAATGATGCACAAAAAACCATGGGTATTATCTGGATGCTCTTGATTGCTGCTGGTTACTCCAGCGAGGCTGACAAAGGACCACCAAGCTGGGTCGTTTATTCCTGCTATGCAGCGATAGGCCTGGGGACTTTGTTCGGTGGCTGGCGCATCGTGAAAACCATGGGCCAGAAAATCACCAAACTCAAACCTGTAGGCGGTTTTTGTGCTGAAACGGGTGGTGCAATTACCCTGATCATGGCGACCGTACTGGGTGTGCCAGTGTCGACCACGCATACTATTACCGGTGCCATCGTCGGTGTAGGTTCTGCCCAGAAAATGTCAGCGGTGCGCTGGGGTGTGGCAGGCAATATCGTTTGGGCATGGATCCTGACGATACCTGCATCTGCTTTTGTCGCTGCGATTGCGTGGTGGATAGGTAAGCAGATTCTGTAATCTCTGACTGCATGAAAAAAAGCGCCTCGATTCATGAGGCGCTTTTTTATTGCTTGCAAGTTCTGCTGCCGGGTGTTTACATTTGTTTAAATAAATGAACAAAGCTGCGACTGACTTCAAGTTTTTCGGTCAAGCCCTTGATCTGCACAAGATGGCGGCCACGCAGATCGCGCACCACACCGGAAATGGCCTTGGCATTTACCAGTGTTGACCTATGGATTTGCCAGAACAGGGCAGGGTCCAGTTCATCCGCCAGGTCGCGTACTGGTTTGCGTATCAGAGCTTCATAAGATGCTGTTTGTACACGAGTATATTTTTCATCGGACTGAAAAAACAAAATCTCTTCTACCGGTATCAGGCGCAACTCCTGGCCTATGGATGCCTGTATCCACTGCAGGTAATTGGGCTTGGCGGCAATCCCCATTTGTTTGGCCAGTTGCGAGAGCATGCTGCTCATGTCATTGGGCTGGCTTTGGGCGCTTAGTCTGGTCTTTAGCCTGTCAACCGTGCGCGTCAGTCTTTCTACATCGGCAGGTTTCAAGACATAATCGACAGCACCATGGTCAAAAGCCTGTATGGCATATTGATCATAGGCTGTGATGAAAACGATATGTGCCTTATTGCCTATCTCCTTGGCTGCTTCCAGACCGGTCTTGACTGGCATGCGTATATCCAGGAAAGCCAGGTCAGGCTTATGTGTCTCTACCAGTGCAACGGCTTCTTCACCGTTCTTGGCTTCATCGAGTATTTCCAGTTCTGGCCACACTTGTTCCAGGCGCGACTTTAACTGGTCGCGCATCAGTCTTTCATCATCAGCAATTATGGCAGTAGGCATGGTCAGCGAAATTGAAATCTAGTTGGCTAATTCGTAAGGGATTTCTATAGTAACGCAAACACCGCTAGGTTGATTGGGAGTAATGATCATTTGTCCCTTTTCTTTATAAATCAATTTCAGGCGTTCACGTATATTTTGCAGGCCCAGTCCAGTGCCATTGCTGGGCATGGCACCAAATCCCAGCCCATCGTCACGTACAGAGACGCGCAGTTTGTTATGCGCAACCTCGGCAAGGAAGTGTATGGTGCCACCTTCTGCCTTGCATTCCAGGCCATGTTTAATGGCATTTTCTACCAGTGACTGCAACATCATCGGCGGGAAGGACGCACTGCGCAAGCCTTCGGGCATAATGAAATCGACATTCAATCTTTCTTCCATACGCATTTTCAGCAATTCCAGATAAGACTTGATCATGTCAGCTTCACGTCCCAGATTGGTGACACTGGCATTTTCTCGCATTTGCGGCAAGACAGCGCGCAAGTAAGCAATCAGGCTGCGTTGCATGGCAGCGGCACGCGGTGGATCAGTTTCTATCAGGTGCTCAACCGAAGCCAGGGTGTTGAACAGAAAATGTGGTTCAACCTGGGCTTGCATCATCTGCATTTGCGCTTCACTGACCTGGCGCAACAAGGATTCACGTTCAGCGGCCATGCCAGCTTCTTTGGCCTTCTCTTCGGCGCGCACTTTTCCACTCATCAGGGCTTTCATGCCAAACAGGCAAACTACCAGCAAGACGACAAAGTTGGCAAACCATTTTGAGGATGTGCGCTTAAAACTGCGCACTTCTTCATCAGCTGCATCGGCGACAGCATCATTGATACCTTCGCTAATTTTTTGGGCAACCTCTGCTGGTAACTTGATGTGGATATCATCCCTCTCATTGATGGAAGGAGGTTTGGGTGGCGTAGGTACCTCGCCTGTTGCATTCGGTTCTGCTGGTGGTACTGGAGGGGCTGTTGCTGCGGTAGCTGCAGTTTTGCCATCCGTGCGGACATGTATACCACTCTCATCGATCTCGATTTGCTTGCCGCGGCCTTCAGCATTGTTTTTGTGGATGCGCAGCCCGGTGTCATCGATTTCTATGTTGGTTTCACCGTCAGTAATCTTGCTGGTTTTTTTGGCTTTGCCAGGTGAGCTGTTCCTGGTGATGACTACATTTTCTTCGGCAGTAAATAGCAAATCTTGCAGCATGCTGCCTGCCACGATGGCAATGATGGCAAACAAGAAAAATTTCCACCAGGATAATTGAGTGACCCATGTTGCCGTCTTATCAAAACTTTTGCTAAGCCAGGCCATGAGTGCGGCGATAAGCTGCTTGATAGTATCTGCATTGGTATTGTTCATGATGCTTCTCTTTTAACGTTTATCCCAGACATATCAGCAAGAATTCGTCATTCTTGCTGCCTGTGACTTTTCAGTCCATGTTGATACTGTAGGGAAAGCGTTCCTGCTTGAATAGCGACTTGCGACAGTCTGCAAAATTGGCGGGACAGAACGAAAAATGCCACATTTAATATGCATGTTTGTTACGGGGTCGAAGATGAGGGGCTGCGGATTTGACACGCACAGCAGGCCAGGAATGGGCCCTGCTGGGTGTCAGTGACTTACCTGCTTGCCAGCCAGGCATGCAAGTCGTCGCGGGTCAGAGGCTTGGAGTACAGATAACCCTGGGCGATATGGCAATCGTAGGAAAGCAGGGTGTTTGCCTGCATTTCACTTTCTACACCTTCGGCAATAATCGACAGGCCCAGGTTTTGGCCGAGTTGAACGATCATCTTGGCAATGCTGCCTTCATTCGGGTTTTTCTGGATTTCATTGACAAAGGCGCGGTCAATTTTCAATTTGTCCACATCAAGTTTTTGCAAGTGACTGAGCGAAGAGAAGCCCGTGCCGAAATCATCGATGGAGACACTGATGCCGAGTTGTTTGATCTGATGTAAAGTCTTGATCAACAATTCTGGATCCTTCATGGCCATGGACTCGGTAATTTCCAGCTCCACATATTGGGGAGGCACCTGAGTATCTGCCAATGCCTTGTTCAGTGATTGCATGAACAAGGGGTGGGAAAACTGGGCTTGCGAGACATTGATGGCCATCTGGAAATTGGTATAGCCAAGACTGCGCAAATGCACAAGTTCCAGGCATGCCGTGCGCAGCACCCATTCGCCGATTTCCACAATCAGGCCAGAATATTCGGCAATAGGAATGAACTGATCGGGTGGAATGAACTTGCCTTCATCCGTTTTCCAGCGCAATAAAGCTTCTGCCCCTAGTACGCGGCCATCGCGCATATCAATCTGGGGTTGAAAAACCAGGAACAATTTTTTTTGTTCAAATGCTGCCCTGAGAGCATGCATGAGCAAGACGCGCTCGCGAATTTCCACACCCATGTTGCGGGTGAAATATTCATAACCACCGCGGCGATTCATTTTCGCGCGCTTGAGGGCGATATTGGTGTCCTTTAAGGCTTCCGAACCATCGCTGTCATAGTCATCAAGCTTGATCAAGCCTATCGTTGCCGATAACTGCACTTCTTGTTGATCAACATCAAAAGCTGAATTGAACAGCGCCAGAATTTTATCCGGGCACACCAGAGTTTCATCACCCAGCAAGGCAAAAGTGTCGCTACCCACTCTGGCCAATTGACAATGCTCACCAAAGTGGGCGAGTAATCTTTGGGCCACCGAATACAGTAACTGGTCACCAAACTGATGGCCGAGTGCATCATTTGTTTCAGCAAAATGGTCTATATCGATGAGTGACAGCGAACTATGGTTCTTGAGCGAGGTAAGCAGGGTCTCGTTCAGTGTTTGCAAGAGTTTGAGGCGGTTTGCCAAGCCTGTCAGCGGGTCGTAAAAGGCGTAGTTATGCAGGCGCGAAGTCAGCATGACATTATCCAGCCCAACTGATACATTGCCACAAAACACGCCTAGCAGGCGTTTGTCCATCTCATTCAGGTGCAGGCCAGTGTTCAGATAGAGCGTGAAATCTTTTTGGGCGACATTATTAAAATAAAGCGCAGTAGATTCAGCTTCAAATATGCTCTGGCGTGCTTCCAGTGAGCGCGAGACGATATCGTTGGCGGATAGATTACTTAATTTTTCCAGTGGCTTATTCAGGCTGCCCAGATACAGATTAGTGGCAGCGATAATGTATAAGTCGTCACTGTCTTCCTGCAACTCAACCGGTACTTGCCGGGCGCATACGAAGCCTTCGGTATTGAGGCCCAGCAAGCCTGCAATTTGTACCAGAACACCGGCAGCAAAATTTTGCAGGCCCTGCAAGGCCATTAACTCAGTGCTGGCGTGAATTATCATTTCCAGACCACGGCGACTGGCACTGATGGCGCAAATCTGCTCGTAGGAACGGATTGCCGAGGTGACTGCGGTGTACAGCTTGGTGCGCGTCAGTTCTGATTTGGTCTTGTAGTCATTGATGTCGTAATCGCGTATGGCATCAATTTCAGGCGCATATCCTGGTTGTCCGGTGCGCAGGATGATGCGTACATCGGTCAAGCCCAGGGTCTTGCGTATATGGCTGACCAGTTGCAGGCCGGCATCTTCTTGTTCCATGACCACATCCAGCAGGATGATGGCAATATCGGTTTCGTTTTTGAGGATGTCGCGTGCTTCAGCCGCAGAGTAGGCATGCAGAAAGCTCAGGGCTCTATGCTGGATTTCCAGGCTGCCCAATGCGAAAGTTGTGGCTGAATGTACATCGGGATCATCATCAATAATCATGATCCGCCAAGTCTGCGCAGGCCGTGAGGCCGCGGCAGTTTCATCGCTGTCTGGTTCATCAAGAAAAACCAGATCATCTTCAGAAGAGTGGATCGTTGAATTCATCGGTAATGCGGCTCCATGCTTGGCATATCGTATGGTAAGGGCACTGCAAAATTGGTTCCCTTGCGGAACTATGACACTAAATGTAGCGCGAGCCAAGCTTCAAATATTTTTCATTGGTAAGAATAAAACAAGATTCGCTTTAAAGGGGGAAAAAAGCCAATAATTTGGCCCGAATGTGCGAAAAATAGTGAAATCTTTCTCGCTGGAGGCAAGAAGCTAAATTCTGTGCTGTAAGCTTCGCTGGTAAAATGCCCGGCACTCTGTCCAACTCTTCATTTCGAAATATTATGTCCGGTAATACTTTTGGTACTTTGTTTACTGTTACAACCTTCGGCGAGTCGCATGGCCCGGCGATAGGTTGCGTGATTGATGGCTGCCCACCGGGCATGGAATTGTCTGAAGCAGACATACAGCCAGAACTGGATCGCCGTCGCCCTGGTACATCACGCCACGTCACCCAGCGTCAGGAACCTGATACTGTGGAAATCCTGTCTGGTGTCTACCAGGGCAAGACCACAGGTACGCCTATAGGCTTGCTTATACGCAATCAAGACCAGCGTAGCAAAGATTATGGCAATATCACAGAAACCTTTCGCCCCGGGCATGCCGATTTTACTTACTGGAATAAATATGGCATCCGTGATCCACGCGGAGGTGGCCGTTCTTCTGCGCGCTTGACTGCACCTGTGGTCGGGGCCGCAGCGATCGCCAAAAAGTGGCTGAATCAGCAATACGGAACAGTATTTCATGGCGGCATGAGCCAACTGGGGGACATCGTCATTCCTTTTCAAGCCTGGGAGCATGCGGCGGCCAATCCTTTTTTTGCGCCAACGACGGATGCAGCGTTGATACAGCAACTGGAAGATTACATGGATGCGCTGCGCAAGGATGGCGATTCCATCGGTGCCAAGATCGATGTCGTTGCCTCCAATGTGCCCGTGGGATTGGGAGAACCTATCTACGACAAGCTTGATGCTGAGATTGCCTACGCCATGATGGGGATCAATGCCGTAAAAGGCGTAGAGATAGGTGCAGGTTTTCGCAGTGTTGCCCAGCGTGGCTCCGAACATGGCGATGAACTGACGCCAGAAGGATTTGTTGGTAATAATGCTGGTGGCATACTTGGCGGTATTTCTACTGGCCAGGATATTACCGTTTCCATTGCCATCAAACCGACATCGTCCATACGTACACCCAGAAGATCTGTGGATAAGGATGGCAATCCTGTCATGGTAGAAACTTTTGGCCGCCATGACCCTTGTGTTGGTATACGTGCCACGCCGATTGCAGAAGCCATGCTAGCCCTGGTATTGATGGACCATGCCTTGCGTCACAGGGCGCAATGCGGTGATGTCAAACATGGCAGCTGATATCATTTAAATGATATTCTTGATATTTGTGCTCCCACTTCCTTTTGACGGCGTGGGAGCCGCTTGATACAAGCCAGTTTCGCTATATTGACTATACCCCGTAGGGGGAGCCTGCATTCTTACAAAGCAAATGCCAATACCACTTGCTTTCTTGGGTAGCACGGATAATTGTGGATCGTAATTGCCGTATGTCAAAATATTCACCAGCAATTTTCCTGATTCCTCACAAAAACCAGATGAAAATTTGGTGATTTTCTTTAAATTCCTACATTTCTATTGAAATTTTCATGCACCAATTTGGCGTGAGGGTTGGTTTTGCGTTGCACAATTGTGGCATAATCAAATGCGAAAAAAAGATGCAGTACAGGATGTAGTAAGAACCAATGACTTATTTCCAGGCTTCAGATTATGCTTAAAACGCTTTACGATAAATTATGGGAGTCCCATGTAGTCCACTCCGAGGACGATGGCACTGCGATACTGTATATAGACCGCCATTTATTACATGAAGTTACTAGCCCGCAAGCTTTTGAAGGCTTGAAGCTGGCTGGTCGTCAACCATGGCGACTATCGGCCAATCTGGTGGTGGCTGATCATAATGTGCCCACCACAAATCGCATCAATGGTATTGATGATCCGACCTCGCGTCTGCAGGTGGAAACACTGGATGCCAATGCCAAGAATTATGGCCTGACTTATTTCAGTATGGCAGATAAACGTCAGGGCATCGTTCATGTGATCGGCCCTGAGCAAGGTGCAACCCTGCCCGGTATGACCGTGGTTTGCGGTGATTCACATACTTCCACCCATGGCGCTTTTGCTTGCCTGGCGCATGGGATAGGGACCTCTGAAGTTGAGCATGTACTGGCGACGCAAACCCTGATCGCTAAAAAATCCAAATCCATGCTGGTGCAGGTCGATGGTGCATTACCTGCTGGCGTGACAGCAAAAGACATCGTTCTGGCCATCATAGGCAAGATAGGTACGGCAGGCGGCACTGGTTATGCGATTGAATTTGCCGGTTCCACTATCCGCAGCCTGTCCATGGAAGGTCGCATGACTGTCTGTAACATGGCCATAGAAGCTGGCGCGCGCGCTGGTATGGTGGCAGTGGATCAAACTACGATAGATTATGTCAAAGGTCGTCCTTTCTCACCGGTTGGGCCGCATTGGGACAGGGCTGTTGAATACTGGAGTAGCTTGCACACAGATGCCGGTGCCAAATTCGATATGGTAGTGACTTTGAATGCGGCTGAAGTCAAACCGCAAGTCACCTGGGGCACTTCACCTGAAATGGTCGTTGCGATAGATAGTCGTGTACCTGATCCTGAGCAAGAAAAAGACGCTGTCAAACGTGATGCGATAGAAAAAGCGCTGGTTTATATGGCATTGCAGCCAAATACGGCAATTTCAGATATTCGCATAGATAAGGTTTTCATTGGCTCTTGCACCAATTCGCGCATAGAAGATTTGCGTGCTGCCGCTGCGGTGGTGCGCGGTAAATATCGCGCATCGAATGTCAAGCTGGCCCTGGTAGTGCCAGGTTCTGGTCTGGTCAAAGAGCAGGCTGAGCGTGAAGGCCTGGATCAAATATTCAAGGCGGCTGGTTTTGAATGGCGTGAACCAGGTTGTTCCATGTGCCTGGCCATGAATGCCGACAGGCTGGAGCCGGGTGAGCGCTGTGCTTCTACCTCGAATCGTAATTTCGAGGGGCGTCAGGGACAGGGCGGGCGTACCCATCTGGTGTCTCCAGCCATGGCTGCCGCAGCAGGCGTGGCCGGACATTTTGTTGATATACGTAGCTTGAATTAATTATTGCGGAGGAAAGACATGAAGAAATTATTTGCACTGGCGATTTGCGCTTTCATTCTGGCAGGCTGCAATACCGTTCAGGGTTTGGGTAAGGACGTTAAAAAGGCTGGCGAAGCAGTCGAAAATGCAGGCAAAAAATAAGTAGCGACATGGAAAAATTTACTTTACTGGATGGTTTGGTTGCGCCCATGGACAGGGCAAATGTCGACACCGATGCCATCATCCCCAAGCAGTTTTTAAAATCCATCAAACGCAGTGGCTTTGGCCCTAATCTGTTTGATGAGTGGCGTTATCTCGATCATGGCGAGCCTGGCATGGACAATAGCCAGCGTCCTGTCAATCCGGATTTTGTATTGAATCAAGCACGCTACCAGGGTGCGTCCATCTTGCTGGCACGCAAAAATTTTGGCTGCGGTTCTTCACGTGAGCACGCCCCCTGGGCGCTGGAGCAATTCGGCTTTCGTGCCATCATTGCCCCCAGTTTTGCAGATATCTTCTTCAATAACTGCTATAAAAATGGTGTGCTGCCCATTGTCTTGAGTGAGGCGCAAGTTGATGCCTTGTTCAATGAAGTCAAGGCCTTCCCGGGCTATCGTCTTATCGTCGATCTGGAACAGCAAGTCGTGCGCACCAGCAATGGCAGTGCCAGCTACCCATTTGAGATTGATGCTTTTCGCAAATATTGCTTGCTCAACGGCCTGGATGATATCGGTCTGACTCTGCGTCAGGCTGACAAGATACGCGCTTTTGAAGAGCGCCATATTGCTGCACAGCCCTGGCTGGCCAACACCATCTAAATTAAATAAAAAATATGAAAATTGCTATTTTGCCGGGCGATGGTATCGGCCCGGAAATCGTTGAACAGGCAGTCAAGGTCTTGAATGCACTGGGCGAGTCTTTTGAAATGGAAACAGCGCCTGTCGGCGGCGCCGGATATGAAGCATCTGGCCACCCTTTGCCTGAAGCAACTTTGAAGCTGGCGCTGGACGCTGACGCTATCCTGTTTGGTGCAGTCGGTGACTGGAAATACGATACGCTGGACCGTCCTTTGCGTCCTGAGCAAGCTATCCTTGGTTTGCGCAAAAACCTGCAACTGTTCGCCAATTTGCGTCCGGCCATCATGTATCCAGAACTGGCAGGTGCCTCAACACTGAAGCCTGAAGTCGTCTCTGGTCTGGATATCATGATCATCCGTGAACTGACTGGCGATATCTATTTTGGTCAGCCGCGTGGTGTGCGAGTCTGTCCTGATGGCCCGTTCAAAGGCGAGCGCGAAGGTTTCGATACCATGCGTTATGCCGAGTCCGAGGTGCGCCGTATTGCGCATGTGGCTTTCCAGGCGGCGCAAAAGCGCGACAAGCGCTTGACCAGTGTAGACAAGGCCAATGTGCTGGAGACTTTCCAGTTCTGGAAAGAAATTGTCACTGATGTCCATAAAGAATATCCAGACGTTGCGCTCGATCACATGTATGTCGACAATGCTGCCATGCAACTGGTGCGCGCACCGAAGAAATTTGACGTCATTGTGACGGGTAATATGTTCGGCGATATCCTGTCTGACCAGGCATCCATGTTGACTGGTTCCATAGGTATGCTGCCATCGGCATCCCTGGATGCGAACAATAAAGGTTTGTACGAGCCTTCTCATGGCTCAGCGCCAGACATCGCCGGTAAAGGTGTGGCGAATCCTCTGGCAACTATCTTGTCTGCGGCTATGATGCTGCGCTATTCCTTGAATAAGGCTGAGCAGGCTGACCGTATAGAAAATGCCGTCAAGAAAGTATTGGCTTTGGGTTTGCGTACCCCGGATATTTACGAGGCTGGCACAACCAAGGTGGGTACTGGCGAGATGGGGCAGGCTGTTTTACAGGCATTGAGTTAAGTTTTTGTTGGTGAAGGGCAGGGACGTCCTGCAAAATTTTAGGGAAAAATGATGAAACTGGTAGGTCTGGTAGGTTGGCGCGGTATGGTGGGTTCTGTCCTGATGCAACGCATGCAGGAAGAAGGTGATTTCGATCATATTGAACCCGTGTTCTTTTCAACGTCCAATACAGGTGGCACGGCCCCTGCAATGGCAAAGAATGAAAAGACCTTGCAAGACGCAAATAATATTGATGCGCTCAAGAAGTGCGAGATTATTATTACCTGCCAGGGTGGTGACTATACCAGCGACATTTATCCCGAGTTGCGTGCAGCAGGCTGGAATGGTCACTGGATAGACGCCGCATCGAGCCTGCGCATGAATGATGATGCAGTGATTGTGCTTGACCCCGTTAATTTGCCCGTGATCAAACAGGCTTTGGTCAAAGGTCAGAAAAACTGGATAGGTGGCAACTGTACAGTCAGCTGCATGCTGATGGGTGTTGGTGCTTTGTATAAGGCAGGTTTGGTGGAGTGGATGAGCACCCAGACTTACCAGGCGGCATCTGGCGGCGGTGCACAGCATATGCGTGAATTGCTGACGCAATATGGCACCTTGAATGCAGAAGTGCGCGCATTGCTGGATGACCCCAAGAGCGCAATTCTGGAAATCGATCGCAAGATCATTGCGAAACAGCGTTCCTTGTCGGAAGCTGAGACGGCTAATTTTGGCGTCCCACTGGGTGGCTCCCTGATCCCCTGGATAGACAAGGACCTGGGTAATGGCATGTCCAAGGAAGAATGGAAGGGCATGGCAGAAACCAATAAAATCCTGGGTCAAGGTGAGGGATTCGGTACTGCAGCCGTGCCAGTTGATGGTTTTTGCATACGCATAGGTGCTATGCGTTGCCACAGCCAGGCTTTGACATTCAAACTGAAAAAAGACGTGCCGCTGGCAGATATCGAAGCCATGATTGCTGCTGACAATGAATGGGTAAAAGTGGTGCCAAATACCCGTGAAGCCAGCGTCCGTGATCTGACACCTGTGGCAGTCACCGGTACGATGACCATACCGGTTGGTCGTATTCGTAAATTGGCGATGGGCCCAGAGTATGTTGGTGCCTTCACGGTTGGCGATCAATTGCTGTGGGGCGCCGCAGAACCGTTGCGCCGCATGTTGCGAATTTTGATCGAAGACTGATGTTTTGAGGTAGTCTGAGAAAGATGTTGTAGAATATAGGGGGGCGTTTAACGCCCCCTTGTCGTTTTTAAAACTTTAAAAACTCAGCCTTATTTGCTGGCGGAGGTTTTTAGTTTTAATTTTTAATAAATAAACAATTAGGATTTGGTGATTTTTATTTCACTTGTCATTTGGCAACAACATTTATGCGATATCCTTGCATGCCAAGCTTCTTAATGTATTTACCACTGTGATAAATCGCGTTAAGCTTGCGTGGCTATGTTTGTAATGTTAATGTGAAACATTAGGACGCGTCGCTAGGTTGTGTGAAAAGCGTCACCCAGCGGACTTTGTTCGCCAAAAATTCCCAATATGTCTGACAAAATGCATAATCAAAAAAAATCGTCTGTGAGTACCCTGGGACGCAAGGCGTTAAGTGTTGCTGTTGCGTCGTCCTTGTTTGCGCTTTCGAGCGCCCATGCTACCGGTCTCGGTAAGCTTACTGTGCTATCCGCACTGGGGCAGCCCTTGCGCGCAGAGGTGGAGTTAACTTCTCCATCTAAAGAGGAAATTGATTCCCTCGTGCCCAAGCTGGCATCTCAGGAAGCCTTTAAACAAGCGAACATAGACTTTAATGCTGCATTATTGTCATTGCGTTTTGCTATTGAGCAGCGTGGTGCCAATTATGTCATTCGCATCAGTTCTTCCCAGGCCATGAACGAACCATTCGTTGACATGTTGCTGGAAATGAACTCCTCCAACGGCAAGTTGCTGAGAGAGTACACCTTCTTGCTGGACCCCGCTGAATTGCGAAATAGTCAATCTGCGCAAGTCAGTAATCCAACACTTGTTGCTAATCAGCCACAAAATTCCAGTACTGCAAATTCTGGAAAAAATAACCGTTCAAGTGCTGCTGAAGCTTTTGCCGCAAGCAGGGCCGCAGCAAAAAACCCTGACGCCGGCAAAGAAGTTAAATCAGCCGGCGAATATCAAGTCAAAGCCGGCGATAGTTTAAGTAAGATTGCTGGTAACTATCGTACTGAAGGTGTTTCTCTCGACCAGATGCTGGTCAGCCTTTATCGTGCGAACCCGCAAGCTTTTGCCGGGAATAATATGAATCGCCTGAAATCAGGGCAGATTTTGACGATTCCTGATGCTGACTCTGCACGCACCAATGCTGGTGGCACTGGTGAGGCGCATTCAGTCGTCATCGCCCATGCAGCTGACTTCAATGCTTATCGCAATAAACTGGCGGGCCAGGTTGCTGAAGCACCTGCGGAGCGGGCACCGACAACCAAGCAAAGTGGCGGAGGCAAGATCACTGCCAAAGTCAAGGAAGTGCCAAATCCCACAACAGATTCCCCAGACAAGCTGAAATTGTCCAAGGCTGGACCTGCTTCTTCACGTAGTGCTGGCAAGGCGAGCGAAGAAGATAAGGTAGCTAAAGAGAGAGCGGCACAAGAATCCAATGCGCGTGTCAAAGAGTTGGAAAAAAACGTCAGCGATCTGAAAAGTTTGCTGGAAGCGCAAAAGATAGAAATCAAGAACAAAGAAATGGCAGCGAAGCAGGCCGAGCTGAGCAAGCCGCGTGCGGATGCCAAAGCCAGTGCGAGTGCCAGCGCATCTGCTGCTAGCGCCAGTGTGCGTGCATCGGCTACTGCTCCTGCATCCACACCAGCCGTTGCCAGCGTTGCTGCTGCCCCTGCTTCTACGCCAGCACCTGCATCAACAGCTGCAGCGCCGGCATCAGTTGCGACAGCTGCACCAGCCAGTGCTGCTGCCAGCATGCCTGCAGCGACAACTGCCGCAACAGCCTCAGTCGCTTCGACAGAAACACCTAAGCCGCCAAAACGTAAAGTTGTTGCGCCACCACCACCGCCACCTCCAGAGCCTAGCTTCTTTGATAGTATCTCCGACTATCTGTTGCCTGGCGGTATAGGTTTGCTGGCCATTCTTGGCGGCGTTGGTATCTGGACTAGCCAGCGCAAGAAAAAATTGCAGCAATTTGAAGATAGTATCCTGACCGGTTCCAGCATGAAGGCCAACTCCATGTTTGGCTCTACTGGTGGTCAGAGTGTGGATACCAATAACAGTGTCTTCAATTCCAATTTCGCGCCTTCAGCCAGTCAGCTTGATGCCAATGAAGTAGACCCGGTAGCAGAAGCCGACGTCTACATCGCCTATGGCCGCGATTCGCAAGCGGAAGAAATTTTGAAAGAAGCGCTGCGTACCCAGCCAGATCGTCATGCGGTCAGGGTCAAGCTGCTGGAAATTTATTTCGGTCGCAAGGATGCAAAAACTTTCGAGCGTCTGGCTAGCGAATTGTATGGTATGACCAGTGGTGAAGGCGATGACTGGGCGCAAGCAGCGTCCATGGGTATTGTGCTTGAGCCAGGCAATCCTCTGTATGCTGGCGGCAAGGCTAAGGCTGAAATGGCTGCGGCATCAGGCCTGGGTTCAGGTACTCAACCGCTGGAAGATCTTGATCCAGAAGCTTTGCTGGCTAACTCCTTGTCCCAGGACATGCTGGAAGCCATCAGTATCATCGATACGGCACAGCGCGATGGTGGTGCAAAAGCCAAGGCAGAAGAGCCTGCTATGGATGAGCATGCCCTGGATTTTGATCTGGATATTTCTGCCATACCAGAGCCAGAAGTGCCAAAAATTCCTGAGGCTGCAAAGCAAGCAGCCCCAGTTGAAGAATCCCATGCAATACCTGAAGTGGATTTTGGCACCATAGACTTTGATTTTGGTACTAAAGAGCCTGAGCCTGCACCAGCTACAGTGTTTGCTGAAGTGGCACCTGTCGTTGCCCCTGAGCATGCACCTGAAAAATTTGAGCTGGATCTGGGTCATATTGATTTTGCTGACCATCAAGCTGCAGCGGCACCATTGTCTCTGGACCTTTCTCCAGCGGATGAGAAAATTGACGAAGACCTGTTGGCAGCTTCACTTGCTACAACTCCAGTAGATGCACCCTTGCCAGAATTGACTGGCGCAAAAGCTGAGGAAGAAGCAGTCTCTGCATTTGAGTTTGATCTTTCCGGTATTGATCTTGACCTGGAACCAGCTGCCACTTCAGTTCTCGAAGAGGCTCCTGCGCACAATGCAGAGATGGCGACGAAGCTGGATCTGGCGGTTGCTTATCATGAAATCGGTGATAAGGAAGGTGCCCGTGAACTGCTCGACGAGGTGCTCAAAGGTGGTACTGCTGAGCAAATCGAAAGAGCCAAGTCCATGATGGCGCAAATGGCTTGAGTTTCTTGATGTAATCACGACGGGCGCGGCAAATGCTGGCGCCCGTTTTGTTTTTGGGGATATGGGATTGTGGTGAAGCGATTAGTTTTGGGTGTGCAATACGATGGCAACTCCTGGCAGGGGTGGCAAACGCAACCTTCAGGAAATACGGTGCAGGATGCGCTGGAGCGAGCCTTGCAGCAATTCACCAAGGCGGACATCAAGACTACTTGCGCCGGGCGTACGGATGCTGGTGTCCATGGTATAGAGCAGGTTGTGCATTTTGATACTGATCTGGTGCGAGAGCCCTATTCCTGGGTGAATGGGGTAAATGCTTTTTTGCCTGCGTCAGTGGCGGTGCAGTGGGTGAAAGAACTGCCTATGGACCCAGACTCGGAAGATAATTTTCATGCGCGTTTTAGTGCCCGCGCCCGCACGTATCATTATATTTTGCATAATGCTCCCATCCGTTCACCAATGTGGAGTGGGCGGGCGGGCTGGGCTTTTCGTCCCCTGGATGTGGATCGTATGCGTGCTGCCGCTGCTCATCTCTTGGGCGAGCATGACTTTTCAGCCTTTCGTGCTTCTGGTTGCCAGGCCAAGACCCCGGTCAAGCATATGTATGACATACAAATACGACGCCAGGGAGAGATGATTATTTTTACTTTGCGTGCCAGCGCCTTTTTGCATCACATGGTCAGGAATATCGTCGGCTCACTGATCTTTGTTGGGACGGGCAAGAGAGAGCCGGAGTGGATGGGGCAAGTGCTGGCCAGCATGAACCGCGAAATCGCCGCGCCGACCTTCATGCCTGATGGTTTATACCTGGCCAGAATTGACTATGAAGAGAAATGGGGCTTGCCGCAAAGGGAATTGGTGGAAACTCTGGCTTTCTTGTCTTTTTTGTAGTGCTCAACTGACATCAACTCGACGATTTATCGGCTTTCCGGGGTGAAATCCGGTAAAATGGCGTTTTGCAAAACCCAAACTGAAGGCGCTCGCCTGGGGAAGCTTGCCCAGCTCAGAGCGCTTTTTTTATAGCTGGTATTCGCTTCACCTTTGTTTCTTTCGTAATTTCAATGAATAACATCCGCAATTTTTCGATTATTGCCCATATTGATCACGGCAAATCCACTCTGGCAGATCGTATTATCCAGCTTTGCGGCGGCCTTTCCGACCGCGAGATGGAAGCGCAAGTGCTTGATTCCATGGATATTGAGCGTGAACGTGGTATCACCATCAAGGCCCAGACAGCAGCCTTGCATTACAAGGCACGTGATGGTCAGATTTATAACCTGAACCTCATCGATACGCCTGGCCACGTCGATTTCAGCTATGAAGTCAGTCGTTCCCTGTCTGCTTGCGAAGGTGCCTTGCTGGTGGTTGATGCGTCGCAAGGTGTAGAAGCGCAAACAGTAGCAAACTGCTATACCGCGATTGAGCTGGGTGTAGAGGTCGTGCCAGTCTTGAACAAGATAGATTTGCCATCCGCCGACCCTGACAACGCCTGCCAGGAAATCGAAGAAGTGATAGGCATAGATGCATCTGATGCCGTGCATTGCTCTGCCAAAACAGGCCTGGGCGTGGAAGATGTGCTGGAGTCGCTGATTGTAAAAGTACCACCACCACAAGGTGACCCAACAGCGCCTCTGCAAGCATTGATTGTTGACTCATGGTTTGATAACTATGTAGGCGTAGTCATGCTGGTGCGTATCAAGAATGGTACTTTGCGCCCTAAAGACAAGATTTTGTTCATGGCAACAGAAGCACAGCATCTGGTGGAAAGTGTTGGTGTATTTACACCCAAGTCACTGAGCCGTACAGAATTGTCTGCTGGTCAAGTGGGTTTTGTTATTGCTGGCATTAAAGAACTGAAGTCTGCAAAAGTCGGTGACACGATCACTGTTGCCAACAAGCCTGCTGCCGAACCTTTGCCTGGTTTTAAAGAGGTCCAGCCGCAAGTGTTTGCCGGTCTGTTCCCGGTTGAGGCTAATCAATATGATGCGCTGCGTGACTCCCTGGAAAAGCTCAAACTCAATGATGCGGCCCTGATGTATGAGCCTGAGGTTTCGCAAGCGCTGGGTTTTGGCTTCCGCTGCGGTTTCCTGGGTTTGCTGCATATGGAAATCGTCCAGGAGCGCCTGGAGCGTGAATTTGACATGGACCTTATCACTACTGCTCCAACAGTGGTATATGAAGTCCTGATGGCCGATGGCAGTATCCTGATGGTGGATAACCCGTCCAAGATGCCTGAGCCATCCAAGATAGAAGAAATCCGCGAACCTATCGTCACCGTCAATCTCTATATGCCACAAGAGTATGTTGGTTCGGTGATCACCCTGTGTACCCAGAAGCGTGGTGTGCAGCTGGATATGAACTATCACGGTCGCCAGGTCAAACTGACTTATGAAATGCCTATGGCCGAGATCGTGCTGGATTTCTTTGATCGCCTGAAGTCGACTTCCCGTGGCTATGCATCCATGGACTATGAGTTCAAGGAAAACCGTGCCGCCGACGTGGTCAAGGTGGACATGCTCATCAATAGCGAAAAAGTCGATGCGCTGGCAATTATCGTCCATAGGGCAAACAGCCATTTCCGTGGCCGTGCCGTGGCAGCAAAAATGCGTGAATTGATCCCGCGTCAAATGTTTGACGTGGCAATCCAGGCGGCAATTGGTTCCAACATCATCTCGCGTGAAAACGTCAAAGCCTTGCGTAAAAACGTGTTGGCCAAATGTTATGGTGGTGATATCAGCCGTAAGCGCAAATTGCTGGAAAAACAAAAAGCAGGTAAGAAACGCATGAAGCAAGTAGGTTCGGTAGAGATCCCGCAAGAAGCGTTTTTGGCGATTTTACAAGTGGATGAAAAATGAGTTTTCAATCAATTTTAGGCAACTTTGCACTGATTCTGTTTGTTTTGACTGTCGTAACCGGTGTTATCTGGTTCCTGGATGTCTTTGTGTTTGCCAAGCAACGTCGTCAAATTGCCGACAAGGCCCTGGCTGAATACGATGCGCGCAGAGCCAAGCTGACTGCTGAAGGTATACGACTGGAAGAAAGTACCCGTCACGAACTGGAAGCGAACTTGCTCAAGCAGCCAGTATGGATAGAATACTCCGGCAGTTTCTTTCCTGTCATTGCGCTGGTGTTTTTCTTGCGTTCTTTCTTGTTTGAACCTTTTAAAATTCCATCCAGTTCCATGCTGCCTACCTTGTTTGTAGGTGATTTGATACTGGTGAATAAATTCACTTATGGCATACGCTTGCCAGTGATTAATAAAAAAATTATTTCCATCAATGACCCGCACCGCGGTGATGTGATGGTATTTAAATACCCAGAAGACCCCAGTGTGGACTATATTAAACGTGTAGTGGGTGTGCCTGGTGATAAAATCGTGTATAAAAACAAGCGCTTATCCGTGAATGGTAAGGAAGTTTCATACACGACCATGCCTGACTTCCGTGATAATCTGGACTACCTGAAACATTACAAGGAAGACCTGACAGGCGTGAACCATAGTATTTTAGTGAACGAGCAAAGACCGGCATACGTGGACAATCCACATGACTTCAAAGGCCGGGAATTGTGTACTTATGAAAATGATGGTTTTACTTGCACTGTGCCTCAGGGACGTTACTTTATGATGGGTGACAACCGCGACAATAGTCTTGATAGTCGTTATTGGGGGTTTGTGCCAGATGAAAATATTGTTGGTAAAGCATTTTTTATCTGGATGAATTTTGGTGATATCGAACGCATTGGTAGTTTTCATTAAACTTCAATCTTAAACAGGAACAATAAATTTATGTCTAAGAATCAACATTTTTATTTGCAAAAACAAAAAGGGATGACCCTGATTGGTTTGCTGATGGCGATATCCTTGGTTATTTTGGTTGCAATGATTGCAATGAAAGTGGTACCTACGGCAATTGAATACAATTCCATTATGAAGGCCATCAATAGCACCAAGAATGCAGGTACTACACCTAAAGATATACAACTCGCCTTTGAAAGGCAAAGAGGTGTTGGCTATTTTGACGCCGTTACTTCCAAGGATTTGATTATCGTCAGAAATAATGATGGTGGTTTTGACCTCAGTTTTGCTTACGAAAAGAAAATCCCCTTGATCGGCCCGGCAAGCATCTTGATGGAGTACTCAGGTACCACAGCAAAGAGTGGCATCGTTGCTACAAAACCTACCAAGGTAGATTAAGTTACGCGTATGAATCAACAACTATTGCAGAAAAGGCTGGGGCACCAGTTTAGCAACCCCGCTTTGTTGCAGCAGGCTTTGACACATCGTAGTCATAGTGTTTTGCATAATGAACGTCTGGAATTCCTCGGTGATTCAGTTCTGAATTGTGTCGTTGCTTCCTTGTTGTTTGATAGCTTTGCCAATATTGATGAAGGTGATTTGTCGCGCGTACGTGCCAACCTGGTCAAGCAACAATCTTTGTATGAAATTGCCCAAAGAATAGAGTTGTCACAGTTCTTGCGCCTGGGGGAGGGGGAGTTGAAGTCCGGTGGATTCCGTCGCCCATCCATCCTGGCGGATACGTTGGAAGCCTTGTTTGGTGCGATTTTCCTGGATGCTGGTTTTGATGCGGCTCGTGAAGTCATTCGCGCCCTGTATGCGCCAGTATTGGCCAGTGTTGATCCAACTACCCTGGGCAAGGATGCCAAGACCTTGTTGCAAGAGTTCTTGCAAAGTAAAAAAATCGCCTTGCCGCAATATAATGTAGTGGCAACCCATGGCGCTGCACATAACCAGGAATTTGAAATCGAATGCCTGGTGCCTAAGCTTGAAATACAAGTCTTTGGTACAGGTGGCAGTCGTCGTGCTGGTGAGCAAGCTGCTGCCAAGCTGGCACTGGAGACTGCCTTGGCCATGCTGGTGCGCTCACCCGCTGCCAAGAAATCCAAGCCACGTGCATCGCAATTAAAACTGGCTGGCATCGCTACCGTGCAAGGTGAGCCTGCTGCCGAGACCAAAGCACAATCTGGCAAGCAAAAAAGTTTGCTGGATGCTGAAATGCCCAAGGCTGACAAGCCCAAAGCCGCAACAAGTACCACCAACACAGCTGCAGCAGATGAACTGCTACACCCTGAGACTCACCCTAAGACTGCCTGACGACCGCATGACTGAATTAATAGACAATCCTGATTTCCGCTGTGGTTACATCGCCATCGTCGGGCGACCTAATGTCGGTAAATCGACCCTGATGAATGCCCTGATAGGCGCCAAGGTCAGTATTACCTCGCGTAAGGCACAAACTACGCGCCACCGCATTACTGGCATACAAACCAAAGATAATACCCAGTTCGTGTATATCGATACGCCGGGTTTTCAGACCCGCCATTCAAATGCACTGAACCGTACGTTGAACCGTACTGTCACCACCACGCTGACAGCGGCAGATGTGATTTTGTACATCATAGAAGCTGGCACTTTTGGCCCGGCAGACCAGCAAGTAATAGATCTGTTACCTAAAGATGTACCTTGTATCCTCGTCATCAATAAATCAGACCGCGTTAAAGACAAGGCCGTGATGATGCCGTTTGCCCAGAAAGTGGCAGCACTACATAATTTTTCAGCGATCGTGCCGGTATCGGCCACTTTGCGTTTCCAGCTGGAAAACCTGGAAAGCGAAATCCGCAAATACCTGCCCCTGAACCCACCGATGTTTGGTGAAGACGATATCACAGACCGTAGCGAAAAATTTCTGGCAGCAGAAATCGTTCGTGAAAAACTGTTCCGCTTTGTTGGTGATGAATTGCCTTACACCAGCACCGTGCTGATAGAAAAATTTGAGCAAGAAGGCAATCTTCGTCGCGTCTTCGTCGCTATCCTGGTAGACAGGGATGGCCATAAATCCATGGTCATTGGCAATAAAGGTGCACGTCTGAAAGATATCTCCACCCAGTCACGCCAGGATATGGAAAAACTGTTTGGCGGACCTGTATATCTGGAAATCTGGATCAAGGTCAAATCTGGCTGGGCAGACAATGAAGCTGGTTTGCGTGCCTACGGTTACGAGTAAAATCATCCATGGATGAGCAGGCAGTCGCCGTGCAGGAAGACAGCGCCGTAGCAGATGCGGCGGCTGTACCGCCAGCGCCGCCTGCTGTCAAAAAAACTGCTGCACGCCCACGTGCTCCCAAAGCAAATTCAGCAACTTCAGCAACTCCGCGTGCTGCCAGCAAATCCCCCGCCAAAGACTTACGCATACTGGAACAGCCAGGCTTTGTCCTGCATTCCTGGCCCTACAAAGAAACCAGCCTCATCATCGATGTATTGACGCGTGACCATGGCCGCATTGCCCTGGTTGCCAAGGGTGCAAAGCGCCCGCATTCACAATTGCGTAGTGTCTTGCAAACTTTTCAGCCCTTGCAACTGGGCTGGACAGGCAAGGGTGAAATCCGCACCCTGACTACGGCAGACTGGGTAGGCGGCATGCTGCCACTGGAAAAATCTGCCTTGTTATGTGGTTTTTACCTCAATGAATTATTGGTCAAGTTCCTCATGCGCGATGAAGCGCACCCGGAATTGTTTGACCTGTACGTCTCCACGCTGAACCAGCTTGCTCATGATGAGCCTGCCACCATCGTCTTGCGTCGTTTTGAGCTGGCATTGTTACGAGAGTCCGGCTTGCTGGGCGACCTGACGCGCTGTACGCAACAACGTGAGCGTGTACAGGTTGAACAATTTTATGTACTCGACCCCGAACGCGGCCCCAGGCCAGCCATGCCTGCGGACAATGTGCCCAGGGTCAGTGGCAAGACTTTGCTGGCCATGCAGCGCGGCGACTATACTGAGCAAAGCACACAATTACAAAGCAAGCTGCTGATGCGCTTTTTGCTTGCTCATCACTTGCATGGCGCTGCACTGAACACACGGCAAATACTGATCGATTTGCAAAATCTATGAATATCCATCAACAAAGCCAGTTGATAGAACTGGGCGTGAATATCGACCACGTTGCTACTCTGCGCAATGCGCGCGGTACGACTTACCCAGATCCCTTGCAAGCCGCCTTGCTGGCAGAAGAGGCAGGCGCAGATTGCATCACCCTGCATTTGCGTGAAGACCGTAGGCATATCCGCGATGCAGACGTAGAACAGTTGCGTCCGCGCATCTTGACGCGCATGAACCTGGAAACCGCAGTCAATAATGAAATGCTGGATCTGGCATGCCGCATCCTGCCACAGGATGTTTGCCTGGTGCCAGAGCGACGTGAAGAAGTGACGACAGAAGGTGGCCTTGATGTTGCCCGTGATTTTGCCAAAGTGCAGGCCGCAGTCCGGCAATTGCAGGCGGCAGGCATACGTGTGTCGCTATTCATCGATGCAGATGAGCAGCAGATACAGGCCAGCTCAGAAGCAGGCGCAAGCGTCATAGAAATGCATACTGGACGTTATGCGGATGCGCATGATCCCGTGGTGCAAACACTGGAGCTGGCGCGCATAACACAAGCCGCTATCGCAGGCATACGTCATGGTTTGAAAGTCAACGCGGGGCATGGCTTGCACATGACTAACACCGCTGCGATTGCGGCTATCCCAGAAATTTCAGAATTGAATATAGGCCACGCCATCGTCGCCCAGGCCTTGTTCGTGGGCTGGCAAAAAGCCATCAGCGATATGAAGGCCTTGATGGTCAAAGCCAGACTGACTACATTACACAGAGCAGCCTGACATGATTTACGGCATAGGCACCGACATCGTACAAATCTCGCGCATGCAAGAAGCCATTGCGCGTAACGGTGAACGCTTTGCTGAAAAAATCCTGGGTCCAGAAGAGCTGACGATTTATCGCGAGCGTAAAGCTCTGGTGGAGGCGCGTGGCCTGCGTTATCTGGCTACCCGTTTCGCCGCAAAAGAAGCTTTCTCCAAAGCCGTGGGTATGGGCATGCGCGACCCCATGAACTGGCATGCCATGCAGACACTGAATAACGATCAGGGCCAGCCCGTCGTGCAGGTAAACGGCAATATGCGGCAATGGATGCAAGAGCGTGGCCTGAAGGCGAGTATCTCCGTCAGTGATGAAACTGATTACGCCATAGCCTTCGTCATCATTGAATTGAACAATCCCTGCTAAAGTAGCGACTTCTACTTCCTATCAGCGCCGCAGATTGATTGCATCATGACTGAACCAAATATCTCAGAAGCGCGCCAGCAAGTGCTCGATCTGGTTGCTAAATTGCCCAACCTGCCGGGTGTATATCGCTATTTCGATAGCAATGACCAGGTACTGTACGTCGGCAAGGCGCGTGACTTGAAAAAACGCGTCTCCAGTTATTTTCTCAAAAACCTCTCCAGCCCGCGCATCGCGATGATGGTAGAGAAAATCGCCAAGCTCGAAACGACAGTCACCCGCAGCGAAGCTGAGGCACTGATCCTTGAAAACAATCTCATCAAGGCATTAAAGCCGCGCTATAACATCCTGTTCCGTGATGACAAGTCGTATCCCTATCTGAAAATCACCACAGAGAAAACACCACGCATGATGTATTACCGTGGTGCGATCGATAAAAAACATCAATACTTCGGGCCATTTCCATCCAGTTGGGCGGTCAAGGAATCAATGCAAATTTTGCAGAAGGTTTTTTTGCTGCGCAGTTGCGAAGACAGCGTGTTTGCCAACCGCACCCGCCCATGTCTGTTGCACCAGATCGGTCGGTGCAGTGCTCCTTGTGTCGATATCATTGCGAAAGAAGACTACCAGCAAGACGTCAATAATGCCGCCGACTTTTTGCGTGGTCGCCAGCTCGAAGTCATGCAGACCCTGGAAAAAAAGATGCTGGATTTTTCCATGGAACTCAAATTCGAACAGGCAGCCTCGGTACGCAATCAAATGCAGGCCTTGTCCAAAGTCTTACACCAGCAAAGCATGGAAACCGCCGGCGATGTCGATATCGATATCCTGGCCGTGGTCGTGGAGGGCGGTCGTGCCTGCGTCAACCTGGCCATGGTCAGAGGAGGGCGACATCTGGGGGACCGCGCTTATTTCCCTACCCATGTCGATGATGCCCTCAGCGTTGCAGAAAATGAAATTGAAGTCGAGGTGATCTCTGCATTTCTGGCACAGCACTATGTCGATCAATTCATTCCGTCGACACTGGTCATGAATGTGGAACTCGATGCGCCTGATCTCATACTGGCACTGGCCGAGCAATGTGGTCACCGCATCCACTTGTCCTTCCAGCCGCAAGAGCAACGTCGCGCCTGGCTGGATATGGCTGTCAAGGGTGCCAAACTGGCACTGGCCCGCATGCTCTCAGAGCAGGGCTCGCAACAGGCCCGCACCCGTGCCCTCGCAAGCGTACTGGAGCTGGAGGTAGAAAACCTTGAAGAATTGCGTGTTGAGTGTTTTGATATCAGCCATACACAGGGCGAAGCCACGCAGGCATCTTGCGTGGTGTTTCATCATCACGCCATGCAAAATAGTGAATATCGCCGTTTCAATATCAAGGATATTACCGGCGGCGATGATTATGCCGCCATGCGCCAGGTACTGTTCCGCCGCTATGAAAAAGTCGCAAACAGTGACGAGCTTAGTGAACGCCGTATGCCTGATATCGTTTTAATCGACGGTGGTAAAGGTCAGGTCGAGATAGCCAGGCAAGTCTTTGTTGAGCTTGGTCTCGATATCAGCCTCATCGTTGGTGTGGCAAAAGGCGAGGGCCGCAAGGTTGGCCTCGAAACCCTGGTGTTCGTTGATGGCCGTGCCGAAAAAGAATTGGGCAAGGAATCCGCCGCACTCATGCTGATCGCTCACATACGTGACGAGGCCCATCGCTTTGCCATCACGGGCATGCGTGCCAAGCGCGACAAGGCCAGGCAGACTTCGCAACTGGAAGAGATAGAGGGCATAGGCCCAAAACGTCGCCAGCGTCTGCTGGTGCGTTTTGGTGGCTTAAAAGGGGTCAGTGATGCCAGCGTCGCCGATTTGGCCAGTGTCGAAGGTATTTCCCGCCAATTGGCAGAAGAAATTTACAAGCGGCTGCGATAGAGAAATATAATTGCAACAAGCGCTGACATTGTCGTCAGTGCTTTTGCAGCAAACCTCAGATAAAAACCATAAAAAGACATGCCTTTCAATTTCCCTATCCTGCTGACCTGGTTACGTGTTGCATTGATACCGCTGGTAGTCGGTGTTTTTTACCTGCCTGATCTCTGGCTCAACCCTTTTGAAAAAGGTTTAGCATCCACCACGGTTTTTATAGTTGCGGCAGTGACTGACTGGTTTGACGGTTTCCTGGCACGCAGGTGGAACCAGACATCCTCATTTGGCGCCTTTCTTGACCCCGTGGCTGACAAACTCATGGTGGCTGGTGCTTTGCTGGTGCTGGTGCAGCTGGACCGCGTCAATGCCGTGATCGCCTTTGTCATCATAGGCCGCGAAATCACCATCTCTGCCTTGCGCGAATGGATGGCGCAGATAGGTGCATCCAAATCTGTCGCGGTCAGCTCACTGGGCAAGATAAAGACCACGGCACAAATGGTGGCCATCCCCATGCTGCTGTATTACGACATGCTGTTTGGCGTTGATACCAAGCTGCTGGGCTCATGGTTATTGCTGATTGCTGCAGTTCTGACAGTCTGGTCCATGTTCTATTACCTGCGCAAAGCATGGCCCCTGATCAAGGAAACGACCGACAGAATGGGATAAACGTGAAGTAAGCGTGCAATGATCTTCGAATGGGTGGTTGACAGAATGGCTGGATGATATATAATTCTGGTCTTCGCAATGCGGGAGTAGCTCAGTTGGTAGAGCGCAACCTTGCCAAGGTTGAGGTCGAGAGTTCGAGACTCTTCTCCCGCTCCAAAGTTTTTGGAATGGCAGCGAAAAGCAGTAAAGTAGCACGGTAGTAAAAATGCGGGAGTAGCTCAGTTGGTAGAGCGCAACCTTGCCAAGGTTGAGGTCGAGAGTTCGAGACTCTTCTCCCGCTCCAAAATGGCGTAGTACCAGAAGTATCAGTAGCACATCTGCGGGAGTAGCTCAGTTGGTAGAGCGCAACCTTGCCAAGGTTGAGGTCGAGAGTTCGAGACTCTTCTCCCGCTCCAGATTCTGAAGGGAAGCAAAGCTTCCCTTTTTTGTTCAAGTTGCACCGCATTTCAGCGAGCATCAAGCGTGATAAAATCACACGAGAGAAGACGCAGAGATAGCACCCCTGGCGGGGTAGCAAAGTGGTTATGCAGCGGCCTGCAAAGCCGTAGACGCCGGTTCGATCCCGACCCCCGCCTCCAAATACAAAAAGCGCTTTAGAGCGCTTTTTTTCCAGAACCCGACTTAGCGTTTCGCTAAGCAGGTTGTAGTAGTGGGCCCGAGTGGTGAAACTGGTAGACACATCGGACTTAAAATCCGCCGCTTCGTTAATAGCGGGCGTGCCGGTTCGATTCCGGCCTCGGGCACCACATTACATTTCCTTGATAGTACTCACTAACTTTCTGACGCTCGTCAGTTCCGCAAAACTATTTTGTTGGTGGCACTAACTTCCCTTTTCTAGGTCGTGCATAATTGGCTGTCATCATTGATGTCGTGTGCCCTAATTATGCCTGCGCGGCTGGCATTCCCGGACTCTCTTCTTTATCACTTTCTGCTTTTGCTCCTAAATCTTTAAATTGGAACACCTTTATTTCTTCCGCTAGCCCTGGGTATTTTGCAGATGCAGTTTTCCTCGCATTACCAAACGCAGTTCGCATCTTGCTGACGGTGAATGGGTAAGGCGCGCTTACAGACGATGTTGACCCGGCTCACAAAAGCAAGTGACAACTTCGATTTTTCGTATGTCTAGATCAGCAGCAAGACCGTTAAGGACATGAAGGGTAAACTGATAGTAGGATACAAGATCAAGCGGCACTTGATGTAAACGGTCCATGGTATCGAGATTAAAGAAATTCATACGTAGCTGGGCTGGCTCGGGCGAGGAATTTACTGAATAAAGTAGGGCGTTTGAGTACAAAACAAGATAAGGCAGCAAACCTGGCAGACGGCGAGGTTGAAGTGCGGGCATGGATAGAGTTGCGGGCAGAATCTATCGTGAATATTCGCAAAATTACTACGGTGGTGGTGCAGTCAAAGACTGTGCCTGAAGTGGATGGGGAGGGGGAGGAAGATATGGCCAGCGGGAGTTATGAATTATCGCTATTTAAGGTTGATTGATTGATAATTTCAATGTTGATTGATACTATCTTTGTAGCAATTGTTTGATTCATGGCGCAGTTGACGACTCTTCGCTTTTATGAATCTATTTGGTGTGTTACGACGAATTACAATCGGAGCGAGGAATGTCAACAGAGTTAATGACAAGAGAGAAACTATTTCTTATGGATCCAAAGGGTGTGAAAGAATGGATCTTGAATAGTGAAGGGTACGATCTAAACAATTTACTTGTGACTTCTGATGCCAGTATGTGGACGCGAATTCTTGATTTCGCGGGTGCGGATGGAATTGCGAAGCTTATTGAATTTATTTCGCCCCAAGAACTAGGGCGATTCATGGAAAAGTTCGAAATTAGTCAAATAGCAAATTTCCTCACTTTGATGAGTCCAAACAGACTAGCTGTGTTAGGGGTGTTCTTGAGTGACAGGCTAATCCTTAGTATCGCCGAATCCGGATTGCCGCTAGAAAATGTAGAACTACTTATTTCCGAAATGCAACGTGAACGGTATGCAAATTGGAAAAATTATTTCGATGTCAAGAGAAGCTTGTCCAAATTTCGAGTTGAGAATTTAGAAAGCGCTAGTGTCGATGATGCATTGGGAATAACTAATGTAAAGACGAGTTCAAGAAAACAAACGGGTGAAGCATACAAATTTTTGGACTCGTTCAGGCATTCAATTCTATTTCCATCTGATCAAAAATGGCGGTCAGGCAATGAGCGATTGTCTTTGGAGTCACCTAATTCGAATCAAATGGCAATTGAAGAGAATCTACACCAACGGCAAGCAGATTTGAATCTGAAGGAAGCAGAACTCGCGAAGCGACTCGCCGAAATTGAAGAGGCTAATAAGGAACTTGTTCAAAAAAGGATTGAGCAAAAAGTCCCTGAATATGTAACGTTTTCTATTGCTGGATTAGAACTCAGTACTCAACAATACAAAAAAAAAGCATTTTGGTGGAGTATTTTTGGATCATTCATATTATTCGCCGCCGTTGTTGTAACTATAGGAATTGCTATATTTGGCAGTGGAGTTTTTGGGAAAACAGAGCAAGAAATAAGCTGGCCTATGATGTTATTCATTGCTTTTAAAGGATTGATTGTTCTTGGAGTTTTGAGTCTATGGGCTAAACACGCTTTTGCGGTTAGCAATGCCTACATTCATGAGGCAATCAAACGATCTGACAGAGCGCATGCGATTAACTTCGGCAAGCTTTACCTGGAAATTTACGGTAGCACGGTAGAGCGAAAAGAGCTTCTGGATATTTTCGAGAACTGGAACATTGCTACAGAAAGCGCGTTTTCAAAAGCTGCTCCATCTGAATTTGACCCCAAAGCGTTTGAAAAATTTGTAGATGTCGCAAAGATGCTGAACCCGGTTAAATCAGAAAAACCTTAATCCCTGGCAGTATTACTTTGTCCGACCCGAGCAATATAAAGGAAAAAATGCGCTTGGTCGAAGTTGGCAATATCGTGTTTTCATCTGCGGTAATCTACAGCTGCATCACATTCAGTGCCACCAGAACCATCCTTAATAGCAGCCCCAGAATAAACCAAACAAAAAACGATCTCTTTAAAAAGATCGCCACCAGGCCTATAACCAGCGCAAAACCTAGCCATTTGCCAAGTCGTTTCCATAAATTACTTTTTAATTCACTTTGACTCTCAATGCTGGATTCATTTTTTGCCCTAGCATTGTCTCTGGATTCGCCGGTTTTGACCTGTGCTTCGTTACTCTGGGCGGGTTTGGCAGTGCTGTCGCTTCCTCCTACCTCGACGTAGCCGGTTATGGCCGTTTCGCCGGGCCCACAAGGTTCAATCTGGCTCCGGGTCACTCCATCTGAACCTTTACAGGTATTCAGTGGTTTTAGTGGTGGGGTTTCCTTGAGTTCAAGGTTGTGAACTTGAAGGGCTTGGGCTGATGCAGTGATGCATAGTAAAGCCAGGTAGGCGCTGATTTTTTTCATGTTGCTGGGTCGCTTGCAGGTAAAAAAGCAGTCGATGGTACTGTCAGTTCTCAATTTTGGCAAATTTGAACCTTGCAAGTGATTAATCGTTCCCTGGGCATTGAGGGGCTGAGTAAAGGCTATTCTTTTACTATCTTCATGGTTTTGGTATGCTGTCGCCCAATATGAGGCCAAGCCTGGACTTGCCAAACGTCTTGTGTGCCTGGGCAAGAAAATATCAATTTGAAACGGAGTAAATAAAGTGTCACAAATCGTACGCGTAGCAATTCAGGAAGATATTCCGCCACTGGTTTGGCCACAGTGCTGCCCCAAATGCGGGGCTACGGGGAAACTGTATAAAACAACGAGTCGCTTAGGTCGGGTGAAATCGGTGAGGCCCAATCTTTTGGGTGGTATGACGGTGAAAAGTGATGTCCTGTATTTGACCTTCCCTGGCTGCGAGAAGCACGCTTCAGAAACTGATTTGGCTAACATCATCCTTGATAAGAGCCCTTTGATGCGTTTGCTGCATATGATGATATTTATGGCAGCCTTATTCACTTTGCCGCTGATCACCCGTCCCAAGGCTTTTATTGCTGATGTTGGTTGGTACGCTCTGCTGCCTCTTATCGGAGTGCTGGGCGTCGCTGGTATCGTATGGGCGAGGAGGGTCAGTAGCGTCTGGCCCATGCGATTTGACCCGGACATGGATGTGATTTCGATTCGATTTCTTGACGAGGATTACGCCGTCAAATTTCGTCTTGCAAATCGTAAAGCGACCAGCAATGATATGACAGATGCTTTGCCCTGGTATCAGCGTGGCTTGATCTGGAAAGTACTTGTCATTGCTGTATTCATCGCTTTCCTGGCGAAGTTGGCCGGAGGCTAAAGCCTTACTTTATCTGGATGCGCTAATTCTGCCATCACCGTAAGTCATGTCGCGACTTGTTTGAGTTTACTGGCTTTCACTCGGAAACCAGCGGGCTCGTATTTTCATAAACGGTGTCTCCACCAGTCGATACAACAACCATCCACCAAACACCCCCACGGCAGTAACCAGGGCAACAGTCAGCGGCGCATTCGCATCTATGTGCCGTTTGCCCAATTCCACACCAATCAGCATGAACACAGGTTTGTGCACCAGATAAATGGCATACGACCATAGCGCCAATTGCGCGGCACCGGGCAGGCGCAGGCGGTGCAGGTAGCTGTTGGGGCTGAGGGCGGCCAGGGTGAGGATGGCGAAGCTGATGGCCACGAGTGAGAAGCCCATTGTATTGACGATCATGAGTTTGCTGTAGTCATCGCTGCTGATGCAATACAGTATGCCGCCAGCGGCCAGCAGGCCGGTGATGAGCAGGGCCTGGCCGTGGCGCATGAGTCTGTCGTATAAACCTGCATGAAAGTTTTTGAGCATGGCGATGGCGACGCCGGGGAGCAATTCGTCAAAGCGGCCAAAGCTGGAGTAGTAAACTTGTGCATCAAATGCAGGATGACCATCCATAAATGCCATGCCACGAAAAAGCATGCCGCCGCCTATCGCTGCAATGAGCAGGCCCCAGGCCAGCCACAGCGGGCTCTTGAGTCTGATCAGGACGAGGCTGACTATGGGCAGTATCAGGTAAAACTGTTCTTCTATGCATAGCGACCAGGAATGAGTGAAGGTCTGACCGTATTCCAGACCTATGTTTTGCGTGAATGTCAGGAACTGCCATAAGGATGAAGTACTGCGTCCAGTCAGTGGCGCTACGGGGAAAATAAAATAAGCTGCCAGCACGACGTAATAGTTGGGGAGGGTGCGTAGCAGGCGTTTGGCGAAGAAATTCTTTAGTGATAGTGCTTGCCCCTTGGCTGCGGCAGACATGATCTGGTTACCGATCAGATAGCCACTCAGCACAAAAAATAAATCGACACCTGCCCAGCCTATGTCTCCCCAAAAACCAAAAGTTTGCTTCCTGCTGACAAAACCGCAGTAATGCGTCATGAGTACAAATAATATGGCGATGGCGCGCAGGGTGTCGAGGCCATTGATTCTTTTGGCTTGCATGAAATCAGATTGTAGGTATGGGTTTAAAACACGATTTTGGTGTTGAGGATTTCTTCTTGATTTTTCGTTTCAACTTGCTGTCCATGTCTTCGACCAGTCGTATAAATTTAAGTTGCTGGAGTTCAAAAAATCTTCAGACAAGTCGGCCAGAAAGCCAATGCCGCGCAAGTGCTGGAAGCGGCCCTGCCTTGCAGATAGTGTGCATGAATCGCTGTATGGTATCAGCCGGGGCAGGGGTATGGTGGCTGAGCCTGCCCCTGTCCCAAGAGCCACTGGGCTTGAATGTAATCACTTAGCTTGAAGTTTGCCTCGGCTTCTTCGTCTGTGAGTCCTGGAATATTTATTTGCCTGATTTGCACATGCGTAGATTGGTGCGGGTAGCCTTAATCATGGACAGATATTTTTGATTGAATTCATCAGTACATGCTTCACAATTATTGATGATTACATTGTCTGGCTGCACCGCTTCTTCTGCTAGCGGTTGCAGCGTTGCGAGGCAACGTTCTGGCATTTGCAATTTGTATTGCACCAATGCCAGGTCATTGCGCAGCCAACCCATCTCAAGTGGTTCAAGGATTTTGCCGCAATTGACGAAGACGGGGTCAAGCTTGGCCATGGCTGCAGAATAGTCTTTTTTGTCGTACAGGACCTTGAATTCTTTACGTGCCTGGCTGCGCTCCGGGGCGCTGCAGCCTGGTGGGCGGAAATACTGGCTGGCTATGCTGGCCAGATCACAATAATTTTGTTCGCAAACATCAATATTGCCATCCACCTCTATGTCGTTCTTTTTCTGTGTGAAACGCAAAACACAGTTTTGTTTCATGCCACTTTTGCGCAGCGTCGCCTTACCGCCTATGATTTCGCCCTTCATAGAGCAAGAGCCTTCACCCTTGGAGTTAAGGGTGAAAATAAGTTTGCCTGCGCTGTCCGCGGCGATGTTAAGTTTACTGTAGGCACCTTCACTCAAGTACTCTCCGGGCACAATTTGTTGTGCCTGAGATATTGTGGACGCACTAGCCAAAAGCAGTGACAGACAAAATTGAGGGAGGCGATGAAAAACTGGCATAGTGATTTTGGAAAGCGGATGAAAGGAAAAATAGCGCCTGTGCCATGCAGTAAGCAAGCAGGGCGGCGGTATCATAGCAGAACTGTTTAGGCCTTTGCAGGGAAACAAGATGGTGGTTTTTTAACTGACATCAACTGCTGGACAGGCTCGCTTGTCTACCTGATGCTACACCTATCCACGCCGATTGTTGCATTTTTGACTGTTTGCCCCTTTTGCTGGTAAATGTCCGGGTAAATCCCGTATAAACTCACTCACAATCAGACAGCGTGTATTACCTCACCCTTACGGCATGCTCAAAAAACTTTTTCCCTTCATCAGTAGTGCCAGTTTGCGCTGGTATGCCGCGCTGACTCTGTTATTGGTCGTGATGATGGGTGTCGAATTGTTTGGCTTGCACCTGTTGGCAACGACAGAGTCGCGCCTGGGGGATGTTTATTTGCGGCGTCATGCGTCTGGTTACCAGGCTGATCCTGACATCGTCATCGTTGATATCGATGATGCCAGTTTGCTGGGTATGCAAAAGATCGCTGGCTTGTGGGCCTGGAAACGCGAAGTGCATGGGTTTTTGACGGCTGCATTGCTAGGCATGTCACCCCGGGCCCTGGTATTTGATATCAATTTCAATGTGCCTGATCTGGCTGCTCCCAAAAGTGACGCCATGTTGTCCGACCAGATCAGGGATTTTCCGCATGCATATATGCTGGCCCTGCGGCTGCAGGATGCTGCAGCTAATGAAGCCATACCCGTGGCTGACATTGCGGATAGTTTTGCCATACAGCACAAGGGCAAGCCCGATGCCAGGGTTGCCTTGCAATTGCCACTGGCAATAGAACGCAAGGCCTGGCGTCTGGGTTTGGTCAATAGCCTTGATGACGACGATGGTGTCCTGCGACGATACCGTCTGTACACGGACGTGGCAGGCTGGCATTTGCCTTCCCTGCCTGCCAGGGTTGCCCGTGGCCTCAATTGGCCCCTGGTTTCTGGCAAGAATATTCAAATGTTTTGGCCGCTGGAAGGTCATCAAAGGTTTAGTTATGCAGATTTGTTCAAGACACTCACCGAGGACAGGCGAAACTTGACGCCTGCAGTTGAAGCGCAATTGAATCAGTTATTCCGTAACAAGATCATCGTCATTGGGTCTTCTGCAGGTGGCTTGTTTGATCATCATCTGACACCGCTGGGGCCGAATTATCCAGGCGTAGATATTCTGGCGATTGCCTTGGACAATCTGAAAAATGGCCGTAGCCTGCATCAGGTCGCTGCGGGATGGCTGTTTATGTTTGGATTGGTATTAATTGCTTTGCTGGCGCTGGCTTTTCGGCGTCGGGTCAACCCGGTGTTAACTGGGGCCGGGCTTGCTGTCGTAACGAGCCTGGCGATCATAGGGGCTGACCAATTAGTTGTCAGGTACTGGATATTGCCTGTAGCAACACCACTTGTTTTTGCCTGGGCCTGGTTTTTATCAGCAGCAATTGCGGGGTTTTTGCGTGAGCGTCGCACACGCGACAGGACAGTATCTTTGTTTGGTCGCTTTTTGAATCCCGAGATAGTGCGGAAAATTGTCGATCATGGCGAGACTGTAGAGAGTCTTTCGGGGCAGACGCGTGAAATCAGTCTGTTGTTTTCTGATATACGCGGCTTCACTACACTCTCGGAAAGCCGGCCTCCTGACGAAGTGGTCAGGCTGCTTAACAGGTATTTTGAAAGACAAGTGGAAGTAGTCTGGAGGCATGGCGGCACGCTGGACAAGTTTATTGGCGACTGTATTATGGCTTTCTGGGGCGCACCACTGGATGACCCAGAACACGCCAAAAGGGCCGTCGCTGCGGCGCTGGAGATGGAAGATAATTTGCTTGCCTTTAAGCAAGAATTGCTGGCAGATGATGCTAACTTGCCAGAATTTGATGTTGGCATAGGTGTACACACCGGGTCTGCTGTGGTAGGCTTTATTGGTGCAAAACGCAAGCTTGACTATACAGCTATTGGTGACGCGGTTAACCTGGCAAGTCGCGTCGAGGGATTAACCAAAGATGTCTCACGTATCCTGGTGACCAAAGACACTATGCTGGCTTGTCAAAATTCAGGCATTGATTTTATTTTTCGTGGTGCATTCCCTGTAAAAGGGCGGGCTGCTGAAGTTGAGTTATATGAACCCAAAAGGACAAGTGCATGAGAATCCCCATTTTGTTGTTAGCCATGCTGGCATCTGCCGGTGTTGCCTATGCAGATTCTGCATCAACGACACGATCTACACCCTTGTTAGAAAAAGCCAGTGCTGATGCGGCTGTCCTGGCAACTCTGGCTAGCCAGACCAGGCTCGATACCATACAGCACCAATATGGCTGGTACCAGGTTAAAACTTCCAACGGACAATTGGGATGGGTGGAAATGATGTCTTTGCGCTTTGATAGCAATGGTTCTGCCAATTCAGTGAACACCTTAAAAATTCTTGGACGCACTTCCAATACTGGTTCCGTTGGTACTGGTGTCAATGGCCTGGACAAGTCGGATCTGGCGCGGGCTACACCGAATTATCCTGAATACCAAAAAATGCAAAGAGCTGCGGCAGACAGGAGTACGGCACAATCTTTTGCGCAACGATCGCAAGTATCTGGCAGCAAGATGGAGTATTTGGACCAAGCCAGAAATTCCAGGCAGGGAGATAACTAAGATGCGCACCTTGAAGAAAGTACTGATCGCCAGTCTCGCGATTTCATGTTGTCTGCCAGCCTTTGCCCAATTCGATTTTTTGAAAGGCGTGGGTGGTGGACTAGGAAAGGGCGTGGACGCTGCGAAAAACCTGTTTGAACAAACCAAGGATATAGACGAGCCAAAAGAAATCGCCTTAGGCCAGGAATTTGCTGCAACTTTGCTGGGTGCCAAGCCATTATGGAATGATGTGGCTGCGCAAAAATATGTGAATGCGCTGGGACGCTGGTTGACTTTGCAAACTGAAAGGCCAGATTTACCCTGGACTTTTGGTGTCCTGGATGATGATGGCTTCAATGCATTTGCCACGCCAGGTGGAAATATTTTTGTGACCAGGGGCTTACTGGCGCGCATGCATAATGAGAGTGAGCTGGCAGGTGTTTTATCCCATGAGATTGCACATGTTTTGCGCAAGCATTATTTGACGGCGATGAAGAGCAAGGCGTTTATAGGGATAGGTGGCGATCTTTTGATCAGCAACTACGCAAAGGGTAATTTTTCTGAATTCAAGGAAATGGCATTGAAGGCAGCAAGGGAAATGTATTCCAAAGGCCTGGATAAGGGGGATGAATACGAGGCTGACCGCATCGCTGTGGTGATCGCAGCGCGCGCTGGCTATGATCCCTATGGCTTGCCCGCAGTGCTCCAGACCCTGCAATCCCAGAGTGCGCAGGACAGTAACTTCAGTTTGCTATTTTCTACCCATCCTTCACCAAATGACAGGATTGATAGTCTAGACAAGGCGATGAGATCGCGTTTTGGTTCTGGTAACTGGGTAGCTGGGAAAACGATAGAAGAGCGCCTGAAAGAATTCAGTCGTTGATTTGATCTTCCTTATAAAAAATGCCGCACCATGTGAAAGCTGGTGCGGCATTTTTTTAGAAATTTTTTAGACTTTTTTCGCGGGTTTTTTTACGTTTTTTTTTAGCATAGAGCTCAATAAAACTTCGCCAGCAATTTTGACAATTTGCCGCTTGCTGTTCCCCTGCGTATGACTTCATTTAATTTCGTCATCTCTGCTTCGTAAGTCTCATTTGCGGCAGCGAAGTGGGTAGTGTCATAAAACACCGGCTTGGCAGAGACATAGAAAGTCTTGCCAGTCAGCTCAGGGTCATTGAAGCTGGGGATTAATTGTTCACGCAGATAGGTTTCTACCTGGTCAGAGCGTTGTAGTTGGCGTATGGGCCAGAGCATGATATCGCTGCGATGGTTCATCAGTTTTTTAAAGCGGGCAGCGGATGAGGCAGAGTCTTCCTGTACCTGGAAGAGCACATTTTTGGCTTTTTCAAAATCCATGCCGTGGCTGAAACCTCGGCCTACGCTGACAGTCTTGCCGCGCAAGTCTTCCGGGGAAAGGAAGTTAGGGCGTGGGTCACCATAGGTGATGGCCCAGATTTTTTCGCTGACGACGGGGATGGAAAAGTGATAAAGCTTCAGGCGTTCAGGTGATTTTGAAATGCCAAAAATAATGCCTTCGCCATTTTGCGCCATGAGTTGCGCACGGTTCCATGGCAATAACTGTTTATCAAAGTGTATGCCAGATTCGCGTTCAAAATAAATCAGTATGGCTTCCAGGTCGCGGTCCAGGGGGAGTTGGCGACCATGGATGTCCAGGCTCTCTTGCAGGAAAAGCTTCACTGTGACGGTTTTTTTGGTGGCAATTGCGGCACTTGCAGCAGGGCCAGGCAAATAGCTCAACACAGATAAAAAGATAAGGCAGATAAACCGTGGGAAGCGGTGCAACATATATATTCTCAACGACAGCTCAACTGCCAAATGGTATTGCTAAAAATGCGGCGCAAGGCGCAGCTTTTGCATTTTGATAGGCAGATTGTTTTTTTGTATAGACATCATGGCAGTGTCTTGTGCCATGAAGATGGATATATAAATGCTGTCTCAAAATTCCTGTTTTAATGCGCGCAAATTGTAGTCTGCAATTGTCCGAATTTTGTTTGTTCTTAAGTTAGGAAAACTTTGTTTGCATTCTTGTGCTTGTATTGTGTTTGCACTAACTTGAAAACAAGTAGAATTTGGTTTGATAACCAAAATAATGAGCAAGCCTTTCTCATGTCAAGAAAATCCAATACCGAGCAGCGCCGTAAAGAGATAGTGTTTGCCTTACTGTCTGTCATGGCCGAGCATGGTTATGAAAAGGCAACCATACTGGCAATCGCCCGGCAGGCTGGCTTGGCACCGGGCTTGATACATTATCATTTCAAGAGCAAGGGTGAGATACTGATCTACCTGGTCAAGTTATTGGCGGCCATGTCACGTGCCCGCTATGACTTGCTGGCAGCAACGGCAAGCACACCGCAAGAGAAGCTGTTGGCATATATTAATGCCCGTCTGGCAAAAGGAGAGGGCGCGATGCCTGAGGCTGTCTCGGCCTGGGTGGTAATCGGTGCTGAAGCTGTCAGGCAGCCAGAGGTGCGTGCGGTGTTTCAGGAAGCCATTGCTGCTGAACTGCTCTTGATACAAGGCTTGCTGACGGCATGCCTGCAAGCGCAGAAGAAGGCCCTGGATGGTGTGGCTGAACTGGCTGCCGGTTTGCTGGCATTTATGGAGGGAGCATTTCAACTTGCCAGCGCTGCTGGCGATATCATGCCGCAAGGCTATGCAGCGACCACTGCCCGGGCATTCATAGAAAATAGCCTGGCGGCGCAACTACCTGCCTGAAAAAATAATACTCAAGAGCCTTATTCTTTCCAGCCATTCTTGATGATATTGAACAAGGCATACAAGGACGCTTTAGGGTCATCCGCGCTTTTTGATCGATGGAAAGCATCCAGTATGAAATGGGCGATAGCCTCGGCTTCGACTTGTTCAAGTTGATGCTTTGTTTCTTGCTGTAGGGTGACAGCCAATGATTTTTCATAGCGCGTCCAGATTTGTTTTGCGTAGACATATAAATCTGGCGTGTTGTAAATCAATTTCTTGAAGGCGGCCACATGCTTTTTCTTACTCGCGTCGAAAACCGTATAGCTTGAAAAGTGCTCAAGCAGGGCGTCCAGGATGGTCACGCCTTCTTTCCTGTCGGTGACGGCAGCGATCAATTTTTCTTCCCGCTCATCTTCTTCGTCAAATACCAGGGTTTCTTTGCTAGGGAAATACTTGAATAGCGTAGGTACGGATACCTCTGCCAGTCGGGCAATTTCTGCTGTCGTGACCTGGTCATAGCCTTTTTCCATGAATAGCCCGGTAGCCAGATCAGAAATCATCTTCCTGGTTTTCGCTTTCTTTAACTCCCTCAGTCCCATCAAAGACTCCACATAGTGTTCATGCCTTATTTTAACAGATTTGTTACTTGAATAAATAAATTAAGTGACTTTACTTTTTAACTTGGTTAAATTATGATGCGAATCAAGGAAATGTTTGGTGATATCGAGTGATATCCATGTCAGTGATACACGTCAGTTTTTTTAGCAGGAAAAAAATCCTGAGACTTCTGCAATATTTCTAATTTCAAAACGTCTATCCATTAAGCATGCATTTTTGGCAAAAAATAATGCGATAAAAGCAGGCAATGAGATGGATAACAAACCGGGACGATTGTAATGACACAAATCCACAAGCAAAGCTCAATACAAGACAAGCAGATTGCCATCATAGGGGCGGGGCCAGGCGGTTTGACTTTGGCTCGCCTGTTGCAAATGCATGGTGCGAAGGTGAAGGTATTTGAAAGGGACGCCAATCAATTTGCCCGAGTACAGGGCGCAACCCTGAATTTGAATGAAGGCTCGGGTTTGTCTGCCTTGCGAGCTGCTGGCTTGATGGAGGTATTTGAGCAGGCATATCGTCCTGGCGCCGACAAAATGCTGTTTGTGGATGCGCAGGCTGCGGTCATTATTGACGAGCTTGAGACTGAGAGCAGTGACAGGCCAGAAATAGATCGCGGCCCCTTGAGGGACATGCTGCTGGCTGCACTGGCAGAAGATACGGTGGTGTGGGATGCCCGTTTTTCATCCTTGCAAAGATCAGAAGACTCAGTTGAAATTGTCTTTGAAAACGGCGACAAATTTACTGCTGATTTGCTCGTCGCTGCCGATGGGGCGAATTCAAAAGTGCGTCCCTACATCACATCACTCAAGCCTGAGTATTCTGGCGTGACTGTACTTGAAGGTAGTGTCGCTGACATACAAGGCACTATTCCAGAATTATATGAATTGCTTGATGGTGGAAAAATTTGTGTACTCGACGATGAAAAGACTTTGTTCATTGTGTTAAAGGGCGATGGCAGTGTCGCTTTTTATACCGGGCACAAAGCAGATCAACATTGGTGCACACAATGCGGGATAGATTTTTCTGACCGCGAGCAGGTCCTGACTTGGTTCAGGCAAGAGTTCAAGGGCTGGAGTGATATTTGGGCAGAATTATTCAGGCATGCCATGCTTCCTTTTATCCCGCGTCCGCAATTTTGTGCGCCGCTGGATCAAAGCTGGCCATCTTTGTCTAACCTGACCATGCTGGGTGATGCTGCCCATGTCATGCCGCCTTATGCGGGTGAGGGTGTGAACATGGCCATGCAAGATGCCCTGGTGCTGGCCAATCAGTTACTGGATCCGGCGACAGACATGCGCACAGCAATTGCTGCCTATGAAGCCGAGATGCGCGAACGGAATGCACAGACTGCAGCAGAGACTCTGAAATTTACTGAGATCTTTCATTCCTATGAAGCGGTGCCGTTTTTCAGGGAATTTTTTTCCGGTAACCAGGATGTATTACTACAAAAAGACAGCTATAGAGAAGCTGCTTAATCAACACGAGCTACATAATAATTTGAGCTCAGGTAAACATAAAAATCTGAGCTTCGATCCCAAAGAAAGAAACTATGACTCAAGCTACATCGACAGAAGCGCCAGTGCAATTCACTGGCTATCAAAAATTTGTCCTCGCCATACTGGCGTTTTTACAGTTCACCATCATCCTCGATTTCATGATCATGTCCCCGCTGGGTGCGATCCTGATGCCGGCTTTGAATATCACGCCTTCGCAGTTCGGTGTCGTCGTATCTGCCTATGCGTTTAGTGCGGGTATTGCGGGCTTTCTGGCAGCAGGTTTTGCTGACCGCTTTGACCGCAAAAAGCTGTTAATGTTTTTTTACTGTGGCTTCATTCTGGGTACTTTCTTGTGTGGTATTGCACCTAATTTCTACTTCCTGTTATTCGCCCGCATTGTCACTGGTTTGTTTGGTGGCGTGATTGGTTCTATCGTGATGGCGATTACAACAGACTTGTTCCCTTTCAGTATGCGTGGCAGGGTCATGGGTGTATTGCAAACGGCTTTTGCAGGTAGCCAGATTTTGGGATTGCCTATTGGCCTCTTCCTTTCCGCTCACTGGGGATGGCATGCACCTTTCATGATGATAGTGGGAATAGCTGCCATTGTGGGTGTGATCATCGTCATGAATTTGAAACCCATCGATGCGCATTTGCAACTGCATCCTGACCGCAGTCCTTTTCACCATTTGAAAACCACAATAGCTACACCAAGGTACTTGCTGGCTTTTGCTGCCACTGGTTTGTTGAGCATAGGTGGTTATATGCTGATGCCATTTAGTAGTGCTTTTGCTGTCAATAATCTGGGTATCTCCATGCATGATTTGCCGATGATTTATCTGGTGACAGGCTTGGGTGCCATCGTGACTGGCCCTATGGTTGGCAAACTGAGCGACAAGTTTGGTAAGTACCGCGTGTTTTTATTCGGTGCAGCAATGACGATAGTGATGGCGGTCATTTATACCCGTCTTGGCGTCACACCTTTGCCTATAGTAATCCTGGTCAATGTCTTGCTGTTTGTGGGTATTTTTTCCCGCATCATCCCTGCGCAGGCCATGATGTCAGCAGTGCCGACAGCAGATAGTCGCGGTTCTTTCATGGCGATTAACTCATCACTGCAACAAATCGCTGGCGGCGTAGGCTCAGTAGTTGCTGGCATGATAGTCAGCCAGCCTGCCGGCGGAGCTATCCTGCACTTTGATTTGCTGGGTGATATTTTGGTTTGTACAGTCCTGATCACTGCAGTCATGATGTATTTCATACACCGTCTGGTTGCGGTGCCAGCGCTGGTCCGCACGGCTTAAAGCTTTGAGCTGACCGGGTTTTGCACACCTGGTTGAACATATGGCAATTTTCTGAGATCATGCCATGTCACTCAACCAGGATGTACACGTATGCTGAATTGCAAAAACTGCGGTATTGAAAATAAGGATGAAGCAAAATTTTGCACATCCTGTGGTTCGACAATGGCGCTGGGTGTGGATGCCAAACCTGTGCTCAGTGACCCGGTAGCATGTGCGAGCTGCCAGGCACCGCTGGCAGCAGATGCAAAATTCTGCAAGAAATGCGGGACTGGCGTTGCTGGTCCCGTTTCTTCGTCTGCACCAGAAGTCGCTGTAGCCGATAAATACGATGAGATCTTTAAAGACAGCACAAGGCCAGTGTCAATTGATCTGGCTTCACCAGATTCACATCAGATAACAGAAATATCCCTCGATGAGGTCAACACGTCATCACTTGCGTCGCTTGATCTTGGCGATGATCAAGTCTCGTCAGCACCGCCAGCCTCGTTGCTGGCAGCGGCAGCATCGCCATCTTCATCACCCCCTCCTTTAACTGTGCCGCCCGAGGCGTTTACTGCAAGTTTGCCAGATCAATCCGGGCCTGCTGTAAGCCCTGTCGTAGAACAGAACAAAGTACATAACCCTATACCTGCGGTTTCTGGTGATGTCATCAAATCCAGTATGCAGCCATCCCATGTGATTGCTGCTGGAATAGCGGTGCTGCTGGTAATCGCTGCCTCGGCTGGTGGCTATTTTTGGTTTTCTTCAACCAAGCCAAAAAATGAGCTGGCTTTGAATGAGAAAACCACTGCAGTGAATCAGCCTGTGGCAGCAGATATGCCTGTAACTGCATCTGCAAATACTGCAGTGATAAAAGACGTAGTGCCCGCATCTCTGCCAGAGACGTCAGTGATTCCAGCACCAGCAAGCGTGGCTGAGCCAGTTGCAGTAGCGCCTGCTGCGGCAATACCGCCAGCGGTGCCGGATATCGTTACGGCGAATGTACCGAACGTCAAAAAGAAAGCCAGAAAAAATGGTGATGATGATTTTGATGAGGAAGATGACTACGACAATGACATGTCTGCACAAGGGAAACGACAACGCGGCCTGCATGCACAAAACCAGGAGTTTGTGCGTGCAGCACCATTTGGTGGAGACATGGGAGCAATGGGCAGAGGGCAGGTGAGCGCCTTGCTGGCGCGCTCCGACAGTTTCATGGCCAGTGGCGATTATGACCGTGCCATTGCTACTGCACAAAGTGCTTTGGCACTGGACCCAAATAATGCGGCGGCCAGGGCAAAGATAAAAAAAGCCAGGCGACTGCAAGGCGAGTAATTCATGATGCACCAGGTATTGCATCTGGAGTTTACGATCTGTTTCTATACAATTTTCAAATAAAGAGTTGCGCGCATGAGCTATGAATTTAATACTGAGAGCCAGGTATTTGAGTTTCCTAATCCTTATAAAGTAGAAAATCTGGCCAGCATCATTTCTGGCGGCTTGATGCTGCTTGCTGGCACCTGGGTGATGTTTGACGTACGCGGGCGCTTGGCGCATGGGCCAGACTTGTCGGTATTTGGTGTCGTGGCCATTTCCATCATCCTGCTATTGCTAGGGATATTATTGCTGGCGCGCGCATTTACACAATTGCGCTATTTTTTTGGACGCAACCGACCGGATAGCCTGGCACCTCTGCTTGCCAATGACAAGGACGGTGACTCGGTGGATGCGCGTCACTATAAGGAAACCCTGCGACAAAATGCAATTTTGCTCAAGGAACCTACCGGGCCACTAAATGGTTTATTGTATTCATGGATGCCGCGACTGATATTTGCCCCCTGGGTGATACAGAGTTCTGCACAGACCCAGTTTTATAATTTTCTTTCCCTGGCGGCGACACTGATCAGCTTTTTATTTTGCTGGCTGGTATTTGGGCAAAGCGCAGCAAATGCCTGGATAGGTCTGGTGTATGGGGCTTTTACTTTTTTTCAGATCATGCGCCCCATGGTGACGCAGACAAATACCACAACCGGGCCCATCAAGGAAACCGCCAATATTGGCATCACTAGTCTCATCATCCTTATCGTACTGGCTGTCCTGGGGCCTGTAGTGCTGGGTTTGTTTGCATCGCATTTGCCGCAGATCGACAATTTATCCATTAACGGTGTGGTATTGATTACCTTGCTGTGCGCCTTGCTGGCCTGCGCCGTGTTTGGCCTGGCTTTGAAAAACCAGTTGCAACCCATACCGCAAGTGATAGGCGCGGCCCGTGTGGTCGATACCGTCACCATGAACGCCCATCCGAATAAAATGCTGGAAGAGCTGGACAGGATCTTGATGGAGAAATGGTTTAGCCGTATTCCCAACCGTAAATATACGCGTCGCTCACCCATCATCGAAGGCCAGCAAGGACAATTCACAGCTGAGATTTTTGAAGAAAGTCAGCCTTGCCCGCAAGCTGGTCGGGTGGCTGAAGGGCTTAAGCATGCACTGGCAAGCAAGGAATTTTTCTGGCTGACTTGTTTGACGGCGCTGGCATTTGTTTTGGTTGTCAGCGGCACCCTGGTGGCTGTCATATTGACACGCGCCCTTTTAGCAGGAGAGGCGATCTGGACCAATATTGCCCTGACTTGCAGCTTGTTTGGTGTTGGTATGTATTGCTATCGCGCTGCCCATGTACTCTGGGGCCGCTTTGATTTTGTCTCGAAACTGATGTGGGTGGATATACAAGGGAGTTTTGAAACTGCCAGCGTGCAAATGGGTAATCAGATTTCAGGCAATCTGCAAACCAACAAGAAAGTCATCAACATAGAATCCATGAGTTTGCGCGTCTGGGTATCTGAAATCGACACCGTCATTTTTGGACGCAATTCACCGCGTCAATTGACGGGCATGCGGGGTTTGCAAACAGATGCGGAAGAGTTGGCGCAAAGCCTGAAAATTTTTGCCGAGCAAAATTCCATGGTAGTGGCACCGACATCTGCGAAAGATATAGAGCGTGCAGAAAAAATTGGCATGATGAATAAAGTCCTTGCTGATCCTGTGGCAGCTTTGGCCAAAGAAAACAAGCAATTGCCGGACAATACTGCGAAAGAGCAGGCGCAACTCGCCGCAGTCATGGAAAAGATCAAATCAGCCGTGGCTTGCCGTGCCTGTGGCGTGCCAGTGGATGTGGATGCCAGTTTTTGTGGAGAATGCGGTACGCGCGTGGCTGTAGAGTAAATTTTTATACAAGCTCAGGACATGAGCTTGTAAGGCCTGGCTGGTCGTTTTTGAAGGCTAGTCAGCATTGCCTTGTCGTTTTATGCGCAAGCCAGGCTTGGCTTGTTTAGTTGGTATTTTTGCACCTGCAAAGTCCGGTATTTACTTCTCCTTGCCCCTTTTCCCATTCCTTACCAAGAGGAAGGGGGTATTTCCTCCCTTATTCCACGCATCTTGTGCTTCTGTCATAGCCAATAATTACACCTGTACATTTGCGTAATCAAAGCAGTGATTGCTTTGTGGAAATAACAGGAGTCGGCAATGGCCGAAGATAGCGATCTCGAAAGAACCGAACCGGCCTCGCCCAAGCGCCTTGAACAAGCGCGGGAAGAGGGCGATGTTCCACGTTCGCGCGAACTATCTACCTGCACCATCTTGCTGGCAGCGGGTGGGGCTCTGTGGGGCATGGGTGACGGACTGGTGCGCCAGCTCAACCATGCCCTGGTTGCCGGGCTGTCGCTGGAACGAGCGATCATCTACGACAATGAATTGCTGTTCTCAAAAATAGCCGCCAGTTTATGGGAAGTGTTGATGGCTTTTGCCCCTATCGCCGGGCTCTTGCTGGTGGTGGCGCTGGGCTCGCCTTTGCTGATTGGTGGCTGGCTATTCAGTGCCAAAGCGCTGACGCCGAATTTCTCGCGCATGAATCCTATATCCGGCCTGGGCAACATGATTTCTACCCGCGCAGGCGTGGAATTGATCAAGGCCATTATTAAAACCATCCTGGTGGGTACGGTAGCCTGGATAGTCATTATGGGGCAAAAGAATGCCATCTTTGCCTTGCCGCTGGAGTCGCTGAAATCTGGCCCGGCTCACGTTGGTCACATGATGGGCGTATGTTTTCTGGCCATCGTTGGTTCACTGGCAGTGATAGCCGCCGTCGACGCCCCTTACCAGATGTGGCAATACGCTGAAAAACTGAAGATGACGCATCAGGAAGTGGTGCAGGAATCCAAAGAAGCGAATGGTAATCCGCAAATCAAGGCAAAAATTCGTGCCCAGCAGCGTGAAATGGCACGTCGCCGCATGATGTCTGAAATCCCGACCGCCGATGTTGTCGTCACCAACCCGACCCACTTTGCCGTTGCCTTGAAATACACCGAAGGTGGCAATGGCGCACCTAAAGTGGTTGCCAAGGGTGCAGATGCTGTCGCTGCCAAGATACGTGAATTGGCGAAAGAACATAAAGTCCCCTTGCTCGAAGCTCCGCCACTGGCACGCGCGCTGTATAAGCATAGCGAGCTTGGTGATGAAATACCGGAAGCACTGTATGCCGCCGTGGCAGAAGTACTTGCCTATGTCTATCAGCTGCGTAGCTACAGCAAGGCAGGCGGTAATAAACCTGTAGTGCCAAATGACTTACCTGTACCACCAGAACTTGATCCAAATAATCCTGCAGGAGCACAAGCATGAATAGCCTTACCTTACCTGCCTGGATGAATGGCCTCAACGGCAGGGCGCTGGCGGCTCCTTTCCTCATCATCCTGATGCTGGCGATGATGATATTGCCCTTGCCAGCATTTATTCTGGATGTATTTTTCAGTTTCAATATCGCGATTGCGATTATCGTCTTGCTGACCAGTTTGTACACCATCAAGCCGCTGGATTTCATGGTGTTTCCAACTGTGCTGCTGGTCAGTACCATGCTGCGGCTGTCCTTGAACGTGGCCTCTACGCGCGTGGTCTTGACTGAGGGCCACACTGGCCCGGACGCTGCCGGTAAAGTGATTGAAGCCTTCGGCCATTTTTTGATTGGTGGTAATTACACCGTTGGTATCGTGGTCTTCGTGATTTTGACCATCATTAACTTTACCGTCGTCACCAAGGGTGCAGGCCGTATTGCCGAGGTGGGTGCACGTTTTGCCCTGGATGCGATGCCAGGCAAGCAAATGGCGATTGATGCCGATTTGAATGCAGGTCTGATTGCAGAGCAGGAAGCACGCCGTCGTCGTACCGAAGTCGCACAAGAAGCTGAATTCTATGGTGCCATGGACGGTGCCAGTAAATATGTACGTGGTGATGCAGTGGCGGGCATCATGGTGACCGTCATCAATATTGTCGGTGGCCTGGTAGTGGGTATGGTCCAGCATGATCTGGATTTTGCTACGGCCCTGAAAAACTATACGCTGCTGGCGATTGGTGATGGCCTGGTTGCGCAAATTCCTTCCCTGATTATCTCTACCGCAGCCGGTGTCGTGGTTTCGCGCGTCGCCAGCGATCAGGATATCAGCGGGCAGTTGATAGGGCAGTTGTTCGCCAAGCCCCAGGTCATGCTGATTACCGGCGGTATCATCGGCGGCATGGGCTTGATACCTGGCATGCCACATATTGCTTTTATCTTGCTGGCAGCGGTGCTTTGTGGTGGTGGCTATATGCTGACCAAGCGCAATGAGACAGCACCTGCCGCGGATGCCAAAGTGGAAACAGCACCTACTGCGGCTCCCCAGGAAATGGAAGAGGCAACCTGGCAAGACATTTTGCCTGTCGATACCCTGGGCCTGGAAGTCGGTTATCGCCTGATCCCGCTGGTGGATAAAAACCAGGGTGGTGAGCTCTTGCGCCGCATTAAAGGCATACGTAAAAAGTTTGCCCAGGAAGTTGGTTTCCTCTCGCCTCCCGTGCATATTCGCGACAATCTGGAATTGAAACCCTCGGCGTATCGGATTACGTTGAAAGGGGTGGAGGTCGGTGCTGGTGAAGCCTTGAGTGGGCAGTATCTGGCGATCAATCCTGGCATGGTCACGGGTAATCTGCCTGGTGCCGTGACCAATGATCCGGCTTTTGGCTTGCCAGCAGTATGGATAGAGGCGGCCATACGTGAGCAGGCACAAGCCATGGGCTACACCGTGGTGGACTCCGGTACCGTCATTGCTACCCATCTGAATCATCTGATCACCAGCCATGCTGCTGAATTGCTGGGCCGCCAGGAAGTGCAACTGCTCATGGATCACCTGGCCAAAGACATGCCAAAAATGGTGGAAGAACTGGTGCCAAAATCCATGCCCTTGTCGACGCTGCAGAAAGTCTTGCAGAACCTGCTCGTTGAGGGCGTGCATATCCGTGATATGCGCACCATCATAGAAACCTTGTCTGAACAAGCCATGCATACCCAGGATGCCAATGAGTTGACGGCGCAAGTCAGGATAGCCCTGGGCCGTGCCATCGTGCAGCAAATCTACCCAACCGGCAATGAGATGACGGTCATGACACTGGACAACCGCCTTGAACGCTTATTGATGCAGGCGCTGCAAACCAGTGGTGCAGATGGTTCAGGCATAGAGCCTGGGCTGGCTGACACCCTGGCCAGCCAAACCCAGGCTGCCGCTGAACATCAGGAACAAATGGGTTTGACACCTGTATTGCTGGTGCCAGCACCACTACGCGCCTTACTGTCGCGTTTCTTGCGCCGTAATTTACCGCAGTTGAAAGTCTTGTCACACGCAGAAGTACCCGAAACAAAAACAATTAGAGTCACCAGTCTGGTCGGAGGTCAATCATGAACGTCAGAAAATTTACCGCGAATACTTCTCGCGAAGCTTTGCGCATGTTGCGTGATGCTTTGGGGGCAGATGCCGTGATCCTGTCGAATCGCAATGTGGGCGGCAAGGTGGAGATTCTGGCGATGGCAGATGAAGCCATCAGTGCCATCGCACCAGATCATGGTGAACAGGCCTCTGTGCCTGAAGTGCCTCGCTTTGCACCACGTTTTCAAACTGAACAGTCCAGCTCTTTGCACAGGCCAGTGGAAAGAGCGCTGGAACGTCCTATCGACGTGCCAGTCTTCAAGCCACAAAAAAGCGCCAGCGTTTTCGGCAGCGAGATTGAAGCTCCAGTGAGCGCCAATGAGCTCAATGATGTCATGTCTGAAATTCGCTCCATGCGCAGCATGCTGGAATCGCAATTGGCAGAAATCTCCTGGACCCAGACTCAGAAACGCCATCCGCAAAAAGCAGAAATCCTGCGAGAATTGCTGGCCACCGGCTTTAGCGCCAGCCTGTCTCGCTATCTGGTCGAAAAACTGCCAGAAGCAGACAAGCCTGAAGATGGCCTGGAATGGATCAAGAATGTCCTGGTCCGCAATCTGTCGACCATTAATAATGAAAATGAAATGCTGGAAAAGGGAGGGGTGTATGCCCTGGTTGGTCCTACCGGCGTTGGCAAAACCACGACCACTGCAAAGCTGGCTGCGCGTTGCGTCATGCGTCATGGCCCATCCAAGCTGGCACTGATCACGACTGATGGCTATCGTATCGGCGGTTTTGAACAATTGCGTATCTACGGCAAAATCCTGGGCGTGATGGTGCATGCCGTCAAGGATGAGGCAGACTTGCGCATTGCCTTGTCCGAGCTCAAGAACAAACATACAGTATTGATCGATACTGTCGGTGTTAGCCAGCGCGATAAGATGGTCACCGAGCAGGTGGCAATGTTGTCTGGAACAGACACTCCGGTAAAACGTTTGTTATGCCTGAATGCGACATCGACGGGTGAAACTTTGAGCGAAGTGGTGCGTGCCTATCAGGGTAATGGACTGGCTGGTTGTATTTTTACCAAGCTCGATGAAGCAGCCACCATAGGTGGCGCACTTGATATTGCGATACGCCAAAAGCTCATGGTGTACTACGTGGCCAGTGGCCAGCGTGTGCCCGAAGATCTGCATATTGCCAACAAATTATATTTGATAGACCGTGCCTTCAAACTCAAGCGTGAGACGGCGGCTTTCCGCTATCTGGATGAAGAATTGCCACTGCTAATGGCGGGTGCTGCATCAGTTGCCAAGGTGGCTGGACGTAGAGGTCAGGAGGTGTCCCTTGGCTAGTTTTGATCAGGCAGAAGGCCTGCGCCGCATGCTGGCAGGACCAAAACCAAGAGTGTTTACTTTTTTATCCGCATTGAGAGAAGATGAGAAAAGTGGCATGCTGGTCAATCTTGGCGTGTCACTGGCACGCCAGGGTAGCCAGGTCCTGATGGTCGATGCGCGTGCCTCAGAAAACAGTATAGGTGCATGGTTGAATGCCCGGCATGATCAGACCTTATTGGATGTAGCGAGACAACAGCGTACAATGAAGGAAGCCGTCAAATTGGTAGCTTCTGGCTTGTCGGTGACGATGCTGGCCAGGCACGCCTGGTTGCCATCAGAAAGTGCGCGCCAGTTGTCCAGGGTTTTTGACACCGTGGCCAATAGTGCAGACCTGGTTATTGTTGATAGCGATATCAATCGTGACGACACTTTTCCACTGGCGACGCTGGATGACAGTGAGCTGGTGATACAGGTGTCGGCAGATCCCGACATGATCAAGGCAGCATATGGATTGATCAAACGGGTCAGCAACAGAGTGGGCAGGCGTGGTTATGGTATCTTGGTCTCAGGAGCATCGGACAAAGAGGCAAGATTGATTTATACAAATATGGCGCAGGCAGCCAGCCGGTATCTGGCGGTGCCATTGCATTATGTTGGTAATGTGCCGGAAGATGAACATGTAAGAAAGGCGGCGCATTTGGGACGTTCTGTGATTGATGCTTTCCCCAAGGCGCTTGCTTCATTGGCATTTTCACGGCTGGCCGAGCAGTTGGCAAAGACTGCGCGTTCCACATTATGTGTAGAAGGAGTACCTGAGCTGGGTGTCGGTCTTGGAATTTAATTAAAAATGTACACCGCTAGCGGAAAATCAGATAAAAACTTCCTTTTGAGGGAGCATGCGCCCCTGGTCAAGCGTCTTGCTTACCAGTTGAAGGCGCGCCTGCCTCCCAGCGTGGAGGTCGATGATCTCGTGCAGGCCGGTATGATAGGCCTGCTGGACGCCGTTAACCGTTACGAAGATACCCATGGCGCACAATTTGAAACCTATGCGGTGCAACGCATACGGGGTGCCATGCTGGATGAATTGCGTAGCAGTGACTGGTTGCCGCGGGGCGTGCGCCAGAATATGCGCAAGATAGAAAATGCCATGAATGTGTTGCAGCAAAAGCTGGGGCGGCCACCTCTGGAAACCGAGGTCGCCAAGTCACTCAAGCTGAGCCTGGAAGAATACCAGGACTTGCTGACGGACAGTGGCGGGCATCAACTCGTGTATTACGAAGACTTTCATGATTCCGATACCAAGGAACATTTTCTCGATCACTATTGCTCAGACTTGTCTGGCGACCCTTTGCAGGATTTGCTCAATGACGATTTCCGGGATGCCGTCATCGGTGCGATAGACAGCTTGCCCGAGCGAGAGAAATTGCTCATGGGTTTGTACTATGAGCAAGAGCTGAATCTGAAAGAAATTGGTGCCGTCATGGGCGTGTCTGAATCACGCATATCACAATTACATAGTCAGGCAGTCGCCAGGCTCAGGGCTTACTTAAGGGAGAAGGCGTGGACTGGGCTAGCATAGTTGGATTAATACTGGTGGTATTTGGCATCCTGTCCGGTCAATTGATTGAAGGAGGGCGCTTGTCATCGCTGGTGCAGCCAGCCGCATTTGTGATTGTCTTTGTTGGCACCCTGGGGGCAGTATTGCTGCAAAGTCGCCTCAATACGTTCAGGCGTGGTGTGCGCATGTTGCGCTGGGTAGTTTCGGAGCCGCCTGACAGCAGCAAAAAGAATGTTGAAGATGCCCTGATCTGGAGTGTGGTGGCACGACGCGAGGGCTTTCTTAGCCTGGAACGCTATATGAATGCCTCTTCCGATCCTTTCATCGGCAAGGGCTTGCGTCTGGTCATCGATGGCATAGACCCTATACGCTTGAAGGACATACTGGATGTCGATATATCTCTGTATGAAATGGAACAGCGCCAGGCCGCCAAGATCTGGGAAGCAGCGGGGGGCTATTCCCCCACCATAGGGATACTTGGTGCCGTCCTGGGTTTGATCCATGTGATGGAAAACCTCAGCGATCCTTCCAAACTGGGTGGCGGTATTGCGGTTGCCTTTGTTGCGACTATCTATGGCGTGGGCATGGCGAACTTACTGTTCTTGCCTGTCAGTAATAAACTCAAGGAAATCATAGGTCGTGAAGTGACACGTCGCGAAATGCTGTCTGATATCTTTTATAGCATCGCCCTCGGCGATAGCCCACGCGTGGTGGAAGAAAGACTGACCAATCACCGGAATTGAAGATATAAAAACTATCTATGGCGAGAAAAAAATACCATGAAGAGCCGGACAACCATGAGCGATGGCTGGTTTCTTATGCGGATTTTATTACTTTGCTGTTTGCCTTCTTTGTTGTCATGTATGCCATTTCCTCGCTAAATGAGGGTAAATACCGGGTGTTGTCGAATTCACTGACCGGGGCTTTTGGCAAGGTCATGACCATCAATCCCAAGCCGGTGGATGCGCCAAATGAACAAGTAATCAAACTTGATCCTCTGCCTTTGGTCAAGAATCGCAGCAGCGAGGGCTTGCGCAAGGAGCGTGCGCAAATGACCACCATGGCCAAGGATATCCTGACCGTACTTGAACCGCTGGTCAGGGAAGGTAAGGTCAGGGTGACCCAGACCAGTCGTGGCATTACAATAGAAATCAATGCCAGCCTCTTGTTTGCGCCGGGTGATGCGCGCTTGAATATTGATTCCATACAGGCACTAAGAGCGATTGCAGGCGTACTTAAAATCGATACCCATGCTATACAGGTAGAAGGATATACGGATAACCTGCCCATCAATAATCCCATCTTCCCTTCAAACTGGGAATTATCTGCGGTACGTGCCAGCACGGTGGCGCGTCTGCTGACCGAGAATGGCGTGGATGAAAACCGGGTAACCGCGGTGGGGCAGGGGGCAAAACTGCCAGTGAGTGACAATGACACGCCTGAAGGGCGAGCCAGAAACCGGCGCGTGTCGGTGACTATATTGGCAGTGTTGCCTGAACCTGTAGTGGAAGTGCCGATTGCACCTGCTGCCGCGGCAACATCATTGCCTGCGCCTGCTGCCCGGCCCGTAGTGACACCGGCACCCGATACCTCGCCAGATCCCTAGTGATAAAGAACTTGTTGGCGACGATCTTGAATGCGAGCGGGATCAAGGTTCATGTGTAATTCTTCAAGCGCCGACGCTCGCTACAGATCTGGGAAAATTGGGCTGGTCGAGAGACTTAATTGACCGCTTTGATGAGGCTTAAGTGGCAATATACCCCTTGCCTGGCACACTTTTGACAGTGGATTGGCCGTTCGGGCCATACATGGACCCGGCCTGATTGGTATTTTGCTGCAACAAGTTCAAAGTCGCCTGGTTTAGCGACAATCTGCGATTGATCAATAAGCCATTGGCACGATTGTCTTCTTTGGCTTGCGAGCTTAGTTGTAACAGCGCATCCCAATGCTGGGCGCTATTTTGCATATCTGCTGCTTGCAAATAGGCCTGCATGCCGTCGATATCGGCTTTGTAGCCTAATTCTTGCAAATAGGCATTGCGCTTTTTTTCAAGTTCCGTTATCTGGACTACAAGTTGTCCCTTGCTCTGGGTAAAATCATTGAGCTGGATCACGTCGCTTTCTATCAATGCGGCTTGCTCTTTTTTGAGCAAATCGGCAAGCGAAGACATCATGCTGACTTCTTCTTGCAGGCATAGTTCGATGGCGGTGTGTCCGGAACTTCTTGTGTTCATGTTAGCGTTTTCTGGCGTTGAGCAAATCTTTAACTGTTTCCAGAAGCCCATCAGCGACTTTTTCCGAGTTCACTTGAAAGCGCCCCTCGGAAATGGCCAGCTTGATTGCTTCCACCTTCTTCGTCTCAAACACGGCACTGCCAGCTTGCGTATTCTGCAAGGCTTGCAATTGTGTGGACAGAGTCGAAATCTGTACTTTCGAAGAATTCGCTGCGGGTACCGCGTTTTCCGCGGGTTTTTCCGTGCGAGCCTGTTGCGGGCTTACTGGTAGCCCCGCAGTCTTATTCAATGCGTCATCAATTTTCACAGCGATACCCTCTAGTGTGGGACTTACAAACATCTACATCCAGTTTATCGGCCGTGTAATTTTAAACTTTAACCTTACTGTAAAAAAATATTGCATCTGCTTAATGCCGTCAGCTTAAAACCTTGCTATTAGTAAACTATTTCTATGATGCCACCGTTTTTTGCGATGCCACTGACAGTCTGTCCCGAATTGGTTTTTGCCTTGGCAATTTGACCATCTGCTGCATTATTGAGCGCAATAGCATCAGTTGCTACCTGGAAACCAGGGCCGGAACTGATGACCCGCACGGATTGGCCTTGTTGCACCACGGCAGGGCTTTTCAAGGCATCCATGCGCATGACACTGCCAGACGGGATGGAAACCTGCATGCTTTTACCAATGGCCTGTTCTGGTGCAGTAATGACACCTGCAGGTAATTTTGAGATATCACCCTTGATCTTGCTCAAGTCAGCCAGACTGATAACTTGTCCCTGCACCAATGCATTTGCTGCAACATAATAATCAGCCGTGACTTGTACATTGGCTTGCAGATAGACCAGCCAGGGGGCGGGTGATGTGCAACGTATCGCCAGGGTGACCTTACCCCATGGTTTGCTTCCCGGCAACATATAAGGGCTGGGATTGTCGCAAGCCTGCAAATTGAGCCGTTTATCCACTTCACCCACAGTGACCTGGACTTCGCCGCTTTGACCCGATGCCTGGGTGGTCAAAAAATCCAGTGCTATCTGGCGTAACTGAGCTGGGTCCTGCGCTGTACCCACGACAGCGGCCTGGTTATAGCCTGTCGTGCCTGTCAGGCACAGGGTAATCAGTAACTTGCTGAGTTTTCTTGCGGCTTTCATCATGTTTCCTGATGGGTTTGTACTTCACTCCATTCTAGGATTCGCCAGCTTTTTTGAAAGCGTGAATAAGCGGGTATTTCCCTTTCTGCTTGCCTGATCAAACTTGTGCCTCGGCGAATATGATGCAAGGTATAGAAAACCCTTGAGTGCCTGATGGGCCAGGGCCTGGCGGCGGAGGAGATAAAGATGGTTGGCAAATTAGACGAATTTTTCCGGTTTCATGAGGCTGCATTGTCAGTTCGGGGGCAACGCCAGCAATTGCTGGCATCGAATATTGCCAATGCAGATACGCCAAATTACAAGGCCAAGGATATCAATTTTTCCAGTGCCCTGAGCAATGCTCTGGGGCAGAACCTGAATCAGTCGCCCACCACCTTGAATAAAACGTCCAGCCAGCACATCGATACTCCAGGTACGGTGGCTGGTGTAGCTGCGCAGTACCGGCCGACAGTGCAGGGCAGTATCGATGGAAATACCGTGGATATGGATGTGGAGCGTAATCAGTTTACGGATAATGCCCTGCGTTATGAGGCCAGCCTGACTTTGATCAATATGCAGATCAAGGGCATGTTGGCGGCGATACAGGGATAAATACTGAATTAAGCATAGGGATAATCATCATGTCGCTCTTTAATGTCTTCAATGTTGCCGGTTCAGCAATGAGTGCGCAGTCGCAGCGCTTGAACGTGGTAACCAGTAACCTGGCGAATGCCGATAGCGTCACCAGTTCAGACGGGACACCCTACAAGGCCAAGCAAGTGGTTTTCAGCGCCGTACCTGTTGCTGGCACCGCTGCTACTGCTGTGAAGGTAAATGAGGTTGTAGAAGATAGCGCACCACCTAAACTGATGTATGACCCCAAGCACCCGATGGCGGATGAAAAAGGCTATGTCGCCATGCCAAATGTGAATGTGGTGGAAGAAATGGTGAATATGATTTCAGCTTCTCGCTCTTACCAAAACAATGTCGAAGTCATGAATGCAGCAAAAACCATGTTGTTGAAAACCTTGACTTTAGGGCAATAATATTTTCTAGAAGGAAAAGATGATGGCTACCAGCAGCGTACAAAGTAATACTGTCGACCCAGCCTTGCTGGCGACCATGAATGCCAGTAAAACCGCGACATCCTCAACAGCGGATGCGCAAAATCGTTTCATGACCTTGCTGGTAACCCAGCTCAAGAATCAGGATCCTTTGAACCCTATGGATAACGCCCAGGTAACCAGTCAGATGGCGCAGTTATCGACGGTATCAGGTATAGACAAACTCAATGCCACGGTGACTGCCTTGAATGCCAGCTTCCAGACCGGGCAAAACCTGCAAGCTGCAAGCATGATAGGCCATGGCGTGATTGCGCCCGGCAGTACCATGACGATGACCGATGGTAAGGGTATTTACGGGGTGGAATTACCACAAGCGGCCAGCAATGTAGATGTGGTCATACGCGACAGTAATAACCTCGTTGTCAGGAAATTCAGTGCTGGTACATTGCCGCAAGGTGTCAACACCCTGACCTGGGACGGCAAGACTGATGCTGGTGCTGCAGCTGCCAATGGCGTCTATAAGGTGGAAATGACGGCGACTTCTGGCGATAAAAAACTCGATGCCACCAGTCTGGCATTTGGCGTGGTATCGAGCATCACCTCAGGCTCACAGGGCTTGAAACTCAGCCTGGCCAATGTGGGTGATGTCAGCATGAGTGATGTCAGGCAAATTTATTGATCCTTGGAGTAATCCTGTATCAAATCCTGTAGTAATCAAGCATTAATGAACTAGACAAAAGTAAGGGAGAAATATCATGGGTTTTCAACAAGGATTGAGTGGATTGAATGCGGCTTCCAAGTCACTGGATGTTATCGGTAACAATATCTCCAATGCCAGCACCGTGGGTTACAAACAAGGGCAAACACAGTTTGCTGACGTCTACGCCAACTCACTGAACGGTTCTTCTGCTGGTACGGTAGGTATTGGTACTAAAGTCGCCGCCGTGGTGCAGCAATTCACTCAGGGTAATATTTCGACGACGAATAATCCCCTTGATATCGCCATCAATGGCGGTGGCTTTTTCCGCATGTCGACCAATGGTGCAGTGACGTACACGCGCAATGGTCAGTTTCAGCTGGACAAGCAGGGCAATATAGTCAATGCGCAGGGTGCGCAATTAACTGGTTATGTGGCTAACGCGTCGGGGGTATTGTCCACCGGTGCAGCTTCCACCATCAATATCAATACATCTGATATAGCGCCAGCCCAGACTACCTTGATCAATGCCGTGATGAACCTGGATTCGCGCAAACTGGTGCCAGGTACACAGACCCCGGTTGCCATTCCACCTGTCATTACGCCGACTGTTTTCAGTGCGACTGATCCTACGACTTACAATAGTTCTACCTCGATAGCCGTGTTTGATAGCCTGGGTAATTCACATGTGGTCCAGTCTTTCTTTGTGAAAGTGGATAATTTGAATCCTGCCACACCACCTACTGCGCCAGCCACCATAGAATGGGATGTGTTTGCCACGGTAGACGGTGTCTTGATCGCAGGTACTGGTGCTACTACCAATTCCATAGGCCGCATAGGTTTTAATAACCTGGGCAAGCTGACAGTCGCAACGCCACCATTTTCAGCCACCGATCCCAAAGCAATGAAGTTGACCGTACCTGTCAACACCGGCGCTGTGACGCCAATTAATACTGCGGTCGACATCAAATACGATTTTAATGGCACTACCCAATTTGGTTCTGATTTCAGTGTCAGTAAAAATACCCAGGATGGTTATGCTTCCGGCAAACTGTCCAAATTCAATACAGCGAAAGATGGCACCATTGTGGGTAGTTATACCAATGGCAAGACAGCGGTGCTGGCGCAAGTGGTGTTGGCCAATTTTACTAATCCGAATGGCTTGCAATCGACCGGTGATAACCAGTGGATAGAAACCGCAGCTTCTGGTAATGCGCTGATAGGCCCGCCAAATTCTGGCAGCCTGGGTACGCTGACTGCATCTGCGACGGAAGATTCAAATACCGATTTGACAGGTGAGCTGGTGAATATGATTACAGCCCAACGTGTCTACCAGGCCAATGCACAAACGATTAAAACCCAGGATCAGGTGTTGCAGACACTGGTCAACCTGCGTTAATGGTTTTGGTTTTTTGCATTGATATGTGTTTTCAATTCTTAGTCAAACAGGGGTAGCTCATGGATAGACTTGTCTACACGGCGATGACCGGTGCCAAGCATATCCTTGAGCAGCAGGCTACGGTCTCGCACAACCTGGCGAATGTCTCGACTACTGGTTTTCGGGCGCAACTGGATTCTTTTCGGGCTGTGCCTGTCAAGAGTGATGGCTTGCCCACCCGGACGTTTGTGGTTGATGCCACGGTGGGTACGGATTTCTCGACAGGTAGCTTGCAGAATACTGGCCGTGAACTGGATGTGGCAGTGCAGGGCAAGGGCTGGCTGGTCGTGGAAAAAGCCGATGGTTCCGAGGCCCTCACCAGACATGGCAGTTTGAAAGTCAGTGAAAACGGCATTCTGCAAACCCAAAATGGCTTGAACCTGGTGGGTGATGGTGGCCCCATCACTGTGCCGCCAGACGTCGCCATCGCCATCGCCAAAGACGGCACGGTGTCGGCTGTTCCCAGTGGTACCAAGCCCAATGCCGTACAAGTCATAGGCAGATTGAAACTTGTTAATCCGCCGGAAGAAAATCTGGTGCGTGGCGATGATGGTTTATTTAAAACCAAGGATGGTGTGGCTGCAGATGCTGATCCTCTTGTCACCGTGGCAGGGGGTATGCTGGAAAACAGCAATGTGAATGTGGTTGATTCCATGGTCAACATGATCAATCTGGCGCGCAGCTTCGAAATGCAAATGAAGCTGTTGCAGAACGCCGAGAATAACGCCACTAAAGCCAGTCAGATCCTGACTTTGAGTTGAGTGTATATGTAGCACAATAGCCTTGTATAAAGTTTTGCTGATAAATCAAATAAGGCAAAACGCAATAAGGCAAAAAAGGGGAAAGCAATGATACGTTCACTATGGATAGCCAAAACTGGCCTCGATGCGCAACAAACGCAGATGGACGTGGTGAGCAATAATCTGGCCAACGTCAGCACCAATGGTTTCAAGCGCTCACGCGCCGTGTTTGAAGATTTGCTGTATCAAAATATACGCCAGCCTGGGGCGCAAAGCTCACAACAAACCCAACTGCCTTCAGGCTTGCAACTGGGTACTGGTGTTCGCCCGGTAGCGACAGAAAAACTGTTCACGCAAGGTAATTTGCAACAGACTGGCAATAGCAAGGATGTGGCGATTTCAGGAGCAGGTTTTTTTCAAGTACTGATGCCTGATGGTACAACAGGTTATACCCGAGATGGTTCATTTCAGACCGATAGCCAGGGGCAGTTGGTGACTTCCAGCGGCTTTGTTATCCAGCCAGCGATCACGATTCCTGCCAACGCGCAGTCGATTACCGTGGGGCGCGATGGCACAGTGTCTGTGACGCAGCCAGGCTCGGTTGCTCCTGTACAGGTTGGCTCCTTGCAACTTGCTACCTTTATTAACCCTGCCGGTTTGATGGCGCTCGGTGAAAACCTGTACGTGGAAACAGCTGCCTCAGGCAATCCTGGCACCAATACACCGGGTACGAATGGCGCGGGTTTGCTGGTGCAAAGTTTTGTTGAAACTTCGAATGTGAATGTGGCAGAAGAACTGGTCAACATGATACAGACCCAGCGCGCCTATGAAATCAATAGCAAGGCGATTACGACTTCTGATCAGATGTTGCAACGCCTGTCTCAATTGTAAGCGTGGATTGCGGACTGAACCGGCTGAAGAGTTGATCATGAAATATACAAAATTATACTTATTGCTTCCACTGCTGGTCTTGACTGCATGCGCGGTAACGCCGCCGCCTATCGTGCACCAGCCTAGCTCCATCCCTGCGCAATCGGCCAGGCCGCAAAGGCAGGCAAATGGAGCGATTTTCCAGCAAGCGACTTATCGCCCTTTATATGAAGATGCCAAGGCGCGCCTGGTCGGCGACGTACTGACAATTACCATTGCAGAAAAAACGTCTGCTGGTAAAGCTGCTGCCGCTTCTGGCAGCAAGACAGGGGCAGCTTCTTTTGCAGCACCGACCGTATTTGGCATTCCAGCCACGACGACGGCGCAGGCAGCTTTGTCCACATCTTCATCTACCAAGTTTGATGAGAAAGGGGCAGAAACTGCCAGCAATAGCTTCACTGGCACTATCGCCGTGACGGTAATTGATGTGCTGCCTAACGGGAATCTGCTGGTCAGTGGCGAGAAGCAGCTGGCATTTGATAAAGGGGCAGAGTTTGTACGCTTTTCCGGCGTGATCAATCCAACTACCATCGCTGCCGGTAATGTCGTGGCTTCTACCCAGGTGGCCGATGCCCGTTTTGAATATCGCTCCACATCGCGTTTGGATAAGGCAGAAATGAATTCCATGCTGACCCGGTTTTTTCTTAGTTTCCTTCCTTTATAGCGCATGCTCAGGATAGTTTTATGAACGTACTTTCCATCTCCCGATTGATCAAGGCTATTTTTCTTGCCTCAGCCTTTATGGCTGCCCTGATCGCGACGGAAAGCCGAGCCGAGCGTATCAAGGATCTGGCTGGCATACAGGGCGTACGGCAAAATCAGTTGCTGGGTTATGGTCTGGTGGTGGGGCTGGATGGCAGTGGTGACCAGACTACGCAAACACCATTTACGGTGCAAAGTATCATCAGCATGTTACAGCAACTGGGTGTGGCTATTCCTGTTGGTACCAGTCTGCAATTAAAGAATGTGGCAGCCGTGATGGTCACGGCTTCTTTACCTCCCTTTGCCCAGCCAGGGCAAACTTTGGATATCACCGTATCGTCCATGGGCAATGCCAAAAGCTTGCGTGGTGGCACTTTGCTGATGACGCCTTTGAAAGGTGCAGATAACCAGATTTATGCAATGGCGCAGGGGAATGTGTTGGTTGGTGGCGTTGGCGCCTCAGCCAATGGCAGCAAGGCACAAGTCAATCATTTAAGCGTAGGTAAAATTTCATCTGGCGCAACGGTGGAAAGGGCAGTGCCAAACTCGGTTGCGCAGGGTAGCACCATACAACTGGAATTGAATACCTCGGATTTTTCTACCGCGAGCCGCGTTGTCGATGCAATCAACCGTCGCTTTGGTCCGGATACTGCGGCTGCCATGGACGGGCGTGTCATCCAGGTGAAAGCGCCACTCGTGACGGACCAGCGCGTGGCATTTTTGGGTAATCTGGAAAATATAGACGTGACACCAGCACAAATGGCTGCCAAGGTCATCTTGAATGCCAGGACTGGCTCTATCGTCATGAATCAGGCTGTGACGCTGGAAACCTGTGCCGTGGCACATGGCAACCTGTCAGTGGTCATCAATACAGACAATGCCGTCAGCCAGCCCAATGCCCTGGCGGCTGGTCAGACTGCCGCCAATGCTAATTCTACGGTCACGATTACCAAAGACGCCGGGCAATTATTGATGCTGAAGGCTGGCGTATCACTGGCTGACGTGGTGAAAGCCTTGAACGCCATAGGTGCAACGCCCCAAGATTTGCTTGCCATACTGCAGGCGATCAAGGCATCTGGTGCCTTGCGTGCAGACCTGGAAATCATTTAAGGAATCGTGATGATAGGGCGCACCGATTTCACTGATAAAACGGCCTTCGACAGCAAAGGCCTTGATGAGCTGAAACAGTCGGCCAGAAATAATTCGCCAGATGCAATCAAGGGTGCGGCGCAGCAGTTTGAAGCACTGTTCATGAACATAATGCTGAAATCCATGCGCCAGGCTGGTGGTCAGGATGGCCCCTTTGATAGCGAACAAAGCCGCATGTACACTTCCATGCTGGACCAGCAATTGTCACAGACCATGGCCAAGAAGGGGGTAGGTCTGGCAGATGTTCTGGTCAGGCAACTCTCCAATAATGCCATGAACCAGGCACTGGAAACGGATACTGGCGCTGGCAGCAATGCTAATAATGCCAACACTTCGGCCAGCATGCGCGGTATTAATACTTATCTGGATAACCTGAAGTTTGAGCAAATGCCAGCCAATGCGCCTAAAACAGCATACACTGGCCCCAATCATGTCCGTGAATTCCAGGAAAAACTGGCGGCTCATGCCGAGCAGGCGAGCCAGGAAACAGGTATTCCCGCCAAATTCATGCTGGGCCAGGCGGCTCTGGAGAGTGGCTGGGGGCGTCGTGAAATCAAGACTGCTGATGGTTCAAGCAGCCATAATATCTTTGGCATGAAGGCGACCAAGGGCTGGAAAGGCAAGACAGTCGATGCTGTCACTACAGAGTATGTGAATGGCGTGGCCCAGCGCAAAGTGGAAAAATTCAAGTCTTATGATACTTATGCAGATGCTTTCAAGGATTATGCAAAATTGATCACCAAGAATCCACGCTATGAAAATGTGCTTGCCAATGCGAAAGATGCAACAAGTTTCGCCCAGGGCTTGCAAAAAGCAGGTTATGCCACAGATCCTGAGTATGCTAATAAGCTAACAAAGATCATCAAAAACTCCCTTTCAACATAAATCAATGTAAGTTGCCCCAATGAAAGTGCAATCAGATTAAAGTTTTACTGAAACGCACCGACAACATGATTGATAGCACTGGGTAGCTAACTTAGCAAAAGAGCAGGTTCAATTATGGGTTCAAATATATTTGGTATTGGGCAATCGGCGCTGAATGCAGCGCAGTTGGGTATTTCTACCACGGGCCACAATATTGCCAATGCATCAACTCCTGGTTATAACCGACAAACCATTTTGCAAGCTGCCAATGAGCCACAAAATCTTGGTGGCTCTTTCATAGGGCAAGGGGTGTCGGTTACCACGATACAGAGACAGTACAATGCTTTTTTAGGCGGGCAAGTCAATGCATCGCAATCTGCTAAAAATCAGGCAGATGTGTATTACAACCAGATCAGCCAGATCAATAATCTGGTGGCGGATCCGACATCGGGCGTGACGCCAGCCCTACAGGATTTTTTCAAAGCTTTCCAGAATTTGGCTGCCAGTCCCAATGGCACAGCCGGTGCTGCTGCGCGCCAGGCGGCATTGTCGTCGGCTCAGTCGCTGGCGGGGCGCGTCAATGGATTGCAAACCCGTCTTGATCAAATCTCTGCTGATGTGAATGGTCAGATTGGCACAGTAGTCGGCTCAATCAATAGTTATGCGACTGAGCTGGCTAATTTAAATGACGTTATTGAGAAGGCACAAGGCTCATCAAGTAGCGGTCCTAATGATTTGCTGGATCAGCGTGATCAACTGGTGACCGAGTTAAGCAAGTTGACCAAGGTCAGCGTGGTACCGCAAGGTGCCAAATACAATGTATTTATTGGTAATGGCCAGCCTTTGGTGCTGGGTAGTATTGTCAATCAATTGCAAGTCAGCCAGTCGCGGACTGACCCTACCCGTACTGAGGTTTCTTATGTGACCAATGGCGGTTCGGTGTTGTTGCCTGAAAATAGTTTTGCTGGTGGTCAGCTGGGTGGTTTGTTTGATTTCAGGGCGAATACCCTGGATGCGGCGCAAAACGGCATAGGCAGGATCGCCATAGGTTTGGCAACGCAGTTCAATGACCAGCAAAAACTGGGGCTGGACTTGAATGGTCAGGTTGGTGGTAATTTCTTTAATATTGCTGGGCCCGTCTCCACCCCAAGCTCGCTGAACGTCTCCACCGCGGCGATTAATGCCAGCATTACTGATACTACTGCTCTGACCACAAGTGATTATCGCTTGCAATTCATAGGTGGTAATTACAAGATCACCCGTTTGTCCGACGGTGTCTCACAGACAACGGCAAGCTTGCCATTGAAGTTTGACGGGATTAATTTCCAGCTGGCACCGCCACCAGCTGCGGCTGTGCCTGCTGCCGGTGATGAATTTTTAATCAGGCCAACGGCCGCTGGCGGTTCCAGTTTATCTGTTGCGATTCAAGATCCGGCAAAACTCGCAGCAGCAGGGCCTTTGACTACGTCTTTCCCGACCACCAATACAGGTAGCGGCAAGATCAGTGTAGGCGTAGCGAATTCACAAGTGTCATCTGCCAGTAATTCTGCCACGGCGACCATAGGCGCTGCCACAGCGGACGATTCCTTTCTGGGAACGACTTTGGCGGCACCAGTCAATCTGACATTTGCTTCGCCAGCTAATACCATTTCCGGCTTTCCGGCTGGTGCTACTGTTTCTGTAAAAGTGGGGGCGGTAACGACCAATTATCCACCACCTGCAACCGTACCTTATACCAGTGGTGCGACCATCAGTTTCAGTGGTATCAGTTTTGCTATTACTAATGGTGCGGCACCGCCAGCCAATGGCGATACCTTTACCTTGTCGGCTGCCTTGCCGGTGGCAGCTACCAAGCTGACTTATAACTCGGTAGCCAATACACTGACAGGTTTCCCGGCAACTGCCAATGTGACGGTGACTAATGGCAATACCTCGACAAGTTACCCGGCAGGTTCCGCAATACCTTATACCGCTGGCTCCACCATCAGCTATAACGGCATCAGCTTTTCAGTATCTGGTAGCCCTGCCAATGGCGATGTATTTAATATAGGACCGAATGCCAATGGGTCTGGTGACAATCGCAATGCGGTCATTTTGAGCAGTCTGCAAACGCAAAACACCATAGGCGGTAAAACCACGACTTTCCAGGGGGGATATGCCCAGTTCGTCAGCCTGGTTGGCAACAAGGCACATGAAGTGCAAATTACCAGCGAGTCAGAAACAAAATTATTGGCACAAAATGTCGCTGCTCAACAATCAGAGTCCGGCGTGAATCTGGATGAAGAGGCAGCAAATCTATTGCGCTACCAGCAGGCTTACCAGGCTGCAGGCAAATTGATGCAAATAGCCGGGACATTGTTGGACACCATACTGGCGATAGGTAGATAGAGGTTATTATGCGTATCAGTACTAGCACCATATATGAAACCGCTGGATCCAGGATCAGTGATCTGCAATCCAGCTTGAACAAGACCCAGCAGCAAATTGCCGCAGGACGTCGCGTGCTGACCCCCGCTGATGATCCGATTGCCTCGGCGCGGGCACTGGTGATTTCCCAATCCGATTCCCTCAATACCCAGCTGGCGACAAACCGGCAGGCAGCCAAGAACAACCTCAGTGCTTCCGAAAGTGTGCTGGGTAATGTGACTGACACGCTGCACAACATTAAAACCCTGATTGTTGAAGCGGGCAACGGTACTTATTCTGATACTGAACGTGGCTTTATCGCCCAGCAATTGCAAGGCAATCTGGATCAGTTGTTTGGTCAGGCTAATTCTACCGATGGCACAGGCAATTATCTGTTTTCTGGTTTTAATACGACAACAGCGCCCTATACCAAAAAAGCTGGTGGTGCTACTTACAATGGCGACTTGGGTCAACGATTTATCCAGGCAGATACTTCCAGGCAAATACCATTGAGCGGGCCAGGCACTGAAATTTTTGAAAATATCCGTACCTCGCCAGGACAATTCAATGTCCAGCCAAATCCCTCCAATTCTGGGAAGGCAGCGGCCGCTGCCAGTATCAATGTGGCAACTTCAGCAAATTTGACGGGTAATAACTATGAAGTCGCCTTTGATAATCTGGGTACTTCGTTTACCGTCACCAACAAGACTACAGGTACTGTGGTAGTACCGTTGACACCCTACGTGAGTGGAGCAACGATTACCTTTGACGGCATAGACTTGAGTGTCACTGATGCTGCAGTGCCCCCATCGGCTGTGCCTGCTCCTGGTGATAAATTCTCAGTGCAACCTGGCAATCAAAACATATTTGAAACAGTAACAGACATCATCAATGCCTTGAATACCCCTGCCAGTAATGGCGCTGCCAAGAAAGACCTGACGGCAGCGCTTAACCAGGGTAATAGCAATGTCGACAAGTCACTTAATAATGTCTTGACTGTACGTGCGCAACTCGGCACCAGTCTCAAGGAAATTGACGACCTCGATAGTGAGGGTGATGCCAAGGGCGTGGCCTTCAAGCAAGACTTGTCTTCATTGCTTGATCTGGATTATGCCCAGGCGATTACTCAACTCAATCAGCAGCAAGTGACTTTGCAGGCGGCCCAGCAGTCCTTTGTCAAAACATCGAGCTTGTCATTGTTTGACTATATTCGCTGATGGAATGATGGCAGGCTAGATTTTGATCGTTTGACCATATTAAAAAAGCAGCCTGGGCTGCTTTTTTGTTTGTGTAAGGAAAATGCTTATACTTTTTCCATATCTTCTGCATCCAGGGCAATCACATGGGTTTGCATGATGCCACGCTCATCATGCCATTCGCGCACGACACAGGGCTGGCCTTCTTCATCCATGGCGATGACCTTGAAAAACTGACCTATCATCGACTCTATGAGTATGCGTTCATCTTCAGGAAAGCTTTTGATAAATCGCTTGTCGAGATTGACAATGCGAACAATGTCGCCGACGGTGACGGGCTGGTTTTTGCAATCGACAACGGCTTGGGGTGCTGACATGGCGGCTTCCGGGTAAATAATATGCAGATATTGTACTTGCTCTGGCGCATTTGCAGCCACTTCATCGATATTTCAGCAGGTATTTTCATGCAGGTTTCATGTTGCTACTACTTGCAGGCTGATACGTCCTATGCTTGCGGCTGCATTGGCAGTCATTGGCTCGCGGGGTAACAAGCTGACATGCAGGGCTTGCTCACTCCAGTCACTGCGATTACGCAAGCCCTTGAGCAAGTCCGTAATATCAAGAATGATATTCATGCCTGAACCATTGTGTTCCAGTCCAGGTGTGGAACTCGATTCAAGTCCATAAAACCCCAGGGTGCCAGCAAAATGCTGGCTTTCAAGCTGAGTATCCATGTCGCCATGAGCTGGCTGCTTCAGCATGGCTTGCGCGGCAGGTGGCAAGTTCAGATAGACGTCGTAAGCTGGCGGCGTACCATGACCGGTGATGTGCTCGAAACACAGATAGGCATGACGTAATAATTGAGCGCTTTGGCTGCCGCCCAGGCCGGGCAGGGCAATTTTATTGGCTGGCAAGTTTCTGGGCTGGGATAAATCAAGTTGCACGTCAAGCAAGTCCGATCCTAGCACTAGTATTTCATTTTTTGCGGCAATAGTGCTGGGGCTGCTCATGACAGGTGTATCCTAAGTTTTGAATATGCTCAGTAACAAAAATGCCAGCGCCATGCTGGCCCAGGCATGCGCGAGTGCGCGGCTTCGGTAATTCAGGAAATAGCGTTCGTAAGCCAGCAATGATGCTACCAGCATCATGAGCAATATGCCATGTCGAGCCAGCATCAATGCCAGCATGGGTGTCCAGCAGGTACGCAAGCAAAAATTGGCAATCAATATGCCAAAGCGCAGGCTATCTACACTGGCCCCCCAGGCTTGTATGCGCATGGGTATGGTGCGACTGCAACTCAGCTGTGCAGCACGTTTCATGGGTGAATATACCCAGGCAGCGGCCAGGGCAAATCCCAGGGCGGGCAGGGCGCTGCGCCATTTTGCTTGCCAGGCTACTTGTTCAGTCAAATTGCTCAGGGCAGTGAAGGCGCTGCCAGACAGTACATAAACCAGCAATCCAGTAAGCAGCCATTGCAATATGTAAGCCAGCAAAAACCAGTGTATTGCCGTGTTACGCATGCGACTGGGCATACGTGAGGCAACATGCTGGACTTGTTCGCTCAAGAGCGGGAGCATCATCGCTGCTATCATCAAGCCCCAATTGATGCCCATATTGAAAAATTGCTCGTCAAACAGTTGCGGCGTACTACGGCATATATCAGGCATGCGGTATTGCGTCAGCATTCTGCGGATGAGAATAGCCCAGGCCAGACTACTCCATAGCCATAACCAGGTTTGCGGGTAGCGCGCCAACCAATTTTGCCAAAATCCTGGCTTGAGTAATTTGCCTGCCATTTGCGGCAGGCTTAGCTGCCTGTATGAGCGCCATTGAGGTAACAGTTGTGAGGGACGTGGCGGCGTCCATAGCGGTTTCCATGCCAGGCAAATATTGCTAAGCAATTTATTAAGCATGTCAGTACCCATCAGTTACCCTATGAACGCTGCCCTTTCGCTTTATTTCACATACAGACTGATACGCCCAATCTCTATCGTGCAGCCTGGCTCTGGAGTTTCACGTGGCTGCAAATGTACTTTCAAGTGTTGCGGGTCCCATTGGCTGTTTTCCTTGAGCGTGCTGACGATATCACTGACATCGAACACATAATGCTGGCCGCTGCCATTGTGTTGACTGTCTTTGCTGGAGGCAGCTTCTACTCCAAAGAAAGGTAGTGCACCGGCAAAGTGAGCATCATCAGGTCGATTTTCATCAGGCAAATTCAAATACACGTCATATGCCGGTGGTACGCCTTTGCCGGTGATGTTTTCAAAGTTCAAATAAACATGACTGGTATTGGCTGTCGCGGTCGCACCCACCAGGCCTGGCAGTGCTGTGTTAAAGCGATGCAGGCTACCAGTTTTACGACCTGAGCTGATCAATTGCAGGCTGGTCGTTGTGTTTGATCTATCCAGTGTCAGGCTGGTGTCCGTCGCTGCAGCCACTTCTGGTGGCATGCCATCGTCAAGATCGCCAGGCGCGGCTGCGAACAGTTTATTGGCAAACATGGTTTCGGCAGCGGCTGTAGCTGGTGGTGAAGTGGGCACACCCTGGTAGCTATAGCCATGACCAAGCACTTTGGTGGTGTCAAGGACCTCGGCAACCTTTAATGCCTTGGGCGTGCCAGTTGCATCATGAAAATCGAAAGCAAAATTGAGCCAGGCGGTATCCACAGGATTGTGACGCGAGTGACCCAGATTGAGCCACACTTGCCACAGGCGATCAATGTTTGCATGATGTAACCAGAAAATCGGATCCAGGCCTGCCGTTCTTGGGTCACCCATGGCACCGCCTATGTCCACATGCACCATATCGTGCGGGAGATGTTCCAGATCACCATGCGTCTTGCCACTATGGGAAAACCCCGTGACTGGTCCACCAAAGCCCGGCGGCACGCCTGTGGGAGCACCCTGGAATACCAGTGTTCTGAGGGCAGCTAAAGTCACGTCTTTGTGCTCGACAAAATTATGCCTGCGGCCAGGATATTGCCCGGCAGCTGGCATTTGCAGGGGATTGCTGGCGGCAGTCCCCGCAATAAAGGCGGGTGGCAATTTGGTGGCATTAGGGTTGCTGGTATCGCTGTAATTCCAGAAAGGCAGAGACCAGCCTGGCGGCCCACCCAGATCAACAATGGTCTTGGCGACTATCTGTTCAAAATAGGCCAGGTACATACGATGCCAGGGCAAAAAATACCAACTGCCATGCTGGCATTGTTTCCAGTATTCAGTTTGCTGACCAGGCGAGGGCACTGGCCCTACATGGGCCCAATACGGATTTTCCTTTTGAAAACCATGTATGCCTGCCTGATAACTCCAGCTGGTCGGGTCGGTTGCAGGGCGCGTGCGCATTTTTGCGACGGCTTTACCATACCATTCCAGGGTATTGTCACCTGCTGGAAGCTTGTAGACGTCTTTTCTCTCGCGCGTAGGCATTTCACTCTCCTGGGATATCAAACCTGCTGATCCTGCACATGCAATTCTGCGGGCTGTTGTTACACAATAACTTATACAATGTGAATGCAAAAAAGATAACTACTCGCAAGCATAGTAGTAAGTTATTTGCTAAATACAAGCTAAGTTTTATTCTTTTTGAAAGATATTGCTCATGTAGTCAAATGCCTGCCGCACGAAATGAAAAAAGGCTTGATTGTCATTAACAATCAAGCCTTACATGCTTAAATAAAACTGGAGAAGCTAACTATGGTCGAGCTGTCAGCTTATTCTCCCGTTTTAACCACGCTTATGCCAATTTCAATTTGTTTTCTTTTCCCTGCCTACCCAGTACAGCGCAATCGCGATCAGGACATAAGGGATCATGGACAGGGCATTGGCATTGACGCCTTCAAAGAAGGGGTTATTGAGCGTTGCCCAGTCGCCGATTTTCTTGTCGAAATCGGTCAGGATGCCAGCAGTAAAGGCAATCACGATACCGGCCAGTGCGCCACCCGCAATATAGCCGGACGATAGCAAGACGCCAGAGCTGCGGTCACCCGCTGCCTGTTTCTCTTCTTCAGAGAGATGCTTATTGTGCTCCAGCTTGTTATTGCGACGGTCTACCGCCCAGCGTATCATGCCGCCGACAAATAACGGGGCAGAGGATGACAAAGGCAAATACACGCCGACGGCAAAGGCCAGCGATGGTATGCCAGCCATTTCCAGTACCAGCGCTATCATCACGCCAAACAAGACCAGGGTCCATGGTAGTTGCCTGTCCAGAATACCTTTGATGATATAGGACATCAGCACGGCTTTAGGGGCATCGTATTTCTTGACTTCAGTACCATCAGGGCGCTTGTTGTAAGCACCGTTGATACCCGGGTCAACCAGATAAACGGCCTTGCCAGCATTGTCGACAAAGTATTTGCCAGCGGGGCCGCCGACATTGTCGTTCTTGTGCCAAACCTTGTAAGTGCCTTTATCTGTATCAGCTTGCGGGCCTTGCAATTGTGCAGTGTCTGTCAGTTTTGATGCATCTGTAGCCAGTGCAGGAGCAACTTGCGCAGCCGGGACATAGACTGTGCCAGAGTCATTCAACTTCAGCAGGATAGGGCCAAGGATCAACGCAGAAGACAGCGCACCAGCCAGAATTGCATACTGTTGCAAACGCGGTGTAGACCCGACGATGTAACCGGTTTTCAAATCCTGCGAGGTTGTACCGGCATTGCTGGAAGCAATACACACAATCGCCCCGACAGACAGGGCCGTTACATAGTACTGACCACCAGTCCAACCCATGATCAGGAAGATCAGGCAAGTGAACAATAGGGTCGCTACTGTCATGCCAGAAATAGGATTGGAAGAAGAACCTATCTCACCTGTCAGACGGGAAGATACCGTGGCGAACAGGAAGCCGAATACCAGGATCAGCAGCGCACCCAGGAAATTCATATGCAGCGGTGTCGCAAAAGTGATAATGGCGATAATTGCCAGGGCACCAATGACTACCCATTTCATGGGGATGTCCTGATCGGTACGCAACGGCGCAACTGCTGATGCTGCACCTTTGCCCAGGCCAGACAAACCAGCCGACAAACTACGCCAGATGGTAGGCATGGCGCGCAACAGGCTAACCAGGCCACCGGCAGCAACTGCACCAGCGCCGATATACAAAACATAGGCGCCACGCACATCATGTGCACTCATTTCACTGATCAGCTTGGTTCCGGGAGCCAGTGGCACACTCAAAGCATCACCAAAGAACTTGATCATCGGTATCAGCAAGAGATAAGACATGACACCACCAGCTGCCATCACGGAAGCAATGCGCGGGCCGATGATATAGCCTACGCCCAGCAATTCCGGAGAGACTTCAGCACCCAGCGAGCCACCTTTCAGTGGGGCACCAAATACCACTTCCGGTGTATCTTTCCAGCCTTTCAAAGCGACGTTGGCGATCTTGTACAACAAACCTATACCAAAGCCACCAAAGATAATTGCCGCACGTTTGCTGGCATCATCTGCTGCATTTGGATTATTTGTTTCACCGGCTGCTTCGCGCGAAGAGTCAGTCGCTGCGGCTTTCAAGACCTCGGCGCAGGCCGTGCCTTCGGGGTATTTCAGCTCATCATGCTTTTCCACGATCATGGTTCTGCGCATGGGGATCATCAGCAAAATACCCAGCAAGCCACCGAGGCAACCGACCAGCATGACGCGGGAAATTTCCAGGTCAAAACCCAGTATCAGGATGGCGGGCATGGTCACGCCCAGGCCAAAAGCCAGGGATTCACCAGCTGAACCAGCGGTCTGGGTAATACTGTTTTCCAGGATGGTGGCGTCTTTCGCGCCCAGCTTGTTACCCATGCGGAACAAGGTAATCGCAATTACAGCCACTGGTATTGAGGCACTGACAGTCAAACCAACCTTGAGTACCAGATACAGGGATGATGCACCGAAGACCATACCAAGTAATACACCCATGATCAGGGCTCTTGCGGTCATTTCGGGGAGTTGAGCTGAAGCAGGAATATAGGGCTTGAACCCCGGTTTGGCATCAGGCGTTGACATTTCTCTTGGCATTGGTCTACCTATTTGTTGTCAAAAAAAGCTGAATAAGAGGGGGTATCCATTTCAGCGCGGCGAATAAACAATCCCCCTCCGTCTCCTGAGGGGGATTGTTAAAAAACATAAATATCCGCGCATTATCACGCTTTTTTCAAGCTATTTGCAATGCCATACTTAAACTTGCTGCATCTCTTCCTGTTTGCTTAAGCGTGGCAAGACAGTAATGCCACGAATTACAGGGTTTTTTGCCGCCACGATTGCCAGTAGCAAAGCGGCGATGCCAGCGAAACCCAGGGCATAGCGCAAGCCCATGTGTTCGCCCAGCCAGCCACCTATGAGTGCACCGGGGCCTGCAGGTATCAGGATCAGCCAGCGCATGGTACTGGTCATGCGGCCCAGCATGGCTTCAGGCGTGACAGCCTGACGCAGCGCCAGGAAGTTAATGAAAATCAGCACACCACCTATGGAAAAACACATCAGCATGAAACCAAATGCCGCTATGCCCCAGTGATTGGTCGGTGCCAAAGCCAGCAAACCCCAACCCAGACCACAAACCGCCACGCCCAGCACCATACACGGGCCAGGCCCGATATTGCGGCTTATACGGTTGCCATACACACTGGCGATAATGGTACCTACACCCATGCCCATATAGCTGAGACCAACTGCCTGCTCAGACAAGCCTAGTTCACGCGTGGCAAACAGGATTTGCACGACCAGGGCAGCGTTATAGCAAAGCTGCCAGCCACCTACTGTCAGTGCCAGCGCAATCAGCAGCGGTTTATTGGCGACAAAAGACAGTCCTGCCTTCAAATCGCGCCAGAAGTGCGCGTCAGCACGCGGCTCCCTGACTTCATTGACATGGATGCCACGCAGGATCACAGCCGAGGTCAGCAACAGGATGGCGTCGGCCAGCAGGGCGATAGGGGCACCCAGCAGTTTGATCAAGGCACCGGCAGTGGCGGGGCCTGCCACTTCAGCCCCTGAAGTGGCCAGGGCATTTTTTGCATGTGCTTCGACCAGACGCTCGCGTGGCACGAGTTGGGTCAGGACGATTTGCGATGCCGTACCAGCCGTGGTATTGACCACGCCTATCATGAAACCCACTATATATAACCAAGTCATGTTCAGATAGCCCAACCACCAGGCCAGAGGCACACTGGCGACAGAGAGGGAAATCATGATTTCGCCAACGACGTAGACAGGTAACTTGCGTACCCTATCCAGCCATACACCAGAGGGCAGGGACAGCAGGACGAAGGGCAGGATTTCCATGAAGGTCAGCATCCCCATCTGGGTGGCACTGGCGTGCAGCAAAATCGCGGCAGTCAGCGGTAGCGCCAGCATGGTGACCTGGGCCCCAAAAGAGCTGATCAGTATCGAGGTCCACAGACGTCTATAGATAAGATCGCGTAATAAATCCCGTTCCGGGAGTGAAAATATTCCTAAAATTTTATTTTTCATGATGAGCAACACATTAATTTGCCCGTGTCCTTTTTCTTGATGAAATGAATAGTAAGACACAGGTCTGGGCGTCTATGCGCAACCAGGATGGAGCAAAAAAAGCAAAGATGGATGATAGGTAATGCTGCTTAAGACTGAGCAAACTGGAACAGCGATTCTTACCGTATCATCGGGGGCATCTGGCAGATAGCGCAGATTAGTCGAACTAGCCGAACTTAATGGGGCTGGGGCCAGGGACATGCGCAAAACTACGTCGCCAGTGCTGAAAAGCCTGGCTGCACCACGGTGTTGCTAGTGACGCTGCAGTTTGCATACCCGAGTCCTGAGGGTTGAAAGTGAATAATAATTAACGAGCGTCACAGATTTTTATTGACGCCAGATACTGATAGATTGTATTGCTCTTCATAAGTTCCCGCTAGTGAAAAAAATATGATGTTTGAAAAACCTGTAGTCATGATTGACTTTGAAACCTCCGGCATGTCACCAGACCAGGGAGGGCGCGTTACCGAAGTGGCAGCCTTGCGCATCGTCGGTGGTGAAATAGTTGACCGTTATGTCAGCCTCATCAATAGCAATGTGCGTATCCCTTACTTTATTACTGAATTGACAGGTATTACCCAGGCTATGGTGGATAAAGCACCGCCAGTATCTGAAGTATTGCCTGAGCTCGTGGAGTTTATCGGTACCGATACGCTGGCAGCGCACAACGCCAGTTTTGATGAAAAATTCTTGTTGGCCGAGAGTGACAGGCTGGGCTTGTGGCCAGCCCACGATGGCGTGATTTGTTCCGTCAAACTGGCGCGCAGAGTCTTTCCTGGCTTGAGCACTTATTCTCTGGGGCCATTGGCGGCTTCGATGGGTATACGTTTCAAAGGTGCTGCTCATAGGGCAGAAGCGGATGCAGAAGTCGCATCAGCGCTGATGTTGCATATTGCCACTGAGCTGGGGCAGCGTTATGGATATCCTGCGATAGACCCGCGTTTGCTGCAGGACATTAACAAGCTGGCCGCAGTAAAGGTGCCAGCATTTTTAAAAAAGCACAGAGCGGCTGAGATTGCGGCTGATGCTGAGCCGGTGCCCTTGATAAAGACCAGGGGTGTGCAACGCTTTCGCCACTACAAAGGCGGGATTTATGAACTGGTGTGTGAAGCGACACAAGAATCTGACCTAAGCCCCGTCATAGTCTATCGCTCGCATGATGGGTCCATCTGGACCAGACCCAGGTCCGTCTTTTTTGAAATGCTGCAGATCAATGGCGCAGAAGTCATGCGTTTTACTCCCATCCAGGAATAAAAAAAGCGGGCACATTTCTCGTGCCCGCCTTGCCTGTTGCTTTTCTTGTTATGCCGGTGTTGCCTGCTCAGTCTGCGTCAACGGATTTGCTGCTGTCGATGCCTCCTTGGCCGGCCCATCAGTAATCAGTTTGCGCAAGACAGGGATCAGGATAATGAGGACGATGCCCACGCCAACACTGCTCCAGCCCAGCAAGGAGAAGATGTAGTTAAAGGTTGGGTTGGTGGATGAGGCCAGACCTTCGGTCGCCTCAGGTATCAAGCCTGAGAATTTGCTGGCCAGGATAGAGGCTGTGCCTGTGACCAGCATCCAGGTACCCATCATCACGCCCTGATATTGGCGCGGTGCCAGTTTGCCTATCATGGCGTAACCGATAGGCGAAATGAGCAGCTCGGCAATGCTTTGCAGGATGTAGCTGATAAAAATCCATTTGAATGCCACCAGGCCATTGCTGGCAGCAGTCGCTATACCGATGGGCAGAACCAGAAAACCCAGGCCGATGAGAATAAGTGCAGCAGAGAACTGGCGTGGGATATCAATATTCCATCCCTTGGCACGCAGCTTGTCGAACAACATCGCCATCAGTGGGCCACCAAACATAATGACGAAGCTATTGATGTTTTGTATCCATTGTGGCGCAACTTCATAACCCCAGACCATGCGGTCTACATTACTGACAGCAAACAGTTGCAAGCCCATGGGAGCCATTTGATACAGTGTCCAGAATACCAGCGAGCCCAACGTCAGCAAGACATAGGCCGTCATATTATTGCGTTCGCGGGGCTCTTTATGAATGGCAGTCAGGACAATGAAAATGACAGCAATGGCAACGCTGATGATCATGACCAGGTTGCCAGTTATCTCAGCGCGGTGCAGCATGAATTCAACCAGCGGTACCAGGCCAGCCATGACCGCCAGACCGACCAGAAAACGCCAGCGGAACTGGTTTGCGGTGGCATCGAGCAGTGTCGTGTTCAAGTCGCATAACCTGCGCCAGTTGACTGCTGCCAGCACGATGGCCATGAAGTTGCCTATGGTAGCGAAGATGAACAGGCTGGCATAGTCTTCCTGCAACTGGTAATAACCGGCAGCGGTGAAACCGATGAAAAAGCCCAGGTTCATACCTGCATAATTCCATAAGAACGCGCTTTCACGGCGATTATCTTCAGGCTTGAAGCGCTGAGTCAGCATCAGATTCAGGCAGGTGACGTTCAGACCACTGCCCGTCAGGAAAAACGCCAGACCCCAGTACATAGTGGCTGAAGTGCCTGTAGAAATAGTCGCGCAACCTATCACTTGCAGAATCATGCCGCCGACAAACAGGTTGCGGTTGCTGATAAAGCGCCCCGCCAGATAACCACCAAACAAATGCAGACCATAATTGAAGGCACCAAATACGCCCATAATGGCGGTCGCATCCTTGGCGGTGAAACCAAGCTTTTTGGTGGCATACAGTACCAGGGTAGAGTACAGGACGGCGAAACCGAGGGTGGCGAAAATCTGTATGAAAAACAGTGCACCTGCGCCTTCGGGTACGGCGGCTAATCTTTGTTTGATGGTGGACAAGGGGGTCTCCAGTTTGTGGTCTGGTTGGCATTGTAATGCAAAGAAACCCAGGATTTGATGCAATTTGTATAGATAATTTCTATGGGCTGGCCGGATAGTCAAATCGTGCGAAAATGATCCATGAGCAAGTTTTCCCAGCATATCGGGGAACTTCTGGTTTAACTGAAATATCTGAAGGCTGGCGTAGCCAAGCTTGCCTGCGCAGTTTGAATTTACTGGGAAACAATGGACAGCATAGACCTCGAAGTACTGAAGACCTGCGACGCCTGGATCAAAGCAGGGCAACCCTGTGAGCTGGTCACCGTCATCAAGACCTGGGGTTCCAGCCCCAGGCCGGAAGGAGCCACGCTGGCTATTGCAGGCAATGGGCAGGTAGTGGGTTCTGTTTCTGGCGGCTGTATAGAAGACGACTTGATAGAAAGAGTGCAACGTGAAGGTATGCAGCGTCACCTGCCAGAGATTGTTACCTATGGCATTACCGCAGATGAAGCGCACCGTTTTGGCCTGCCTTGTGGCGGCACGATAGAACTGGCCATAGAGCCCTTGTCCTCACGCAGCAAGCTTGACATTTTATTGCAGGGCCTGCAAAGGCATGAATTGCTGGCAAGGCGGCTGGATTTGCGTACCGGTGAAGTGACGCTGGACAGGGCCGAGCCAGGCCAGCAATTGCAGATTAGTGATGAAGCTTTGACTACCGTACATGGCCCACGCTGGCGTTTGCTCATCATAGGAGCAGGGCAGTTATCGCGCTTTTTGGCCAGTATCGCGGTCGGTATGGATTACCAGGTCACAGTCTGTGACCCGCGTGAAGAATACCGTAGTGGTTGGCAAGTTGAGGGTGTGCAATTGATTCATGCCATGCCTGATGATCTGGTGCTGGAAATGCAACTGGATAGTCGTAGCGCCGTCGTCGCCCTGACGCATGACCCCAAACTTGACGACTTGGCGCTCATGGAAGCCTTGAAGTCAGAGGCGTTTTATGTTGGTGCCATAGGCTCCCGCATTAATAATGCCAAACGCAGGGAAAGATTGAAGGAGTTTGATCTCAATGATGAGCAACTGGCAAAACTTCACGGTCCCATAGGTTTGTATATAGGCAGCAAGACGCCTGCCGAGATAGCGATTTCCATACTGGCTGAATTGACGGCGGTAAAAAACAGCATTTTGCTACCGGCAGAAGTCAATGTCGCCCATGCCAAATCGACCCTGGTCTGATTTATTTGAAGAAAGAATAGTGAAAAACGATGACTAACTACGCATTTCGCCTCTTGAATGTGTTTGCCGAAGAAACGCTAGGGGGTAACCCGCTTTGTGTGTTTGAAAATGCCACGGGCATGTCGGATGCGCAAATGCAGGCACTGGCTCTGCAATTCAATCTGTCAGAAACAGTGTTTATTGTGCAGTCTGACTTTGCTACTGCAAAAATGCGCATTTTTACGCCGGATACAGAAATGCCCTTTGCCGGACATCCCAGCCTGGGCACGGCGCAGGTGGTTGGCAGTGTTACCAAGTCCACCGAGGTCAATCTGGAATGCAAGGCAGGTCCGGTAGATCTGCGTCTGGACAATGGCATATGGACATTGACAACGCCGCATAAAGGCGAGCCTTTGGTCAGGGCAAGTGGCTTGTCTATCGCTCAGGCGGCTTCCTTGCTGGGGCTCAATGAGAGTGACGTTCATTCACTACCTTTATGGATCAACACAGGTAGCGAACAAATGTTGCTAGCCCTGAATTCGCGTGAGGCAGTATTGCGGGCCACACCAGACGTCAGCAAGTTGCCAATCTGGCCTGCCAATAGCCTGGGGCGCAAGTCTGTCTATGTATTTGCATTTGATGATCCGGCGCCAGGTGATGAGCGCCTGTCCGTGACAGCGCGTTACTTCTTTGTCAAGCAGGCTGGTGGCTTTGCAGAAGACCCTGGCACAGGTTCTGCCTGCGCCAATCTGGGCGGCTGGTGGCAGCATCAGGGTCGTGATTTGCCAGTCAGCATGCGCATAGCCCAGGGCGCGCAAGTCAGACGGCCCTGCCAGCTTTATCTGGATGTGGCTGTAGACAAGAGCATACAGGTAGGTGGCAAAGTGATAGAAATTGCACAAGGCCAGCTGCAAATCTAGAAAAATCCTTCTGAATCAGGCTCAAATCAAGCTGGGCAGCATATAAATAGACATAAAGCACGGGAAGAGCAGGCGTAAATCCTTTAAAATAGCGACTTCATTCATTTGCACTGAAAAACCAGTGGCCTGACGATTTTGTGTTATTGCGTCTGTGGCCCGGTTCAGGATATCCCCCTATGAGCATGTCTACTACCCAGGAAATCGTTGCCGAATTGCGCGCTGGCCGCATGGTGATACTGGTTGATGAAGAAGATAGAGAAAACGAAGGCGACCTCATCATGGCTGCCGAGTTCGTTACGCCGGAAGCCATCAATTTCATGGCCAAGTTTGGTCGCGGCCTGATTTGCCTGACTTTGACAGAAGAGCGTTGCGATCAGTTGAACCTGGCCATGATGACCAGCCGTAATGGTACCTCCTTTGGCACCAACTTCACCGTGTCGATAGAAGCGGCTGAAGGCGTGACCACTGGTATCTCTGCTGCTGACCGTGCCCGCACGGTACAGGTTGCCGTGGACAAGAAATCCACTGCTGCTGACATCGTCCAGCCTGGTCATATTTTCCCGCTGAAGGCGCAAAGAGGCGGCGTCCTCATGCGTGCAGGCCATACTGAGGCTGGTTGCGACCTGGCGGAGCTGGCTGGCCTGACCCCGGCATCGGTGATTTGCGAAATCATGAAGGACGACGGCACCATGGCCCGTCTGCCTGATTTGTTTGAGTTCGCCAAAGAACACGATATGAAGATAGGGACGATTGCCGACCTGATTCATTATCGCAGCCAGACAGAGAGTATCGTTGACCGTGTGGCTGAGCGTGAAATGCACACCGTGCATGGCAGCTTCAAGGCCCTGGTATATCGCGACAAGCCTAGCGGTTCTGCCCATCTGGCACTGGTGCATGGCGATATCAGCCGTGAAAAAGAAGCACTGGTGCGTGTGCATCAACCGGTTTCCATCATGGATTTGCTGGAAAGCCAGGCCACTACGCACTCCTGGAATGTTGCATCAGCCATGGCCGCCATCAAGAAGGCGGATTCCGGCGTCATCGTCTTGCTCAACTGTGGCGAGACTGCAGAGCAGTTGTTTGACCAGTTCAAGGCACTCGATACACCAGAAACCAAGCCAGTCGGCCGTGCCGCACGCATGGACTTGCGCAATTATGGTATAGGTGCACAGATTTTGAAGGATGTAGGCGTGGGCAAGATGAAATTGCTGGCCAATCCACGTAAGATGCCATCCATGACAGGATTTAATCTCGAAGTTGTTGGGTATCTCGATAAGCCGTGCGCAGACAAATAAGGACGCAGGGCACTGCCAGCGATTTGTAGCTCAGTGCTTGCACCACCTCAATCACATCAGGCGCGAAAAGCGCAAGAAAGAATATTATGACAGTTGGACATTACGAAGCAAATCTGGATGGCGCAGGCGTACGCGTAGGTATTGTGCAGGCACGCTTTAATGACAATATCGGCAAGGGCTTGTTGGATGCCTGCCTGGCAGAATTGTCATTGCTGGGCGTACTTAATGAAGATATCCTGCACGTGACTGTGCCGGGCGCACTGGAAGTGCCGCTGGCCTTGCAAAAACTGGCAGAAACCAATCAATTCGATGCCCTGATCGCCCTGGGCGCAGTTATCCGTGGTGAAACTTACCACTTTGAGCTGGTATCCAATGAATCCGGCGCTGGCATCACCCGCGTAGGCCTGGATGCAGGCATTCCTATCGCCAATGCTATCCTGACGACAGAGAATGATGAACAGGCGGAAGTACGCATGCAGGAAAAAGGCCGTGATGCCGCCCGCGTTGCTGTAGAAATGGCCAACCTGACCCTGGCCCTGGAAGAACTGGCAGAAGCCACGGAAGATGTGCATTACGATGCCTGATCGTCTTGCTCGGGCTTTAGTTTAAATTCGCATTTAAGTTTGAGTCTGAACGATGATCACCTAGCTTTAAATTAGGTAAGTTAAGTAATATAAGTAAGTTAAGTAAGATACGGTAAGAGAAGATATGAATAATAAAACACTACACGCCAATCCCAGCAAGAACCGTTCGCCACGTCATCGTGCGCGCGAATTTGCCTTGCAGGGCATGTATCAATGGCTGCTGAACAATGAAGATTCCGGCGCGATTGAAGCCCATATTCGTGAAGCCCACGGCTTTGAGAAGGCGGACAGAGAGCATTTTGACTCCCTGTTGCACGGTGCTATCAAACAATCCATAGAATTGCGTGAGCAAATTGCCCCTTTGATAGACCGCAGCATTGCTGAATTGTCGCCTATCGAGCACGCAGCCTTGCTGATCGGTGCCTATGAATTGAAAAACCACATAGAAATCCCTTACCGTGTCGTCATCAATGAAGCGGTAGAGTTGACCAAGTCCTTTGGTGGTCTCGATGGGCACAAGTATGTCAATGGTGTACTCGACAAACTGGCAGCCAAACTGCGTGCGACTGAGGTTGCCGCAGGTAAGTAATTTGCTGAACATATTTGTACATGTACCTACCGCCTTATTTTGAAAGATAAATAAGGCGGTTTTTTTCAGCCCGTGTTTTTTTAGGAAGTGCCATGCATCAGAATCTTGCAGCAAGACTGGACAACATTGCCCCTTTTCATGTGATGGAACTCATGAAAATGGCAGCGGAACTGGAAAAACAGGGCCGCCATCTGATACATATGGGTATAGGTGAGCCAGACTTTACCGCACCGCAAGCAGTGATTGATGCTGCCGCCAAAGCCATGGCGGCCGGGCGTTTGCAATATACCTCTGCCATGGGTTTGCCAGCCTTGCGCACGGCGATATCGCAGCATTACCGTGATGTGTTTGGCCTGGATGTGCCGGCATCCCGCATTATTGTGACGGCTGGTGCTTCGGCTGCCTTGTTACTGGCTTGCGCCGCCCTGGTCGAAGCGGGCAGGGAAGTGCTGATGCCCGATCCCTGTTATCCCTGCAACCGTCATTTTGTCGCCGCATTTGAGGGCAGGGCAAAACTCATCGCCAGCGGGCCGGATCATCGCTTTCAACTGACGGCAGAAATCGTCCGCCAGCAATGGGATGAACGCAGTAGTGGTGTTTTGCTGGCTTCGCCATCGAATCCTACTGGTACATCGATAGAGCATGAAGAACTGAGCAAGATCCTTGCTACCGTCAAGGAATTGGGCGGTTTTAGCATCGTTGATGAGATTTATCAGGGCCTGACTTATGATGGGGAGCCATTTTCTGCCTTGTCACTGGATGAGGATGTGGTCGTTATTAATAGCTTCAGCAAATATTTCAATATGACAGGCTGGCGTCTGGGCTGGCTGGTCGTGCCCGAGCGTATCGTGCCTGCACTGGAAAAACTGGCGCAAAACCTGTTTATCTGCCCATCGTCGATAGCCCAGCATGCAGCATTAGCTTGCTTTGAACCGGCCACGATTGCCATTTATGAAGAGCGCAAGGCAGAGTTCAAGCGCAGGCGAGATTATATAGTCCCGGCTTTGCGTGAACTTGGTTTTGGTATTCCTGTCATGCCAGATGGCGCGTTTTATGTGTATGCCGATTGTTCCCGTTTTACCGACGATGCCGATGCCTTTGCCAAACAGGTATTGAATGAAGCTGGCGTAGTCATTGTCCCTGGTCTGGATTTTGGCCCGGCGACAGCAACATCCTATGTGCGCCTGTCGTATGCCAATACTCTGGAGAACTTGCAGGAAGCGGTGGCCAGGCTCAAGAAATTCCTGGCCGACAGATAATTGACTTTGATAGTAAAAAAGCCGCCTGAACCAGAAGTTCAAGCGGCTTTTTTATGGGAGAGCAGATTTACAGTGCTGCAACCTGGTCTTTTTTTGCTTCTACCGTAGCCTTGGCTTCAGTTGCCTCTGGCTTGTGTACCGGCGCTGCTTCTACAGGACGGGCTTGTACCGGGGCAGGCGCTGGCGCATTGAATACCGTTGGTACATTTTTACCAGCGGAGACATCTTTCAGACGCTTATATTCATTCAATACACGCGCACCATAACCAGAGTCATTGTCGGAATCAGCTGCACCTACGTACATCTTCAGGCCAGCTTCAACTGAACCGCCACGAGTGACATAGTCTTTCAGGATCAGGGCACCAACACGGATATTGGCAACAGGGTTCAGCGCAGCTTTGACGCCACCAAGGTCCTGGAATTTGTCATGATGTACTTTGGACATGACTTGCATCAAGCCTTGTGCACCTACCGGGCTTTCCGCGAAGGGGTTCAGGCCGGATTCTATTGCCATGACAGACAGTATCAATAAAGGGTCTATCTTGACTTCCTTGGCCGTCAGGTAAGCGGCAGAGACCAGCATATTGGCAGCATCACTGGCAACACGATAGCGTTTGGCCAGCCAGGTAGTGACCCATTGTTGCTGGCGCTGGTTACCCAGCATCTTGGCTTCGTCTTCAGACATGGCCGTTTTTTGCATTGCCGGGTCAACATTGGCCTGGTTTGGTGCTTGCATCAGGTGGGCAAGATTAGGTGCTGGTACTGGCGCTGCATGGGCAGGCTCTTCTTCTGCAACGACATAGGGCGACAAGTCTTTGAATTTGTCTGTGAGTTCTGGTTTGACATACATCATGACCAACATGGCCATGGCAACGATGCCAGACAGCATAAGCAAGTGGCGCAAGGTGGTGAAAAAACCACTGGTGGTATCACGCGCTACCATGGAGAGCGCCTGGCGCTTTTCCGTTGAAGAGAAACTACTTTGTTGTAAAGCTAAAATAAAACGTTGAAACATGTTACCTCCTGAATTTTCGCGACGCGACATCCACCTTTATTCAAAGTCAAATGCAAACAGCTAATCCACGAATCAGAAACATCGTCTTCGTCACAAGTGTGATCGCAAGACGCCGGAGTCGTTTGTCAAATCAGGTCAGTCAGACCTGCTCATGGTGTGTCCAGTGACAAACAACTATTTTCGGGTTAAGGCAGACGCCTTTTGAAAACAATCCTTACAATGTTATGTTGGGGCCCGATCCCCGTGAATGATGTTACCGTTTGGCGAAACTCTCTTTGTGTCGAAAGTGGCGGAAGTCATTAACCTCTTCATCAAGTTGGGCGAATTGTAGGGGCGGTTTTATATCAAGTCAACACTATCAAATGAGAAGTTGATTACTTTTATGTATAAAGGATTGTGCTGCAATGCAGCAAAGTTCAATAAAATCAAGCACTTGGCAGAAATTGCTAGTGCGACTAGTGCAGAGATACGAAAAAGCGAAAAATGATGAAATATTCTGATTTGAGAGATTTTATTTCTCAGCTGCAAGAAAAAGGCGAACTTAAACAGGTGGACTTGCCTGTTTCACCACATTTGGAAATGACAGAGATTTGCGACCGCACATTACGTGCCGAAGGTCCGGCTCTTTTATTCACCAAACCCGTTGGCCATACCATACCAGTGCTGGGTAATTTATTTGGCACGACACGCCGTGTTGCGCTTGGCATGGGGGCAGAAAACCTCAGCGAATTGCGCCAGATAGGCCATGTTTTATCGGCGCTGAAAGAGCCTGAACCGCCCAAGGGTTTTAAAGAAATTCTAGGCATGGGTTCGCTGGTCAAAGCGGTCTGGGATATGTCTCCAAAAGAGCTGCGCGGTGCCAAATGTCAGGAGATCGTCTGGGAAGGCAACGACGTTGATCTAGCTCGTCTGCCCATACAGCATTGCTGGCCTGGTGACGTTGCACCCCTGATCACCTGGGGCCTGGTGATTACCAAAGGTCCCAATAAAAAACGCCAGAATCTGGGTATATATAGACAGCAGGTTTTGGGGCGTAATAAAGTCATCATGCGCTGGCTGGCACATCGTGGCGGTGCGCTGGATTTTCGTGAGCATGGCATCGTCAATAAAGGTAAACCTTATCCCATCGCCGTGGCACTTGGTGCAGACCCGGCCACCATATTAGGTGCCGTGACACCCGTGCCAGACAGCTTGTCTGAATACCAGTTCGCCGGTCTTTTGCGTGGCAGTCGTACCGAATTGGTGAAGGCCATAGGCAGCGAATTGCGCGTGCCAGCTTCAGCAGAAATCGTGCTGGAAGGGCATATCTACCTTGACGAAAATCATCCCACAGGTTATGAGCATGCTCTGGAAGGGCCGTATGGTGACCACACCGGTTATTACAATGAGAAAGACTGGTTCCCGGTGTTTACCATAGATCGCATCACCATGCGCCGTGACCCTATCTACCACTCTACGTATACAGGTAAACCACCAGATGAACCAGCAGTGCTGGGCGTGGCATTGAATGAAGTCTTTATCCCTCTCTTGCAAAAACAGTTCAGTGAAATCACCGACTTTTATTTGCCACCAGAAGGCTGTAGTTACCGCATGGCCGTGGTGCAAATGAAAAAGGCTTATGCTGGTCATGCCAAGCGTGTCATGTTCGGGGTCTGGAGTTTTTTGCGCCAGTTCATGTATACCAAGTTCATCATCGTCGTTGATGAAGATGTCAATATCCGCGACTGGAAAGAAGTCATCTGGGCAATCACTACCCGCGTCGATCCATTGCGCGATACCACGCTGGTCGATAATACGCCGATTGATTACCTGGACTTTGCTTCGCCCGTCAGCGGTCTCGGCAGCAAGATGGGTATAGATGCCACAAATAAATGGCCAGGCGAGACCAGTCGCGAGTGGGGCACGACCATAGAGATGACGCCAGAAGTAAAGGCCAAGGTAGATCAGATCTGGCAAGAGCTGGGTTTGTAAACTCGGTGTTTTAGCGATTCAATTTTTGCGTGTATATATATGAGTGTTTCTATCGTTTGGGATTACCCACAAGCCTTCACGCGGGCAGTGACGCCGCAACAGAGTGATATCGATGGTTTGAATCACACCAACAATGCAGTCTATGTGCGTTGGTGTGAAGAAGTCGCATGGGGACATTCTGAAGCGCTGGGTTTGAATCTGGCTGACTACCACCGCCTTGATCGCGCCATGGCGATCAGGCGTGGGGAATATGATTATGTCTTGCCAACCTTGCTTGGTGAATCGCTGACGCTGGCAACCTGGCTGTTTGCCAGCGATGGCAAACTCACCATGGACAGGCGTTTTCAATTGATACGCGATAGCGATGGTGCGACCGTGCTCAGGGGGCGCTGGGACCTGGTTTGCATAGAACTCAGCAGCGGCCGCGCACGGCGCATGCCGCCTGAATTTTGTGATATTTACCTGCCTGCCATCGTCCCCACACTGGCTGGGTCTGATTAATGGCGTGCAGGTCTGGCGTAATAGGTATTAGGTTGTAATGTATTTTTATTTTACAAGGCTACTTGTGTTTGTTGGCATCAGGCTACGCTTTCACTTTAAGCTGATGCTGCCCGCAAATTGCTGCGCATTAATCAAGTACAATCAATTACCTACATTTCTTGCTTTCCCCACATGAAGCGCCCGCGTTTTCTACCCGATAACATGACCCTCCTGCTGTTTGGCGTGGTCACTCTGGCAAGTCTGTTTCCGGCTCGCGACACAGTAGCCCGGGGTTTTGAGCATGTCTCTACCGGGATGATCGCCTTGCTGTTTTTTATGCATGGAGCCAGATTGTCACGTCAGGCAGTGGTGGCCGGGCTCACTCACTGGCGGCTGCATTTGCTGGTGATGGCGTTTACTTTTGCCATCTTCCCCTTGATGGGTATAGCTCTGAAACCCTTGTTGTTATATCTGCTTACGCCTGAATTGTATGTGGGCATACTATTTTTATGTGTGTTGCCATCGACAGTGCAATCGTCCATCGCCTTTACTTCTGTCGCCCGTGGCAATGTGCCTGCTGCGGTCTGCAGTGCTTCAGCCAGCAATATGCTGGGGATATTCCTGACGCCCTTGCTGGTCAGTATGGTCGTGGTCGCTCACGGTGAAAACCATGCGTCACTGGATGCCATGTTGAAGATTGTGTATCAATTACTACTGCCTTTTGTAGTGGGGCAAATCGCTCGCCCCTGGTTGCAAGTCTGGCTGGGCAAATATGAAGGCACACTGAGAATGGTCGATCAGAGTTCGATTTTGCTGGTGGTCTATGTCGCCTTCAGCGAGGCCGTCGTGCAAGGTTTATGGCAGCAACTGCCACCGGTGATGCTGTTCAGTTTGCTGGGTATCAGTGCCTTGATGCTGGCGCTGATCATGGCACTGACTACTATCATCAGTCGCCGCATGGGGTTTAACAAGGAAGATGAAATCACCATCGTGTTTTGCGGTTCCAAGAAAAGTCTGGCCAGCGGGGTGCCCATGGCCAAAGTTTTATTTGCCAGCCACGCAGTGGGCATGGTTTTATTGCCACTAATGCTGTTTCACCAGCTACAGTTAATGGTGTGCGCCGTTATGGCGCAACATTACGCCAAAAGATAAGGAGCCAGCCATGCCACGTTTTGCTGCCAATCTCAGTATGATGTATACAGAATTTGCTTTTCCTGAGCGTTTTGCCGCTGCGGCGAAAGATGGCTTCAAGGCAGTTGAATATCTGTTTCCCTATGAGTATCCTGCCACAGACCTGCGCGACTTATTAAATACGCATGGACTTGAGCAAGTCCTGTTCAATACTGCTCCCGGCAACTGGGCCCTGGGCGAGCGCGGCATAGCCTCTGTGCCTGGCCGTGAAGAAGAATTCAAGCAGGCTTTTGATACTGCACTTGATTACGCCCGCGTACTTGGTAACCGTACTTTGCATGTCATGGCTGGCTTGATACAGCCTGAACAGGATAGAGAAAGACACCGGGCCGTCTATTTGCGCAATCTGGCTTATGCGGCTTTGCTGGCTGCCAGAGAGGGTATCACTATCGTCATAGAACCCATCAATACCCGTGACATACCTGGCTATTTTTTAAACCGTCAGGATGAGGCGCAAGAGATATGCCTGGAAATTGGCGTCGAAAATCTGCGTGTACAGTTTGATATCTACCATTGCCAGATTGTTGAAGGCGATGTCACGAGCAAATTGCGCCGTGATATGTCACGCCTCCATGCTGGTATAGGCCATATACAAATTGCTGGCGTGCCAGACCGACATGAACCGGATTTGGGTGAAGTCAATTATCCTTATTTGTTTGACCTGATCGATGAGCTTGCCTATCAGGGGTGGATAGGGTGCGAGTACCGGCCTAAAGCTGGCACCAGTGCCGGCCTGGGCTGGCTGGCTCCGTGGTTGCGTTGATCCCCGTTTGGTCGTGTCAATGCCGTATTGTGATTTGAGCATGGATTGACATAGATAAAAAAACGGCGGAAAGTGCTTGGGGGCAGATGATTTATTTGCGTCCTTACTCCTTGTAGTGTAATGGAGGCGATCATGAGCATGGGCATCAAGATTTGGCTGCCAATTTTGCTGGGGCTGATGTTGGCCGGGTCAGTTCATGCTGAAACGACCCTGGTATTAAATACGCCATTTTTCGCACCGATTACTTCTCCCGGTCGCGATGGCGTACTTGATTTGTTTTACGCCGAATTATTCAAGCGTGCAGGCTTGAAGCTGGAGATCCAGCCCATGTCAGCCGAGCGTAGTCTGCTTAATGTCAATAGTGGCATTGATGATGGCGATGTGTCGCGCGTGCTGGGTATAGACAAAGCCTATCCCAATCTTGTGCGTGTGCCTGAGTCTGTCATGTTTTATCAAATGGTGGTTTTCACCCGCAAGCCACGTTTCACTGTAACCGGAGCTGACAGTCTCAAGCCTTTCGATGTAGGCATACTCACAGGCTGGAAAATTCTTGAGCGTAATATTGTCGATACCCGTTCCCTGTTGAAACTGGAGACCGGTGCACAATTGTTTTCCATGCTGGATAAAGGCAGGATAGATGTCGCTGTCATTGAAAAGCTGGAAGGCCTGCACTTCATTCAGAGTCTGGGCTTGAAAGACATCAAGATCATGGAACCGGCTTTCGTTGAGGGTGACTGGTTTTTATACTTGCATAAAAAGCATGAGGCGCTGGTACCCAGGCTGACCGAAGCAATTCGCAAGATGAAACAGGATGGTACACAAAAACGGATTTTTGATTCAGTGCTGAAGCGCTATCAAGCCGTGGATGGTACTTGAATGCGCTCACTCTTCAACAAATTCCTGGTCACTGGCAGCAATAGCCTGGGGCGCAGGATAGCCATTGCCATCCTCATGTTCAGTTCGGTAGTGACCCTGGTTGCTACCGCCTTCCAGCTGGCACTTGATTATCGGCGCGAAATTGGTGATATCGAGTCACAGATGACACAGATACAGGCTAGCTACGAAGAAAGCCTGTCATCAAGTTTATGGGTAACCAGCATACGCGATCTGGAGCTGCAATTGAACGGCATACTCAGGTTGCCGGATATGCAATATGCCGAGGTACGCAATGATCAGGGGGCTTTGCTTGCCAGAGCGGGCCAGGCGATCAGCAGCCATGTCATACGTCATGAGTTTCCTTTGCAATTTACCCACAGGCAGAGCCAGGTACATATAGGCAGCGTGCTGCTCATCGCCAATCTGGAAGGGGTTTATCAACGCTTGCGTGACAAGGTCGTGGTGATACTGATTACACAGACCATCAAGACTTTCCTGGTGTCTTTGTTCATTCTGCTGCTGTTTCAATACATGGTGGGAAGGCATTTAAAAAAAATCGCCCTGTTTTCGGATCGCCTGTTTGCGGGCAGCAAGGCTGGCAGATTGCAATTGGATCGTAAAGATGGAGCCAGGGTGGCTGGTGATGAGTTAGAGCAAGTGGTCGGCGCTCTCAATGCCATGCAGCAGCGCCTCGATCAGTTTGTCGAAGAATTGCAGGAGAGTGAATTCCGCTGGAAATTTGCCCTCGAAGGTGCTGGCGATGGCGTCTGGGACCTGAATCTCGATACCAATGAAGTCGTTTATTCACGGCGCTGGAAAGAAATGCTGGGCTATAAAGAGGATGAATTGCCTGGTAATCTGGATACTTATACCCGCTTGGCACATCCAGAAGATGCCGCCCGTGCAGTCGTGCAGCTGAAAGATAATTTATCGGGGAAAACGGATTTTTTCAGTATAGAGCAAAGAATGTTGTGCAAGGATGGTAGCTGGAAATGGGTAATGTCACGCGGCATGGTGGTGGATAAAAATGCCCAAGGCAGGCCCATACGCATGATAGGTACGCATACTGATATCAGCGAACAATTACAGGCAGCGGAAGAGATGCGGACTTTACTGGCTGAGAATGAACAGGCCAGGGCGGAACTAGGTCTTGCCAATGACAGCATGGAAAGACAGGTGCAAGAACGTACCGCGCAGCTGGAAGCAGCGAACAAGGAACTGGAGGCATTTTCCTATTCAGTCTCCCATGACTTGCGCAGCCCCTTGCGTGGCATCGATGGCTGGAGCCTGGCCTTACAAGAAGATTATGGGCCGCAACTTGATGCGACAGGGCAGGAATATCTGGAAAGAGTCAGGGCTGAGAGTCAGCGCATGGGGCAGTTGATTGACGATATGCTGCAATTTTCCAAGCTGGGGCGTGCCGCCCTGGTTATGCGTGACGTCGATCTCAGTGAACTGGCGCTCAGCATTGCGACGCGAATACAGGAGGTGAGCGGGCAGCGTCAATATCATTTCCTTATAGCCCCAGATTTGCATGCCTTGGGCGACAAACGTTTGCTGGAAGTCGTTTTGACTAATTTACTCGAAAATGCGGCCAAATTTTCTAAAATGAAAGCGTCGCCTGAGATTGCATTTGGCAGCCTGCGGATACAGGAGCCGCTATCGCAGACCGAGGTGCTGGCATTCTATGTCAGGGACAATGGTGCGGGTTTTGACATGCGCTATGCCCACAAGCTTTTTGGCGTGTTTCAAAGGCTGCATAAAGCCAGTGAGTTCAGTGGTACTGGCATAGGGCTGGCGACAGTGCAGCGCATAGTCTTTCGCCATGGCGGACGCATTTGGGCTGATTCAAGCCCAGGTGAGGGCGCGACATTTTATTTTACCTTGAAGGAGCTTCAATGAGCATAGGAACCATCCTGCTGGTAGAGGACAATCCCAGTGATATAGGCCTGACCGAACGCGCCTTCAAGAAAAGTCATATCTCCAATAATCTGGTGATCGCCCAGGATGGGCAGGAGGGACTGGATTACCTGTTTTGTCAGGGGAATTATGCCAACCGGGAAGATGTCACCCCTCCCATGTTGGTGCTGCTGGATCTGAAATTGCCCAAGGTAGATGGCCTGGAAGTGTTAAGGCAGATTCGCAAGGACCCGCGCACGCACAGGGTGCCGGTAGTGATACTGACATCTTCTCGCGAGGAGCAGGACGTGGCAGCCGGCTATGACTTGGGAGTCAATAGTTACATACGCAAACCAGTTGATTTTCAACAGTTTGCTGAAGTCATCAAGCAATTGGGCATGTATTGGCTGGTGATTAACGAAAGTCCGCATCAATCATGATCTGGCTGATGAACATAAAGTAGGGCGAACATGGCGACACCGCTGGCTTTGCTGATGGTTGAAGACTCTGATATGGATGCAGAGCTGGTCATGCTGTGTCTGCGGCGTGCTGACTTCGATGTCCGCATGATGCGCGTCGAGACTGATGAAGAAATGCGCCTGGCCATGGCCAGTGGTACATGGGACGTCATACTCTCAGATTATAATTTGCCTCACTTTAATACCAATGAGGCCTTGGCCTTGTTAAAAGAGTCTGGGCTGGACTTGCCTTTCATTGTTGTCTCGGCAGAGCTGGGTGAGAGCGCGGCAGTCGCCCTGATGAAGGCAGGTGCGCATGACTATGTCATGAAAGATAACCTGGCGCGTCTGCCACTTGCCATCAAGCGTGAAATGAGCGAGGCTGCGCAAAGGCGGGCGCACAGGCTGGCAGTAGAAGCATTGCGTGAGAGTGAGGAGCGCTGGAGTTTTGCCCTGGAGGGAGCAGGCTACGGTGTATCGGACTGGAATATCAAGACTGGTCAGGTACTGTACTCCTCCTGCTGGGCCAGCATGCATGGCTATGACAACCATGAGATCGCTCCTACTGTGGATGGCGGCATGGACTTGGTGCATCCGGATGAGTTACCACTGGTCAGGCAGGCTTTAAGCGATTATTTTGCCGGGGCCATGTCACGCTACCATAGTGAGCACAGAATTCTTTGTAAAAATGGTAGCTGGAAATGGGTCATAGACCGCGGCATGATAGTCAGCCATGATGAGCATGGCGCTGGCACGCGCATGATTTGCACCCATGTGGATATTTCTGAACGCAAGCAGGCAGAGGAAGAATTGCGTCTCCTGAATGAGCAACTGGAGTTGCGGGTGGAAGAACGCACTCGTGAATTGCGTCGTGCCATGTCCCAGATCATAGAGTCAGAAAAACTTGCATCATTAGGCGTGCTGGTGGCTGGTGTGTCGCATGAACTCAATACACCGATAGGCAATATGCTGTTGGCAGCCTCATCTCTGGCGGAAAAACTAAAGGAAGTAGCTGGGCTGATTGATACTGGAAAAATGACGCGCTCTGGCCTGGTCCACGCACTTGATGAGTGTGCAGGCGTCAGTCAGTTGATAGTGCGTAGTGGTGGTCGTGCCAGTGAGTTGATCGATAGTTTCAAGCGTGTCTCGGTGGATCAGACCAGTCAGCGCAGACGTCAGTTCGACGTGCGTATTGCAGTACAGGATAGTATCAATGCTTTGGGTGGCGTGATTACTCGTGCTGGAGTCATGGTCGATAATTGCGTCCCGCAAGGGGTGATGATGGATAGTTTTCCTGGGCATCTTGAGCAGATCATCAATAACCTCATCATGAATTCTTTGACTCATGGTTTTGACGGCGTACAGGGAAAACGCATTAACATCCGCGCGCAGAGCAATGCTGGGGTAATTGAGCTTGAGTATGCTGATAATGGGATAGGCATTGCCCCAGCATTACAGCATAAAGTGTTTGAACCTTTTTACACGACCCGCCTGGGGCAGGGTGGTTCTGGTCTGGGTTTATATATCGTGCACAATTTGGTGCAAGGCATATTCAAGGGCAGTATACGGCTGGATAGTGAAATTGATCAGGGGGTAAGACTGTTTTTCTGTTTTCCGGCAGTCACCCCCAAGACAAGTTAAGCGCCTCATGTTAACGGCCTGATCTTTTCCAAACCAGGCCTTATATATCGACGCACAACGCGAGATTTATTCTTCAGCTACTTGCAAGATCAGCTTGCCAAAGTTTTTACCTTCAAACAGCATCATCAGGGTATCAGGGAAAGTTTCCAGACCCTGGACGATATCTTCACGCGTCTGGAATTTACCTTCCGCCATCCACTTACCCATTTCAGCGACGGCTTCGCCATAGCGGGCTGCGTAATCAAATACGACTATGCCTTCCATGCGGGCGCGGTTCACCAGCAATGACAAATAATTGGCCGGGCCTTTGACTGGCGTAGTATTGTTGTACTGGGAGATGGCGCCGCAAATGATGATGCGTGCCTTCAGATTGATGCGGGTCAGCACGGTATCAAGTATCTCGCCACCGACATTGTCAAAATAAATATCAACACCATTCGGGCAATGTTCTTTCAAACCATCTTTGACTGAGCCGGATTTGTAATCTATGCACGCATCAAAGCCCAGCTCATTGACGACAAAATCACATTTGTCCTTGCCACCGGCGATACCAACGACGCGGCAACCCTTTTGCTTGGCAACCTGGCCCACTGTCTGGCCAACCGCTCCTGCTGCGCCAGATACCACGACAGTTTCACCTGCCTTGGGTTGACCAACATCGAGCAGACCGAAGTAAGCCGTCATGCCTGGCATACCCAGTGCATTCATGAATTTTGGCAAAGGGGCGAGTTTTGGGCTGACCTTGTAAAAGCCAGCGGTTTTGTCATCGGCTGCACCTACCCAGTATTGTTGTACACCTGTACCACCAGAGACATAATCACCGACTGCAAATTTTGGGGATTTGGATGCGATGACCTTGCCTATGCCGCCAGCGCGCATGACTTCATTGATGGCAACCGGGCGGATATAGGATTTACCTTCATTCATCCAGCCACGCATGGCAGGGTCCAGCGAGATATAGATGGTTTGTACGACGATTTCACCATCGCTGATGTCGCGCACTTCTTCCGTCGTCAAGTTCCAGTCGCTGTGCTTGGGGTTGCCAACCGGACGGGCGGCGAGGCGATATTGTTGATTGCTGAGTGTGCTCATATTGTCTCCTTGATGTTGTGTTCTTGGTCTTTGTCTGCTTAAGGTTGTTACTAAGGTTGTGACGGTGTGACTAAATCAAAATTGGGTTTCCAGAAGAATGACTATACACGAATAAGAACGATCGTGCTTTTTATTGTAATTATTTAATTGAGCGTGATAATTATGAATTATGCGTCCGATATGCGACAATACCCGGTTAATTTTTAAGCTTTGTTAGCAAATTTACGAATTTAATTTGTCTCTGGCCACGGAAAGCTGCAAATCCGGGCCAAACCACTGAAATTATGAGCATACGACCCGAATATATCCTGACTTTATCCTGTCCCGATCAGCGCGGTATTGTGCATAGCGTATCGGGCTTCCTGGTCAACCATGGCTGCAATATTATCGACTCTGCCCAGTTTGGTGATGCACAATCCGCAACTTTTTTTATGCGTGTGCATTTTGCGGTGGAAGATTCCAGCGTGAGCGATAGTACCTTGCGCGAAGAGTTCGCCGCATTGGGTGCAAATTTGCAAATGAACTGGCAATTGCATGATGCTCACCACAAGCCGCGTGTGATGTTGATGGTGTCCAAGATAGGTCATTGTCTGAATGATTTGCTGTTCCGCTACAAGAGTGGTTTATTGCCTGTGGAGATCAAGGCCATAGTCTCGAACCACACAGACTTTTACCAATTGGCGGCCAGCTATAACATTCCATTTCATCACCTGCCATTGGCGGCAGGTGCGCCAGCAGAAGCCAAACGCGTGCAAGAACAAAAGGTATTGGATATTGTTGCTGGCAATGATATCGAGCTGGTGGTGCTGGCGCGTTACATGCAAATCTTGTCACCGGAAATGTGTGATGCCCTGAAAGGCAAGGCGATTAATATTCATCATTCTTTCCTGCCCAGTTTCAAGGGAGCCAAGCCTTACTATCAGGCGCATGAACGTGGTGTCAAACTGATAGGCGCTACTGCGCACTTTGTGACAGGAGACCTGGATGAAGGCCCGATTATTGAACAGGATGTGGAGCGCGTTGATCACTCCATGGAACCAGAAACCCTGACCGCCATAGGCCGTGATGTGGAATGCGTGGTGCTGGCACGCGCTGTTAAATGCTTTGTTGAACATCGCATTTTATTGAATGGTCATAAAACGGTGGTGTTTAAATAATGGCGCTCAAATCCATCATCTATAAAGCCGACCTGAATATTTCGGACATGGACCGCGGCTATTATGCCGACCATAGCCTGACTATCGCCCGCCACCCATCTGAAACGGATGAGCGCATGATGATACGCGTGCTGGCTTTCGCCATTCATGCGGCTGAGCGCCTGGAATTTGGCAAGGGTATATCCGACACGGAAGAACCGGATATCTGGCTCAAGGATTACACCGACGCCATACAGCTATGGGTAGAAGTTGGTCAGCCAGACGACAGGCGCTTGCTGAAGGCTTGTGGCCGTTCTGAGCAAGTCATCGTCTACAGCTTTGCCAGTGCCAGTGATATCTGGTGGAAGGCAATGAACAGCCGTCTTGATCGCGCCAAGAATTTGCGCGTCATGAATGTGCCTGCTGCGCAAAGCCAGGCACTGGAAAAACTCGCGCAACGCAATATGCAATTGCAATGCACGATACAGGATGGTCAAATCTGGATGTCAGCCGGAGATGCCTCGGTACAAATTGATCTGGAAGTCCTTAAGGAGTTTACATAAATGCGCTTGTTTGATTGCTTGGCTAGCCGTGACAATAACTTGAACTTGTTGCGCATCACTGCTGCTTTGGTAGTGTTGTTCTCACACAGCTTTTCCCTGTTGCTTCAAGCTGAGCCTATAGAGGCATCGACTGGTTCGACCTTAGGCAACATTGCAGTGGATGTTTTTTTTATTATCAGTGGTTTGTTGGTGACGGGTAGTCTGGTCAAGAGTAATAGCGTAGTAGATTATGCGTGCTCCAGGATATTGCGTATTTATCCTGCCTTGCTCTTTATGTTGCTGTTGACAGTATTTATATTGTTCCCTATTTACACCACTGTGCCTTTGGCCAAGTATTTCTTGGCACCAGAGACGCGCTTGTATCTGCTCAAGTGCGCAACTTTATTCTCTGGAGTGGTATATAGATTGCCAGGAGTATTTGAGCAAAATCCCTATCCATATTTTGCCAATGGTTCGCTCTGGACCATGCCAGTTGAAATTAAGATGTACGCTATATTGTTGGTAGTTTGGTATGGTTCAGTATTATTGAACCGGAGACGAAAAAACAGTCTGCCGTACCTGATATTACCCATCACGGTAGTGGCTGCAATACTGGTATTCGTTAATTATTTTTACCTTAATCATAAGGTCCAATTTATTCGTCTGTTCTTCATGTTTTTCTCTGGTGTCAGTTTGTTTGTGTTGAGAGAAAGACTGGTGCTGACCCGCCAGGTTTTTTATCCTGTATTGCTGTTGGTATTGGGGGCGGCATTTGTCAATAAGGCTGTGTTTTTCGTACTGTATAACCTGACTATTGCTTACCTGGTAGTTTGCATTGCCTATTTGCCCTCAGGATGGATAAGGCGTTATAACAACATGGGTGACTATTCATACGGCGTGTATATTTATGCCTTTCCTGTGCAACAGGCTGTCGCAGCCTCATTTCCTGGAATTCCTGTCTTGGGCATGGTGGGCGCATCTGCAACGGTAACACTGATGCTGGCCATATTTTCATGGCACAAAATAGAAAAACCTTCGTTGGCTTTGAGGGTGGAAACAGTTGCTCGCTTGCGCAAGTATTGGCCCTCCAAGTTAAAAAAACCGACTAGGCATGCTCAATAGACTATTTGAGTCAGGAAATCAATCGCCTTCTGATTCTGCACAACCTAGCCTTATTCGGAGAGGTTTATTACAAAAATACAGGTGCAGTACTCGCATGTTGATAGACGTTGGTCAACGGGACTTAGGAAGAGCTGATACGACGTAGCATGCAATTGCAATGCATGCTACAGGATGGGCAAATCTGGCTGTCAGCTGGAGATGTCCCTGTACAAATCGATCTGGAAGTATTAAAAGAGTTTGCCTGAATGCGTTTGTCTGCCTGTATAGCTAGCCGCGACAATAATCTGAATTTGTTCCGCATAGTCGCGGCACTGGCCGTATTGTTCGGCCATAGCTTTGCCTTGCTGGCTCAGCCCGAGCCTTGGGGTGTACTGACTGGTATGACGCCGGGCTCGGTCGCCGTTGATGTATTTTTTATCGTCAGCGGCATGCTGGTGACTGCCAGTCTGATGAGCAGGCAAAGCGTGATCGATTATGTCTGCGCACGGGTATTGCGGATTTTTCCGGCGCTGACAGTCATGTTGTTGCTGACGGTATTTGTGCTGGGACCTTGCTTCACTAGCTTGTCCCTGTATGACTATTTTTCAACTGCAAAGACATGGCAATATCTGCTCAAGTGCGGCAGTTTGTTATTTGGTATGGCCTATAAATTGCCCGGTGTCTTTGCGCATAATCCTTATCCAGATGCAGTCAACGGTTCACTCTGGACCATGCCAAATGAGATCAAGATGTATTTGCTCTTATTGGTGTTTTGGTGTGGCCTGGCATTCTCGCAGAAAAAACGCTTGCAGATTTTAAAGTATCTGCTGCCTGCGCTGACTTTGTTGGCTGGGGTGTTGGTGTTTGTGCGTCATTTTTATTTGCATGATGATAGCCAGTTTACCCGTTTGCTCTTCATGTTCTTTTCGGGTGCCAGCCTGTTTGTATTGAAAGAAAAGCTGGTATTGGCAAGGCTTTTTTTCTATCCCTTGCTGGCCTTGGTATTGCTGGCAGCCTTCATCGATAAATCTGTCTTCTTCACCATCTATACCCTGGCGATTGCTTATCTGGTGGTCTGCTTTGCCTATTTGCCCGCAGGATGGATAAGGCGTTACAACGCCCTGGGTGATTATTCTTATGGAGTCTATATCTATGCTTTTCCAGTGCAACAGGCAATTGCTGCTTTGTTTCCTGGTATCGCGGTGTGGAGCATGGTGCTGGTCTCGGCTTTTGTGACGATGTCACTGGCCATATTCTCCTGGCACAGGATAGAAAAACCAGCCCTGGCTTTGAAGTCAGCTACAGTGATGCGCTTGCAGGCCTATTTGCCGCGACTGCTGCCAAGGCGCACGCCAGGATACAGTGCGGTGGTGGCTTGCACGCATTGCGGTGCTGCTACATCCTGCGCCTGTCGTTCATGAGTTGCGCTCAACTTCTGCCCACTGCAAAGGTGGTGGAAGCATACCAGCACTGAATTCCAGGTGCAAAACCCGGCGTTGAGTGGCGAGTCTTGCCTTGTCGGACGCATGGAGTAATAGGGGCTTCATCAATAAGATATCACCCGCGCGCATGACACAGGTCTCATGCCTGGATGTCTGGCTGATATGCTGGATTTGAGCCTCACTAAGCTTGCCTGCATTGTGGCTGCCGGCGATGACTTTCAGGGCTGCATTATCAACACCGGCATCATCAAGGGCGATGCGGCATGTCAGCATGGTTTCCAGTATTGCTGCCGGCGGCTCAACATGATGGACATTTTTCTTGTAAGTCCATTTGCTATAAGCCGGGAGTTCGGCTTTTTGGTCGACGCAAATCGTCATATCCTGATGCCAGGGCACCAGCCAATTATGATCAGCATTTTTATTGAAAAAGATACTGCGTACTGGCTGTGCTTGCACCATATCCACGGCGCTCAATAGTGCCTGCAATTTGCCCCAGTTTAATGCATGGTGTATGGCAGGGTAACTGTGCAGGACCTGGCGCACGCCATATTGATCAGCGATGGGCTGGCAGGCTTGCTGCAATTGCGTGAGTTCAGATTGCTCAAGAAAATTGGGTAAAACGACAAAACCCTGGCTTGCCAGGGTTACTGCGATATTTTGAGCTAGGTGATTCATTAAGCCTGCAAGACTTTTTTCAGCCACAGGCTGATGTCATCCACTTCTTCAGGGCAGACAGAATGCGGCATTATGTATTCATGCCATTCCACTTGATAACCCAGTTCTTTCAGCAGATCGCGTGATTGCTCGGCACGCTGTATCTGGATGACGTTGTCGCCACGGCCATGGGCCTGGAAGATGGGGGTATCCTGGTTTGCCGCATGGCGTTCTTCTGTAATCACATCACGCAAGGGTACATAGCCAGACAGGCACAGCAAGCCAGCCAGTTTTTCGTGATAACGCAGGCCAGTTTGCAAAGTCATGGCGCAGCCTTGTGAGAAGCCAGCCAGGATGATGCGCTCAGACGGGATGCCACGTGCATTTTCGCGAGCGATCAATTGCTCTATGCGTTTTTGTGACAGGCGCAAGCCAGACTCATCTTCACGCTTGGCGATGTCTGCACCCAGAATATCGTACCAGGAGCGCATGACATAGCCACCGTTGATCGTCACGGGCATGGTCGGTGCATTCGGGAAGACAAAACGTATACCAGGGTTGCCACGCAAATCCAGTTCTCTGACGATGGGGACAAAATCATTCGCATCCGCACCCAGGCCATGCATCCAGATGATGGCAACAGTGGGATTCGGTGCGCTTTCCAGTTCTACGGTTTCTAAAATATCTTGTGTCATGATGATTTTCGGGAAGATGAAAAATAAGCTGCCAGTCTGGCCGACAGCAATAGCAGGCCACAGGGTAGCCAGACGGTCAGTAGTTCAGATTGTATTACACGCCAGCCACGCGCTGTCAGAAAGCGATTTACGCCTATCGGCGATACTTCAATGAATTTCCAGGGGAAGAAATAGCGCTCTTCCGTCAGCGGCCAGAAAAATTCCACGCCTTGCCCACCTGTAGTCAGTGCATCCAGCAGGCCATGTGAAATGGTGGCGAAGGCAATGAACAGCCAGCAAACCAGTGCAGAACTGCGCAGGCGCGCATGAAAAATACTGGCCAGACTGGCAATCAACATGGCAAACACGATGGAGTGGCTAAAACCACGGTGACCAAAGGCAGATTCGTAAGCAATACCAAGCTTGAAGGCAATGACATCAAGATCAGGCAGGATCGCCGCCAGCATGCCAGTTAACACCAGAGGCCAGGGCAGGCGTTTTTGCCCCAATATCAGGCCCAGAGTCAGCGGTACTACAGGATGCGTCAGTATGGTTGCCATCGTTGTCGATGTTTGCCGTTCAGGCAGATGGAGTCTTGGCGCGTATGGCGTTTTTAGGACGGAATGCCTTGCAGATGCTGTCATCCGTTTCTATGTGCGGGCCACCTATCAAGTCTATGCAATAGGGTACAGCGGCAAAAATCCCGGCGACGATTTGCTTGCCTTCAGCATCCTTCAAGCCTTCCAGAGTTTCCTTGATGGATTTGGGCTGGCCTGGCAGGTTCAGGATCAAGGCAGCATGCTCAGCTGTCTCGCGTATCACTGCCACCTGACGTGACAGGATGGCTGTTGGCACAAATTGCAGGCTGATCTGGCGCATTTGCTCGCCAAAACCTGGCATTTCCTTGGTGGCGACTGCGAGTGTCGCTTCGGGCGTGACATCGCGCCTGGAAGGGCCGGTGCCTCCAGTAGTAATCACGAGATGACATTGATCTTCATCTACCAGGGCAATCAAAGCCTGTTCTATGGCCGCGCGTTCATCGGGGATCAGGCGTGTCACCATCTCCCATGGGCTAGAGAGAGCTTTGCCAAACCATTCCTGCAAGGCGGGCAAGCCCTGGTCCTGATAAATGCCAGCAGAGGCGCGGTCTGATATCGATACCAGGCCTATCTTGAGTTTTTCGCCATCAGTGCTGGTCATTTGCTCAGACTCACTTGTCATCGAACTCATCGTCTTCTTCATCCAGATCTGCATCATCTGCTTCGTCAGCATTGGCAGCAGCTTTGGATTTTTGCAAATCCTTCAAAATCTGGAAGATTTCACGATAAGCTTTAGGCGGCTTGTTTTCAGCCTGCTCTTTGCGGGCATTGCGTATCATGGTGCGCAATTGCTGTACGTCGAGCTGTGGATGTTCTGCCATCAATTCTGTCAGCGCATTATCGTCTGCCAGCAATTTGTCGCGGCGACGTTCCAGTGCATGCATGGCGGCAGTTTCAGACTTGGAAGCACCTTTCCAGCTGTCTATGGTTTTCTGGATCAGGGCAATTTCTTCCTCATCCAGGGTACGCATTTTCTTGCCTACATATTGCATCTGGCGACGGCGGCCTTCATGATCCTTGATTTGCTGGCAAATCAGGATGGCTTCGCGCACATCTTCTGGCATGGGTACACGTTTGACACGTTCACGCGCCTGTTCGACCAATTCCTGCCCCAATTTCTGCAAGGCGGTCATTTCACGCTTCAGTTGGGATTTTGATGGACGGTCGTATTCTGGTTCGAACTCACTGGACTGATAGCCGCATGAGCCGCGATTTGGATTTGGCATAATTCTGCGCCTTTACTATTAACTTAATGAAACGGCTGCTATGATACCCTTTTTAGCTTAGGATTACCTAAAATCAAGCCTGGATTACACGCATTTAGATGTGAATCAAGGTAAATAGTTAGGATATTTCCCTTTGGCCATTTTGCCTTTTTGTATCGACATACATAGACCCCACTCATGAGCAAACCAGTTTTTACCCATAGCCAGGACCAGTTAAAGCAAATCGCGCAGGATATGTTGCGTTTCGCCCGCGAAAAAGGGGCATCGGATGCGGCCGTTGAGATCAGTGAAGGTGGTGGCCTGTCCATCAGCGTACGCAAGGGCAAAGTCGAGACCATAGAGCAAAATCGTGACAAGGGCATAGGTATTACGGTGTATATCGGTCAACGCCGCGGCAATGCCAGTACCTCGGACTTCTCCGAGCAAGCCCTGCGTGACTCAGTTGATGCAGCCTACAATATTGCCCGTTTTACAGCAGAAGATGACTGCGCTGGTCTGCCAGAAGCTGATTTGCTGGAAATGGCACCGCGTGATCTCAAGCTGTGTTATCCATGGCTGGTCACTGCAGAAGAAGCCATAGAACTGGCAAAACGCACAGAGGCAGCCGCTTTTGCTGTTGACAAGCGCATCACCAATAGCGAAGGTGCCAGCGTACATGCCCAGCAGTCGCATTTTGTGGCTGCCAATTCACGTGGTTTCATGGGTGGCTACCCGATTTCCCGCCATACCATCTCGGTAGCACCTATTGCTGGCAAGGGTGCAAAAATGCAAAGAGACGATTGGTATTCTTCTCAACGCAGTGCTAAAAAACTGGCAAATCCAGAAGCCATAGGTCGTTATGCTGCCGAGCGTGCCTTGGCCAAGCTGAATGCGCGCCAGCTGGATACCCGCAAATGCCCGGTCTTGTTTGAAGCGCCACTGGCTGCCGGTTTGCTGGGCGCACTGGTACAGGCAACCTCTGGTGGTGCTTTGTACCGCAAATCGACTTTCCTGCTGGATTCGCTGGGCACACAGATTTTCCCATCCCATATACAAGTAGTAGAAGACCCGCATGTCATCGGCGCTGTTGGTTCTTCACCATTTGATGATGAAGGTGTAAAAACCCAAAAGCGCAATGTCGTTACTGACGGTGTCTTGCAAGGCTATTTCCTGTCCACTTATTCCGCCCGCAAACTGGGCATGAAAACGACGGGCAATGCCGGTGGCTCGCATAATCTGTCATTGACATCCAGCCTGACCAAGCGTGCAGATAATTTTGTTGGCATGCTCAAAAAAATGGGTACGGGCTTGCTGGTGACGGAATTAATGGGACAAGGTGTCAATTATGTGACGGGTGATTATTCACGCGGTGCATCTGGTTACTGGGTGGAAAATGGCGTGATTCAATACGCTGTGGAAGAAATCACGATTGCCGGCAATATGCGTGAAATGTTCCAGCAAATTGTCGCTATTGGTAATGACAGCCTGGTGCGTGGCACCAAAGAAACCGGCTCCATCCTCATAGAGAGCATGACGATTGCAGGTAGCTAGTCTTTACTGAGATTGTTGCGTTAGCAATGAGTATTGCAAAAAAAAGACCATCTATATGATGGTCTTTTTTTTATGCACCCAGGTAAGCTTCTATAACCTTCGGATTGCTGAGCAGGTTGGCCCCTGTGTCGCTGAGAACGATATTGCCATTTTCCAGCACGTAGCCATGCTTGGCGATTTTCAGCGCCTGCCTGACGTTTTGCTCCACCAGCAGGATACTGAGGCCAGTCGCATTGATTTCTTTCAGGATGCGGAAAATCTCTTGTACCACCAATGGTGCCAGCCCCATGGAAGGTTCATCCAGTAGCAGCACTTTTGGTTTCGCCATCAAAGCACGGCCTATGGCCAGCATTTGCTGCTCACCGCCGGACAAATTGCCCGCCAGGCCAGTTGCACGGTTTTTCAATACAGGGAAGAGGGTATATATCCATTCCATGTCCTGTCCTATCTGTGTCTTGTCCTTGCGGGTATAGGCACCGAGCTCCAGATTTTCCCTGACCGTGAGGGTGGTCAGTATGGCGCGACCTTCTGCCACCTGTACCACACCTTTTTGCACGATATGGTGCGGCGATGTCTGGCTGATTTCTTCATCTTCCAGGAAGATTTTGCCAGATGCTGATTTCAGCAAGCCAGAAATCGCCAGCAGGGTTGTGCTTTTCCCCGCACCGTTGGCGCCGACAAGGGCGGTGATTTCACCTGCATTGATGGCCAGGCTGATACCTTTGACGGCTGCGACATGACCATACATGACATGCAAGTCCTGGACGCGCAAGATTTGATTCATTCTGCGTCCTCCTTGCCGAGGTAAGCTTCAATCACATCCGGGTTATTGCGCACTTCTTCGGGTGTGCCTTCTGCAATGATCTTGCCAAAATTGAGTACGGCGATGCGGTCGCATAATTCCATCACAAATCGCATGTCGTGTTCTATCATGAAAATCGAAAAACCGCGGTTACGTATATTGACGATTTCTGCCATCAGTTCAGTTTTCTCTGCCGGGTTCATGCCTGCTACAGGTTCATCCAGCAACAGCAGTTTGGGCTGGGTGGCCAGGGCGCGGGCAAATTCCAGTTTGCGTTGCTCACCATATGATAGATTGTCTGCCAGCATATGCGCTTTATGGTCCAGCCTGACCCATGACAGTAATTCATGCGCACGTTCCTTGGCTTTTCTTTCTGCGTCTTTATAGGCGCCCAGATTGAACAGCATGCTGGCTACGCCATAGTCGAGATGATCATGCATACCTACCACGACGTTTTCCAGCAGGCTCATCTCCTTGAAAATACGGATGTTCTGGAATGTGCGGGCAACGCCCAGTTGCGTGATTTTGTGGCTGGCGACCGTAGTCAGATCATGGTTATTGAAGCGCAACTCGCCACTGCTGGGGCGCAACAGGCCGGTAATCAGGTTGACGATGGTGGTTTTTCCAGCTCCATTGGGGCCAATTAAACCATAGATACTGCCTTGCGGCATGGTAAAGCTGACATCCTGCAATACCCGCAGGCCGCCAAAATTTTTACTGACAGAACGTAATTCCAGCATTTAGCTAACCTTTCCGGAGCTTGACGATGTTAACTTTTTGCGAAAGTTTCTGATTCTTGCCGGGTCCCAGATACCTTTAGGTAAATACAGGATGACCAGTATCAAGATCAAACCGTTGGCTGCCAGACGGAAGTCTTTGAGGGAGTGCATGAATTCTGGCAAAAGAGTCAGGCTGCTGCTGCCTATCAACGGGCCTATCAGGTTGCTGGTGCCACCAAACACGGCCATCGTCAATATATCCACTGCATTTTCAAATGCATAGTTGCCTGGCCCTATCGTAAAGGTATAGTGCGCGTTCAGACCACCAGCAATGCCCGCAATGGATGCACCCAGGACAAAGGCCAGCAATTTGTAGCCGCCGACATTGACACCCATGAGGCGGGCGGCAATCTCATCTTCCTTGATTGCTTCAAAGGCACGGCCTGTCTTGGAGCGCCGCATCCTCGCAAGGATGAACAATATGGCTGCCAGCAAGAGTACGATATGCCACCATTCAGTTTTTTGTGGAATACCATTCAGGCCCATGGGGCCGCCGGTAATTTCCATATTCAAAACGACGACACGTACCACTTCACCAAAGCCCAGTGTTGCCATGGCCAGGTAAACACCAGACAGACGCAGCGTTGGTATGCCTATGATCAGCGCAACAATCGCTGGCATGATGGCACCCGCCAGCAAAGCCAGCGGGAAGGGTAATGCCGTCTGCATACTGATCATGGAAGCGGTATAGGCACCGATGCCCATGAATGCCGCATTCGCCAGTGACAGCAAGCCGCAAGACAAGGTCAGGTAAATCGAAAGAGCCAGCATGGCATTGATGCCTATGCCAAAAATGACTGTGCTATAAATAGCCCAAAAACTATCCCACCATTCAAGCATATTCTTACGCCTTTCTTTCCAGTACTCTGCCGAACATGCCGGAAGGGCGTACCAGCAAGATAATAAACAGCAAACCAAAAGCCACTGCATCGCGGAAATCGCTGGATATATAAGCGACGCTCATCACTTCAGCAAAGCCCAGGAACAGGCCACCTATCATGGCGCCGCGTATATCGCCCATGCCACCCAGAATAATCACGGCTATGCCTTTATGTAGCATGGGTTGCCCCATGAAGGGCGAGATCGCATTGAACGACAGGCCGACCAGTACACCGGCAGCGCCACCCAGTGCGGCTGCGGCAAACGAAGTCAGGAAGAACAGGCCCTCGACATTGATACCGAGCAGGTAGGCGGCTTTAGGCGATTCTGCAATCGCCCGCAAGGCACGACCAATCTGTGTGCGGCGCATGACTTGCAGCAGCACCAGCATGAGGACAAAGGCAATCACAACTATCGCCAGTTGCACCGCCGTCAGATGCAAATTGCCAAGGCTGAAGCTTTCTTCCGGGATGGTGCCAAAGGGGAAACGCTTGTTTTCTGCACCAAAAATCCCCTGGGATATATTGGTGATCATGATCGCCACGCCTATGGTGGCGATCATCGGTGCCAGATGCGGTGCATTGCGCTTACGTAAAGGGCGCAAGACCAGGAAATCGACGACCACGCCCAGCAACCCGCAAGCCAGCATGGACAGCAACATCGCCATCCACAAAGACATCTGGAAAGAACTGACCAATAGCAGGGCCATGTAGCTGCCCAGCATGAAGATGGCACCGTGAGATAAATTGATGACGCCAAGGACGCCGAACACCAGCGTGAATCCCAGGGCAAAAAGCGCATATACGCTGCCCAGGGTCAGGGCGTTAATGAGTTGTTGTGCCAGCATGGGTATCCAGATGATGGGGATTGCTTGGGATTACTTGGGTCACATGTGCTGATGCGAAAAGCCCTCAGCACATGTGATGGAAATCAATTCATCCCGGAATGAAATTCATGATACGCCTGCCCCCGGTTTTTTAGTCGCGGGCAGGCCAGGCATTTATTTCAGCAAGACAAATTTGCCGCCTTTGGCAATATTCACGATGGCATCTTGCTGCGCATCATAGCCAGCTTCCTTGCCATCCTTGGCGGCGGCGCGGCGGAATGCGAATTTGCCGGTTGCACCTTCAATTTTCACGGCAGGCAAGGCATCGCGCAATGCCAGGCGATCTTTGTCCAGGCTGCCAGTGATGCTGACTTTTTTGAGTGCTTCGGCGACGATGTGCATGGCATCAAATGCCTGTGCCGCAAACTGATCAGGGTCGGCACCAAATTTTGCCTTGTAGTCAGCCATGAAGCTCTTGTTGGCAGCGGACTGGTTTTCAGCAGACCATGGGCTGCCCATCAGGGTATTGTCGGCAGCGTCTTTGGCGATTTCAAACAATTTTGGTGAGTTGAAGCCATTGCCGCCTACGAATGGCTGCTTCATGCCCAGGGAGCGGGTTTGCAGGATGATATTCGCTGCTTCTTCTGCCAGGCAGGAGCAAACGATAGCGTCTGGATTGGAGGCCTTGATCTTGGTCAGTTGTGCCTTGAAATCTACGTCGCCCTTGGCGTAAGTTTCCGTATCAGTGACTGGAATTTTTTGTTCAGCCAGCGCGCTTTTGAAAACATCGTAACCGCTCTTGGTGAAAGCATCATCGTTGCCGTACAGGATGGCGACTTTCTTGATATTGAATTGCTTGACTGCTGCGCGCGTGGTGACTGGCAATACGTCAGCTTCCATGACGGAATTGCGGAAAGTGAATGGCCCCATATTGGTGATGCCATCAGCAGTGTTGCTGGTGCCAAATACGACAGTCTTGGTGGCATTGGCGATGGGGGCCGCGGCAAAAGCAGAGTTCGACAGGGTGGGGCCGAAGATCATCAATACTTTTTCCTGGAACAGTAATTTCTTGAAGACATTGATGGCTTCTTCTTTTTTGCCCTGTTCATCCTCAGCGACCAATTGTATTTTGTTGCCGTTTACACCGCCCTTGGCATTGATCTGCTCTGCAGCCAGGGTGAAACCGTTTTTGATGGCGACGCCATATTTGGCCGCAGGGCCGGTCAAGGCTTCAGCAACACCAATTTTGATATCAGCAGCCTGGTTCAATGTGGAATAGGCCAGCAGTGTGGCAGCGGCTAACAATTTAAGACGGTAGGACATTGTGTTCTCCTGAAAAATACATTATGGCTTTTGTGGCCCGCAACATGGATCAGAGATGTGTCTGAGTTGTGTTCATTGCTGTAAAAAGCAGGCTGCAAAATTTATTAGATATTTATTGTCACGGAGGATTGTATGGGCTCGCAACCCCAGCAGCAATAAAACGCCATGCTGCGATGCAATATTGATTACTTAAGTAGTACTACTTAAGTCTGTGATTTCAAGATCTGGGAATGTAGTGCTGACGAATGAAAACATGCCAGCACCTGCTATTGCAAGTGGACTGGCATGATACCTTGACTCAGGCGAAAACTGTTGTTTGTGGTGTTATTGCAGTTGCTTGCGCAAGCGGGCAATCGCTGCTTTAACCTGATTTGGTGCTGTGCCACCGATGTGGTCGCGAGCGGCAACTGAGCCTTCCAGTGTCAGGACATGGAACACGTCTTCATTGATGAGGCTGGAGAAAGCACGCAATTCTTCCAGCGACATATCACTGAGGTCGCAAGCCTTGTCGACGCAAGTGCGTACTGCCAGTGCCACGGCTTCATGGGCATCGCGGAAAGGCAAGCCTTTCTTGACCAGGTAATCAGCCAGATCGGTCGCTGTTGCATAACCCTGCAAGGCAGCGGCACGCATGGCTTCTGGTTTGACCGTAATACCGCCGGCCATGTCGGCAAAAATACGCAGGGTGTCGATAACGGTGTCCACTGTATCAAACAAGGGTTCTTTATCTTCCTGATTATCCTTGTTGTAAGCCAGTGGCTGGCCTTTCATCAGGGTCAAGAGCGCAATCAGATGACCATTCACGCGGCCAGTCTTGCCACGCGCCAGTTCTGGTACGTCAGGGTTTTTCTTTTGCGGCATGATGGAAGAGCCTGTGCAAAAGCGGTCAGCGATATCGATGAAGCCGACACGCGGGCTCATCCAGATCACCAGTTCTTCTGACATGCGCGAGATATGCGTCATCACCAGTGCAGCGGCAGCACAGAATTCAATGGCAAAGTCGCGGTCAGAGACAGCATCGAGGGAGTTATAGCAAACCTCGTCAAAGCCTAAAGTCCTGGCGACACGTTCACGGTCGATCGGGAAGGTGGTGCCAGCCAGAGCAGCTGCACCAAGTGGCAGGCGGTTAACGCGCTTGCGGCAATCCTGCATGCGTTCTGCATCGCGGCCAAACATTTCTACATAGGCAAGAACATGGTGGCCAAAGGTGATAGGCTGGGCCACTTGCATATGGGTAAAGCCGGGCAGGATGGTGTCAGCATTTTTTTCTGCCAGATCCAGCAGGGCCAGGCGGAAGTCTTGCAGCAAGCCGAGGATATTGTCGATGGCACTACGCATGTACAAACGTATATCAGTGGCAACCTGGTCATTGCGTGAGCGGCCAGTGTGCAGGCGTTTGCCAGCATCACCTACCAGCTCGGTCAGGCGTTTTTCTATATTCAGATGCACATCTTCCAGATCCAGCAACCATACAAACTTGCCACTGTCGATTTCAGACTTGATTTGCGTCATGCCACGTTGTATGTCGACATAATCCTGGGCTGTGATAATGTTTTGTGCCTGCAGCATTTCAGCATGAGCCAGGGAGCCTTGAATATCAAAGGCAGCCATGCGATTGTCGAAGAAAACCGAGGCAGTGTAGCGCTTGACCAGATCAGAAACAGGTTCAGAGAAACGGGCAGACCATGCCTCGCTTTTTTTATTGAATTGTGATGTCATAGTGAATTGTTGCCATATTGGCTGCATTTGCGAGAGAATTTCCTTGATTATCCCAGATTTCGAAGCCGCCTAGCGTGAATTGAATATCAAAGGCTCATCCAGGCCCTTAACCATAAAGATAGTGCAGGCATGAATAAAGATAAAAAAGACAGTATCAGCGAGCCATTGATACCGGATTGCTGCAATCTGGGCGTGTTTTCACGCATCCTGATCAGCGTCAATGTACTCGGTTTGCTGGCACTGTGGTCGCGTGGTGACGAGTGGCGACTGGTCTTGCAGAATTTCCTGGAAAGCGCGATGGTATTGGAGTCCATATGCCTGTTATCTCTGATGCTCTTATGTGGCACGCGCAGGCTGGCCATGCGTTTTCCCATGTCGGGCTGGTTCCAGCGCTCACTATGTTGCATGTTACCAACGGCGGTAGCCAGCCTGGTCATCTTGTATTTGCGCAGGCAAGACTGGTTTGAGGCTGGATTTCCCAGACTTAATCCTTTTTTTGTGGTGGCCTCTGCAGGCATCCTGGGGCTGGTATGTCAGCAATATTTTGAATTGCGTACCAGGGCTTTTTCACCGGCATTGGGAGAGGCCAGACTGCAAGCCTTGCAGGCGAGGATACGCCCGCATTTTTTGTTCAATAGCCTCAATACTGCCTTGTCCCTGATACGCACAGAGCCACGCAGGGCAGAAATGGTGCTGGAGGACCTGGCTGATTTATTCCGGGTTTTGATGCGCGACACGCGCAATGTCACCAGCTTGCAGGATGAAATACGCCTATGCGAACAGTATCTGGCGATAGAGAAAATACGTCTGGGGGAGCGCTTGCAAGTGGTCTGGAATAAGGAGAAAATTTCGGCCAGCGAGTTGAATGAGATAGAAATCCCATCCTTGCTATTGCAACCCCTGCTCGAGAATGCGGTGCATTATGGCGTAGAGCCTTCAGTGCATGCGGCTACCATTACGGTAGAGTTAAAGCGTCAGCTGGACAAGGTCGAAATCCGTATTTGCAACCCATATCATGAGCAAGCCAGTATGGTTTCTGGTAATCAGATGGCTTTGGAAAATATACGTCAGCGACTAAGTTTGCTTTATGATATTGAAGCGCACATACAATATGGCGTAGTAGGCACCTCCTTTGAGGTTAAATTGCAGTTCCCGGCTAAAAGATGATGACACCAAGAATACTGATCGTTGATGATGAAGCACCTGCAAGAATAAGGCTGAAGACGCTACTGACTGATGTTCAGGCTGAATGTGCAGTGACACTGGTTGGTGAGGCGGAGAATGCCATGCAGGCACTGGAGCAAATCGCTAGCCTGCGTCCGGATATTATCTTGTTGGACGTGCAGATGCCTGGCATGAATGGCATAGAGCTGGCGCAGCATCTTGCGCATCACCAGGCGCATTTGGCCACACCGGCGATTATTTTTGTCACGGCCTATGATGAATTTGCTGTCAAGGCTTTCGAAGTCCATGCCCTGGATTATTTGATGAAACCAGTCAGGGCCAGCCGCCTGGTGGACGCGGTGACGCGCGCCTGTGAAAAACTGCGACTGGAACATCGCCTGCCTGACACCATCGCCACAGATGCTACCGGCGTCAGGCGTAAGCACTTTTCTGTGTTGGAGAGGGGGCGGATTTTACTGGTGCCAGTCACAGATGTGCTCTTCCTGAAGGCTGAGCAAAAATATGTGACGCTGCATACTGCACAGCGTGAATATTTGCTGGAAGAGTCCTTGACTTCGATAGAGCTGGAACTAGGAGATTTGTTGGTCAGGGTACATAGAAATGCCCTGGTTGCACGCGTAGCCATTCATGGTGTGGAAAGGGCGGTGCAAGTCGTGGATGCCGAGAGCAGTCAGGAAAAAGTATCTGAGTCCTGGCAAGTCATCGTCACTGGCTGTACCGAGCGCTTGCCTATCTCACGCAGACAATGGCCGGTCATCAAGGCCATGGTCAGGGTTTGAACATTTGTGTAGGGTATGAAGCCCGGGGTCTGGTTTAGCTTAGCGCCAGACCGGTAGACCGGTCAAATCAGTATTTTCATCCTGTATCCAGGCTGGCAGGCCGGTGCGGTCAGTTGGCCCCAGAGTGTCGAGCAACTCTAGCTGCTCTTGTTTTTTGCCGCGCTGACGCTGTGCTGGCTTGACTGGTTTTCTGACGTCAGGCAATAAAGATGCAGGTGCGCCGAAGCCGGGCAATTCCAGGGTGGCGTGATCTTTGTTGTCTTTCATCAGTGTATAGGTAGTTGGTAGTGGCGATGTTTGTACAAATGGCGACAATAATAATCTCTGGCAAGCACTTGCCAGAGAAGATAATTGTGCTCGGTAAATTTGTGCGAAAAGCACCAGAACAAAAACTTTGGTTGCGGGGGCAGGATTTGAACCTACGACCTTCGGGTTATGAGCCCGACGAGCTGCCAGACTGCTCCACCCCGCGTCTGAAGGAGGCGAATTGTACATGGCCGACGCCATAGTTACAATCATTTATAGAAATATTTTTTCTCGGGCTTAAAATCCAGTATTTGCAGAAGGGTGCAATTTGCCATTCTTCACAATACAAATGCAGAAAATAATGCCACAGCTGCAATCCACAGAATAAATTGCATGCATAATGGAAGTACAGTATGGCCATGGGTCAGCAGCAGGCCAAAGATCATTTTTCAGGAGCGAAAAAGCAGTTATGGAATTCGAAGTCATCGATACACAAATTTCACCAGAAGGCCGTATGGAAGTTTTGTCCAAGGCCGAGGTTGCTCAGTTGCTGGACAATAGTCATGGCGGCCTGTACCAGGTGTTTCGCAGTTGCGCATTGGCTGTCTTGAATTGCGGCAGTGGTCTTGACGACGGCAAGGAATTGCTGGAGCGGTACAAGGGCTTTGACATCAGCATCATCCAGCGTGAGCGTGGTATCAAGCTTGATGTCAAGGGCGCACCTGCCAGTGCCTTTGTAGATGGCGTCATGATCAAGGGCATACAAGAACATTTGTTTGCGGTCTTGCGCGACATCTTGTTCATCAAGGCGGCTATCGAAGATGATCGCAAGTTTGATTTGAACACCACTGAAGGCATCAGTGATGCTGTATTCCACGTCATGCGCAATGCCAATTTGCTCAAGCCGCAAGTCAATCCCAATATGGTGGTGTGCTGGGGTGGCCATTCCATCTCCAGTGATGAATACGATTACACCAAGCATGTAGGCTATCAACTGGGTTTGCGTGGCATGGATATCTGCACGGGTTGCGGCCCTGGTGCCATGAAAGGTCCGATGAAGGGGGCCACCATAGGCCATGCCAAGCAAAGGATTACGACTGGTCGCTACCTCGGTATTACTGAGCCAGGCATTATTGCGGCTGAAGCGCCTAATCCCATCGTCAATGACCTGGTTATCCTGCCAGACATAGAAAAGCGCCTGGAAGCCTTTGTACGCATGGGCCATGCCGTGATTGTCTTCCCAGGTGGCGCTGGTACGGCGGAAGAGATTCTTTATCTGTTGGGCATTTTGCTGCACCCAGACAATGCTGATCTGCCTTTCCCGCTGATTTTCACTGGACCAGAGGGCGCGGCTGATTATTTCCGCCAGATAGACCAGTTTATTGGCTTTACCCTGGGGCCAAAGGCGCAGCAGAGTTATCAAATCATCGTCAATGACCCAGTCAGGGTGGCGCAGGAAGTGCATGCAGGCATCAAAAAAGTGCGAGAATTCCGCAAAGCCAAGGGGGATGCCTATTATTTCAACTGGTTATTGAAGATAGATGCAGAATTCCAGAAGCCTTTTGAACCTAACCACGAAAACATGCGTAACCTGGCTTTGCATAAGAATCAGGAAACCCACTTGCTGGCAGCCAACCTGCGCCGTGCCTTTTCCGGTGTGGTCGCTGGCAACGTGAAAAACCAGGGCATACGGGCCATAGAAAAGCATGGACATTTTGAAATTCGCGGCGATAGTGAAATAATGGCATCAATGGATACCTTGCTGGCATCTTTTGTTGCTCAAAATCGCATGAAATTACCCGGTAAAGCTTATACCCCTTGCTACCGTGTTATAAAGTAATTGTGTTGCAGTAAAACAGTAGGATAATGGTGTAATCCTGTTCCATCACTATGAGGAAAACAGACATGAGTTCCGTACAGCAAGAAGTCGACGAACGTACCAACCTGACTGCGTCCAACAAGTTTGAGTTATTGCTTTTCCGTTTGGGGACCGATGGAAACAGTGACAGGTCAGAATTGTTTGGCATCAATGTTTTCAAGGTGCGAGAGATAGTGGCCATGCCCACCATTACCGGCATGGCTGGCGCAATGCCTCATATGCTGGGGGTGGTGAATTTGCGTGGGCAGATTATTCCTGTCATTGATCTGCCCTCTGTGGTTGGGCTCAAACCCAAGACCGGCTTGAATATCATGCTGGTCACTGAATATGCGCGTACTACTCAGGGTTTTGCGGTCGAATCGGTGGAAGAAATCGTGCGCCTTGACTGGAGTCAGGTCTTGTCCGCTGAAAACAGTGCCGCCGGAGGAATGGTCACCAGTATTGCCCGTCTGGACGGCGATACTGAAGATACACGCCTGGCCCAGGTACTTGACGTTGAGCAGATTTTGCGTCAAATCACCCCTTCAGACACCAAGGATGTCGATCCTGAAACCATAGGTGCCAAACTCAAAATGCAAGCCGGAGCATCCATTCTGGCAGCAGATGACTCTGCGGTGGCCCGTGGCTTGATAGAGCAAGCCCTGACTGCCATGGGGGCACAGTACATCATGACAAAGACGGGTAAGGAAGCCTGGGAAAAGCTGCAATCACTGGCAGCGGCAGCGCAGGCAGAAGGCAAGGGCGTGCGCGACAAGGTGGCGATGGTGCTGACGGATCTGGAAATGCCCGAAATGGATGGCTTTACCCTGACACGCAAGATCAAGCAGGATGACAGGTTCAAATTCTTGCCTGTGGTGATACATTCATCTTTGTCCGGCGCAACCAATGAAGATCATATCAAAACCGTAGGTGCAGATGCCTATGTGGCCAAATTTGTTGCTGAAGAACTGGCGGCGACTATACGGAATGTATTGTCAAAATAAATTCTTTCCGTAAAGTATTAAAAAGGGTGCAATTAGTGAAATAATTGCACCCTTTTTGTATCTGGAATGAATAAGAATTACATGGAGTTGACTCGGGATCAGCGGCTTTGGGCTGGGACGCGTTGCCAACCGCCGGGGCAGGCTTTAATTGCCGGATAAAACCCGTCAGGCTGGTGACAGTACAGCCAATCTCTGCCAGTTGTGCTTTGCTGGCGAGGGTAGTTCTGACTGGCATTATTATTGTCTTCTACATAGCCTTGCTGGTAAGTATCAACATAGACAGTATTGCTTGTACTGGTCACTGGGACGGTATAAGTCACGCTGGGGGCAATGACGACACTGGGGTAATAGCGCCAGGAGTAATCATAAGGATAATAACTGGCAGCATAGCCATACCTGTTGCCATAGTGAAAATAAAGTGGCGGGATGGCCACACCTATGCTGACCCTGGAGTGAGTACGGTATCCATGGGGGCGTGCAAATACGGCGGTGCTGGAAGTGCTTAATGTAAACAGGAACAACATGACGGCAAATATTTTGTATGGTTTCATGATAATCCGGCAACGAGTTCTTTACTTGACTGGGATTTATCAGTTTAGGTCGAAATCTGGAAACTTATCTGGATAATTTCACTCTTTATCAATGGCGAGGCAGGCGCTGCTGACCCATTTGCGTAGCAAAACCTATGGACTTAGTCTGGCAGTCTTATAAAAAAGGAAATGATGAAATTCATGATGAAAAAATGTGCAGCCTTATGCGCTCTTGCCCTAATGGTAAGCCTGCCCGTCCACGCTGCTGAAGCGGCCATGGCGGATGCTCCTGAGCCTGCGAAACCGACCATACGCGAACAATACACCAAGTACGAATACCAAATCCCCATGCGTGATGGCACACGCTTGTTCACGATTGTGTACGTTCCCAAGGATGGCAGTAAGTCTTACCCTTTCCTGATGAGCCGCTCCCCTTATGGCAGTGGCGTCCACGATGGTGGGGAGTCGCACTATGGCGTGGATTTTTACCCTCAATACTTGGGACCATCAAAGGAGTTTGATCAAAGCGGCTACATTTTCGTGAAGCAGGACGTACGCGGCCGCTATATGTCTGAAGGCACCTGGCAAGAAATGACGCCGCATATCAAGGCGAACAGGCGGTCAGGCGAGGGCGTGGAAAGCCAGGACATGTATGACACCGTAGAATGGCTATTGAAAAACGTCAAAGGCAATAATGGCAAAGTCGGCATCTGGGGAATTTCTTACCCCGGCTTTTATACCTCGGCCAGCATCATTGATTCTCATCCGGCGATCAAGGCAGCATCACCCCAGGCACCAGTGACTGATTTATTCATGGGGGACGATTCCTATCACGGCGGGGCCTTCATGCTGGCCGCCAATTTTGGATTTTTTTCCAATTTTACTCTGGAAAAAAATCCCACCACCTTGCCTAAGCGCTGGGAAGAGTTTGATTTTGGCACTTCGGATGGCTACCAGTATTTTCTCAAGCATATGAGCTTGAAAAATATTACGGCACAGCTGTCAGACAAGCAGCGTGAAGTACTGATGCCGACAATAGAGCATAGTACTTATGATGATTTCTGGAAGAGCCGGAATATTGCTGCCCATTTGAAAAACATCAAGGCGGCTGTGCTGACCGTAGGCGGCTGGTATGATGCTGAAGACCCGCAAGGCCCATTCACAACCTATCACAGTATCAAAAACAATAATAAGGGCTATTACAATGGCCTGGTCATGGGGCCTTGGTCGCACGGAGGCTGGGCTGGTGCCGAGGGCAAGTCCATAGGCAATGTCAGCTTTGATAGCAAGACCGGTGATTACTATCGCAAGAATATTGTTTTTCCTTTCTTTGAACAGCATTTGAAAGGGGCAACTGGCAAGGCCTTGCCGGAAGTGACCGTGTTTGAAACGGGTACCAATGTCTGGCGTGAATATACTAGCTGGCCGCCACAGCAGGCACAAAAGCGTACGCTGTATTTTGGCAATGATGGCAGCCTGAGCTGGAAAGAACCGCAGACAGAATTCAATACTTTTGATGAGTACGTCAGCGACCCTAAAAAACCAGTACCTTTTATTTCTTACACCTCTACAGGTGTGCCGCGCGAATATGTCGTCTCCGACCAGCGCTTTGCCTCTACACGCCCAGATGTATTGGTCTACCAGACAGAGCCACTGGCAGAAGATGTGACCATTGTTGGGCCGGTTAATCCCAAATTATTTGTGTCTACTTCAGGCACGGACGCGGATTGGGTCGTCAAACTGATCGATGTATACCCATCGACTTACCCGGAAAAACCGGCAGCGCAGGCGCGTGGCACTGACGTGCAGCCGCCTTCCGTTGCCATGGCAGGTTACCAGCAACTGGTCAGGGGCGAGCCTTTGCGCGGCAAATTCCGCAATAGCTTTGAAACCCCCGAGCCCTTCGTGCCAGGCAAAGTAGCAGCCATCAGCTATAACATGCCGGATATCCAGCACACCTTCCGCCGTGGTCATCGCATCATGGTGCAAGTGCAAAGCAGCTGGTTCCCGCTGGTGGATTTGAACCCACAAAAATTCATGGATATTCCTAAAGCTAATCCTGAAGATTTCCAGAAAGCCACGCAAAGAGTGTATCGCTCACCCGGACAATATTCAGGTATAGCGGTGCAGGTATTGCCACAATAAATTTAAAAAAACAGGGAAATAAAAAATGCAAACAAAAAATATCTTCAAACGCAGCCTGCTGGCCAGTTTGGTTGGCCTGGCATGCATGGGCAATGCAGTGATGGCGCAAACAGCGACATCAAATCAACTGGTGCTGGAATCCATGACCATGGATAAAAAAGCCGACCCCTGTACAGACTTCTTTCAGTATTCAAACGGCGAATGGTTGAAAGCGAATCCCATTCCTTCAGATCGTGCGCGTTACAGCGCCTACGATGAAGTGACTGAACGAAATCTGGCTGCATTAAAACTGCTAGCTGAGACGGCAGCAAAAGGTGATGGCAAGAGCAAGGCAGCGCAACTGGTAGGGGCGTTTTATGCCAGCGGCATGAATGAAGCGCAGATAGAAAAAGAAGGTATCAAACCGCTGGAACCACAGTTCGCGCAAATCAGTGGCATCAAGGATAGTACGCAGTTGTTGGCCGTGATTGCCAGCTTGCACAAGCAAGGCGTCTCACCCTTATTTGGTTTTGCAGTAGATCAGGACGCTAAAAATACTACGCGTTACATCCCGCAAATCATGCAGGGTGGCCTGGGCTTGCCTGACCGCGATTATTATTTGAAGACTGATGCCAAGACCAAGGATATTCGTGACAAGTATGTCGCCTATGTCACTCAAATTTTTACTTTGCTCGGTGATGCACCAGACCAGGCAAAACAAAATGCTGCAGTGGTCATGACACTGGAGACACGCTTGGCCAAGGCATCCTTGACCAAGGTGGAATTGCGCGACCCGCAAGCCAGTTACCACTTGTCTGATTTGAATGCCTTGCAAAAGACAGACAATAAAACTGCCTGGGCGACTTATTTTAGTGAGCTGGGCCTGGCGCAACCTGGTCAATTCAATCTTGCTCATCCCAAGTTCATTGCAGAAGCAGGGCGCATGCTCAATGCCGTCAGCCTCGATCAATGGAAGACATATTTGCGCTGGCAACTGGCCAACGCACGTGCCAGGGATTTGAGCTCTGCCTTTGTTAATGCCAACTTTGATTTCTATGGCAAAACACTGGCAGGCACCAAGGAATTGCAACCACGCTGGAAGCGCGTCCTGGGCTCTATCGATGCCATGGCAGGTGAAGCCATGGGTGAGCTGTATGTCGCCAAATTCTTTGGCCCTGAAGCCAAAGCCGGTGTGCTGGAAATGGTGGATAACATCAAACTGGCCATGCGTGAAAGTATAGGCAAGCTGGAATGGATGTCGGATACCACCAAGCAACAAGCTTATAAAAAACTCGACACTATCCTGGTAAAAATTGGTTACCCCGATGTCTGGCGTGATTACAGCAGCCTGCAAATCGATACTGGCCCTTATGCAGCGAACATGGCACGCGCCGCTGAGTTTGAATTCAAGCGCAATCTGGCCAAGCTGGGCAAACCCATAGACAGGAATGAATGGGGTATGACGCCACAAACCGTGAATGCCTACTACAACCCCACCATGAATGAAATGGTGTTCCCGGCAGGCATACTGCAACCGCCTCTATATCATGTGAACGCGGATCCGGCGGCCAACTACGGCAATACCGGTGCAACAATTGGTCATGAACTGACCCATGCCTTTGATGATGAAGGCCGTCAATATGATGCCGAAGGCAATCTGAAAAGCTGGTGGACCAAATCAGATGAGAAAAAATTCCTGGTCCGTGTCAAAGCCATAGAAAAGCAGTTTGACGAATTCAATCCTATCGATAAATTGCACATCAACGGCAAGCTGACTGCGGGTGAAAATATTGCCGATCTGGGTGGTATGAAGATAGCCCTGCAAGCGCTGCACAAATCACTGGAGCGCAAGCCCCAGGCCAAGGAAATTGATGGCTTGACGGTTGATCAGCGCTTCTTTGTCGCCAATGCGCAAAGCTTCCGCAGTCTTATCCGTGATGAGATGTTGCGTATGAAACTGGCAACTGACCCTCACTCACCAGACAAATACCGTGTCATTGCGCCATTGGCAAATATGACGGAATTTTCTGATGCTTTCCAGTGCAAGGGGGAGCGTTCACCTCTGCGTCCAATGACGACCCGGGTAAATATCTGGTAACAGCGTATACTATGGCCTGAAATGCAGTAGAGACTGCAGGTTGGGGTGATGCTGGATGTAAATCTGGCAACCCCATGCCTGCCAAATATTTCTTGTCATCAGAGTGCATGCCTGCATGTGTACTCTATGCACTCCAGATATGTAGGGCTATATGGAAACCAAAGTTGTCGAATTTGAACTCCCACAGATGGAAGTGGGCAGTAGTTGTACCGCTAATGCGTGGGCACGCATCCCGGATGCGCCTTCAGCGATGGAAAAACTGGAGCTTAAAGCCAGAATACGCCAGCTCTTGAAAGAAAAGCAGGCTGTACTGGTAGCACATTATTATGTCGATGCCGAATTGCAGGACCTGGCAGAAGAAACCGGTGGCTGCGTTTCTGACTCGCTGGAAATGGCAAGGTTTGGCCGAGATCATCCCGCCAAGACTCTGGTCGTCGCCGGAGTGAAATTCATGGGCGAAACCGCCAAAATACTAAGCCCCGAAAAAACCATTTTAATGCCCGACCTGGATGCGACCTGCTCGCTGGACCTGGGTTGCCCGGCAGATGAGTTTGCGGCGTTCTGCGATGCCCATCCCGACCGCACCGTCGTCGTCTATGCCAATACCAGCGCAGCCGTCAAGGCGCGTGCTGACTGGATGGTGACCTCCAGCATAGGCCTGGACATCGTTGCTCACCTGCATGCACAAGGCAAAAAAATACTCTGGGCCCCGGATAAACATCTGGGTGGTTATATCCAGAAGCAGACAGGTGCAGACATGTTGCTGTGGCAGGGTTCCTGCCTGGTGCATGATGAATTCAAGGGCATAGAGCTGGATGTGCTCAAGGCAGAGTATCCTCATGCCAAAATCCTGGTTCATCCTGAGTCCCCGGCTGCTGTCGTCGCACTGGCCGATGTGGTCGGTTCGACTTCGCAAATGATCCTTGCAGCACAGACGCTGGATGCAGATGAGTTCATCGTCGCCACTGACAATGGCATCCTGCACAAAATGCAAATGGCAGCACCAACCAAGCGTTTCATCGTTGCTCCAACAGCGGGTAATAGCGCGACTTGCAAGAGCTGTGCACATTGCCCCTGGATGGCGATGAATGGCTTGCGCAATCTGATGCAGGTACTTGAGAACGGCAATAATGAAATTCAGGTTGACCCGGCAGTAGGGCAAAAAGCCAAGGTTTGCATAGACCGCATGCTGGATTTCGCTGCGGCCAAAAAAGCCAATGTACGTCCATCCGGTGATCTGGCTAAAGAAGCCAAATTGTTCTCCGGCATAGGCCCGGCCTGAATGCTGCGCAAGCCCCATACAATTACACTGAGGTTATCTGGACATGTCTGGTAATTTAAAGAATACGCATTTCCCTTTTGATGCAGATTTACAAAAAGCATTTGAACGTAATATCAGCGATGCGCTGGCCGAAGATGTCGGCGCTGCTGACCTGACAGGCTTGCTGGTGCCTGCCGATGAAGTCGTGCAGGCACAAGTCATCGTGCGTGAAGATGCTGTTCTGTGTGGTGCTCCATGGTTTGACGCCGTGATGACAGCACTGGATGCAAGCATAGAAGTAGACTGGCAATATGCCGAGGGTGAACGGATGAAGGCAAACACCGTCGTCTGCAAAATCAAGGCACCAGCCCGGGCCTTGCTGACAGCCGAACGTGCCGCGCTGAATTTCCTGCAATTATTATCTGCAGTGGCTACAGCCACCAGCAAATATGTCGCCATCATTGCTGGCACAAAAGCCGCAATACTCGACACCCGCAAAACCTTGCCTGGCATGCGCCTGGCACAAAAATATGCGGTGCGTGTAGGCGGTGGCATGAACCAGCGCCTGGCCTTGTACGATGGCATCCTTATCAAGGAAAACCATATCGCAGCAGCAGGTGGCGTGGCTGAAGCCATGCAAAAAGCCCTGAGCCTGAATGCTGGTGTGACTATACAAATAGAGGTGGAAACCCTGGACCAATTGCAGACTGCACTGAATGCTGGTGCGACTTCAATTTTGCTGGACAACTTCAACATCACCATGATGCGCGAAGCAGTGGCCATCACCGCTGGCCGAGCCTTGCTGGAAGCCTCTGGCGGTATAGACCATGCATCGGTGAGAGCAATTGCCGAGACTGGTGTGGACAGGATATCCATAGGCAGCCTGACCAAGGATATCAAGGCGACGGATTATTCTTTGCGGATAGTTTAAGCGACGTCGCAAACAGATACATGCTATTCGAAAATCAAGATTTTTCATCCGGGCTGAAGCAAGCAGGCAGTCTGGATGAACATATTTTTCGGTATTGCGAATTTGCAGGTATGCAAATTGAAGGTGGTAACTTCACTTCGACTTTTCTGGCATGTTGCTTTACAGATTGTGAGTGGTATTGGGGATTATTCAATACTGCGATCTTCGTTGATGTGAAATTTTTAAATTGCACTTTTCTAGGAACTGGATTTTCTGGCGTCAGGTTTATTAACTGCGAATTTGAAAATTGCAGTTTCTTGAAAGATAATCTTGGCGGTAAATGCGCGTTCAATGAGGTAAGTTGGTTTGCCTGCACGCAAAAGAATTGTAACGGGTTAGAGCAGGAGTTTCTGACAAGGGATAATAAGCAAAGTTATATCTCTTGAGATGGGATGGTGAATAGTATATGGTGATGTCAATGAAAAAGTTGACGTAGCCGTTGTAGAAATAATCAGAGGCGAGCAATTAAGCCGTTCGTCAGCGCGGCCGATTATCTCGCATCAACGGTCAGCACGTAAAGCCGCAATTGGGTTCGTCGCTGCGGCCTGCCGTGCAGAAAATACGCCAAGATCCAGGCCGACTGCTATCCAGGAGCTGCCTCAATGCTGACAGCTTCCACATCGCTGTCAGCAAAAGATTTATTTTTTGCGTTTTGGTGATAACACAGTAGGCAATGCTTTGGGTAAAGTGTCGGGATAGTCGCGGCTGAAATGCAAGCCACGGCTTTCACGGCGGGATAAGGCGCTGTTGACGATCAGGGAGGCCACTTCAACCAGATTACGCAACTCCAGTAAATTATTCGAGATGCGGAAGTTGGCATAGTATTCGTCTATCTCTTCCTTCAATAAACGGATGCGGTGTTTGGCGCGTTCAAGGCGTTTGGTGGTGCGCACTATACCTACATAATTCCACATGAAGCGGCGCAATTCATCCCAGTTATTGGCGATGACGACTTCTTCATCCGCATCCGAGACGCGGCTTTCATCCCAGTCTGGCAAGGCAATGACGCTGGCACGTTCCTGCGCTTCTATATGCTTGGCTGTAGCACGACCAACCACCAGGCATTCGAGCAGGGAATTGCTGGCCAGACGATTGGCACCATGCAGGCCAGTGTAGGCAGTTTCACCCACGGCATACAGACCAGGCAAGTCGGTGCGGCCATCGGTATCAGTGACGATGCCACCGCAAGTGAAGTGCACTGCTGGCACCACAGGTATGGCTTGCTTGGTGATATCTATACCCAATTCCAGGCAGCGCGCATAGATGGTGGGGAAGTGCTCTTTCAAAAATTCTGGTGGTTGATGGCTGATATCAAGTTCGACAAAATCTAGGCCGCGTTTTTTCATTTCAAAGTCGATGGCGCGGGCCACTACATCGCGTGGTGCCAACTCCATGCGCGCGTCATGATTTGTCATGAAGCGCTTGCCCCCTGATGCACCAGCTTCGGCAGGTAATTTCAAGATGCCGCCTTCGCCGCGCACTGCCTCGGTGATCAAAAAAGATTTGGCAAAGGGATGGTACAGGCAAGTAGGGTGGAACTGGATAAATTCCATATTACTGACCCTGCAACCAGCACGCCAGGCCATGGCGATGCCGTCGCCGGTGGCAGTATCTGGATTGGTGGTGTACAGATAGACCTTGCCAGCACCACCCGTTGCCATCACCGTATGTTGCGCGGCAAAGGTATGGACCTTGCCGCTTTTTACGTCCTGCACATACAGGCCCAGGCAATGAGGGGTGGGGGAATTGTCCCCCAGTTTGGCCGAGGTAATCACATCAATCGCATAGTGATGTTCAAACAGGCTAATATTGGGATGGTTGCGTACTTTTTGTTCCAGTGTGACTTGCACCGCATGGCCAGTCGCATCGGCTGCATGGATGATACGGCGCTGGCTGTGGCCACCTTCGCGTGTCAAATGAAAACCCAGCTCCGCCTCTTCATCGCGGGTAAACGGCACGCCTTGTTCTATCAGCCAGTCTATGGCTTCGCGCCCATGTTCTATGATGTAACGGGTAGCACCTTCATCACACAGGCCGCCACCTGCAATCAGCGTGTCGGAAATATGTTGTTCATGGCTATCGTGGGAATCGAGTACGGCGGCTATGCCACCTTGTGCCCAATTACTGGCTCCATCCAGTAATTCACGTTTGGAAATAATCGCGACTTTGCGTGTTTGCGCCAGATGTAAGGCGACGGATAAGCCAGCCAGTCCACTACCTACAATTGCTACGTCAAAATTCTTCATTATGTGATGATGGTTAATTTACGCTCGGGGTGCTGAGTTTGCAGACCAGTTCGGCACAGCCCGGTTAGATGATGACCTTGATTTGTCACATTCGAGTGGAAAATCCAGCCTGCTATTAATCAATCTATTAATCAATATTTGTCATAGTATGCCAGAGACCAGGAAATCTGGTGGGCGAGCTTGGGCGGCATTTGTCGCGAGCTGAAGAAAATGCCATAGAAATAGATGACAGAACTGAGCATGGATTTTCTTTTACGCAATGCTGTAATTCCAGATTCCTTGCAGATTTATGGCAGGTTTTTTCTGACAAAATTCAGCAAGCTGTAAGAAAAATGAATAAGCAAATCTGGATAATTGCTGAAATTTTTTAAGTTTCTACAGAAAGCATGCAAACCGCTTGACACAAGGCTTTGCGGCTTGCTCTAATACCGGATGCAGATTTCCTGCTTGCCGTGATAGATGCACGACCAATAAAATAATCGAATACATCATCGCGAAATTCAAATTTTTGTGAGGGGGCTATAAGTGAATAAGACTGAGTTGATCGATCATATTGCGAAGACAGCGGATATTTCTAAAGCGGCTTCGTCGCGTGCGCTGGATGCAGTGATCGGCGCGGTAAAGACCACATTGAAGAAAAAAGGTACCGTAACACTGGTTGGCTTTGGCACTTTCTCGGTAGCGAAACGTGCAGCCAGGCCAGGTCGTAATCCTAAAACTGGCGAACCTATCAAGATCAAGGCTGCCTGGGCTCCAAAATTTAAAGCTGGCAAAGCTTTGAAAGATGCGGTAAACTAGCGCTCTTTCGTGGCTCGGTGACTGAGTCGCGGAATTTGTTTGTATGCGTGGGGCGCTTAGCTCAGTTGGTAGAGCGGAGCCCTTACAAGGCTTAGGTCGGGAGTTCGAGCCTCTCAGCGCCCACCAAAAATCAGACAAAATAAAGTTAGGCAGTAAAAAAAGGAGTGGTAGTTCAGTTGGTTAGAATACCGGCCTGTCACGCCGGGGGTCGCGGGTTCGAGCCCCGTCCGCTCCGCCAGAAAATCGAAAAGGCGAACGAAAGTTCGCCTTTTTTTGTATTCGTCAAATTGTTATTGTGATACTTAGCCACGTGATTGGTTGAACATGTTTGAATTTATTCGTACCCATCAGCGCTTAATGCAAATTTTGTTAGCTGTTCTTATCTTGCCGTCCTTTGTTTTGTTCGGCAACACTGACGCTTTGCGGTCTATAGGCAAAGAGGAGGGCATTGCAAAAGTTGCAGGTGTTCCTATCTCGCAGGCTGAATTTGATCAGGCATTACGTGATCAGCTAGATCGTATGCGCCAGGCATATGGTCCGCAATTTGATGCGAAAATGCTCAATACTGCGGAAGCAAGACAAAGTATTTTGGATGACTTAATTGCGCGCAAGGCAATGGCTGGCGAGGTTGCGGTGAAGAAGCTGGCAATTGCAGATATTACTTTGCGAGACAATATTTCTCAAACACCAGGTCTGGTCAAGGCTGACGGTCATTTTGATAATGCAGAATACAATCGCCTGCTGTCCATACAGGGCTTGACGCCTACCATGTATGAACAGCGTTTGCGCCAGGATTTGATCGTCCAGCAATTGCTGAGTCCTGTTCAGGCGAGTGCCTTTGTTTCAAAAACAGTAGCGGATCGCTTGTCTGCTATCAATGAGCAAGAGCGCGAAGTACAAATGTTGATGTACAAACCTGAAGACTTTGCTGCACGCGTTAAAGTTACAGACGAAATGCTCAAGGCCTATTACGAAAAAAATACGGCGCAGTTTGAAATCCCTGAACAAATCAATGCTGAATACGTAGTTTTGAATAGTGATGTATTGGCTGAGCAAACGACAGTGTCGGACGCCGATATTCAAGCCTACTATAAGGCAAATGAAAAAATCTATACAACAGAAGAGCAGCGTCGTGCCAGCCATATTTTGATCACCGCTGGCAAGGATGCCAGTGCTGCTGACAAGGAAAAGGCAAAAGCCAAGGCTGCTGGCATTCTGGCGCAGCTGAAGAAAAAACCAGAAGATTTCGCCAAGCTCGCCAAGGAAAACTCTGAAGATCCGGGTTCCAAGGAAAAAGGCGGTGATCTGGATTTCTTTGGACGTGGCGCGATGGTTCCACAGTTTGAAGAAAGTGCGTACAAGCTCAAGCAAGGTGAAATCAGTGAGCTGGTGCAATCTGACTATGGCTTTCATATCATTACCGTGACTGCGATCAAGCCTGCCACAGTGAAAGCTTTGGACGAAGTAAAAACGCAGATCGCCGCTGAGATCAAAAAACAAAAGGCTGGCAAAGCTTATACAGAAGCGGCTGAAACTTTTGGTAATCTCCTGTATGAGCAAGCCGATAGCCTGAAACCTGTCGCTGAAAAACTCAAACTGAAGATACAGGTAGCGAATGGTTTGACACGCAACAGCAAACCTGGTGCGCAGGGTGCTGCCGAAGCAACTAACTCCAAATTTCTGAAAGCAATTTTCTCTGATGACGTGATCAAGAAAAAGCACAATACAGAAGCGGTAGAGATTGCTCCGAACACGCGTATTGCTGGCCGTATTCTTGAATACAAACCTGCAGCGAAGCGTCCGTTTGAAGAAGTCAAAGCGGCAATACTTGCACAAGTGACCGCTACAGAAGCAGCCGCGCTGGCAGAAAAAGAAGGCATAGCCAAGCTGGCAGCCTTGAAGGCAGCTGATTCAACAGCAGGATTTACCGAAGCCAAGATGGTATCCCGTTTGAAAAACCAGGACATTCCTAGTGCAGCTTTGGTTGATTTGATGCGTGCTGATACGCAGAAATTGCCAGCCTTTGTTGGCACGCACCTGGGTTCTGCTGGCTATGTCATTTTCCGCATAGGCAAAGTCACTGCTGGCACACCGGACGAAAAGCGTCGTGCTTCCGAGGCGCAGCAATTGACCAGTATGCAATCTGCTCAAAATCTGTATGCTTATCTTGAATTATTAAAGCAAAGAGCAAAAGTCACGGTAAATAAAGCTGCCGTTACAGCACCGGTTACTGCCGCACCATAAACCAGTTCAATTTGCGGTTGGAAAAAGACACTCTCTGAGTGTCTTTTTTTTTGTCAAAAAATTGAGGATTTTGCTTATTGCATGTAATCGTCTTTGAATCCGGCAATATTTGATGTGTATCAATGTCACCGGCGACCTGATTGTTATTCTTGCTGTGTACTTTTACAACAGAGTGAGATCATGACAATAACTAAAGAAAACACATACAACTATAGGGTTGTACGGCAATTTTCTGTCATGGCAGTGGTGTGGGGAATCGTCGGCATGCTGGTAGGCGTGGTGATAGCAACCCAGCTTGCCTGGCCGGAATTTCTGGGGGGAATACCATGGCTGAGCTATGGTCGCTTGCGTCCCTTGCATACCAATGCCGTGATCTTTGCCTTTGGTGGCTGTGCCTTGTTTGCCACTTCCTATTATGTCGTTCAGCGCACTTCGAATGTGCGTCTGTTTTCTGACGGTCTAGCCGAATTCACCTTCTGGGGCTGGCAGTTGGTGATTGTTGCTGCTGCCATCAGTTTGCCTATGGGGTATACCCAGGGTAAAGAATATGCCGAACTGGAATGGCCTATCGATCTGTTGATCGCGGTGGTCTGGGTAGCTTTTGCCATCGTGTTTTTTGGCACGCTGATGAAGCGCAAGGTGGAGCATATTTATGTGGCCAACTGGTTCTTCGGCGCTTTCATTATTGCCGTGGCAGTTTTACATATCGTCAATAGCGCTGCTATCCCGGTATCTTTCATGAAGTCTTATTCTGCCTATTCTGGTGTGCAGGATGCGATGGTGCAATGGTGGTATGGCCATAATGCAGTGGGCTTTTTCCTGACTGCGGGTTTTCTGGGCATGATGTATTACTTCATACCCAAGCAAATCGAACGTCCCGTCTATTCTTATCGCCTGTCCATCGTCCACTTCTGGGCGCTGATCTTCACTTATATGTGGGCGGGTCCGCACCACTTGCATTACACAGCCTTGCCTGACTGGGCGCAATCCATAGGCATGCTGTTCTCGCTGATTTTGCTGGCTCCTTCCTGGGGTGGCATGGTCAACGGCATCATGACCTTGTCCGGTGCCTGGAGCAAGCTGCGCTCTGACCCTATCCTGCGCTTTCTCATCGTGTCCCTGTCTTTCTATGGCATGTCGACCTTTGAGGGACCGATGATGGCGATCAAGACGGTGAATGCCTTGTCGCACTACACAGACTGGACTGTTGGTCACGTGCACTCCGGTGCGCTGGGCTGGGTGGGTTTCATCACTATAGGCAGCCTGTATTACCTGATCCCGCGCCTGTTTGGCCAGACGCAGATGTATAGCAAACGTCTTATTGAAGTGCATTTCTGGGTAGCGACTATCGGTGTTGTCTTGTACATCGCCTCCATGTGGATTGCCGGTGTCATGCAAGGTTTGATGTGGCGTGCAGTGAATGAAGACGGCACCTTGACCTACTCTTTTGTCGAGAGTGTGAAAGCCACTTATCCCTACTACGTGATACGCATGACAGGTGGTTTGCTGTATCTCAGTGGCATGCTGGTCATGGCCTATAACGTTGCCAAAACGCTGATGTCAGCCAAACCTGTGAACAACACAATTCCTGCACTGCCTGCTGCTGCAGCGCATGCATAAATCAGAGAAATCAAAGGAGAAATTTGATGCGTAATTTTACTCATGATCTGATTGAGCGAAATGTGGGCTTGTTGCTGGTCCTGGTGATACTGACGATCAGTGTTGGCGGCCTGGTGGAGATCGTGCCCCTGTTCTTCCAAAAATCAACCACCCAACCGGTGCAGGGCATGCTGCCATATTCTGCCTTGCAATTGGCGGGGCGCGATATCTATTTGCGGGAAGGCTGTTATGGCTGCCACTCGCAGATGATCCGTCCCTTCAGGGCTGAAACAGAACGCTATGGCCATTATTCGGTGGCTGGAGAATCCATCTATGACCATCCCTTCCAATGGGGCAGCAAGCGCACCGGGCCTGACCTGGCGCGTGTAGGCGGTCGCTATAGCGATTCCTGGCACAAGGATCATTTGACGGATCCACGTTCCGTCGTGGTCGAGTCCAATATGCCAGCCTACCCATGGCTGGGCAAGACCCAGCTGGTTCCTGATGAAATCACTCCCAAGCTCAAAGCCATGAAAACCCTGGGTGTGCCTTATACAGAAGAGCAAATCAAGGCAGGCCCGTCTGAATTGGCCAACAAGACTGAGCTGGATGCGGTGATCGCCTATTTGCAAGTGTTGGGTACTGCAATCAAGAACAAGAATTGATATAGGAAAGACTGAGTCCAGAGCGGCTCAGTCTTTCGGGGAGAAATAACATGAATTTCACAATAATCAGCAGCGTCGTGACGGTCATCAGCCTCGTCGTATTCCTTGGCATTCTTTACTGGGCATTCAGTGCCGGGAATAAGGAAAAATTCGAAAAAATGGCGCGCTTGCCAATTGATAATGAGAATGGAAAATAGCCATGGCAGACTTTTTTAATGAATGGTGGAGTACCGGCATCGCTATTGCCACCGCCTTGTCCATGCTGGCCTGTGTCTTGCTGTTGTGGTCGCAATCCAAGGTCAAGGTGAAAGTCGGCAGTGACGGCAAGCCCTTGCCTGTAGAAACCACTGGCCATGTCTGGGACGGTGACTTGATGGAGCAAAACAACCCTTTGCCCAAATGGTGGATGTGGTTGTTTTACCTGACTGTGGTGTATAGCGTGGGCTATCTGATAGTTTATCCTGGCTTTGGTAAATGGCAGGGCACATTTGGCTGGAGCCAAAAGGGCGCCTATGAAAAGGAAATGAAGGATGGCGAAGCGCAATATGGGCCCATCTTCAATAAATACCTGGCCATGGATATCAAGGCGATTGCCAAAGATCCGCAAGCGCATGAAATCGGTCAGCGCCTGTTCCTCAATACTTGCTCACAATGTCACGGCTCTGACGCGCAAGGTGGTAAAGGCTATCCCAACCTGACTGATAGTGACTGGCTGTATGGTGGTGATCCGCAGACTATATTGACCACCATCCGTGAAGGTCGTCATGGCCAGATGCCACCCATGGGTGCTGCACTGGGTACGGATGATGATGTCAGGAACGTCGCCAACTATGTACTCAGCCTGTCAAATTCTGCACATGACCCTATCAAGGCTGCAATAGGAAAATCCAAATTTGCAGCCTGTGCCGCCTGTCATGGCGGAGATGGTAAGGGTAACCAAGCCCTGGGTGCCCCAAATCTGACGGACAAAATCTGGCTGTACGGCGGTGGTATAGAGACCGTGATGGAAACCATCAACAAGGGTCGCAATAACCAGATGCCAGCCCACAAAGCGATTTTGACTGAGGGCAAAATACATTTGCTGGCTGCCTATGTCTGGAGTTTGTCGAATAGTTCTGCCCAGGCCAGTGACGCCGATATCAGTGCAGTCAAACAAATTGCTGTCAGCGCCTCTGAAGCAGCATCGGGCAAATAGTCAATCAGAAATGATCATACAGCATGCCCCGCCTGCCTTGAGAGGTGCAGCCTTTTTGCTTAACCAGGAAAAATAGAATCACGATGAAGCACATACCCATAATCCCGGTGCCTATACAAGAAGCAGAATTGGCGCTTTTTGAAGAACGCAGAAAAATTTATCCGCGTACACAAACAGGCTGGTTTTCTTCCTGGCGCTGGGTGCTGGTGTTTTTTACACAGGCTTTGTTTTATGGCACAGCCTGGTTGAACTGGAACGACAGGCAAGCTGTGCTGTTTGATTTGGTAGCACGCAAGTTTTATATTTTTGGCCTGGTCCTGTGGCCTCAGGATTTTATTTACCTGGCCATTTTGCTAGTGATTTCTGCTTTGAGCCTGTTCTTGTTTACAGCGATTGCGGGCCGGGTGTTTTGCGGTTATGCCTGTCCGCAAACGGTCTATACCGAAATTTTCCTCTGGATAGAAGCCAGGATAGAAGGCGAGCGTAATGCCAGGATCAAGCTGGATGCCTCGCCCATGTCGGCGCATAAATTCACACTTAAATTTCTCAAGCACTTTATCTGGATAGCATTGGCATTGTGGACGGGATTCACCTTTGTTGGCTACTTCACGCCCATCCATGAACTGGCGATCTCAGTGGGCGATTTTACGTTGGGGCCTTGGGAAACATTCTGGTTCCTGTTCTATGGCTTTGCCACTTACGGCAATGCAGGCTGGATGCGTGAACAGGTTTGCAAATACATGTGCCCTTATGCACGCTTCCAGAGTGCCATGTTTGACAAGGATACGCTGATCGTCACTTATGACACGGCACGTGGTGACCCACGCGGTTCCCGCAACAAGAAAATCGATTACAAATCTCAGGGCCTGGGCGATTGTGTCGACTGCGGAATTTGCGTGCAGGTTTGTCCAACGGGTATTGATATCCGTGAAGGCTTGCAATATGAATGCATAGCTTGCGGTGCCTGTATTGACGGCTGTGATCAGGTCATGGACAAGATGGGTTATGCGCGTGGCTTGATACGCTATACCACTGAGCATGCGCTGACTAAAAAACTGGACGATAAAGCCATGTGGAAAAGAGTATTCCGCATGCGCACCCTGATCTATGGCGGTTTGCTGGGTATGATTATTGTCATGTCGGCGGTTTCACTGGCCTTGCATACACCCTTGAAAGTGGATGTACTCAAGGACAGAGGAATGCCCAAAGTCACGGAAACTGGTGCGATAGAAAATGTCTACCGCCTGCAAGTCATGAATACCCAGGAGTCGCCACGGCGTTTCAGCGTGGAAGTGCAGGGAGCGGCGGGCGCAATGATAGTGAATTCAAGGGATATGGAAGTTGGTTCAGCGAGCACCAAGGCTTTCCCTGTGCGGGTCAGAGTACCGGCCAATGTACTGGGTAGCGGCTCTAATCGCATACGTTTCATCATCAAGGATATCGCCTCGCCAGAAGTGGCCGTGACAGAAAAAGCCGTGTTCATCGTTCCACGATAGGAGAATAAAATGGAAGCCAGTTTGATGCCCCCAAAATCCAGGCGCGACGCCTGGTACAAGGAGCCCTGGTTGCTACTGGTGGTCGGTGGTCCGGCCACCGTGGTATGCGCCAGTCTGTACACGGGTTACATCGCCATGCACGGCGCCGACAAGGTCGTCGCTGAGGATTACTACAAGCAAGGCTTGATGATCAATAAAGACATACAGCGCGACGCCAAAGCCAGGGAGTTGCAACTCAATGCCTATATCAATGCCGACTTTGCCAATGGCAAAATCAGCCTGCAACTGAGTGGCAAGGGCAAGCTGCCAGAAAGCCTGCAACTCAGCATTGCCAATGCCGCAGCAGGAGGCAATTCGGTCAGTGAAGTCATACGTCGCCTGCCGATGAAACAGATTGCGCCTGGTCATTATGAAGGCGACTTGAAGCTGATGCCCAATACCGATCAAGGTGCTGTGAAATTGTTCCACATCAAACTGGAAACCACAGACTGGCGTTTGACCGGCGACTGGTTTGATCCAGGACAAAAACCGGTGCAACTGAATGCAGCAAAATGAGGGTAATCCCTGAAAGCTTGCTTACCTGAGGCCGGACAACCACTAGAAGGGGACAAGATTTGGACAATAACACGACGAAGGAACACAAACCACAATTACGCTCTATGTTAATGATCGTCTTGTGGCCCGCTTTTTTGATGGCATCTGCGGCAACAGGTTTGTTCTTCAGCCTGGTTGATCCTCTGGAATTGATCGTACTGGATCAACGCCTGCAAATGCATGAAACCGGTGTCTATACAGTAGGTTTTTTTGCCTTCTGGCTGTTAGGAATCTTGTCTAGTGGTTTGACGGCCTTGCTCGTGCAAAAAGCACATTGAGACATCACCATGAAAATGAATGAAGCGGCTGCATTCCCTGCGGTAGAAATTCCCGAAGACCTGATACGCCGTTTCGATAGCCTGGGGCCGCGCTATACCTCTTATCCGACGGCTGACCGGTTTGCCGATGGCTTTACTGCACAAACCTATATCCGCTATCTGCAAGAGCGCAGCCGATTGGCTGATAAGCCGCCATTATCGCTCTACATACACATTCCGTTTTGTGCCTCGCTTTGCTATTACTGCGCTTGCAACAAGGTCATTACCAAGGATCACGGACGTTCTGCCAAATACCTGGAATATCTGGCCAGGGAATTGAGCCTGGTCACCAGTCATTTGCATGCGCGTGAAACTCTGAGCCAGTTACATCTGGGTGGGGGGACGCCCACTTTTCTGAGTCACGATGAATTGCGGCGCTTGATGCATTTATTGCGCGAGCACTTTGATTTTTCTGATGATGCAGAAATCTCCATAGAGATAGATCCACGCACGGTCACGACCGCGACTTTGCAATTATTGGCAGAACTGGGTTTCAATCGCACCAGTCTGGGTGTGCAAGACTTTAATGTGGATGTACAAAAAGCAGTGCACCGACTACAGCCCTATGAGATGGTGGCGCAGACGGTAGCTGACAGTCGCGCCTGTGGTTTTCAATCCATCAATTTCGATTTGATCTATGGTTTGCCCAGGCAAAACCTGGACAGTTTTTCGCAAACTCTGGATCAAGTCATAGCGCTTTCACCAGCCCGTATTGCACTCTACAATTATGCGCACTTGCCGACGCGCTTCAAACCACAACGTCGCATCGCTGAGGCGGATTTGCCATCTGCTGAGCAACGTCTGCAGATTTTTCTGATGTCCATCAAACGCTTGCTGGCAGAGGGCTATGTTTACATAGGCCTGGATCATTTTGCCAAGCCTGACGATAGCCTGGCACAGGCGACGCTGGACGGCACTTTGCACAGGAATTTTCAGGGTTACACCACGCGGGCAGATTGTGACCTGATCGCCCTGGGTTTGTCTGCTATCGCGAAGGTAGGTGCATCTTACGGGCAAAACCTGCGCACGCTGGATGAATATTATGCCTGTCTGGACCGGGGAATACTGCCAGTCGAAAAAGGTTGCCAACTCGATGCCGATGATATCTTGCGCAGGCAAGTCATCATGAGTCTGATGTGTAGTAATACCCTGAATTTCAAATTGATCGAAATGCAATATGGCATTTCTTTTACTGATTATTTCGTCACTGAATTGCAGACGCTGCAAGACTATGCGAAAGAAGGCATCGTCCTTATTGATGATGCCAGCATCAGCGTCCCGCCCAAGGGGCGCTTGTTTGTGCGCGCATTGGCGATGGTTTTTGACCGCTATCTGTCACAGCAATCGAGTGCCAGGTTTTCCAAACTGATTTGATATGCTGAGCCTGCCTTTGGTATTTGCTGCAATGACTGCCGGTGCCATAGGTGGTGTACATTGCGTTGGCATGTGTGGTGGTATTTCCATGCTGTTGACACAGGTAGGGCAGGTGCGATATCAGCCTGCGGCATCCATGAATAAAATCATTCCGATTACCGTCGCCGGGCAAGCCCTTGATCATTGGTCAGACAGGCTGCTTTATCAAGTCTTATTGCAAAGTGGTCGCATCTTTACCTATGTCATTGCCGGTAGCATTTTTGGTGGACTGGGTGCTGCAGGTATGTTGTTCAAACCCTATTTGCCTATCCAGCAAATCCTGTTTGTGGCCGGCAATTTGATGTTGATATTCCTTGGTTTGCGCGTATTGGGCCTGTCGCCAGCATTAGCCTTTCTGCGAAATGCCCTGGCAAATTTACATGTGAGTCTTAGCAGGAGGCTGCCATCGCTGCAACAGGCGACCAAATATCCATTTTTAATGGGCATGAGTTGGGGCTGTTTGCCCTGTGGTCTTTTGTATAGCGTCGCGCCATTTGCCTTATTGTCAGGCGATGCTTGGTCGGGCGGGATATTGATGCTGATCTTTGGCTTGTTTGCCTTGCCACACTTATTATTGACTCAGGCAGTCATGCGGCAAGCGCAGAATAAAACCATCATGCGAGGCCTGCGTAATCTGGCGGCGATAGTCTTGCTGGGAACAGGAACTCTGGGGCTTTGCTACTTTGATATGAAGGATATGCCATCCTTCTTATGTCTTGTGCCTGCGAAATAGAAGACTGGCAGGCTGGCAGGCATCAGGCCTTGATATCGATCAGCGTACCCAGTACTTCATCTGCAGTTTTGACAATTTTGGCTGACAAGTCAAAACCTGCTTTGAATTGTATGGATTGCACGATTTCATTTGCCAGATCAGTGCTGCTCAATTCTTGAGAGGCCAGACTGCTGCCTTCCTTGCTGATGTTGGCAATGACGCCACCTGCAGGCTGCTCCTGAAAACTGACTTGTTGCGGGATGAAACCTGCCGTACTGGCATTCGCCACATTGTGGCCAGAACTGTCCAGTGCCGTGCTATAGGCCTTGAGTCCTGAAAGGCCACTATTGAGTGCTGAAACTGACATGGGATGCTCCGGGTACGATGCGATTTATCGTTAGCTTATACTGAATTCTGCAAGTCTGCACGCTCACCTGATTTGCTTATCGTATTGGCTTATCGTATTGGCTTAACTTATTTGCTTAACTTATTGACTTGATTTATTTACTTAGCTTAGTGGCAAATTAATTTTCAACTGGGTTCCTTCACCCGGCTGGCTTTCAACCAGAAATTCTCCCTGCATGGCCTTGACGCGCTCGCGCATGCCGACCAGGCCAAAAGAGCGTGACTTGCGCATCTCGTCTGCTTCTATGCCTTTGCCATTGTCAGTAATACTGAAACTCAACATGTCGGGACTGCGTTCAAAAACGATTTGCACTTCTGTGGCATCGGCATGTCTGGCCACGTTTGTCAGTGATTCCTGCACGATGCGGAAGATGGTTGTGCTGCGCGCATCGTCGAGTGCCAGTTGTTCTTCGTTGGCCTGCAATTCAGAGTCTATACCATGTCTTTGAGAGAAATCTTTTTGCAAGCTTTGCAAGGCGAAGTAAAGGCCACCTTCATCCAGAGCACGCGGCCTGAGGTCGCTTGCAATCCGCCTCAAGGTGGTGATGGATGTGAGTATCAATTGATCCATGCTATTCAGGGTTTGTTGGGTTTTTCCTGTTAGTACACTATCTCTTTGCAGCAACGATAGATCCATGCGTAACGCAGCCAGTAACTGGCCCAGATCATCGTGCAGTTCGCGCGCGATATGTTTACGCTCTTCTTCACGTATGCTTTGCAGAGCGGCTGATAATTGTGTTAGCTCATCATGGTAAAGCGCCATTTTTTCCTTGGCGACCTTGCGTTCGGTAATGTCGCGGAAGATGACAGTGTAAAAACGTTTACCATTTTCTATCTGGCTGGAAATTGAAGCTTCTATAGGAAATTCTTCCCCATTGGCTTTTACGCCAGTGACATAGAAATCCTCAAAATTGCCCCCCATTTTCCTGCGGGTTTCACCAGTCTCACCGAACTGTTGCACATGTTTCCCATGTACTTTGCGATGCCGTTCCGGCAATACAAGATTAAGTGAAGCACCCATCAAATCCTGTACCTCATAGCCGAAGGTGGCAGCGGCGGCAGGGTTGACCAGGATAATGGATTGGCTGTCGTCGATAGTGATGATGCCGTCTATGGCGGTATCTATCATGCGACTCAGGCGCTCACGCTCTATACTCAGTTCTTTGGCAGAGCTGGCCAGGTTCTGGCTGGTTTCTGCCAGGCTGGCATAAGGCGTATGGATATTGACTGCCACCATGCCGCGATAAATGGCAATGGCCGCCAGCAATTGGAAAACATGGCCGATGGCGACGAAAACATCATTGCCATCGGTATAAATAGCAAAATACACTTCCGACATGGCCAGCAGGCTAGCCGCTAAAAACAGGGGAGCCCTCTCTATCTGCAAACGATGCTCCTGCTCATTTGGGCCGGAGATGGTGTCGTCCCGCTTGTTTAACTGATAGGCGGTGAACAGGTTAATGGCAATCAGGCCGACCTCGCAAGCCATTTTAAAAGAAGTCTGTCCTTGTCCCTCGATATAGGTTAGCGGTAGCAGATGTGGCAAGGAGAACACTATCGTCATCCAGACGGCAGTCGCCAGCAAACCTGCAATCAATACAAAATAGGCCTGTGTCGGGCTAACCTCGGAATCCTCTGGTGCCAGCACCAGGCCCAACAAGGTAGTGGCAATAAACGAGCGCGACAGCAGCCATAACAGTAAGGATTTATGCATGTCTCCAGCATCGGGAAAGCCAGGCATGCCCTGGAAACTAATGGCATGCATAAAGCCCAGTATGGCAGTGCATAGAAAAGCAACAGCCAGGATGACGCTGCTTTTTTTTCTAGCTCCTCCAAAGGCGTTCCAGCAAACGATGAATACAGAAGTGAAAATGACGATAGTGACGGTTTCCAGCACTGTATGCACAGGCAAGGCCGCAGGCATGCGGTTGGCGGAAAGAGCAGCATGATTCAGCCATACGATGAGCGACAGGAGGGCCAGTGAACCAGCTATCCAGCGTGCCCTGACCAACCTGGGGTAATCGTGTGCCATGTGTTTTTATTTTTTAAGAAGTAAGCGGGTATTTTAATGTGGAAATGCCTGATGGCAGCTCATCAGGTGTATGGTCGCAAATGAAAATGACACTCCTGGCCAAGAAGTGTCATTGAATAAGGCAGAAAAATTCGCTTGATGCGACTAGCGACTAATGCGACATCAGCACTGGCACGGTCATGCTCTGCAAGATGGTCCTGGTGACGCCGCCCATGATCATCTCGCGGAAACGTGAATGTCCATAGCCACCCATGACCAGCATATCGCTGTCCAGGTCATGTGCCAGCGAGAGCAGGGCATTGCCTATATCAGTAGAGGTTTTATGCACGCCAACTTCTACCTTGATGCCATGCCTGGCCAGATACAGGGCAATGTCTGCACCAGGTTGTTCGCCATGAGCGTCGGGCACGGCCTTGGGATTAAAGATCGCCACCTGTACCAGGTCAGCACGACGCAAGAGCGGGATGGCATCAGTGATGGCGCGGGTCGATTCACGGCTGGCATCCCAGGCAATCAGCGGACGCTTGGCGACTGTCGTCACATCACCAACATAAGGAATGATCAGAATAGGGCGACCAGAATTCATGATCAGGTATTCAGGAAAGTCAGGTAATACCGATGGTGAAGGCTCATCACGATTGGTCTGGCCTACGACGACCAGATCGCTATAGCGTGCCTGCAAGCCTACGCCACCGCCAGCTTCATCATTGGCAATCACGCTTTCAAAGGAATTGACGCCCAGAGCCTGAACCTGTTGATGGAAGATGGCTGCCGCTTTCTCTGCGCGTTCACGCAAATAATTCAAATGTATCGTCAGATTGGGGTCATTGGCGCTGATATTGCCATCCTGATAGATAAAGCGCGAGACACCGGTCACGGCAGTACCTATCAGGTGAGCTTCATCAATCCGGGCAATTTCTGCTGCGACCTGCACGCGAAACTTGGAACGTTCAGATTCATCGACATGAACCAGGATGGTCTTGTAGGGCATGTTTTGCTCCTTGATGTTAAATCGTGGAAAAAAAACAAGTTAGCTAGATTTTTGCCAAGCTTAATCCTGGCAAAAATCTATAAAACTTGCTAAAGCTTACACTAATTTAAGGCAACAGCAACTTCTTTGCTCCATTGCGGCAATAAACTCTTGCCAACCAGAGCGGATACTTTTTCACTGACCTTGCTGCGCGCCTTGGCTGGTGGCAGGCGGCGCAGGGTTTTCAGGGCGCTGATATCGAGCAGGGCAATCTGACGTTGATCCACGCTGATCAAGCGCATTTCATTGAAGGCAGACAGGGTGCGGCTGACGGTTTCCAGTGTCAGGCCCAGGTAGCTGCCTATCTCATGGCGGGTCATGCGCAAATTAAAAGATTTGCCTGAGTAGCCGAGTTGACTGAAACGCTCGCCCAAGGTCGTCAGAAAACGTGCCACCTTGGCTTCGGCACTGAGGGCGCTGAGCATGCCTATCATGATTTGTTCACGCACCAGCTCGCGGCTCATGACGCTGAACATGGCTTGTTCCAGTTCTGCATAAGTACGGCCAAGCGCAGAAAAGGTTTTGTAAGGTAGCAGGATGACGTCGCAATCAGATAAAGCCACTGCTTCAGATGCATGTTGTTGATTGTGGATGCCATCTATGCCTAGCAAGTCACCTTTCATAGGAAAGCTCAGTACCTGCTCATTGCCATATTCATCAATCAATACAGTTTTCAAGAAACCGGAATTGACGATGTACAGGGTTTCAAAGTCTTGTCCTATGGTGTGGATTCTTTGACCAGCCTTGTAGCGCACATGCTGGAACAGCACTTCTTCTGTAGCAGAAGCGGCAGGAGCAGGAATGCGCAAGAGTTCGCACACTTCAGGCAGATCAGACCAGAGATTGCCATGGCAGCGCCAGCCAGCTTCGTTGGAAATGGCAGGAAAAGCACTTTTGCTGACTGAGGGCGAATTGCCGATGCTGTTGGTGAAGACTGCGGTAGTCATGATATTTTCCCTAAAGGTAGGTGACATTAGTTAATTTGATGATTCGAATTCGGTTGCTGCCAGCGCAGCAGATAATCTTGTAGCAAACCAAAATCAGTGGATTTGTCCAGGAAACCGTCTGCACCTGCCCGCAAGGCATGCAGGCGGTTATCCTCAGTCGCATGATTGGTCAGTACCACTACTTTGATGGCGGGCTTGCTTTGTTTTATGCTTTTCAGAAATTGCAAACCATTGCCATCGGCGAGCTGCAGGTCCAGTATCAATGCATCGGCATCATTGCCGAGCAGGTCTTGATAGGCGCTACTCATATCGCTGGCGACGCCCAGTACATGTATGCCTGGCACTTCTTCCACGAACCGTATCAGGCGGTTCTGAATCAGGATGGAATCCTCAAGGATGTACAGGTTCATGTTCTTGCTTGCCATGTGTGTTTGCTCAGACTCTATTATGCTGAGCATGGACTTTGATTTACATCAGGAGATGCTGATTTGAACTGTCAGATTTGGCGCTGCCTGGGTAGGAATATTCCTAGAGGGTAAGCACGTGAGGAGATGAGGCGCAAGCCATCCCGGTTGGTTTGGCGATGCTAAAGAAGAACTTGGGCGAGGAGGAAGGTTGGCTCAGGCGGGCTGTGTTTATAAGAGGTGATGAGCAACAGCATACTGCACCAGATCAGACAAATTATTCATGTTCATTTTTTGCATGATGCGGGTCTTGTGGGTGCTGACTGTCTTCACACTCAGGTGCAAGAGTTCTCCGATTTCAGTGATGGATTTGCCTTTCACCAGATGAGTGAATACTTCAAATTCACGGTCAGATAAACTGGTATGGGGTTGGCTATCGTCCGCAGGCATGGCACTCATGGCCAGTTGTTCTGCCACTTCTATGCTGATATACGGTCGCCCGGATGCCACCTTGCGCAGAGCGGTAACCAACTGTGTGCCTGCGCTTTCCTTGGTAAGGTAACCGCGTGCACCGGCGCGTATGGCGCGCACGGCATACTGCTCCTCTTCATGCATGGTGAGTATCAGTATCGGTAACTTGGGAAATTCATCCTTGATCTGGCGTATCAGGTCTACCCCGCTGCGGCCAGGCATGGATAAGTCCATCAGCAAGACATCAAATTCAGTGTTGCGTACTTTTTCCAGGGTGTCGAAACCATCTACTGCTTCGGCAACCACTTGTATGTCTTCTATGCCTTCAAGGATGCGTTTCAGTCCTTCACGCATGATGGTGTGGTCGTCGGCGATCAGGATGCGGGTCATAGGCAGCTACAGTACATGTTCAGTGAGGTCGTCTGGCAGCAACTACTTGTGCCAGAGTAAGGATTTTCATCATTGTACTGTAGCCCGATACTATATGTGACCTAAGTCTGACTCAGTGATGTTTGATCCTGTGTACCAGTACGGGGATCAGGCACAGTGACAACACCTTGGTCGTCACGCTGCCAAGGATGAATTGTCCCAGGCCGCTCCTGCCATGTGAGCCCATGAAGATCAGATCGCAGGCATATTCCTGGGCAGTGTGGACGATTTCCCTGGCGGTGGAGTCATTGAACTGTATGACCTGTCGATAAGACAGACCTGCGGCTACTGCTGCTTCCCTGGCAGGTTGCAGGTAAGTTTCTGCCATGGTTTGCATGGCCGCCTGATATTCTTCTTCGGTTGGTCCGTTGGGGGGGAGTATGTCTACATATAAGGGGTATTGATAATTGCTAGCAACATAGACAGCGATGACTTCTGCCTGCAATTGCTGGGCAAATTCCAGGCCTGCAGCAACACAGGCATGTGACAGTTCCGAGCCGTCAGTTGGTAACAATATGCGCTTGTACATTTGAGAACCCTTTGAGCGTGAATGCGCTACATAGTGCACTTGAATTGTTACACCAGCTTTGATTTCAAACAAGCAGAATCAAAGAAAGTGCACAATAAAATGGCAATGTATTTACTGTTTCACTTCCGGTTTTTTTTGAGAAACTGGGGGGGCTCAAAATTGAGCAGAGAGAAGTTGTGCTAATTCTTTTGCGCTGCTTTGCTGCAACTGTATGTCTGTGCACTCATGCCAGTTGGCAAATTCGCGCAAGGTTTTACCCAGATCGGTGGCCAGTGCCTGTGAGATACGCACACCGGGTTCCAGATGCAGGCTCTTGATTTCAAATACGCCATCCTTGCGATGGGCTTTGGCATCCATGCGGCCTATCAGTGCACCCCTGCGTAATATAGGCAGGGTGAAATAGCCATAACGCCGTTTCGGAGCGGGGGTATAGCATTCGAGTTTGTAATCAAAATTAAATAACTCTATGGCACGTTTTCTATCCCACACGACAGGATCAAAAGGCGAGAGTATGCGGGTTGCTGTTGCCTTGAGTTGATTGTCCTGCGCTTGTTGCAATGTGGTGATGCGATCTGGATGAACGTAAAAAAGCTGTCCCTGGTTTTCTATTTGCACAGGAATCAGCAAGCCTTCTTTGACCAATTGTGCGGGCTGGTTTTTTACATCGAATTTACCCATGCGAAAATAATCTGCCATCCAGCTGGCTTTGCAAATACCCAAGGCACGCACGGCTTGCAAGACCTGTGTGCGTTCGCATTCAGCAGGTGAGCGCAAATGTTTTTTATCATTCCATTTCGGATGCACACGTTCACGCAAGTCATAGATGCGCTGGAAATTATGGCGCTTGGCCACCATCACTTCACCTGTCGTGAACAAGACTTCCAGTGAGCGTTTTTCCGGCTTCCACTCCCACCAGCCACCACTCTTGCCGTCGGTGCGTTCAAAGTCAGCAGAACGGCTGGCACCCTTGTCGCGTATATGTTGTCTGATGGCTTCTACCTGGCTTGCATTTTCTTGCAGCCATTTGTGATTGTATTTCCAGCCCAGACCTTGCGGTGACACCATTTGATGGCGATACAGGCCATAATCTTCTATAGGCAGGAAGCAGGCTTCGTGCGACCAGTATTCAAATAAATGGCCTTCTTCCAGCAATTCATTGAGCCAGGCATGTTCATATTGACCCAGGCGGCTCCACAACACCAGATAAGGGCTGCGGGCCACCACGTTGATGGTGTCTATCTGCAGGGCCGACATATTGCGTATGCACGCCAGCACATCTTGTTTGCCCGTTTTGCGCGGCGGTGGCTGTAACAGACCTTGTGCTGCCAGATGCAGGGCGCGAGCGGAACTGAGTGTCAGATGAAAATCAGTTGCGCTCATAAAGTTTTCGCCCAAAGGGAAAAAAAGCCCCGGGGGTTCGAATCCCCCGGTAGATGAAGATAGCGAGTTTAGAAGTGTTTCAAACCCAATGCTGCCCTGACTTCGTCAGTGGTTTGTGCAGCGATCTCGCGTGCCTTGCGCGTACCGTCCTTGAGTATTTGCAAGACTTGGCCACGATCTTTGGCAAATTCTTCGCGGCGTTCACGTATCGGTTTCAACAAATCTTGCAAGATGCCTTCCAGGCGGGCTTTGACGATGCTGTCACCCAGGCCGCCACGGACGTAATGGTCTTTCATTTCTTGCAGGCCGACTTTATCTTCATCGAATGCATCGAGGTAGATAAAGGCCACATTGCCTTCCAGATGGCCAGGGTCAGCCACGCGCAGATGCAGTGGATCGGTATACACATTGCGTACAGCTGCCTTGATTTCAGCAGGTGTAAAGCCCAGGTTGATGACATTGCCCAAAGATTTGCTCATCTTGGCCTTGCCATCCACACCAGGCAGACGGCCAATTTCTGGCACCAGTGCCTGGCATTCCACCAGAATATCTTTATTTGCCAGACGGTTGAAACGACGCACGATTTCATTGGTCTGTTCTATCATTGGTATCTGGTCTTCACCGACCGGTACCAGGGTGGCTTTGAAGGCGCTGATATCAGCAGCCTGGCTGACTGGGTAAGTGAAAAAACCAGCCGGGATGTCGCGCTCAAAATTGCGCAGGACGATTTCTTGTTTGATCGTCGGGTTACGTTCCAGGCGGGCTACTGTGACCAGATTGAGGTAGTAGAAAGTCAACTCCGTCAATTCAGGGATTTGCGACTGTATCAAGATGGTTGATTTGGCAGGGTCTATGCCGGCTGCCAGATAATCCAGTGCCACTTCCATGACGTTGTCATGCACCTTGGCCGGATTTTCCATATTGTCAGTCAATGCCTGGGCATCAGCCAGCATGATGTATTGCTCATACTGGTTCTGGAATTTGACGCGGTTGCGCAGGCTGCCAACAAAATGGCCCAGGTGCAGGGGGCCGGTAGTGCGGTCGCCAGTCAGTATCAGGTGTTTTTTATCTTCGGTACCAGGGAGCATGCTAAATCCAGTTGGGTAATGCGGTGAAATTGCTAATGGCTTAGAGTATACGTAAAAAAAGCCGCTTGTTCATGAGCGGCATGACCTATATCAAAGCGTGTTCTATGGCTATGATGCCGTTTTCAGGCTGGCTGTGTCAAGTTTGACCAGATTTGACGTGTTTCTATCCTCAATCTGTCTCTGCATTTCATTTAATTCACTGAAAACTATCATCTTGTCATCTGAATTGCTTATAAAGTTATTGACTGCAATGATAAAATCGCGGTTCGGTTTTACATATAGCCCCTATAGTTGAAAGTAGCCTTATTTTGACATCTTCAAGTTCTAAAAAATTGATTATTGCTTCACGCGAAAGCCGTTTGGCAATGTGGCAGGCAGAACATGTGCGTGAGCGTCTGGCTGCACTGTATCCTGATTGGCAGATAGAGATCCTGGGCATGACGACCCGGGGTGACCAGATACTTGACCGTGCTCTCTCCAAAGTGGGTGGTAAAGGCTTATTCGTCAAAGAACTTGAAGTCGCCATGGCAGAAGGCCGGGCTGACCTGGCCGTGCATTCGCTCAAGGATGTACCCATGGATTTGCCTGAAGGTTTCATGCTGGCTGCCATACTGGAGCGCGAAGATCCGCGCGATGCCTTTGTCTCCAATGACTACGCCGGGCTGGACGATTTGCCTGCAGCTGCTGTCGTCGGCACCAGCAGCCTGCGACGCCAGGCCTTGATTTCTGCACGCTACCCACATCTGGTGATACGGCCTCTCCGTGGCAATCTTGATACCCGTTTGCGAAAGCTCGACAATGGCGAATATGCCGCCATCATCCTGGCTGCAGCCGGCCTTAAGCGCCTTGGTGTACCTGAGCGCATACGTGCCTGCCTGGACCCTGAAGAAAGCTTGCCAGCCGCAGGGCAGGGTGCAATGGCGATAGAAATACCCGATAACCGACCAGAGCTGCAAGCCATGCTGGCTGCCTTGAATCATACTGAAACGGCGCAGGCCGTGACAGCCGAGCGTACCGTGTCCAAAGCCTTTGGCGGCAGTTGCCAAATCCCACTGGCGGCATTTGCCACGGTCAGTCAGGGGCAAATGCAGATCAGGGCCATGGTGGCAACACCGGATGGCGCACGCATTGCCCGGGCGGAAGCATCTGGAGCAGCAGATCAGCCGCAGGAGCTGGGATTGAAGCTGGCGCAAGCCTTGTCTGCGCAGGATGCTGAAGCCATACTGGCTGTTTGCAAAGCCCAGATTACAGAGTGACGATATAGCTCAGAACAGCCCAGGCATGCAGAACCAACAGGTCAAACAAGTGATATTGACACGTCCAATTGCACAGACACAGGATTTTGCCCTGCAGGTGAAGGCAATGGGAGGTGTTGTAGCGCATTTTCCTTTGCTGGAAATTGAGGCGCTGGCAGACAATACTGCCCTGATTGCACAAATACAGCGTTTACCAGACTATGCATTGATAGCCTTTGTCAGCCCGAACGCGATTGATGCTTTTTTTCGCCATCTGACTAGCGTGCCATCTGCGCTGACGTTTGCCGTCATGGGTGAGGGGAGCCGGGCGAAACTGGCAGAATATGGCGTCAATGATCAGACGGCGACCGTTTTACGTCCCCGCAATTTGCGCAAGACAGATTCGGAAACCCTGCTGGCCGAACTCGACCTGGATGCCTTGCGTGGCCGGAAAGTGCTGATTGTGCGGGGAGAATCTGGCCGGGAATTATTGGCAGAAGCCTTGCGTGCACATGATGTGGAAGTGGTACAGGTAGCTGCTTATCGCAGAGTCAGACCTGTTTTGAATGATGAAAATAAAGAGTATTTGGCACAACTTCTTGGCAGTGAGAATGACTGGATCATCACCAGTTCTGAAGCTTTGCGCAATTTGTGTGACTATGTAGCAGAATTGAATTTAATTGACGGCGTGGCAAAAATGCAACGGCAACATTTGCTGGTGCCACATAGCCGTATCGAAGAAACCGCAAAGTCTCTGGGGTTTCTATCCATAACCTTAACAGCTTCTGGCGACGAACAACTGCTTGTCGCGTTACAATCTCGTCTATGAGTGAACAGCAATCAAATCCCGAAGCCGTCATAACGGCAAGCCCTGTCGAAGCTGCGGCGCGACAGCCAGCCCCCACTTTACCTGCCGAGCTGGCAAAAGAGCCCGGCTGGAATCATCCTGCCTACCTGGTTTCTGGCGTGCTGGCAGTGTTGCTGGCAGCGAGCTGGTGGTCATCCCAAAACCAGATCAGTGGTCTGCGAGAAGAAGTCGCCAAAAGACTGCAAACGGCAGACACCAATAGCAGTGAAACCAAGGTATTGGCGCGCAATGTGCAAGAAAATGCCAAGGAAATCCAGTCCAAGGTCATCCTGCTCGAAGGCAAGCAATCTGAAGCGCAAAGTCAGCAACTGGCTTTGGAGCAGTTGTATCAGGACTTGTCCAAGAATCGTGATGACTGGGCTTTGGCTGAAATTGAGCAGGTCTTGGCAACTGCCAGCCAGCAATTGCAACTGGCGGGTAATGTGCAGGGGGCATTGATCGCCTTGCAAAACGCCGATGGTCGCCTGGCCAAGTCTGATAAGCCACAATTTATTTCCATACGCCGCGCCATAGCCAAAGACATAGAAAGATTGAAGTCTTTACCTGCCCTGGATTTGCCCGGCGTCGCTCTGCGCCTCGATAGCGTTATCACCCAGATCGATCACATCCCTTTATGGGCGGATGAAAAATCCGTGGTGTCAGCGACGCCACCCAAAGCTCCTTTGCGCGTCTTGCCTAAATCTGCCATCAATGCCAAGGCTGAAAAGAAAGCGGCAGAAGAGATAGAAGAAAGCACCTGGAGCATGCGCCTGCAAGATGGCTGGCAGAGTTTTTCCAGCGAAATGTGGAATGAAGTTAAACAGTTGATACGCGTCAGGAATGTGGAAACGCCCGATGTCTTGCTGTTGACACCATCGCAATCTTATTTCGCCCGTGAAAACCTGAAGCTGCGCCTGCTGAATGCCAGACTGGCACTGTTATCCAGAAATGAAAGCATCTTCAGGAGCGATATGATCGCTGCCCAGGATGCCATCGCCAAATATTTTGATACGCGCGCCAAGCAGACTCAGACTGTGCAAGCCTTGCTGCGCCAGGTCCAGGGGAGTAATTTGTCGATAGAAATGCCGACACTGGCGGAGAGCCTGAATGCCGTGCGTAACTATAAAGTGAAGCCATAAACGTATGCGTATCTTTATCCGGCTTCTGATTTTATTTGCGCTTGCCGTTGGCCTTGCCGTGGGCGCCCGTTATAACCCCGGGAACGTGGTCTTGTTCTTTCCACCTTACCGGATAGACTTGTCCCTGAATTTCTTCCTGTTCCTGTTGCTCGTCGTTTTTGTACTGATTTATCTGGTAATACGTGCCATTGTCACCACCAGGAAAATGCCGCGCAAGGTTGCCCTGTATCGTCAGAATAAGCGGGAGAAAGATAGTAATAAGGCTTTACGTGAAGCAGTGAAAGCCTTGTTTGAAGGTCGTTTTGGGCATGCTGAAAAAGCGGCCATGCGTGCTACCGAGTTGCCGGACAATGCCGGCATAGCCTCATTGATAGGCGCGCGCGCCGCTCATCACATGAGTCAGTTTGAACGCCGTGACTCCTGGTTTGCTGGTCTTGAGCAAGACAATGTATACAAGGTTGCCCGACTGGTCAGCATGACGGAATTGCTGGTGGATCAGCACCAGCATGGCAAGGCACTGGAAGCAGTACGTGAACTGAATGCCAATGGCACGCGCCATATCCAGGTATTGCGCTGGGCTTTGAAGGCCAATCAGCAAGCCCATAAATGGCAAGAGGTATTGAAACTGGTGCGCACCCTGGACAAACATCGCGCCCTGCATCCAGCATTGTCGCAACGCTTGCGTGAGCTGGCTTATGAAGATTTGCTGAAAAACCAGGGCCATGATGCTGAGTCCATACGCAGGGTCTGGTATGAAATTCCGCAAGCTGATCGCAAATCTGCTTTCGTTGCCTTTACTGCAGCATCCGCTTTCAATTCTCATGGCTTGTTTGATGATGCCCGTGGTGTTGTTGAAAAAGCCTTGCTGGAAGATTGGGATGAACGCCTCATGCGTGCCTATCGTGATGCTGCGGCATCAGAAGGCTCAGCCGCCTTGTTGTCACAAATTGAACATTGTGAAAAATGGTCAGAGCAGCATCCTACTGATCCTGAACTGGCCCTGACACTTGGTACACTATGTCTGCGCCAAAAATTATGGGGTAAGGCACAAAGGCATATGGAGCAAGCCTTGTCAGATGCGGTGGAGCCGCGCACCGTGCGCGAAGCCAATTTGAAACTGGCGCAATTGCATGAGGCGCTGGGGCAAGCCGAAGAAGCTGCCAGCCATTATCGTCAGTGCGCAATTGCCACCATGTTATGAGAACCTGCTTACGATCGTAAACAGGTTCTGAGGAAATTGATTATCTAAGTGCAGCCTAAATTGTGTTGACGCCTGTTGCGTCGCACAATTTTGCTTTGAAAAACTATATAATCACGCCAAACCATTTCTTCTATTGATACTTATACAGAAAGTGCAAGATGAGCTTGAATAAAGTACCAGCAGGTCGTGATCTGCCAAATGATTTCAACGTCATTATCGAAATTCCTATGAACGGAGACCCGATTAAATACGAAGTTGATAAAGACACAGGCGCTATTTTTGTGGACCGTTTTATGGGTACTGCCATGCATTATCCTTGCAACTACGGTTACGTACCGCAAACGCTGGCTGGTGATGGTGACCCGGTTGACGTTCTGGTTATCACGCCATTCCCGTTGATCCCAGGCGTCGTTGTGCGCTGCCGTCCTATCGGCATCCTGAAGATGACGGATGAAGCTGGTAATGATGCCAAAGTATTGGCTGTACCTGTAGACAAGATTTTGCCTATCTATACACACTGGCAAAAACCGGAAGATTTGAACGAACTGCGCCTGCGCCAAATCCAGCATTTCTTTGAGCACTATAAAGATCTGGAACAAGGTAAATGGGTCAAGATCGAAGGTTGGGGCGGCCCTGATGATGCCAGAGCAGAAATTCTGGCCGGCGTAGAAAGCTTCAAAAAAGCGGAAGCGTAATAAAGCCAGGCTTGATTAGATAAAAGGCGCGATATCATATTGATATCGCGCCTTTTTAGTTTTTGTCAGCGGTAATATTTGCCGCGGTAATATTCGCCTGAAATGAGTTACTTCAAATTCTGTGCATCAGATAGGCAGCAACGCCCACGACGGCAACAGCCATTGCCAGCCAGCTTAACCATGAGCTTGGCTGCTTGTCTTCATCTTCCCTTGCGCCACTAAAATCATCCCCTTGCTTTTGACGTTTGCGTTTCAATTTCTTGTCGCGATCGAGGAATTTTTCCAGCGCCAAAGAGAGTTCTGCGGCACTTTCATACCGTGCTGCCGGGTCTTTTTGCATCGCCTTCATGACGATTTTGGAGAGCGAATCCGGGATGCTCGGGCGAATTTCAGAGGGGTATTTTGCTACTTTATTTACAATCTGTTGCAATAATTTGTCCACATCCTGCGACTGAAACGGCTTTTGGCCCGTTAACATTTCATACATCACAGTGCCCAGGGAATACACATCCGTCAGTGCATTGACGGGTTTGCCGTTTGCCTGTTCTGGCGACATATAGTTGGGCGTACCCATAATATTATTGTTGAACAGGGTATGAGCTTGCTCCCTGGTTTCATCCAGTACGCGATTGGGCGCGCGGGCGATGCCAAAGTCCACGACTTTGGGTTGTTGGTTGGGCAGCACAAAAATATTGCCAGGTTTGATATCGCGATGTATCACCCCATGGCTATGTGCATAGGCCAGTGCTTCTGCTATCTTTTGTATGAGATTGGTCGTCTCTATGATGTCGAATTGCTTGCCATCTGCAAGCAAGTGTCGCAAATCCTTGCCTTGCAGAAATTCCATCGCGATAAATGCCGTACCACCTTCACTGGACGCATCAAAAATAGTCACGATATTGGGATGGGATAATCTGCCAGCAGCGCGTGCTTCGTTAATGAATTGTTGTTCGCGCTGTTTTTTGTCGGCAGCATTATTGCCTGCACTAAATATTTTAATGGCGACATCGCGGTCTATGACAGGATCGTGTCCTCTATACACAGCACCATTTGATCCCATGCCTATACGTTCGCTCAGATAAAAGCGTCCTACGCGTTTGGTCGGTAATGCAGCAGTTGGCGTATTGGGTGTGGATATGAAATTATTTTGCATGGCAACAGGATGCCTTGATCCAGGTAAAAACTCAAGTAGCGCTGACTTCAAAGTGTTTCAGGATTTTATAAGGCGAGTGCTCGTGCAACTCATTTAAATATAGTTCAATATCCTGGGATTCGCGCTCAAGAAAATCAGAGACCGCATCAGAAAATTCAGGGTGGCTCAGGTGATGTGCAGACCATGTTGTTACTGGCAGGAAACCTCGCGCCATTTTGTGCTCGCCTTGTGCGCCACCTTCAAAAATAGCAATTCTTTCCTGTATGCAAAATTCTATGGATTGATAATAGGCTGTCTCAAAATGCAGGCAGGGATGGCTTTCCAGGCAACCCCAATAACGACCATAAACGCGTTGCTCATCATGTATGAGCAAGGATGCTGCAATTCTATTGCCCTCGCGCAATGCAATGATGAGATGGATGTTTTTTGGCATGTCCCTGCCTATACGTAAGAAAAAATCCAGATTCAAATAGGGCGTGGAGTGATGCTCTTCATAGGTCTGGTCGTAGCAGCTTTTGAAAAAGCGCCAATCATCTTCCAGCATGTCTGTACCGCGCACGTGCTGGAACTGTATGCCTGCTTCTTCTACTTTCCTACGCTCTGCGCGTATGTTCTTGCGTTTCTTTTTATCCAGGGTCGCCAGGAATTCATCAAAGCATAGATAGCCCTGGTTTTTCCAGTGAAATTGCACACCTTTGCGCAATAGATAGCCTTCTTCACTCAAAAGCCGTGCTTGTGCCTCAGGCAGGAAGAGCAGATGGCTGGAAGAATACGCGCCAGCTTCCTGCAGTTCTTGCAAAGCCGCGATCAAGGCTCTTTGCGCTGCCTCCCCGCGTGCCAGCAAGCGACTGCCAGCGATGGGGGTAAATGGAATGGCAGATAGCAATTTGGGATAGTAATCAAAGCCGTGGCGCTTGAAAGCCTTGGCCCAGGCCCAGTCAAACACATACTCGCCATAAGAATGCGATTTTTCGTAGAGGGGGAGGGCTGCTTCCAGTTTATCGCCATCCCAGATCGTTATAAAACAGCTTTGCCAGCCAGTTTTTTCTGTTGCTGAGCCGGATTCTTCCAGTGCGCTTAAAAAGGTATAAGACAAGAAAGGATTGTTGTCTGCCTGATCTGCTACCAGGTCATCCCAGAGTGATGGCGCGATCTCGCTCAGTGAAGTCACGATGCGCATGCGATAATGCGGTGCAGAAGTTTCAAATTTCATTTTCGATTTTATACAGATTTACCACTATGACAGTTAAAGTTGCCATTGCTCAGATGAATAGCGTTGTCGGTGATCTTACCGGTAATGCCGCACAGATAATAGGGTATGCCCGTCTCGCAGCAGAGCAGGGTGCGGACATCCTCGTCACACCTGAACTATCCCTGGTTGGTTATCCGCCAGAAGATTTATTGCTGCGCCAGGCGTTTTATCTGGAGGCTGCACAGGCGCTCGATAGCTTAAAGAAACAGCTTACGCTATTTCCAGGAGTTGCTGTTTTAATCGGTCATCCCAGTGAAGTGGACGGAAAGAGGTATAATGCTGTTTCTGTCGTGCAAGACGGTGTAGTACTGGCAACATATTTCAAACGCGACTTGCCCAATGATATGGTGTTTGATGAAAAGCGTTATTTTTCATCTGCCAATCAGGCTTGCGTGTTCACCATCAAGGGCGTGAACTTTGGTATCAATATCTGTGAAGATACCTGGTCGTCCGATGCTCCTTTGCTGGCCAAACAGGCTGGTGCAGAAGTACTGCTGGTACCCAATGGTTCACCCTACCATATGGGCAAACAGCATCAACGCTATGATGTCATGCGTGCCAATGTCATTTCTCAAGGATTATCCTTGGTGTACGCCAACCTGGTTGGTGGCCAGGATGAATTGATTTTTGATGGTAATTCCTTCGTTATGGATGCCCAGGGCAAGATCTGTGCACAATTGAAGCACTGTGAAGCAGATTTGCAATTGCTGGAATTCGACGGTGCACAGCCTTTGCCTGCCCATATCGAGGCGGCGTTGTCGCTGGAAGCCGAGGTATATCAGGCGCTGGTCATGGGAGTCCGTGACTATGTAGGCAAGAACGGTTTTCCCAGTGTTTTGCTAGGTTTGTCCGGTGGTGTTGATTCTGCACTGGTATTGGCGATTGCAGTGGATGCGCTGGGTGCAGACAAGGTCAGGGCCATCATGATGCCTTCACCTTATACGGCGGATATATCCTGGCTGGATTCGCGTGACATGGTGGCACGGATAGGCGTGCGCTATGATGAAATTGCTATCAGTGATTGTTTCAGTGCATTCCGTTCTACCCTGAGCCAGGAATTTGCTGGCTTGAAAGAAGATACGACAGAAGAAAATATCCAGGCCAGGATACGTGGCACACTCTTGATGGCCTTGTCGAACAAATACGGTTCCATCGTTTTGACGACAGGCAACAAGAGTGAAATGGCTGTTGGTTACTGCACTTTGTATGGCGACATGGCCGGAGGCTTTGCTGTCATCAAGGACATTGCCAAAACCCTGGTATACCGCCTGTGTGCCTATCGCAATACCCTGTCAGCCGTGATACCCGAGCGGATACTGACGAGGGCGCCATCAGCTGAATTGCGACCTGATCAAAAAGACCAGGATTCCTTGCCGCCCTATGACATCCTGGATGGCATCATGGCCATGTATATGGAAGAAAACAAGGCGCGTGCAGAGATTGTCGCAGCCGGTTATCAGTCAGAAGATGTGGAGCGTATTACGCGCCTCATCAAAATTAACGAATACAAGCGGCGTCAAGCGCCCATAGGTATCAGGATTACCCACCGTGCTTTTGGGCGCGACTGGCGTTATCCTATTACTTCGAAGTTCAGAGACTAAGGGATTGTCAATTGATGTGGGCGTGACAGGTATTTACCTGCCATGGCCTGCCAGAGCGACGATCCCATCATGGATTCATTCACACTAATTCGTAATATTCGTCATATTTAAGGAGAGGGAAATGAAACAAATTACCGCTATCATCAAGCCATTCAAACTCGACGAAGTGCGTGAAGCACTCGCTGATGTTGGCGTGACGGGCCTGACCGTCGTCGAGGTCAAGGGGTTTGGCCGTCAAAAAGGACACACTGAGCTATATCGTGGCGCAGAATACGTCGTCGATTTTCTACCTAAGATCAAGGTAGAAGTCGTGGTCGATGACAAGATTGCCGACAATGTTGTCGATGCAATTATCAAGGCAGCCCACACCGGCAAGATTGGTGATGGGAAAATTTTTGTACAAAATGTGGAGCAGGTGATACGTATTCGCACTGGCGAGACGGGACCTGATGCGGTTTAAATATGAAGAAGTTAAAGCAGTTGGCAGTACTTGAATTTGTTGGTGTTTCAAAAGCAAGAGCAAAAGCAAAAATAGGGGTGGCACTGGTGTTGATGGCGATGGCGAATGTCCATGCTGAAACCGGTGTCACAGATAGAAAAATTTTATTGGGGCAGTCAGCTGCATTTACAGGGCCTGCCAAGGAACTGGGTTTGCAACTCAATTCTGGCGCCAAGATTTATTTTGATCAGGTGAATGCGGCAGGTGGTGTGCATGGTCGCAAGATAGAAATCATACAAAAAGATGACAAGTATGAGGCGGATCTGGCGGCAGCCAACACCAAGGCCCTGATAGAAAATGATGGCGTGTTTGCTTTATTTGGTTATGTAGGCACAGCTACCAGTAATGCAGCATTACCTATTTTCACGCAAGCAAAAGTCCCTTTCTTTGCCCCCTATACGGGTGCGCAATCTTTGCGGGAACCTTTCAATAAGCAGATCTTTAATATCCGCGCCAGTTACAACGATGAGACTGAATATCTGGTCGATCGCCTGGCAAATCTGGGGACTAAAAATATCGCTGTTTTTTATCAAAACGATGCCTATGGCAAGGCAGGTTTGGCTGGCGTAGAGCTGGCGATGAAAAAAAGAAATTTGCGTATTTCTGAGACCGCAACCGTAGAAAGAAATAGCAAGGATGTAGCGGCTGCCGTGGCGAAGTTATTGCCTAAACGCCCGGACGCCATCATACAGATCAGCGCTTATGCATCCAGTAGTGCCCTGGTCAGGGAAATGCACAAGGCCTCCTATACTGGCATGTTCTACAATGTGTCTTTTGTTGGTAGTCAGGCATTGGCAGATACACTGGACAAGGACGGTGTTGGTGTGGTGATCTCTCAGGTGACGCCATTTCCATGGTCACCATCCATTCCTGTGGTGGCTGAATATCAGAAAACCATGGAAAAGGTCGGGGTTAAGGACCTGAATTTCTCCAGTCTCGAAGGCTATGTCGCTGCCAAAGTATTTGTCGAGGGTTTGAAGCGTGCAGGACCTGGTTTGACCAGGGAAAAACTGATTTCTGCTTTGGAAAGCATTAATCGCAGTAGTTATGATGTTGGTGGTTTTGACGTCAGCTTCTCGCCTTCGAATCATAACGGTTCTAAATATGTGGATATGACCGTTATTTCCAAAGACAAGAAGTTTCGTAACTAAGTAATTAAGTAGTTAAGTAATTTGCGCCTGAGTCCGGTCTGGACTCAGGCCAAAAATCACACAATCAGGATTTCAGTAATACGATCAAGGCACCAGCGCCGCCATCTGCAGCCGTTGCCTGGCTGAATGCCAATACTTCATCTTTCTGTATCAGCCAGTTCCTGACTTTTTGTTTCAGTACTGGTTCCTTGTTGACCGATCCCAAACCTTTGCCATGGATAATGCGCACGCAGCGTGTGCCATTACGCATGCATTTGCGCAGGAATTCTCCCAGGCTATCCCTGGCTTCATCGCGGCGCAAGCCATGCAGGTCAAGTTGGGCTTGTATGACCCAATGGCCTTTGCGCAGCTTCCGGACGACATCCTGGCCCACGCCTGATCTGGTATAGCTCAGGTTTTCATCGGTTTCCAGCAAAGAGTCTGCATCAAACTCATCTGATAAAGATTCCTGCAATGCCGCCTGTTCATCAGCGATATGCTGAAAGGGCAGAGGTTCCAGCCTTGCGGGAGCCGGGTGATGCTTTACCGCAGTTTTCAACACTTCGACCTTGCCTACGCTGGAACGAAAAATATTGGCTTCTTCCCTGGCTTTCTTTTCCCGTTCCAGACGTTCTGCTTCAGCACGCTGTCGGCTTTCTTCCTGCAGCTTTAATTGCTGACTGAGTGACTTCAGGTCAGCAAGGTTTTTAAAAGACGACATGCTTCACATCCTTGAATTAAGCTTATTCTTCCAGGAAGCGTTGCGCATCCAGGGCTGCCATGCAACCTGTGCCAGCGCTGGTGATGGCTTGACGATAGATATGATCCTGCACATCACCAGCAGCAAATACACCAGCGACACTGGTGGCTGTGGCCATGCCTTCAGTGCCTGTGCGGGTCTTGATATAGCCATTATGCATGTCCAGCTGACCATCAAAAATACTGGTATTTGGCTTGTGGCCAATGGCAATAAAGACGCCGTGTACTGTAACTGGCGTAATAGTGCCGTCAGCGCCTTTGATATTGATGCCTGTTACGCCGGATTCATCACCGACCACTTCATCCAGGGTATGGTTCCATTTGACTTCTATCTTGCCTTCGGCAACCTTGGCCATCAGGCGGTCAATCAAAATTGCTTCTGCGCGGAACTTGTCGCGACGGTGGATGACGGTGACCTTGCTGGCGATATTCGACAGATACAGGGCTTCTTCCACTGCCGTATTGCCGCCACCGACGACAGCGACTTCCTTGCCGCGATAAAAGAAACCATCGCAGGTTGCACAGGCCGAGACACCTTTGCCCATGAAGGCTTGCTCGGACGGCAAGCCCAGGTATTGAGCGGATGCACCAGTGGCAATGATCAGGGAATCACAAGTGTATTGCGCCTGGTCGCCGATCAGGCGTATCGGTTTTTCATCCAGTTTGGCAGTATGGATGTAATCGAAAATGATTTCAGTATTGAAGCGTTCTGCGTGTTGCAGAAAGCGTTGCATCAATTCTGGACCTTGTACGCCCATGGGGTCGGCAGGCCAGTTTTCTACATCCGTTGTCGTCATCAGTTGACCGCCTTGCTCTACACCAGTAATCAGTACAGGGTTCAGATTGGCGCGGGCAGCGTAGACCGCTGCGGAATAACCTGCGGGGCCAGAGCCAAGAATTAGTACGCGAGCATGTTTGGGAGTGGACATAGCAGACCTGATAAAAAGTTGATGAATAGCTGAGTTACTGGCAATAGATGGCGTTTTTCATGCAAATTTCAAGCTTTTTGCTTATTTTGCATCGTCATCCTGAGATAAGGCTAAATTATAGACTATCCTCATAGCAGCCGTCTTGCCACCATCCTCTGGAACCATAACCTGTCTGTTGCAACTGTTACAGCGCACATGTTTGGCGCATACGCGGCTTCATGCTATCTTGTCAGCTTTTGATGGCTGTTCAGATGAGATTGCTCTCTGTTTTATGACTACTAGTAACGAAGCTTATACTCGAAGCAAGAAAACTGCGCCGCCTGCTGCACCTCCAAATCGTTTCCTGGTTCTTTTGATGGAGGCGAAGTGGATTGCCCTGGCCGCATTTTGCATTTGCCTGATACTGATCATGGCAAGCTTTTCCACACAAGACCCCGGTTGGTCAAGGTCTGTTGATATTCCGCGGATCCATAATATTGCCGGTAAGTTTGGTGCATGGTTATCCGATGTGCTGTTTTACGTCTTTGGCGTTTCTGCCTGGTGGTGGTGTGTGTTTGCCTGTCGCCAGGTGTGGATTTCCTACAGCAGCTTGTCGCAAAGGGTAAAGCTCAATCCCGAGCCTGAGGCCGATGTCGGCTTTTCTGAAATCCTGGTGCGTAATATTGGCTTTGGCTTACTGCTTGCTGGCAGTATGGGCCTGGAATATCTGCGGCTGCACAGCCTCAAAGTGGCCTTGCCATTAGGGCCAGGCGGGGTGCTCGGGGAGTTGATAGGCAAGGCTGGCTTTGCCGCGCTGGGTTTCACTGGTGCGACGCTGGCTTTATTGCTGATGATTGCCCTCGGTATCAGCCTGTATTTCCACGTATCTTGGCTGACCATCGTTGAGCGCATAGGCGCGGGCATAGAATGGGTATTTGTTTTCGTGCAAAACAAGCATGCTGATGCAGAAGACCGGCGTGCTGGCCAGACTGCAGCTGTCAAGCGCGAAGAAGTCGTGGTACAGGAAAGAGCCAAGATCGTTGAAGCCGCACCAATACGCATAGAGCCACAAGTAGTTGCTGTTCAGCGCTCAGAGCGTGTGGAAAAAGAAAAACAGGTATCCCTGTTCAATGAATTGCCGGATACTAATTTGCCGCCTTTATCCCTGCTGGATGAACCGCCACCAGTACAAGAAACGGTCAGCGTACAAACCCTGGAATTCACCAGCCGCCTGATAGAGAAAAAACTCTCAGACTTTGGTGTCGATGCCAAGGTGGTGGCAGCTTATCCCGGCCCTGTGGTTACCCGTTATGAAATCGAACCGGCGACTGGCGTCAAAGGTAGCCAGATCGTTAATCTGGCACGTGACCTGGCGCGTTCATTGTCACTGACATCAATACGTGTGGTTGAGACTATTCCAGGCAAGAATTTTATGGGCCTGGAGTTACCCAATCCCAAACGCCAGATTGTGCGCCTGACCGAGATTTTGGGATCCAAAGTCTATAACGATAGCTCGTCGAGTCTGACGGTGGCGCTGGGTAAGGATATTGGCGGTCTTCCTATCTGTGCCGACCTGGCCAAGATGCCGCATTTGCTGGTGGCGGGTACTACCGGTTCTGGTAAGTCCGTGGGCATCAATGCGACCATTTTGTCGCTGCTGTACAAGTCAGATCCGAATGATGTGCGTATGATTTTGATTGATCCAAAGATGCTGGAAATGTCGGTCTATGAAGGCATACCGCATTTGCTGGCACCGGTGGTCACCGACATGCGTCAGGCTGGCCATGCTCTGAACTGGGCGGTGGCAGAGATGGAACGCCGTTACAAGCTCATGTCCAAACTCGGTGTGCGTAATCTGGCAGGCTATAACGCCAAGATTGCTGAGGCTGAGCGCAAGGAAGTGCATATCCCCAACCCATTCAGCCTGACGCCAGATGCGCCAGAGCCCCTTGAAAAATTGCCGACCATCGTCATTATTATTGATGAGCTGGCTGATTTGATGATGGTAGTCGGTAAAAAAGTGGAAGAGCTGATTGCCCGTATTGCGCAAAAAGCCCGAGCTGCAGGCTTGCATCTGATATTGGCGACGCAAAGACCATCGGTAGACGTGATTACCGGTCTGATCAAGGCGAATATTCCTACCCGTATCGCCTTCCAGGTCAGTAGCAAGATAGATTCGCGCACCATCCTTGATCAGATGGGGGCAGAAGCTCTGCTGGGTATGGGTGACATGCTCTACATGCCGCCAGGTACAGGCTTGCCTGTCCGCGTCCATGGTGCTTTTGTCTCGGATGAAGAAGTACATCGCGTGGTTGAATATTTGAAATCCCAGGGCGAGCCAAATTATATCGAAGGCATACTCGAAGGTGGCACGCTGGAAGAGGGCGGAGAAGCTGGTGGTGAGAGTGCAGGTGCAGGAGGCGGAGAAGCGGATGCTTTGTATGATCAGGCCGTTGCCATCGTGCTCAAGAATCGCCGTGCCTCGATCTCGCTGGTACAAAGGCATTTACGCATAGGCTATAACCGCGCTGCCCGTCTGCTGGAACAAATGGAACAAAGTGGTGTCGTATCTACCATGCAGTCTAACGGTAACCGCGAAATCCTGGTCCCGGCCGGGAATACAGAATAACGCCAAATCAGTAGCAGAACGGCAACAGAATAGCAACAGAACAGGATAAATCAGTGAAGAAACAAACTACCATGATGACAAAGTTGGCGGCTGGTATCATTGCCCTTGCCTTGATGCCTGCACTGGCATCGGCATCTGCTGTTGAGCAATTTAAATCCTTTGTCACGAATAATAAAAGTGCCAAGGGAGAGTTTAGCCAGCAGCAAGTCAAAAAAGCCGATGGCAAGATCAGCAAAACGGCAACCGGTAATTTTGTGTTTGCCCGGCCAGGCAAGTTCATCTGGGCTTATACCAAGCCTTACGAGCAAGTCTTGCAGGCAGATGGCGACAAGTTGTATATCTATGATAAAGACTTAAACCAGGTCACCATCAAGGCATTGGGCAATGCCCTGGGTTCCAGCCCGGCGGCGATCTTGTTCGGTAGCGCCAGTTCGGCTGACCTGGATAAAAATTTCAGCTTCAAGGAAGTTGGTAATAAACAAGGTCTGGAATGGCTGGAAGCCATACCCAAGGCCAAGGATACGCAGTTTGAAAGCATAGGGATAGGCATGAAGGATGGTGTGCCTGTGGCACTGGAATTGCGCGATAATTTTGGTCAGTTTTCTATCCTGACCTTGAAAAACCTGGAAAAAAATCCAAGCTTAAAGGCCGATGAATTCAAGTTTGTTGTGCCTGCCGGTGCAGATGTATTTCGCCAGTAGTAGCGTCTAATGAATATGCTGCACAACAATTCGCGCAAAAAACCTGCTCCCCTGGCAGAGCGCATGCGCCCGACAACGCTGGACGATGTCATCGGTCAGCAGCATATCCTGGGTGAGGGCAAGCCCTTACGCGTGGCTTTCCAGTCAGGCGAGCCACATTCCATGATCTTGTGGGGGCCGCCAGGCGTTGGCAAGACTACGCTGGCGCGTCTGATGGCAGATGCTTTTCTGTGTGAGTTCATTGCCTTGTCGGCGGTCTTGTCGGGTATCAAGGACATACGCGAGGCAGTAGAGCGCGCCCAGATATTGCAGGCTACCTCGCATCGTCGCACCATACTGTTTGTCGATGAAGTTCATCGCTTCAATAAAAGCCAGCAAGATGCCTTTTTGCCGCATGTAGAAAGTGGCTTGTTCACTTTCATTGGGGCGACGACAGAAAATCCTTCCTTTGAAGTCAATAGCGCCTTGCTGTCGCGCGCCTCAGTGTATGTATTGAAATCACTGACGGATGAAGACCTGGCTGCCATGGTAGTGCGTGCCTGCGCGCGTGAACTGGATGGCTTGACATTGACGCCAGAAGCCATGGCCAGCCTGGTCTCCAGCGCTGATGGTGATGGCCGCAAATTACTGAATAATCTCGACATTGTTGCCCATGCAGCGGTCGCCAAGCATCTCGACACAGTAGATCAGGGTTTGCTGGGCGAATGTCTGGGTGATGCCTTGCGCCGTTTTGATAAAGGCGGCGATGCTTTCTATGACCAGATTTCTGCTCTGCATAAATCGGTGCGAGGTTCCAATCCCGATGCAGCCTTGTACTGGCTGGTACGCATGCTTGATGGCGGTGCTGACCCTCGCTACATGGCCAGACGCATAGTACGTATGGCATCCGAAGATATAGGCCTGGCAGATCCACGCGCCTTGCGCATTTGTCTGGATGCAGCAGAAACTTATGAAAGACTGGGTTCGCCTGAAGGTGAGCTGGCTTTGGCTGAGGCGGTGATTTATCTGGCTTGTGCAGCCAAATCAAACGCGGTTTACAAAGCCTACAATGCCGTGCGCGCCATGATCGCCAAAGACAAATCGCGCGTCGTACCAGAACATCTGCGCAATGCGCCGACCAAACTCATGAAAGAACTGGGTTATGGCAAATTGTACCGCTATGCCCATGATGAGCCAGATGCTTATGCGGCAGGGGAAACCTATCTGCCTGAAGGTCTGGAGAATGAATCCTGGTATCACCCCGTACCACGCGGGCTGGAAATCAAGATTGCAGAAAAACTCGCGTATTTGCGTAGTCTGGATGAGCAGGCTAAATGAGTAGATCAAATAAGCAGGCCGTATCACCGTCAGTGTTACCCGCAATTTCATTTCAGTTCCAAAAATCATAATAAGGAATTTTATGTATAAACCATTTACCGCAAGCGCAAGCATATTGTTATTGTCACTGGCAGGCTCAGTCTATGCACAGACAGAAGAGCAGCGCAGTACTCTGGCTGACCAAAAAGAAGTCGCCGTCACAATTTATAATGAAAACCTGGCCTTGATCAAGGACCAGCGCAAACTGTCTTTGAAGCGCGGTGCAACAGCGCTGGCTTTCCGTGATGTCAGTGCCAGGATGCGTCCTGAAACTGCCTTGTTACGCAGCTTGTCATCGCCCGGCAGTTTGTCTGTGCTTGAGCAAAACTTTAATTTCGATTTGCTGACACCGCAAAAACTGCTGGAAAAATATGTGGGTCGTAATGTCAATATCATCCGCACCAACCATGCGACCGGAGTAGAGACGACAGAGTCCGCTCAAGTACTGTCTGCAAATAGCGGCGTGGTGTTGAAAATAGGTGATCGTATAGAAACCGGTTTACCTGGTCGTATTATTTATCCGGATGTGCCAGCGAATTTGCGCGACCGCCCGACTCTGGTCATGGCATTGGATAACAATGGGGCACAACAGCAGGATGTAGAGCTCAGTTACCTGACGGGTGGCTTATCCTGGAAAGCAGATTATGTCGTCGAACTGAATGCGGCTGACGACAAGCTTGATATTTCAGGCTGGGTCACACTGGGCAATACCAGTGGCACAACTTACCGTAATGCCAAGCTGCAACTGGTGGCGGGTGATGTTCACCAAGTGCTGCAAAGAGTGGAAATTACGGGTAGTTCAATCAAAAGAATGGATAGCCCAGCACCCATGATGGCTAAAAAAGCCATGGCGGAAGAATCTTTGTTTGAGTATCACCTCTATACGCTGGACAGGCCAACCACCATCGCAGAAAACCAGACCAAGCAAGTAGCATTGTTGACAGCTTCTGGCGTGCCTGCGCGCAAGGAGTTGCTGCTGGCCGGTAGCGACTATTATTATCAAAGCAGTTATGGCGATCTTGGTCAAAAAATGAAGATAGGTGTTTTTGTTGAATTCGACAACAAAGAAGCCTCACAGTTAGGCATGCCTTTACCCAAAGGTGTCGTGCGCGTCTACAAAAAAGACGGTGCAGGCAATGCCCAGTTCATTGGCGAAGATAGTGTAGATCACACACCAAAGAATGAGAAAGTGCGTCTTAAATTGGGTGAGGCTTTTGATGTAACAGCTGATAAGAAGCAGACTGACTTCAAAAAACTTGCGGTAACAGGCAAATACAATAATGTATTTGAAAGCGCCTATGAGCTGGTATTGAAGAATGCTAAAAAAGAAGCCGTCATCGTCACCGTGCAAGAACCCATGCCTGGTGATTGGCAAGTCTTGAATAGCAGCCACCCCTACACCAAGAGCGCCAGCAATACCGCAGTATGGAAAATCAGCGTGCCTGCAGAGGGCAACACCAAGCTGACTTATCGCAGTCTGGTCAAGTATTAATGTAAGTGTGTTGATGTAAAAACGGCATTTCCCCTTGCTTGAAAATAGGGGAAATGCCTATCCCTTGATACAATAGACGATTAGCTTAGTTCACTGCACTTAAAATCATGATAGATATTCAACTTTTGCGCAAAGACATTGCCAATGTGGCAGCGCGCCTGGCTACTCGCAAGTTCCAGCTGGATGTAGAAAGCTTTAATGCCCTGGAAGCCGAACGCAAGCAAATCCAGTCTCGCACTGAAGAGCTGCAAGGCAAGCGCAATACCTTGTCCAAACAAATCGGTAATTTGAAAAGCAAGGGTGAAGATGCCTCTGCCTTGATGGCGGAAGTGGCCAGCATCCCTGAAGAGTTGAAAGCATCAGAAGCACATTTGAGCGATTTACAGGTAAGAATGAGTGCTTTCCTGCAAACCATCCCTAATCTGCCGCATGAATCAGTTACCGTAGGTGAAGATGAAACCGGTAATGTGGAAGTGCGCAAGATCGGTGCGCCACGTGCGTTCGACTTTGAAGTCAAGGATCATGTGGACATAGGTTCTGCGCTGGGTCTGGATTTTGAAACTGCGGTCAAACTGACAGGTTCGCGTTTCTCCGTCATGAAAGGTGGCATGGCACGTCTGCATCGTGCACTGGCCCAGTTTATGCTGGACACGCAAACACTGGAACATGGCTATACCGAAATGTATACGCCTTACATGGTCAATGCTGATTCCATGCGTGGCACAGGCCAGTTGCCCAAATTTGAAGAAGACTTGTTCGCGGTAAAAAAAGGTGGGCAAGAAGGTACAGGCGAGACGTTTTATTTAATCCCGACTTCAGAAGTCACACTCACCAATACCGTGCGCGACGAGATACTGGCTGCCGATGCGCTGCCTATCAAAATGACTGCACACACACCATGTTTCCGTTCTGAAGCCGGTAGTGCAGGCCGCGACACCCGCGGCATGATACGTCAACATCAATTCGACAAAGTTGAAATGGTGCAAATCGTTCATCCAGAAAAATCCATGGAAGCCCTGGATGAAATGGTAGGCCATGCTGAAGCCGTTTTGACCAAGCTGGAACTGCCTTACCGCGTCATGAGCCTGTGTACGGGCGATATGGGCTTTGGTGCCAGCAAGACTTTCGATCTGGAAGTATGGCTGCCAGCGCAAAACACTTACCGTGAGATTTCATCTATCTCGAATATGTTCGACTTCCAGGCGCGTCGCATGCAAGCCCGCTTCCGCAATGCCCAGGGCAAACCAGAATTGGTGCACACCCTGAATGGCTCCGCACTGGCAGTTGGCCGTACGCTGGTGGCTGTTCTGGAAAATTATCAGCAGGCGGATGGCTCTGTCGTCATCCCGACAGCATTGCGCCCATACATGGGTGGCCTGGAAAAGCTGGCACCAGCAGTTTAAATGGTTTTGGTTTAAAGAAAAACGCGCTTCACTACATAAAGTGAAGCGCGTTTTTTGTTGGAAGATTGCGTTTAGCCTACCAACAAATCCATTTCAGAACGGCGATCCACAAACAGGCTATTGCCGTGAATTTTTTTGGCCTGCTTCTTCGCATCTGATGCAGCGATGGATATCTGGTGATGTGAGTAATAGCGGTTTGCTCTTGACTTCACCACACCAAGAGACAGGCTGACGAGTGGGTAAAAGACTTTCTTGCCCTGTCTGTCTTCGCTGAGGTAGCCGCCTCTTTCCCTGTCTTCATTGCTGTAAAAATCATGGATGGCAGCAGAAAAACTCGCCAGTATGGCCTGGCAGCGTACTTCCCAATCCTCGCTGCGAAACAGGATGATGAAATCATCACCACCGATATGGCCTATGAAATCCAGTTGCGAATCGCAATGCTGTTTGAGTACATCACTGGTCATTTGTATGATGTCATCGCCGCGCCTGTAACCATAGACATCATTAAAGGGCTTGAAATGATCAAGGTCGCAATAGCAGGCACAGAAGGGCTGGTTCTTTTGCAGTAATACATCGATATGCTCATTGATGGGCACATTGCCAGGTAGTTGCGTCAGTGGATTTGCATAGCGTGCCGCATTGATTTGCATTTGCGTGATCTCACGCATCAAATCCGGCCCGCTACCCAGGCCTATATAGCGCCCCTGATCAGTAATGATAATGCCATTGATTAACTGCTCAGGATTGGCTTCCACAATGATATGGCTGACATCCTGCATGCTGGTATTTTTATCGACGATGACAGGATGCGCTTCCATGAATACCGTGCAAGGCTTTTTGCCATATAACTCGCGCTGATAAGGGCGGGCAAAGCGATCTATCATATGGTAGCGATTGATCAAACCAACTGGAACGCCATCATCTACTACTGGGATGATTTGCAATTTCGGATTTTGCAAGAAAATATCATCCACCTGATTATTCAGCATGCGTGGAGAAATCGTTGGTGGCGTCTTTAAAATCTTTTCTACTGTAGCAGCCTGCTCAAAACTGCCTGCTGTACGCCGCGCAGCCTGATACTGATTCGGCGTTAAAATCCGCGCAACTTCCGCCGACACGGCACGTGCTGGCGTAGGGTGAGGGCGGGCAATATGATAACCCTGGCCGCAAGCCACACCCAGGTCACGCACGGCCAGTAACTCAGCCTGGGTTTCTATGCCCTCTGCCACCACTTTGGTGCCAGATTTCTCTGCAATGCTTTGTATGGAGCGCACAAATTGCGCTTTGACAGTATCGTGATCTATGCCCTGGATAAAATGCATGTCTATCTTGACGTATTCAGGCTTTAATTCCGACCATAGGCGCAGGCTGGAAAAGCCTTCGCCCAGATCATCAATGGCAATCTCAAAACCCATTTCGCGATAATGGATGACAGCTTCGCATAGCAAGGCGTAGTCATGCGTGGGCTGGTATTCAGTCAGCTCTATGATGACGCGCTCAGGATTGATACCCAGCTCATGGATATAATCCAGCGTCTCACCGTAGCGCACATCTCTTTGCAGCAGGCATTCCGGACTGACATTCAAGAATAATTTGCCAGGCAATTTTTGCGCAGCGAACTGCTCCAGGACGATACGGCGGCATAGATGTTCCACCGTGACTGTCAGGTTATTGTCCCACGCCGCCTTGAATAAATTGACAGGGGAGTGCAAGGGGCTATCCGATGGGCCACGTATTAAACCCTCATAGCCCAGGATATCGCCATTCTGCATTTGCACGATGGGCTGAAAGCGTGCGGTAAGGAGGCGTTGCTCGATAATGCGCCGCAGATGCGTTAGCATCAGCGCCGCTGACTGCGCACCAAACTGATCGACATCCTGCCCTGATACCAGGTTTTGCTGAGACAAATAATCCACAGTATCTCCCGCTAAACTACTTTCCATTGAAGCCAAGCCCTAAAATTAATTCATATCACTACCGCTACAGACGCAAGTCGCCTAACTTAGTGCATTGCGCCAGAATATAATCTTGCTTTATGACATCTTCATGTCGTCCTGTGATCTGGCAATTCAAGGCACTATGATTGTGTTAAAACGCTCATTTTGATTTGAGCGGTTTTTTTGCTATAATCTGAGGCTTCGTTTGATAACGAACAACCCAAGCCGGAGAAGTGGCAGAGTGGTTGAATGTACCTGACTCGAAATCAGGCGTAGTAGCAATACTATCGGGGGTTCGAATCCCTCCTTCTCCGCCAATATAATCAAGCACTTAGTCAAGCACTTAGCTTGAAATAAAAAGACCAGCAATTGCTGGTCTTTTTATTTTTTTTACTGTAAGCTCGCGCCGATTTTGTCCCTCGTTCGCGCTTTGTTTGTCCCTGAGTGAAATCGTGAATTAGCTACTTTTTTGCGTTTTATTTGGCGCTCGCCAAGTTACATACTTTCTCAAGTTTCTTATTGATCAATTCAATTTGTTTTTGCCAGTCCTCTGTTACCGAATTCATCAAAGTTAATTGCTCCTTGGCAAATGTAAAGTATTTAACGGCACTGCTGATATCCCCCAGTTTTATTGAAGCCTCCCCCATTTCCTTAAGGAAGATAGGGGTGGCTATCTTTAAAAATTGAGCCGACTTGTCTAATTCGATAATCTCAATTCCGACTGAAACAACGCTTAGGTAGTCCTTGCCTTTCTTAGCAATACGGAGCGTATCTCGGAGGCGAATAAACTCCTCAAATAGTGCCTGATCCCATTTCTCAGTCATTCCAACTAACTCCTAAGCAAGTATCAATTTAATGGGGAATTCAAAATCTTCTTTACTTCAACGTCGGTGAACTCCTTTTTACATTCATTGCATCTAAATCCAGCAAAACTATCATGGTCGCTATATGACTGGACGACCTCTCTGGTGTCTATAATCTGGCCACCACAGTCTGGGCAAACAGGCACAATTTTGTTATTCATGGCAACACTCCGTTAAAGGGCTAGTTATGAGTCGAGCGATTTCTGTAGTAACAATAACATGCAAATCTGCAGAGGATAGAATTTAGTAAATCCTATACGATCTCATCAAAACAAACTGTCCATTAGGTGTGGCTCCCAATTAACAATCACCAGTTCCTTGCTCACTCCTGGCTGTCCATGTGTATTGGATACGCAATACTTTATGTCCAATCCCAGCATGTGCAAACCGTTAAACACCTCCCTAATAACTGGGTGATCATTGATGCTGACCATGACCTTTCCCTTGCAGGTTTTCATAAACTCAGCCATCAGCACATAGTTTTCAAACTCAAAATCTACACCGTACCCCTCTGTTTCCCAGTACGGCGGGTCGCAATAGAAAAAGGTATGCGCCCGGTCATATCGCTTCATGCAGTCTAACCAGGGCAGGTTTTCCACATAAGTGCCAGCTAAGCGCAGATGGGCTGCGCTCAGGCTTTCCTCTATGCGGCATAGGTTAATCGGTGATCCGGTCGTGGCCGTGCCAAAGTTCTGACCTGTCACCTTGCCGCCAAAGGCGTGCTGTTGCAGGTAGTAAAACCTGGCCGCACGCTGTATATCCGTTAAAGTTTCCGGGATAGCGGCCTTCTGCCATTTGAATATCTGGCGGCTGCTAATCGCCCACTTAAACTGCCTTACAAACTCTTCCATGTGATGCTGGACGACCCTGTAAAGGTTCACCAGCTCGCCGTTGATATCGTTGATTACCTCTGTTGCCGCTGGCACTGGCCGTAAGAAATACAAGGCAGCGCCACCGCAAAATACCTCGACATAACACTCATGTTTCGGGAAAAGCGGTATCAATTTATCCGCCAGTCTTCGTTTGCCACCCAGCCAAGGGATGATTGGATTCGTCATTCTTTGCTACTCCTGGTGACGCTCCTGGGCGTTCAGGTATGGCACTCGTGGCGCTCAATTCATTTAACGCTTTGCACCTGGGGCATTTGATACTGAGCCTGGTGTATTCGCCTGCCCCAAGTTTTTTACTACACTTTCCACATCGTATTTCCTGCAATTTAACGCTCCGTGATAACATTCGGCCCACCTGTACAGGTGGCAGGGCCGTGGTTTGAGCGCAGGTTACTCTGCAATCAGATGACTGGGCTGGTGTTACCGCACTAGCCCGGTCGCTCTGTTCTAAACTTCGATACTGACTACTGTTAGATCTGGCGCATCGCCTTCTATTACGCCATCCTTAAAGAAAACCATCTTGTTCACCGTTGCTGGGCCTCTGGCAGTCACCTGAGCGCCACCAGGCAGCTCTATGATGTTGTGACCTGGCCGGACTGCAATCACCTTGCCAACCAGCAGCGGCGGGTCTGGAATCAAGGCTTTGAATACTTTGTAGATGTTAGCCATGGGTTTGCACCTCTATTGTCTGCCTGACCTTGGACATTTCCGCACTGAGCGAGACGCCTTTAACCACGCCCATTACTTGGCCAGTGTCCACGTACCTGGTCATCTTGCCTGGCAAGATGATTCCGGTTTCCTGCAGCACTGGCAAGCTCAGCGAGTAGCTGGCATTGCGGCCTGTCTCAGCAAGAACAGAAATGCCGCGCTGTCTGGCAGGCGCACTGTCAGTAATCAGGGCATCTGTGACCATAGGGGCCAGCTTGTCACCAGCAGAACCAGCCCGTTTAACGTACCCAAGAATGCCGCCAGCCGTCGCACCAGACACATAGACAGCGTTATAGTCCGGCTTGTCCATCCAGCTAATAGACTCCCTTGTCACTGCTGCTGATGGCAATTCAATATCTGGCGAGGCGTCGGCCCATTCCCAGGGTTTAACCGGGAAGCGCGGCAATATCCGCAGTGTCAGGGCTGTAGGGTCTGGCTGGATGAATGCGCCTGCAGCACTGGCGATCGTCGTCAATGCAGACATGTAGCTGCCCTGATGGCTCCAGACTCCTGCAGGGACAAGCCAATCATCTATGCGCCAATCTACAGACCAGCCTATAGGCACACCGTTAATCATCAGCGCGTCATTCATGAGTTGCTGTGCTGTGCGCTCGATGTCATTCTTAAACGTCAGGATCGGGCTGTATGGGTCTGCCAGCATGGCAGAAAGCCCACGGCCACTAATGGAAATGGTGGATTTGCCAAACACCTTTTCTCGTTGGATATCTTCGGCCAGCAAAGAAAACTTTTGCCCATTGACCGACGCTTCCAAGATCACCCGATCACCAGCTTGACCAGGCTCAACCAGGGACAGCGCGGACGCTGGCATCGCTGTAGAAAACGACCATGTCCAGCTATCCATATCAATCTGCATTTGCAGGGTAGTGGCGGGCAAAATGTGATTGCCTTCAACACGTTTTATCAGTACGTCGTTCAGCACAATATATGTCCTTTTAACGGGTATCACTATGGTGTTAATCGGTGGTGCTGTTCGATCACAAACAAACACCAGGTTGGCGTTATCTGTCCAGGGAGCTGAAAACACCAGGTCAACTGCATTGCCTAGAGGCGGCACGTAGCAAGGCGTTTTAATGGGTGGCAGGACTTCAGCAGCTTTCCCTGGTCGCGGCCTCATTGCTGTCTGAAAGGCCGTACGGTCCTTTACCTGGAACCCTTTGGCCTTTTGGAAACCGGTTTGCCCTTGCACCAGGTATGCCTGTCCATCGCTCCAGCTTGATACGCGTACAGCCCTGCCAATTGGCTGCATGGACTGAAACGCCAGGCGCAATTCGACCTTGATGGCTTTGGCAGACTGCCAGGCTGTATTGGCTGATACCCGCGCCCTTGGCGACATCGACGCGAAACCCGCCAGCACGCCCATTGCTCCATGTACTGCCTCGGCATGCTTTGCCGTTGCACTCGCCCGATTGCCTGTCATCGTGTGGGCCAGTTTGACCTGGCCACGAGCAAATAGTGGTTTGGCGGCTTGCCAGCGCTCAGGGACAGTGGAACTGCTGGCCAGCATGCGCTGATAGCGTGATTTAACGCTGGATTCAACCTGGTCAGCTTTTTGCCAGGTATTGATTATCCTACTCACCACGGGCCTGGCTGTATCTGACAAATAGGTTACAACACCCCGGACAGACAAAGCCGGGAACGCTCCGGCAAGCGCACTATGGATGTCTGGCAATGGTGGAAGCACAATGTCATGTCCACCGAATACTAGAGTCACTGGGTTCTCTACAGGTTTATCCGAAAACACCAATTCAACAGGCTCATATGGCGCTGGCCCGCTGCCAAACACCAGCAAGACTGGGTTTGTCAATGGTGTATCAGAAAACAGTAAAAGGCTAGGTTCAGACACGTTTATCCCAGGACAGCCGATGTAAGAAGGGCTTTGCCACCTTCATAAAGCTGGGTTTTCTCAAGCTTGATAACACCATCACCAGTCTGGTCAGATACATCGCAATCAAAAGCCGTTACACCCGCACCAGTCATGACACGTGCCCACGTAGCCTGGCCCGTTTTGATAATTAATCCAAAGCTGGCGGCAGTCAGTGTCAGCACACCTTCTGCCACTGTTCCGGCTGGCTTGGTCAGTACTATCTCTACCAGCAATTCCGACTCCGGCCCACTAGGTGCCGGTTGAACGCCTGTAAAAATACGTATCTTTGCAGGTGACGAACCAGCATCGAGATGGCCCAGCGAACCAGCGTGCCTGGCGTTTTGATGTGCCTGGGATACATTTAAAATCATGGCATCAATTCGGGTGTTAAATTGTCAGCAACCACTGCACGCTCATTGTGGGTATGGTCATACGTCAGTACAGTGTATTTGATGCCTGGCGCAATATAGTTAAACGAGAAAGCCCCGGTTACTGGGTCGCTCCAGGTTTCACGTATAAGCAAGCCCTCTTTTTCACGGTATAGCCGTACTTTTGTAGACACAGCGGAATCGGGTGTACCCTTTACCTTCGTTACACCTGAGATACGACCACGTCCACCAAAAACGAGGTCGTTCTCTCTGTTCTTGAGTAAACCATATTGCAAGGGCTTCAGGGTGGTCGGAGGTCCGCCAATTGCCATGGCCCGGTGCATTAAATTTGATGATTTAGCAAAGATGTCTACTCGTGTCGTATCGGCTGGACCAGGTGGAGTGAAATTGCCCGTATACCTTGCAATGCCCGCAGTGATACGTAAGTCATCAAGGTAGCATTGTGATCCTTGGATGCCGCGATCAGAACCAATTACATTGACATTAAATGTGCCTGAGACGCTTGGCACATTGCTAGAAGCGACGCCATCCAAGTACAGATAGAGCTTGTCAGCCAAACGCACAGCCGCAACGTGATGCCACTCGTTCAAACTCAAGGTTGCCGTATTACCTGTGTTTTGAGGATAAAAGATCAGTTTTTGCCCGAGAAGATATATTCCGCCATTACCTCCACTGCTGATAATTAACGCGGCATAAGTGCTGGTAGCGCTACGCAAATATACCCAGCACTCAGTTGTCCAATCGCCTGACCCCAGGGACAAATCTGGGATAGACAAAAAATCTGCGTCACCATTTAGCTTTAAACTTGAGCCGCCATAAACGCTTTGCTCAGTCGATAACTTGGCTCCTCCAGCCACGGTCACAGTCAGGTTTTTTGCCCCGGCGTTTTGAATTGCAGCACTATTGTTCGCGCCGTTAAACGGTAAGATGATAGGCGTGTTCAAAAAATATGGATCGGCCATGATCTATCTCCAAGGCCCAGTGGTATCAAACAAGACTGCTCCATTCACTATGCCATTGGATACCACTGCACGCAGAAAACGTCCGGCCAAATCCGCCTGGCCTATGAGTAAGTCCTTTGTTGATAGGACGGCATAAGCATTGTTTTGCGGAATAGCATAAAGACCAGGCAGGTTTCCGCGATATGCTTTGCTACCATATTCAGTCAGCGTGAAATTGACCGTATAAACACCGCCATCAGGCCCATTTGGAAATGGCATGGCACTAGACACATTGCCTGAGTAGACGTTGTAATCCGCATTCATCAAAGGGAATGTCCGCAGCATTTGTATAGCTGAGCCAAGGCCAGTGTAAGACCGAGGCAGATACACATCTGCTGCACCGTTGGAAGAAAAATACAATTGCGCAGAGTTAGTTTGATAAGAGCCATTTAACGCTGTGCCGTTACCAGATATCGCACATGCAAATGGATCACCACTGGTTTTGGTGGGCACAATGTCCCCAAAATGCGTAATTTCTGGAACATTGAGGTAGGACGTTCCCGAAAATCGGACAAGGTAAAACATCCTGGTATCGGTAAAAACCATCCAGGTTCGCGGTGTTGCATCTGCAGTACCAGACTTCTGCCACCAGTAGCCGCCAGCAACCTGTAAATTTGTTGGAAATGATCCTGTACCAGTATTGATATCAGTCATTGCCTCATAGCCAATAGCACGAGCATGAATAGTTGCTGTGTCATCGAGGCGCAAATAGCATCCAGTGCCTTGTGTGTCGGTAGCCTTGTATGCTGCAGTATTGGTAGCAGTGTATGCCTTAGCCCAGCCAGCGCCAGCCAGTTTGGCAGTGATCGTGCCCGTGGCGGTCTGGTTTCCTATCCCAGTAGTAGTAAACGATACTGAATTGGGAGTTACAGCAGTTACTCTAGCTTCACCGTTTAATTCTGCAGGGCTAATTACACCTGCGATCAAAGCGACTGTACCCACGGTAAAGCTGTGGCCAGCGCCTACGTTTAACGTGGCCACATTTCCAGCCACAACGGCAGATGTGACAGAGACAAGGCCAAAGCCATTGATCAGGCAGGCATCTAATACGGCAATCATGCTGCCCACCAGGCCAGATAAGACTGGTGCACCTGGCATGTCAGAACTAAAGTATTTAACTGTTGTGTTTGGCATGTTTTACTCTCAAGGTTGATCAATGTCGCCACGCACTAGCAGCGTGAATTTGTCATTGTTTGTGGTTGGTGGACCTTGCAGGATCGTCCTGGCCACCCAGATCGGGTTAGTGGCCCCTATAGTGTTAAAGCGAAGCACATTGCCCACCGCCCAGCCCGAACCAAAGCCGATCGCTTTCAGCGTGAAATAGGGAACGTTGGCAGCTGGATTGATTGGTGAACTATCGGCAGTGGTCGTGCCTGTGCCTATAACTCCCACGTGCTCGCCGATGATGTCGTAGCTAGTGGTGTTGGTAAATCGAATTGCCCAGCGTTCAGTCAGTGCGCCTTTGTTGGTTACCACAATAGGGGCAAGGGTGTCGTTGTATGTGCCTTGTGCATCTGCACCGTTGACCGTGTCTTGCCAGGCGTTATTGAATGTCGCCTGGTCAAACAGCACAGACACGCGGGCGTGGGTGTCACCAATAATCATGGCGCTTGATACATAGGAACCCACAGGGAAGTTATGCGTTAGCGCCCTGGATAGTGTCAATTGCCCGTTAATCTGCGCATCTGTCACCATGGCCATATCTTCAATACGATGTTCTACCGTCACGGGCATAACGTAACTTGATACATCTACGAAAGTGATTGTTCCGGCTTCCAGGTCTTGGGTGTAGCCTGTATTAATCACCTGGCCATTGCCAGCTATCACACGAATGCGCGACAAGCGAACCCTGGCACAGTTGATGGTCTGGCCGTTGACCACTGTTCCTGGATTAATGGTGGCCGTATGCCCGACCACCACAAAGCTACCCTGGCGGAAGATAGGTACTTTGCCATCTGTGGGCAGGCGCACTGGATCAAGGCCCAGGATGTTTTGATCCAATGGCAGATAGGAATAGCCTACCGCGTTGTATCTTAGCGAGTCAGTTTTAACGGCACTGGTCTTGACGTATTTAACGCCAGCGATACCCAGGTAGGACAAGTTCATTATGCCTGGGTCATTGGCGTGGGTGTCGTCCACCGCTGCGCCAAAGCGGAGGGAGCAAATACCATTGTTAAAATCAACCACGCCAAAAACACCCGAGGCCGGATTGTTGATGATGCCGTTAATATCAGGCGACACTGAGAAATTGTCCCCGTTTTGCTTTGTGCCATCCAGTGAAAAACCACCGTTAAAGAGTGGGGCAACTGCTGTCCTGAATGTCACAGCATCTGTCAGGGACGCTGTCCCTTCAGAATCAATACCAGCGATGCCGTTGGGCGCGTTGCTTGCACCTGCGGCCCAGTCTGTCAGGACGACACCATTCACACTGGAAACCGCACCTATAGAACCACACAGCGTGCCTGTGCCTGTTGTCGTAGATATGTCCCTGACCAGGCGATTATCTGCGGTAACGAAATGCCTTTTACCGCTAAGGTTAAATGCAGATGGCACTGGTGCACTTGGCATGAACAGGCTATCCAGCGTGAAATTGTAGGTTTGACCTGTGCCATCAGAACCGACGTACATCAGTTCTGCAGCGTTGTGCTGTGTGCCGACCCACCAGGCCCAGGGGGACGTTATTTCGCCAGGTGGAGTGGTTGCGCCGTTCTGGATATTCAATGTCCTGATGTACATGCTCTTGCTGATGACCTGGCCCACTTGCACCGTGCCATCTGGCAGAAAACTGGTGCTTTGGTAGTTGTTTTCTTCCTTCTTGTAACCGCCTATGGTTTTAAGCAGCGTGCATTCGCCTGTGGTGTAGTTGATTGTCCCGACTGTGAGATTGCTGTCATAGTTAGCGATCTGCAGATGGCCTGCACCGTCGTCCACGACTTTGAGCAGCTCTTGCTTGTCCACACTGGAGTAATACCAGGTCTGGCCACTGTAATTGGTATAAATGGACAATAAGAGAGTCCTGGGCCTAACTGGGCCAACTACTGAGAAAGTCCAATTCGCACCACCATCAGTAAATGTAGTAATTGCGCCAATCACGGCAGCGGCGTTGATCGTGGCCATTGCTACTGCTGTGTTTTTGACTGGCAGCGACTTTGGACAGAAATGTACTTTGCCTGTTGCGTAGTTGACTGTCCCGGTTGCATCGCCAGTTAATGCGCCATTGTTGTCCGTTGCTGTACGGGCTGCGCCATCATTCCAGGTCAACATGAGCGAACCTGGTTTGATCGCGTCATTGATGGTGACCACTTTGCCAAAGGCTTTGACCTGGTCATTAAGCTGTCCTGGGATTAAGGCCATTGGGCGGGAGGTGGACGTATCTACCCATTGCAGGATGATCTGACTACCTACATCCGGCAATGTCCCCAGGGTCACGGAAACTGTCCCCGTAGAGAAATTAACCGAACCTGCACCTATGACGCTTTCTGATCCACGGATAGCACCAGAACCGTCATCGGACAGCACATACCAGCGAGACAATGCGCGGTAACTGACCTGCAGAGTTCCACGCGCTGGGATGGATGCGATAGAAAATACCCAATTTGCGCGCTGCCCTTGTGCCGTAACAGGTACGCCGACAGAAGAAGTGACGGATGTGGGTGTGTCTGCAGGCGTATAGGTGTAAGTCGTGGAATTCACGCCTGTCCCGAAAATGTTTGTCGATACAGACACCACACCGTTTTCATAGTCGATAGCGCCTACTGCCGTGTCAGAATTAAACAAGACGCCACCTTTGTCATTGACCGATACGCTACCCACGGCCAGGCTGAAAGAGCCAGGTAGTATTTTGCCGCCTATGTACAAGGACTGCGTTTTGTTCAGTGCGGCGTTGACTGTGTTTGTGTATGGGTCACCAGCTTTGAGTAGTGGCAATGCCCGCTGGCTCATGCGTGCATCAGCAATCGGTACTTCAACCTTCGTGCTGGGTACAAGCTGGGTGAATATGCTTGCACCTTTGACGACCAGGTCACCAAGGGCAGCAGCCTGGGTAAGAGGGACTACGCCATAGTAGCGGGCTGCGTCAGCCACGATGGTTGAAAACATACGGGTCTTGCCGATGTATTCGCTTGCGCCCGGTTCGGTGCGGTTGGCATCTAGGCCAGCAAAATCGGCTGTCAATGCGTCGCTCAGCGTTAAAGACACTTCCAGGCGGGTAAAATCACCATTTGTGTCTGTGAAGGTACGGACACGAGAAGACACGGCTATGACCTTGATGTACTGCTCAAGCTGATTAGGCAGGCCGTCATTCTTGCGCATGACCAGAGTGTCACCGACTGCGGGTGCAGGGATACTTTCACGCTGCAGGAGTGTGACGATACGCTGGCCAGCGATGTGGTCGCCAAACAAATTGCCGGGATACCGTGCGCCCAAAGACAGATAAGATTCAATCCTGCCTTTCGCTGATGCCCTGGTATCAAACACCTGGCCAGTGGAAAAAAGGGTAACTGATACCTTGGGGTCTGTTGGCGGCTCGGCCACAATCACGTTTGCGCCAAAGTAGGTATCAACGCTGTTTGTCAGCACAGATGCAAACACCTTGCGCAAATTCACACGACCACCAGCTCTGTCCAGTTCGGATATGTCGGGAAAAATGCTATTGCTAGTACCGTCCAATATGGTCGCGGCAGTCGGTCCGCCTCCACCTTCGGGAACGTCATCCATTACTCTGGATGTCACCAGGGCGACATCGCCTGCTTGTATAGGCATCGTTAAATCTCCATAAACTTAAGTTTCACTAACCAATAATCATCTGCGTCATACGTCGCCATCTGGCGAACCGGCTCAGCTTCCAGCGCTGGCGGTTCATGGTGGCGAAAGACCACGTTAAAGCCCCGGCCATCGTCAAGGGTCAGGCGGAATTGCTGACCTGGTACAGTTGACCAGGCGCGCAAGAGGTCGGCCACGGCCCTGGTGTGCCAGGCCATGCTGTTCTCTGGCGGCTGTAGGCTGATCGGTCGGCCAGCCTGACGGGTGGCGTTTTCGACCAAGAGCGCTCCGTTCAGACTGTATTCAACGGACGACACAACAGGTGTCCATTCGTGTTCATCCACCCAGAGCAGGTCGTGCGATAGCTCCTGGTCTTGGCTTAGCGTTAAATTGCGTAGCATCATGATGCTGTTCCTTTTGCGCGCTTCAGTATGTCAAGCAAGGCGCGTTCGTTACTTGCGTCTGTGGTGACAGGTATGGTCTTGCCGCCGCCCGTTAAATTCACCTGGATAACTTTCTCTGGCCGTTGGTTGGTGGCTGGCCTGGCTGACTGCTTGGCCAGCTCTTTGATTGCAGGATCATCTGTCATCCTGGGAAAGGTTATCTGGCTGAGCAACTGGCGAGACAGGTCGGAGACAGTCGGCGCATTGCGATAGTTGGCTGCCTCTGGTGCAGTCAGGACTTTTTCATCCTCGTGCAGCTCAGCGACATAACCATCTTTAGGAACGCGATCCAGACCACCCTTATGGGAACCATCCACGCGGCGATAGAAGCCACCGCCGCCACCTCCAGGAGCAGCAAAGCCACCAGTACCGCCGCTGCCATCGTTTATCCCGGCGCTGCCCGCTTCACTGGTGTTGATGCCCATGGAATCGGCCAGTGTCTTGGCGCGGTTATAGCTGCGCATGATGCTGTCAGCGCCTGCAGAGGAAAATGCAGTAGAGTTTGCGTCGTACATTTCCTTGTTAGCCTTGGCAGCGTTCCAGGCTGTCTGGGCGCGTTGCTTGTTCTCTGCTGTCGGTTCAATTTTCTTACCGTGTTCAGCGTCAAACAGCATATTGGCAATGTCATTGTCCATTGCAGCAGCACCGAAACCATCCGAAGCGGTACTGGATGCCTTGCCGGACTTATCGACGATAACGCCTTGCTCATTCTCATAATGACCTTTGCTGGTGTAGCGCAGGTGCTCACCGTCAGACGTGGTTACGTCATCCTTGCCAACGGGGCCAAGTCCTGTGTAACGCTCCTTTGAAGCATTTGACTTTGGTGCATAGGTCTCATTTTTTGGGGCAGGTATATCTGCAGGGAGCCGATTTGCATTTTCAGCAGGTTTAGGTGGAACGTTGCCACTGCCAGCGCCAGGTACTTTTACTTTTCCTGCTGCATCAGCAGCCTTATCAAACTTTGTGATCAATCCACCTACAGCATCTCCTGTTTTCTCTATCTCTCCTTTGAGTGCCCCTACTGCTGTCTTTGTGTCGTTGACTTTGCCAGTGACGAGGGTTTGGCTTTGCGCCACCGTGCTAGTGCTACTGTTAATCTGTTCAATAACACCTCGATTCAAGTCATAGGCAACGTTTGTTTCCTTGACAGTGTCACGAACTAATTCCTGCTTAACCTTCTTTTCTTCTACTTGACTGACAATAGCCTGCTGACCAGACAGTTCAGAGCGCGACCAATTCACAGCCTCTTCGGCTTGACGTGCGGCGTCCGCAGCTCCTTTTGCCTTGTCCTTGTAGACATCTACGTCTTCTTTACCAAGATGTAGCTCTACTTCTTTTTCCGCATTTACCTTCTGTTGCAAGCTAATCAGAAGTTTTTGAGAATCGACTGCTACCTGGTAAGCCAATTTAGCTTCTGTGGCCTTTTCAGTCGCCAATTGCTTGTTTATCTTGGCTAGGTTCAGCTCTTCCTTAGCCAGTTCAGACCCGGATTTTCTGTATTCATTTTGCTTTAGCAAGACATCAAGATTTGCACGTCCAACGTCAGCCTGCGCTTTCACCAGGTCTAAGTGTGCCTTTGCAAGATCGGCGTTTGAGCGCGACATATCTGCAGCTTGCTGAGCAAGCCTTGCCATAGCAGCTTCTGCACCCTTGCTCTTTTCTTCAATATCCTTTAATGCCCTAGCCAAAGCCTCGCCGGATATAGTCCCAGCTTTCGCCAGGCGTTCAACTTCCGCCCGCAAGTCTGCAAAATCCTTATCGGTCTTTGCAGTTTTTAACGCTTTCTCAAACAGTTCATCAAATTTGATGCCCACCTCTGCAAGTGCTGGCTTGATGTCTCCAGTCGCTTTTTTTACATCACCCAGAGACGCACCGATCTGGTTTAACTCCGCCAGCGTCTTTGATGCATCAACACCTTTAGAAAATGCGTCTGCCATCGTTGCAGATGTCGCTTTGGTGTTACTACCCAGCTCAGCCACTAGGGCTTTCGCTGTATCGAATTCTTTGTTTAACGGTGCTAGACGATCTTTCCCCGCCAGCTCGACTACTTTTAAACCAGCCTCATTGACGGCTTTTGAGAAATTGCTTAGGTCGTCACTGGACAGACGCTGCAGGCGTTTTTGCAGCTCGTCAAGTTGGGCAGCACTAAGCTGGCCAGCGGCCTGCATATCCCGCAACTTGCCATTCATCGCCTCTGCCTGGGCGGTGAATTCCTTTGTGTTTGTACCGTTTTGGCGCACCGCTTCAGCCAGGCGCAATACTTCCGCCTCGGCTTTGCTAAAATCCGTCACCTCGCCAAGCTTCTGCTGGTAGATTGCCGCATCCCTCAGAGACTGGCGGTATTTCCCCACTGCGCTTTCACCCCTGGCGAACTGGCTAACGGTCTGATCCGCGAAGCCAATCATGTCCTTACCAGTTGCCTGCAGACCGTCGCCCACACCCTGGATAGCCTTACCCCAGTCCTTGTTCACGTATCCGACCAGTTTGCCAAAGCCAGAGATGATTTTGCCGATGATATCCAGGGCAGCGCCACCCATACCAAATATCGTGGCCGTGACCAGGTCTATGCCGTCCTTGAGACCAGCCAACACCAGGGCAATAGTGCCAATCAAAAATTTAAGTATCTGCCCCAGGACTGTAATCTTGTTCCCAGAAGCATCCGTGTAGTGGCCTAGCGTTAAAATTTCCGTACCGACCTTGATCACAAAGCCGAGCAGTTCCATGAAGCCTTTACCAAGCGCTGCAATGGATGGGTAAATTTCTCCGACCATGCCGAGGACAGTATTTAACACGCCACCCATGGCATTGCCGAACGAAGAAACACCCTCGGCCAGCAAACGTGATGCAGCGCCGGACTTGTCGATACCCTGGGCGATCCTGTCGGCATCCTTCAGAAAGCGTGTGGCCGCGTCCACCAGTGCGCCATACGCGGGCAGCAGCTTAGTGCCAATATCATTGGCAAGTTCTTCCTGGTAACGTTTCAGCGACTGGACTTTTTTGCCGACCGTGTCCATGGATGCTTCATACGAGCCTTGCAGTTTTTCAGCCTGCTTCAGGCTTTCGTCCATGACTGCCTGCGCTTTTTGCTTCTGTGTCAGTTGTTCCACGGTCTTGCCGATAGACAGGGCAAATTGGCGCTCTGCGGCCTCGACGTTGACCGTTAAACCCATGTACCGCAGACCAACGGTGTCCAGTTGGGATATGTTGGTAATAAGGCGTGTTAGGGTGGCAGACGAGTTTTCACCTGTGACCACGGCCAGGTCTTGCGCGGCCCTGGCCAATTTCGCCACCTGGGACACTTGGCCTTCTGCTTTGGGGCCGATCTCCAGCCCGGCCTGGATCATTTGTGTGATGGCTTCACGGGTTCCCTGGGTCGTTATACCCAGACCCTTGACCTCTTTTTCATACTTGCCGATCTCCGCCGCGCCATACCCAGCATTCTTCGCCACAACGTTCATGGTAATGCCCAGAGTCTCTGTTCTGGCTGCATACTCGGCAGACTCTTTGAGACCATAGGACACGGCCAGCGCTATAAATGCCGTCATCAACGCGCCGACGTTGTCTTTCAGGATGCCAATGCCAGTTGTGACGGCGGCAGCCTCTGGAGCCATAAGCCCCAGGGCTTTGTTTAACGCGCCACCACCTCCCGCCGCGTCACTGGCTTTGTCAGATACGCCTTTCAGCTCCTGGTGCAGCTCAGCCAGCTTTGACCTGGTGGCATTGGTCACCGATTGCAGTTCTTTACCTGATAACTCACCAGTGTTAGTCAGTTGCTGATGCGCCTGGGTCACCTTGGCGATTTCTGCCCGGATTTCAGCAAAGGAGCGGACACCGATGGCCTTGTATGCTTCGGCCTGGCTGCTGAGTTCAGTAAAACCTTGCTTTCCTGCAGACGCATTTGCACCTGCTGTCTTGGCAGACTCGCCCAGCCCGGTGATTTCCTGGGCTAAGGCCGTGACTCCATTCAGTCCCTCGACCAGGGCTTTAATTTTCAGTTCCAGGACTGTTGACATTACTTCAGGTCTCCAAAATGCTTTACCAATGCTTTGACGCTATCCTCGTCACCCCTGGTAGCAACCAGCATCAAGTGGAACAGCTCACTATCCCGCTGGCTCCTGAACCGGGCCACGCTGCTGACGAATGTCTTGAACTGCGGCCAGGTGTATTCCAGGATGTCTTTCAGGCTGTGGCCTGCGGCGATGAGGGATTGGATGCTGTCTGCCCAATGGCTGTCAGAGCCTGGGCGTTGCTTTTTACTGCGGTGCTGAGCGTGCCTACTGCTTGCAACAGACGAGGCAGCACTCGCTGGACGAAAAAATCAAGGTTGACCTCCAACAGTTCGGACAGCAGAGTTACTGCATCGTCTAAATCCAGGTCATCTACCCAGTCACGCGGCTTGTCCGCCAAGACAGCGAGCAGATTAAGACTGTCGTCTGTGTGCGCGATAACAAGGTTGAGTATGTCAAGCTTTGCAGTTTCAGCATTGCCCATCAATACATAAGCAATTGGCTGGACGGCAGTTAAGACCACAGGAAGGCGACCCACTTTGAAGGGCTGAATCGGCAATGATTCACCCGCAATGATGATGGTTTTAACGGTTGGAATGACCTTGCTCAGGTCGTCTTGTGGCGGTGTGTTATCTGCTGTTGACATGTTCGCTCCTGGTTGTTTGGGTAAGTGCAACCAGTGTAGAGAGCAAACAAAAAGCCCATCAGTTGATGGGCTTCAGTGGGATGCATGCCGTCTAGTGACGGCTTTTTTTAAGCGGTCGATACCTGGAGTATTCGTCCGAATCGGCCCATCTCACCATCGGCAGGCTTGGTGCTGTCAATCAGGACTTCAGCGCTGATTTTCATATCGCCTTGCTTTTCAGTGATCAGAGCCAGTTCTTTCAATGGTTCCGTTTTCAACCTGTACAGCTCTACTATGATGGGTGCACCGCCTTGTGCCAGGTTAATGCCCTCATAGCGGAAGTAAACATCATCCGGTATCTTGCTGAATATTGATATTGAGTTCACTCCGCCATGTGTATAGGCTACTTTGAGCGGCTCGGTCAAGCCTGTGGCATCTTTGATAGTCACCGCGCCGTATACTGCTTCCACATCATACTTGCTTGGGTTCAGTGTCACAGGTGTAGCTGAAGAATCGGTGATTGTCACGGCTGACACTTGAGGGTATTTCAGCGCTATCCGGTCACCACTGACCAAACCGCTTGGCAGCACCTCTCCTGTCACCGTCCCATTCGCTATGAGGCTGCTCTTACCGAAGATCACCTGGCTGACGTTTTCAGGGCTGAAGTCCATCAGTGTCAAATCCAGGTTGGCTTCCTTATCGAGCACCAGACTCATGGATTTGCCGCGCTCGCCAGACCAGGACTCTTTGCGTTCGACCTTGTTTGTTTTAAAAGTGATTTTTGCTTCGTCAACGTCACCGAGCCAGCGCAATGATTTTGGATTGCCGTTGGCGTCTCGCAAGCCAAAGAATGTTTTACCCTGGCCCAGATAGTATTGTGGTTGGTAAGTCATGTTATGGACTCCTTTGTAATGTAGTCAATCCGTTTTATTTCTTGGCGTCTTTGCCGCTCTTGCCGTCTGGTTCCTTTTCCGGGTTGACCAGTTCACCCACACCGACTGCAGTCAGCCATTCAGCATCCATAGGCGACACTGAGATTTCTGCACCTGTCTCATATTTAACGCCTGCATGTGTGTGCGGTTTTTTCAGGCGAACTGCTACATTTTGATTACTCATAAATCCTCCGTTAAGTATTAAAAACAAACTCGGCTTTGAAAACAAATGGGTAATAGCCGTACCCATTTGCGTAATGAGGTGGAACCGGTCTGCTGCGCACCAAGGGTTTAACGGTGTCATCCGGCTTCCATCCGCAGACTGCCCGCAGCAATGAGGCAATCAAAGGCCCGGCAATGCGTCTGGCACCTTCGCCCGTATTCTTAGGGTCAGCGTCATACACAGCCAGAATCACTGCCCAAAGCTGGATGACTGCCTGGGTTTTACCCAGGGTGCCCTGGGGTGATGTGCTTGGATCATCACCAACGTAGATGACATGCGCCGCAGGGGTGATCTGCTGCTGTGTCGCCAGGTCGGCCAGGTTGGCGCATGCATAGACCCCTTGCAAGCCAGGCATTTCTTCCTTGACTCGGGCAATCAAAGGCTTCTCTATGAACAGGTAATCATCAATTGCCATTACCAGTCCCTCCCACCAAACACACTGCGACCAGGTGCAATCTGAACAGTGTCTGCAGTCATCGCCACCTTGTTTTCAACATCCAGGCCGAGTGAACACTTGCCCTTGGATATTTCAGATAACAGCCTGATCCTCTGGTTGTAGCGCTTCGATACCGGGTGATCATCGTCAATCCTGGTGTGTAGGAAAAAACGTGTCAGGTCTTGACTGATTTGCTGCAGGATGATGGGTGTCGATGCGAGAGGCAGCGGGTAGCGTCCCTCCAGGTACACATCGATTTCTGCCTGGGCTTGACTAATAGCCTTGTTGACCACGTCCACATTTACAGTTGATCCTGGCACGTCGCGGTTACTCAAAGAGATAAGCTCTTTTTCGCCAAAGGCATCAATCAAGTCCTGAACACTGCAGTACATATCACTCTTTCCGCAGGTAAGGGTCGCTCATGATGGCTTTGAACTGCTCTTCGGTCAGGTCGTCCAGGTTGACTGGTTGCCCCTGATCGGTGAAGCAGATGCCGCCCCTGTAACGGCGATTGTTAGGCACGTTGACTGTGCGAATATTGACGATGCGGCGTATGTCAACAGCATTTGCGTTTATATCTTCTGCCTTGACTTGCATCAGCGCCTTGACGAGTGACTGGAATTTGTCGTTTGCTGGTGGCTGCTCTGTCAATGCCGCGTCTTGAGTTACTGCCTGGTCTTGCTGGGCTTGCGATTCGGTTTGTTCAACCTGCTTGCCTTCATCACCTGCAGACTGGCCCTGGCCAGATGGGTCTGGCTGCTTGTCCTGGACTGGCTCGGTCTGCGCCTCTTGTTGCCCTTGTCCCGCTGACTGGTCGGGCTGTTTTTCAGCATCATCACCAGCTTTGTCTTGTTTCTTGCCCATAGCTACTCCTGTATGTTCTGTATGTTCCTGTCCCAAGCCTCCCCCCACAACTGGGGGAGGGGCGACACCTGGCTAGTTGGTTATGCGTTCACCCAGGCAGAGTCCAGTACTTCGACCAAGTTGTAATTTGGGTTGTCCGCGCCGTTGGCCATGCGTGCCACTTTGATGACTTCGTTGGCGGCAGAACGGTGGACTGTTGGACAAACCAGGATGGTTGGCGTGATGTTCAAGGGAATGCCGCCATCACCTTTGAAGCCGCGCATCAAGTCATAAGCTTCTTCAAAGCTTGCTTTGGTCAGTGGCTTAGTGCTACACACCGCCATTTGCCAGAAGCCGAAACCAACGTTGGAGCGAGCCCGAACACCGTAACGGTAGATGTCTTTCATGAACACGCTTTCATCTTCATTCGACTGCATTGCAGTCAGCTCAGGTGATGAGCGCTTCTGGAAGATGATCGGTTTTACCGCCCTGGATGTGTCAAGCAGATACCAGGGGGCCACAGCACCAGAGCCAGGCGTAAGCAGGTTAGAGACGTTCTGAGGTGTGCCTGTGCCGTCTGTATTTGGATAGACAGGGTGATCAATGTCAAAGAAATTTTGCCCATCAAAGCAAAGTGTGGACTGCCCGACCTTGAGAATGCCGAACGAATGCTTGTCTGGATAACGTGCAGCACTCAGGCCCATTTCCTGGAAAAGAGGCGTGTACACACCGACATTATCGTCTTCGATGTCAGTACGCTTTACTGACACCGAGCCTTCATACAGCTTATTGGTGATAGCGTAGCCATACGCTGCCATGTCTTTGAGTTGACGTTCACCAATCCATTCTTGCAAATCTGGGAACTGGCCCAACCAGCCGTAGGTATTACTGGCCGACGTACTCGGCACAACAGTGGCTATCTTCTCGTACTGGGTTGGTGCGGACTGCAGTGCGCCTTGAAACGTGTTCAGAAAGCCTGTAAATAAGGCTTTCAGTAGTGGGGGCGTAACTATTGCCATGAAACTCTCCTGATGATGTTAAGTGTTTGTTGTCAACCGTAGTCGATCTACTGGGGCTTACTTGCCGTACTTCTTCTTGCCAGCGGCATAGGCTTCCGGCGTCTGGCCGAGCAAGCGGGCGGCATCCAACTCTTCTGCGGACAGCGCTACACCATCGATTTCACGCTTGGTAGTGGATGTCTGCGTACCTGCAAGGGCGGCGATCTGCGGGGTCGTGGCGATAAAGGCATTCAAGGCAGCCATGTCCTTTGTGCCCAGGTCACGCGCCCATTTTTCCAGGGCTGGCAGCAGTTTTCCTGCGGCCAGGGCAGCTTCAACGACCTTGTCCACGGCACTACCGTTGACCTGGTTTGCTAACGCAGACAGTTGTGTCTGCAGTGCATTCACTGCCTCAATGGGCACAAACTTGGCCGGGTCAGGTGTAGTCGTCCCTGCAGATGCCAGTTGGGCGGACAAGGCTGTGACGCTGTCTTGTTGCTCTTTCGCCTTGATCACAAAGGCATTCAGTGCTGACAGGGCCGTGGCTTCGTTTGCCTTGTCGTCCAGGCCCAGGACTTTCAGCAGTGCTGCTAACAGTTCATTCATTGGTTGCTCCTCTTCTTCATCATCAAAAAAATGGGATGACAGAGCAGCAAGCCTGGCCTGTTGCATCCCGTCTATACCTGCGTAATTAGTCAGTGCTGCCATCGTCAGCTTGGTAATACGACCCGTATTTGCATCAAAATTGATTACCGGACTGATAAACCTGTACTCGCTGGTCTCGATGGCCAGGGCTGCTGCAGGCGTCCATTCCACATCAATGGCAAACAGGCCGACACCGTCACGCCACTCAAGCGTCTTGAACCAACCTGCAGCGGGTGCTGGCTGGCCGTTCTTTTCTTTCCACAAGGTTTGGTGGTCATAGTCGATTACCGCAGGGTTACCACGGGCAGCGGCAGCGGCAATCAAGGTTTGCGCGTTGTCTGCATCCAGTACCCATTCGGTACAGTTACAGCCTTCCATACTTGCGGGGCGGCCATCGATGGCGGTAAAACGGCCGGCTGGCAGCAATTGAATCTCTTTGCCTGCCTTGACATCGATTTGCAAAGACAAGGCTGCTAAAGCCGTGCCGTTGCGTTTTTTGAGTAAGGTTTTTTTGTCCATGTCGCCATGATCGGCGCAAGACAACCTGTGGACTATTTGAAGGGGTTCAGTGCCTTATTGCTTTGTTTTTGTCGGTTTTGAGGTGGGGGTGCCGGGACGATTGGCGGCTGTGGGGCGATTTAACGCGTGTTTAACGCGGTAGAAACAGGATGGCCTGCGGGTTGGTGCGTCCTGACTGGTTTAAACGCCCCAAAAGCCCGCAAATCAATTTTGGCTGTTTATCACGTCTTCGATGTATTCCTGGATGGTTTCGACCACCATTTGCTGGGCCATATCATCCGGTTTGCCGTCGCTGTCTAATGGCATGAACGGTCTGGCCGGAATGTCACCCCACAGGTTAGGGAACTGCGAGCGTGTACCGCCAAACTGCTGCATGGCTGCATACACCATGCTATTACTGACTGTAACAGAATCTGGTGTAGCCACATAGCTAAACTGGCGCATCAAGTCCTTGCTGATGCCTATCAAGGGCTTTTTTGACATGACGCGGTCTGCGCCTTTCTTGGACAGTTTCCCGGCCTTGTTGTAATTGCCGCCGCCCAACTGCTCCAGGTAACGCAATATTGTTGTCTGGGTATTGCTGGCCCAGGGAACGCCTGCCGGGGAAGCCGATTTCTCAAAACTCTGTTTGCTGACTTCCATGAGGTTTTCCCCGATTGCCCGCATAGCTGGCTCGGTGTTTTGGGTAGCGGCCACAATCCTGGACAGCAGGGTCTGGACTACCTGGTCATTGCTTTGAATTTCTAACATTGGCTTTCCTGTGCTATTATTTTAGGCATTGGCGTCACCGTCCTGGACGTAATGGTTGGGGGGAACATACATCAGCCAGATGCCTGCTATGTCTTGATATACATTGACAACAGGTTTAACACCCGGTTTTTCTTGCCCAGGCGCAATTCAAACACCGCCGTTATCAAATCCCCATTTATTTCCTTACTCGCCTTGACCGTGGGCAGCTCATGCTTGGATGCATCACCTGGCGTCAGCTTGTCGGCCTCATTTAACACTGTCAGCACATGGGCAAAGTCGTCCGGCGTTGGCGGGCGCTGCTTGCCGCCATCACGGCTGTGGCTCTTATTGACGTGCCTGGCATACTCACTTTTGAGCATGACCATAAAGCCTGTTGTGTCTTCGCCCACGGCCTTCTGTATGTCGGCAGGATTTTCCACAAAGCCCAGGAACTGGTTTTCTGTGACATCTGGGTTGGCTAAAGCGTCCTTGACGAACTGGACGACATCCTCAGCATGCACAGTCTTGTTCATCAGCCGGGACAGCGCCGTGCTGATGGCCGGGGGGTAAGTGATCAATTTGTCTTGCACCAGCTCCCGGAACGAGGTGGCAATGTTTGCACCTGGCGCATAGTTAAACCCGTCGTCAATACCATCAGTATTGCCTGGCGCATCTGCAGGGCCGCGCCCGTTAGCTACAGCCTTCATGTATACGGTCTTTGTGACTGCGATGACCCGGCACTGACATCCCCAGCCGTTAGGCGGAAAATGCTCTGTCCAGAAAGGATGGTCACGCGGCAGCGTTAAACCGTGCCAGGACTTGTGTAAGGGTCTTGGGAAGGTCACGCTGTCACTATGCAAATACTGCCAGTACGGCTTTGCTTTTGCCAGCTCAGGGTCATTTAGCTGTTGCCATCGCCCGGCGGCATAGCTGGCGTTCATGTTTGTCTGGTAAATGACTTTGGTGCGCCAGGCCGTCCTGGCTTCCGACTCTTCCCCAGTCCAACCCGTCCAGCCGTTCTTGGCAACGATCTGTTTAAAGTCCTTCTTGAACGCCCCTAAGCCAGTGCCTTGCTCGATGCCCTTTTGTATTGCATTGTGCAAATCCGTCAAAAGGTCTGCAGTTTGCGCGCCTGCGACCATAAAGCCCCGGTCATGCGCCTGGCGCACGATGTCGTCCCAGCGCTCAGTGGGCAGATTCAGCTTTTTCTTGAAGAAGGTAAGCTGCTCCTGGAACGGCTTGTTCCATGGTGGGAGTTGTTCCAGGTCTGCCACGCTATCGACCTGCCTTTACTTCATACATACCTGCGACCAGGGCTGCGGCAAAGCCCTGCGCCATGACCGCCTGCAGGTCTTCCAGGGGCAGGCCCGCATAGGCGTTAAGCAGGGTCGCCTGTAGCGCTGGCAGGCTATCGGCTTCATTGACCAGGCTTTCTATATGACTGACTACCGCTTGCCAGGCTTCCGCTGCTTCTTGCTCAAGCGTCACGGCCTGGGTGTCTGCTGAAGTTTGCTGGTTACGTGCGCTGAGTGCAGCAAAGGCACTCAGGCCCAGCGCTTTGCCTTTGATGTTGGCAGCGCTCGTCCCTGGCATGCGTACCAGGATAGGTTCATCTTTCAGTGGCGCTGGGATGCCAAGCTTCTTCTGTACCCAGGAAACTGGAACAGGTGTGCCTACGTCCACCAGGTTAGGCAAGGCCGTGGCAAAAGTTGTAAAGTCTTCTTTCTCTGATGTGTCAAAGACCAGTAATGGTAAGCGTCGCGGGTTGGCATTCGGTCTGTTTAACGCTAACAGTGAATAGAACAGGTCGCGGCCTATGGTCGCGGCAACTTGCTTTGCATCTGAATCACGCAGGTCGTGACGTACTTCATTGTGAACGGTGCCAAGTGCATTGGTCGAGGACTTGCCGTCTGCCTGGCTGGTTAGTGTTCCGCCCAGGACAGCCTTGCTCACAGACCTTTCTGCCCAATCACTCATGGCGAGATGTGGATCATGTGTACCTCTTGCCGCCTGCTCAAACTCTATTTTCATTCCCTCCGGGATGATCCCGGCTGCAGCGTGGCCGATCTCGGTCACGGCCCGCAGCAGCGTTGCTTTCTCTTTTTCGCCCGTACCTGTTGGGTAAGTACCCAGACGAATGGGAATACCGTAAATCTCCAGCAGCTCGGCCAGGTCACGGATGGCGAAGTTTTTAAACAGGTAGGGCCAGGCTAGTACCCGGTGCAGGCCACAGCGGGCAATATAGCCCGACTTAGCCCGGTGGACGTGCTTTATCCATCCCATAGGGATCAGCTCTGCACCCAGGGGGCTACTATCGCGCAGACGCAGTTCATCCTGGTTGAACTGCGCCAGGCGGAACCAGGAGGCGGGCCGATGATGCAAGGCAGCGGGTATCCACTGCTTTTCTATCATGCCCCATTCCATTTCCACATTTGAGTACCCGTAGCCTATGCCATCCATCAGGGCGAGCAGGCAATTGCTAAAGCCGCTGACCTGAGTCATGATTTCGGTCAGCCAGGCTGCGTCGTCTTTTTCGGCTGGCGTTGCATTCTCTGGAGGTTCTATTTTCCAGGGAATGGTTAGGATAGCGTTCTTACGTTTGCTGATCTCGCTGAAGATATGCGCGTCTTTCTCTTCCATGTCCGCAAACAAGTCAGCCTGAGCCTGGAGGTTGCCGCGTTCTGCTTCCTCCAGTATCTGGGCAAGCCTGTAAGGCGTTAAACCCCGGCTTGGATGGTTCGCATACTCGGTCGGTAATGTGGCTATGCGGGCCGTCTGTGGTTCGTGCAAGATTTCCTGCTGTATCGGATTGCCGTTGATATCGACGATTGTTCCCATTGTTCCTGCTCCTGTTTAATATCCGCCCCGGCCCTGGTAGTCGGGGGTGTCGTCTTGCGTCCAGTCGGAGGCAAACGAGCGGGGCTCTTCGTTTCGGCGTTTAACGCTCTGGAATTCAAACATGCCCGCGCCCCTGGTGACTGCGATCCAGTGCAACAAATGCAAAGCCGTTAAACCGTCATAGTGGTGATTCGATTGTGGTTCCGGCCAGGTGTCCAGCTCGCTGAGTAACTGGATCAGTTTCGCGTGTAGGATGATCGTCGGGGCAAATTCATCTGTGATATATGGCTCTATTGAATCTATCCTGACCTCGGCTGGCACTGTGGCAGTAACACCAATCAGCGGTAGTGCCACACCCTTTGTTAGTCCGGCTTTAATGAAAGACTGGCGGGAATGTTCATAAGCGTTGTTGTTCTCGAACGCAATACCCAGGCACTTAAATTCTCTTTGCATGTCTATCAAGTCAGATTCCAGTTTCGATGGAACCCGGCGCTTTATCCATGCCTCCATAACGTGCAAACGCCTCGTAGTAGGGTCAAGGCCGCCAACCAGGATAGAGGATGGGTCTGATGTCTGGCCTTTACCCATGGATGGGTCACAGGCTCCAAAGATCAGCCAGTCCTGCAGGCGCTTCACCCAGAAATGAATCTTGTTAAATACCTTGTCTTCATCTGTCCGTGGGTCACCTTGCATCTCGGTGTTAAACGCCTTTGATGCCGTGGCCCGCTGACGCATCAGCCAAAACAGAGACCGGACTGTGGGCCAGGAGGTGACTGCACCTTCATCCATGGCGGTCTTATTTGCCAGGTAGAAGCGATAAGACACCAGGTCATCATTGGCAACGACCCGGTTACTCTTGGCTGCCTCTGCAGCCTGGGCAACGTCTGCGTTACGCATCAGCTCCTCGCACTCGGCCCACAAGTCCATATTGCTTGGCATGGTCTGGATGGCGCGGAAGTGATGAACGATATGACCGATAGTGCGCTTGGCCCGGCTGATCGGGTCGTCCTTGTCCAGGATAGTACCGACGCCCAGATATTTAACGCTACCGTCAGGCGGGCCGAGGTAGTCAATGGCCTTGCTCAGCCAGCTCCAGCGGTTGTCACGTTCAGTCGGGCTTTTGGCTTCCGCATCGGTGATCAAGTCATCACCCAGCAACAGCTTTGGGCGGCTGGCTCCGTGGAACGTTCCGCGAATCGCTTGTTCTGCACCGAACGGTTCTACCTTGACATTGGTCTTGGTAATGAATTCGCCGACCTTCCATGTCGGGCCTTTGCCGCACACTTCCGGAAAATCCATGGCGAGGGCAGCATTAACCGTCAGCTCTGTTTTAACGACTTCCAGCAGCTTGGTTGGTAACTTGGTCTCAGCTCCCAATAGAATGATGTAGTCAATAAAAGTAGGGGCTGGATCACTCCAGCCTATTTCTTTCCTGATTTCTTCCCTTTGCAGGAGCGCCTGAACTGCAATCCAGACTGGCCCGATCTTGGTCAGCATGGATGACTTTGCCTCACCCCTGGGAGCTATCCACCATTCTTTAACGCCCCCAGGTTGCCTCAATAGTTGCGGATAGCGTTGGCAGAACTGGCCCTGGAATAAGGACGGCTCACCCCTGATATGGTGTGGAAAGTAGGTGTAAGCAAAAAACTGAAAGTCACCCATCAAGACACGCTTGCGGCGCTCGGCGATGGCAGTCTTAGAAGCATCCAGGCCGATGTGGTGCGCTTCTATGTCCCTACGTAACGCGGCTGTCAGCTCTGCAATCTGGTTCTTGAACTCAGTGCTGGTAATGGAAAAATCAAGGTTCATTTTGTCTTGGCCAGTAACTTGGGTAATACGTCTGCAAATGGCTCTAGGATTTCAACAAAGGCTCCGCCGTGTTCTGGGTAGCGCTCCTGGACAAACTCCGCCAGGCCACGCAAGACCAGCATGCCAATCGCCAGAGCGTTGGTTTCTGGCAGAAAGCGTTTCATCGCGGCCATGGACTTATGGATGTTATCCATCAGGCTGGACAGCAGCTCGACGCGCTGGACGGCAGGCATTTTGTCGTCGGCCTTGATCAAGTCCAGGACACTGTTAAATTGCACCAGCATTTCCGTTAAAATCTGCTGGGACAATTGTTCGACGTTGCCGCCTGCCAGGGCCGACGCACTTTTAAGCTTGTCCCAATCGTCGCCAGTCTCCAGGGCCTTTTCTTTCCAGCGCCGGGCGGTTGCATACGCGACGCTGGCCAGCTTGGCCGCCTGCTCAAGTGAGAGACGATCAAATACATAGTGCTTGCGCACCTTGGCACGCACGTCTGCGGGTTTTGCCATTAATGCCCCAGCTTTCGTTTAATGATTTCAACAATGACAGCGACACCGACACTGGAGCCTATACCCGCTATCACTCCAGCGCGGTTGCTGCTCGTCTCTAGGGCGCGGATGCGCTGCTCGTGATCTTTAACGCTTTCGGCAATCTTTGCCGGGTTGGCCACCTCAATGACGCGCAGGCGGCTTTCGTGACCGTCGAGGCGTTGGGTCAACTTTGTATCCAGGCTGGCCAGCGCAATTTCCTGGCGTTGGGATGACTGTGCCTGTGCATCCAGCTTGGCTTCCATCCGGCCCAGGATGCGGGCTAAATCGTCGTTACTTATTTGCATAGAGTTCCTTTAACGCCTGAAAATTCTTTGTCTTGCATCGTTTCGCCTGGCGCAATCAATGCACATCTGGCACCCTGGGGAAGCCTTGCGTCGTTCTGTTGATATCGGTTCGTCACAAACAACACACCACTCAGCGCTGACTTGCGGTGCCTTTGCCTTCAGGCTGGCCAGCCTGGCCAGCTCCGCTTGAATCGCGCCTTCCCGGTTTTTTTCTTCCAGGTCGGTGGCCTGGTCGGAGATATCACTGCTCATGCTCTGTGCTGGCCTTTGCGGGGTTGACGTGCCAATCAATCAGGGCGTCAAGCCTTGCCCGGCAGACGTTGTACTGGGCTGCGGCGCTGTTGATCCAAGTGGCGATGTCGGTATCAGTGGCAATGCCGGCATTCGTCTCAACAGGCCCGCTGGAGGCGTTGGACAGGGTGGCAGGCTCACTACCTGCTGCGGCGCGGTTGAGCAGGCCGACAGTACGGCCATTGAGGCAAGCGCGGCCAGTGGTGCTTTTTTGGATTTCACGATTTAACTCCGTTTTGGTGATGGAAAGGCGCTGCTCAGTTACGTCCAGTGCGGTCTGCAGCGCATCGGCCCTTTCATTAGCGGTTTGCAGACGCTGCAGGGCAGCTTGTGCGGCCTGGGCTTGTTGGTCGCTATGCTGGGCTTTAACACCTGCCATCGCAGCTTTAGTGGTTTCTATTTGCGCGGTGTCAAAGACGTGCGTAGCAGCAGCGCCTATGGTCATGCCGAAGACAACAGCAAGCAGGTCGAACCAGCCGAGGTTTGAGAAAAATTTCATGGCTGGCCTACCGTTCTGCCCCAGGCTGAATATCTGTACTGGAAGCTGTTGAGGATGCGATCTGGATAGCCCAGGTTTTCTGCGCAATGGATGCGGGCGCGACTAGCAAGGCCACAGGCGGCGTCTATAGTGTCGTGGTCGCGTGCTGGCCATACCAGTGAAGCTTCCTTCTGCCAGTGGCCCAGTCCACCGTTATAGCTGCGTTTCATCGCCCATAGTCGGTCAAACTCAGTATCACCATAGACGCGCTGATATAACCAGTAGTCATATCCGACCAGTGACCGCATCGACCATATAGGATTGCGGGGCTGACAGTCAGCCGCACTGATACTGTTTAACGAGCACCACCATTTGGCTGTCGCTGGCATAAACTGAGTCATACCAAGTGCGCCGACCTTAGAGACTGCGCCTGGGTTCCACCCGCTCTCCTGGTGTATCTGGGCAGCGAATACGGGAACTGGAGCATCAAGACCCCATACAGACCGGGCAATGCGTGTTAAGTCATTCCTGTACTGGTGGGCTGCCTTTGGGATTTCTTGTGCCTGGACTGACGATGTACACCAGATGCACGCCAGCATGACATACGCAAACAGCGTCGGTATCGAGAATGCGGGTAGGAAGTGGCGCATTTTAGGCTCCCAGGCCCACGGCGACCATGGCAGCGGCAACAATAATGGCGCGGCGTATCATTGATACTGCGGCCAGAATGTCATTCTGCAGGGAACATTCCAGCTCAAACTGAAGCGGAGAATCTTCCACTTCTGCCGTGTTTTCGATGTCTTCCAGGTCACGCGCCAAGAATGCATCAGGGCGGGCGTATGGGAACAAGCTGCGATCCAGCCAGTAGCCGACCACAGCGGCGATGGCAATCAGATTCAGTTTATAAAGGCTTACGGGAAATTGGTTTGGGTAGAATGCACCGATTACCAGTGACAGCAGCACTGCGGCCACCAGCCATTCTGTCATGCGGGGAAGTGTTTTCAAGGTATTCTCCTATCAAGGTTGATGTAAATTGATACATCACCAAGGATAGATAGACCTTGCTTTTGAAACTATTTGAAGGGGTTCAGTACAAACAAAAAGCCGCTATTCTAAGTCAGCGGCTCTAATACTAATTCAAGCTAAGTCAAACCAAGACTAATAAACATTGACTGACGTTATTCTCTTCGTTTTCACTTTGACCAAATTTGGAATGTTACTTGGTACTCCAAGTTCCATTTGTAATCTCGCTATCCTAACACGGCCACTGTCAACAAGCGGAACAGAACAATAGAATAAGTCGCCACCTGTTAGTACTTGTGTTGAACAATTCTTGATAGTGTCTTCTACGTCTATTTTCAACATGTCCTTCAACAGCACATAATAGGAGCTTGAACTGCATTTGGTTTCTAAACAAGTCTTCAAAGCGTCTTTGTTTGCTTTTTGTTGCAGTTCAAATTTTTCTGCTTTGGCTATATCTGCTTTTTCCTGTTCGGCACGCATTTTGGGCAGATTCTCATTGTAAATTTTCGCGTTGATTTCAGCTTTTAGCTTTTGAGACTCCTGCTTTTCTTTAAGGTTGTCGTATTCAGCCTTAAGACTACGTGCATATTCTGCATTCTCCCTCTTGACGTTCTCGTAACCATCGTCCTGTCTCTGCTGATCTCTTTTTTCAGTCTGGATTTTTTCACCAGCACCTACGCATGGAAATTCTTGAAAAACAACCTTGCCATTCACTGAACACTTAAAAGCGTCGGCGTATACGGACGTCATTGTAAAAAGACACATCAGAAATATCAGGTTTTTCATTTCAGCCTCACTGTTCAAAATAAACTTTCTTGCACATATCGGCTTATCTGATTGACTTGGCTCATATCTGTATTCTTTAGGATTTCCCAGATGCGGCGATCAGAAAGCCCGTATTCCCGCATTAATTCACGGACTGCTGTTCCGCCATTATACTTCTTGACGATATTTTTGTTGCGTTCTTGTCTATATTGGTTTGCAAGGTTTGGTATATAAAGACGTTCGCCACCGAAGTGACGGCAGAGGCGATGCGCGTTGCTCATGCCTACGACCTCCGCCAATGCAGCGAACGTTTGCGCACCCAGGCCCGTTTCTGACTTCGGAAAGTCAAAGCTGCCTCCACCAAAGTTTTTGGTATCCATCATTCTGATGGCGGCACTTTCCCCGATCATACTGATGAGGAGCTTAACAATGGATTCTGGGTCGCGCTGGGTCATGACGTGGCTCTCCCGTTTCTTTCTGCGTCTTTCACAAGCGCTGCTATGATCTTACCGAGGTCGGCTACTGAGCAGAATTCAATCCGTTCATACCCAAGGTTCTCGACCATTGGCGTTACATACGCCCAGGGCCGCTTCGCCTCGGCAAGCAGGGCTTCTATCTTCTGCATCCTCGGCATACGGTCAGCCCCGACCTTTGGCAACTGATGCTTCGTCTTAGTTTTGAAGCCCAGGCGTTTAAACTCGTCCAGGAGCGTTTTTCTCTGCTGCCAGGTCAGGTCTTTGGATGACACCTTGCCAGTCACTCGACTTAAGAGTGCGCGGTACGCGTCGTCGTCCATGGCCAATTGAACCTTGGCGATGTGTATCTGCGCCAGCTCGGCCTTACGTAACTGGTCAGCGTTTCGTTGCACAGTCATGGCGCATACCCAATGTTGATCACTTCCAGGCTGTGATTGTTTTTCTCAAAGTGACGACGCATAGCCGGGACGCTGCTCCACAGCGGGGAATAGAAGTAAAACTTTCTATTGATTTGTTCCAATTCAGCTTTGGGGCAACGTTTGCCACCATGCATCTTCACCATGACTGCACGTTCTTTAGGCTTGAACATGAACTTTGATACAGTTCGGCAAAAGCGTTTCGCCTCTTCAGTGCCGTCAAAAGCCCATTTCCATTCAAACTTGTAATCTAAATAGACCATGACCGCATAGGTTCTCGCTTTTTGAGGTTCAACGCGTAAGTTAATGTTGTATCCGTCTATTTTCAAATCCACACTTCCCCAGGTCAACGAAAGTTGTCCTTCAATTTCTTTCCACTGTTCCTTTGTGATCGGCATCTTGTTTTCCCCTTGGCTGCTCATCAGTACCAGGTAACCACACCTGGCAGACAAGGCGGTGAACTGCCTTGTTTCGCTCACTCGACAATTAAAGCGAATGACCCTTAACGCGGGTCATTCGGGGCATTCACCTCTCGGAAGGTTACCGGGCATGCCCTGTAGCTGTTACCGTATTGCTTTCCTGATTTGCGCCACCTGCTACCTGGGCGCTCGCTATACTGTTAATTGGTGCTGGCTGTCTCTCGCTTGCTGCGCCAGATAAACACCTGTTTCCTGGCCTCATGAAAGGCGATCAGTGCTTTGTTCTCAAACTTAAACACGGTTGTCAGCCGGGCCAGTTCCTCCAGTCCGTCAATCAGTGGCTGGCATGGTGGTTTCCGACCAGCGTCTGCTGGGTATTCCTTATAAGTGACCGACGATGACGTGCCATCGTCAGCGGTGTATTTGATGGTCACTGTGGCCGTAACGATTTTGGGATCAGTCATAAGGCCGCCATATCCAGTGGTATAGGGTCGTACTGATCTGTGTCACCCCGGCGCTCATAGAAACGGATGTACTGCTTGCTACCCACGACCTGGACCGATTCACCTATGGCGGTCATGGCATTGATCCAGCGCTCATCTTTGATATCAAGGCGGCGTAATGCCAGGATGCGGCCATGATTGAGGTTGCCTTCTTTATCGGTTTTGAAAGCATCCTGAACAAGTACCTGGATTTCAGGGCTTGAGCCTTGGCTCCATTCCTTGATGCATTCATCAATGAGAGCTTTAGCTGCCTGAAGGCGTTCGTCAAACTGAATGTTCTCTGACACGGCAAACTGTATTTTGTATCTGCCATCGAACGAAAACATCGTGACATTGCCCTTTTTACCGCCGAGCTTTGCCTTGTACTCTTCGGCGCTCAAGGTAACGAAGGCGGCAATGTCACCGAAAGCCGATTTCTTAAATTCGCTCAAAGCAGCGTTAAGAGCTACCGCCTTTGCCATCATTTCCTTCACCAGGCCGTCTCTGGCCTTGTCAATTGGCTTGACCTTGGATGGCGGCCACAAGCGGCCCTGAGCGTCTTCCATGAAGTCTGTTGTATTGGTTGTCATGTTGTTCTGTTCCTTGTTACCGGGTTACGGGTGTTTCTGACTGGGCCAGCCAGTTTGCGTACCTGGCGCACTTCTGGTAGTCCTGCAGGCCGTCTTTGAGTTCTGCGCGGATGACGTACTTGATAACGTTGCCTTTAAAGTAGCCCCTCAGTTCTTCTGGCGTCAGCTTGGCCCGTAAGATGTCGATAAATTCGATGCCTCCGGCGGTGTAGTGCTGTGGCGTGTTGACCGGGTCATGCTCCTGTTTGGTCAGCAGTACAGCCTTTTGCGCTGTGGTGTCAGGTGCAGCCAAGTCGTCTGCCTCTGACGCCAGGCAATACCATTTCCCGCGCTTCAATACCGTGCCGTCATTGATTAGCCTGGACAGATACTGGGCAGGCGAATACTTGTTTGGCTCCAGACCCATGGCCGTGCATAGGTCTTCAGCTGTGACTTGCTTTTTGCCTTCAAGGAAAGCCAGTGCCTTATCAATTCTGGTGGGTTCTTTGGCTTGAGCAGGTTTCGCTGCCACGTTCTCGACTGGTTTAACGGTGGTTTGCTCCTGGTCTTTCACCTTTTCACCTTGCACTGCAGGCACCCAGCCCAGGATTGAAGGGTTGACCTTGTAAGCATCGGCTTCCAGTTTGTTCGGTGCTATGACCTTGGAAGCCAGCAGATTGCCCTGGCGCGTTGCCGTAACCAGGATGTTTTCGACGATATCCAGATCGATGTCCAGTTTGTCGCTGATCTGGACGGCTCGCAGCCCTGGCTGCTGCCTGACCAGATTAATGATGTCTTGCTCGTATTTGCTCATGATGTACCTTTCGATTTAGTGAATCTGGTTCTCAGCTTTTTGAACAACTTTGACGCGTTCTGCTACGAAGGCATCCATCGTTGATGTGAGGCCAATGGCATCGCAGGTCACATGTGCATGGGTAAGACGGCCCAGCCAGGCTGCCAAGTCCGTGATGGTTTGTTCAAACGCATTGCGCTCTTTCAGTGCCTGATGCAATGCTGCCTCCAGCTCGTCATAGCTGGGCTTTTTCCTGGCTTCGAATTTCTCAAAAACTACCTGCAGTGCTGATTTCATTCTTCTTCTCCTAATGTGATTTCAACTGTGGGAACAGCTTTGCCCGCTGGTTTGGTTTTAACGGGGCGAACCACTTCCTTGATTTGCTCGGTCTTTCTGCTGCCCCATTCGCTGCGCTGGACAATCAATACCTGGGCATTTGCTGGACAGCGACGCAGCTTTTGCATCAGTTCCAGGACGATCATTTAACGCCCCTCCAAAATTTTCAGACGTAGCGCGAGGTCGTTACGTTGCAACATCGTTTTGAGCCTGTTCTTCTCCGCAAATGCGCGCTGGCCTTGTAGTTGCTGGTCGTACCAGTCAAGGTCGCGACTCAATTTTTTGTAACGGCGATCCAGGCGATTGATCTGGAATGCGACAATCGCGTGCTTAACGCTCCTGATAAAGTTGCTCATGCTGGCTCCTTGTCAGATTCTTTGTGGTTTGGCTCGGCTGGGGCGAAGTCAAAAACGGAATGTGTAACGCCGTCAGATTCCACGCTGACGGTGGACAAATTGAACAGTCCGCCTAGTGTGTAATTGCATGGCCCACCAGTCTTATCTCCCATCCCTTTCGTGCTACCTGTGTAGCGGCCTATGCATGAGAAAGCTGCAGCGCTCTCAGGTGCTTTGGCGTCGTCCCAATCTTTAACAGACGCGACATAGCCACATGCCGGGCATACGAACCGCCAGTGGGCGGACTTGGTGCCGAAGCGCTTGATTGCTTCAGCTCTCCATTCTTCATGGGTATAGTGCTTGACTTCCTTCATGCTGCCTCCTGCGCTGTTTGTTCGTTGATTTGGGGGCCACCCACTATTGGGAGTGGCAGCGTTACCTTGTCGATGATTCCAGCCTGCTGGACAGGTTCTGACTCAATCCTGATCACCTTGCGCCGCTTGGGCTTGGGCACCGCCGACGTGTCTGCAGCTTTCAGCGGCGGTGGTTTATTTGCACAGTATTGACATGCCTGCCAGTGCATCGTCTGCCTAGGGTTATGCGTAGGGGCAGGCCCCAACGCATTGCTACGGCAGTCAGCGATTCCGATTACTTTGAGTGTGTGCGGACATGTCAACTGCTCATAGGCGCGGCGGAACTGCAGCTCTATACCGCTCGTACTGGCCTTGCCTTTGCCATACTCACCAATGCCATTCATTACAGCAGACAGGGTCGAGCGATTTACCTGCATCTTTCTGGCAACGACTGTTTTGTTTGACGCATCAACTTCTGTTTGTAACGCCTTGAACCAGTCGGCGTTCATGTATTCACATTGCTTCATCTTGGGCTCCTATGTCCTCGACCCATACCACCTTGTTCCAGTTGGGGTCATAGACGGTTTTTGTTCGTTGGATCATCGGTGCGCGTGGCCCGCTTTCCATATTGCGCTTGAGGCGATAACGCGCTGGCTGGGGTTTCTTTCCGAGGACGGCGTCCTTGACGCATTCCAGATATCCGGCTGCGGCTAGGGCATGCACGTAATTCCTGGCGGTCTCTTCCACGACAGCCTGGCTGGCGGTACTGGCAAACGAAGCAAGTTCCCTGAAATTGAAACTCTGCCCTTTAAGTACCCGGCGCAATGTTCCCCACATGGCCTCATTAACACTGCCTTGCGTGACAACTTCACCTTTCTTAGTCAGCCTGGGTGCTTCCACCCCGTTATCCCTGGTGAGAGCGTAGATGTTGCGCCTGCAAACTCTGCCCGCTGGTTCAGTGTCAATGACTGCGATAAAACCCGCTTTTAAGAGGACTTTGACGTAGTCTTTGACAATGCTGTCAGGTACTGTGCCGAACTCGGCCAGCTGTGCCTGGGTGAACCGTTCCGGCTGTTTGCGTATCTGCTCCCATACCCTTTGGCGTGGCGTCTTACCACCGCGCATTTCTTGCGTTGCTGGTAGTCTGGCCATCGTTAAATTTTCCTTTTTGGATGGGTGGCAGAAGGCAACGCAATCTTCTGCAGCGCGGCCAGGTTGATGAGTTCCTTGCCAGTCACCAGGCAGTCTTCATGAATGACGTTCAGGCACTTCACGACAGATGACACCGAACCTTTGGCAAAAGTGGTGAGCGCACTTAACGCCTCTTCTGCAAAATCAACACTCGGGCAGTAAATTGGTGCAAGCTTGGCGGTATCCTGTACAGTCACATCCTGTGCCTCAGCCCAGGCTGCAATACGGCGGTAAAGCTGCTTAAACGCTGGCTTGCCCAATTCACTCGGCAGTTTTTCTTCGCCGACCAACAAGATTGGAGACTGTGTGCAATCAAATATGGCGCGTGTGATCTGTGCCAGCACTGGGCGCTCAATGGCTCTGTTAAATTCATCCAGGATAAGGATTCGACCAGAAACGGCTAGCTGGTTGTTAACCATGTCGAACAAGTCAGGGACGCTGCAGCTTTTATCCCAGTCCACCTTCATCTCATCCAGAATTTTTTGCAGGAAGGTCTTCTTTGTCCAAACGGGCTGCAACTGGACAAAGTAAGCGCGGGTTTCCAGTGCAAGTACGTTGCTGGAAAATGTCTTGCCCCAACCTGAGGGGCCGAACAGGCAGCCAATGCCATCCATTCCTTGACGGCGATTTTTTAACTGATCCAGGGTAGTGGCCACCAGGTCAAAGGTGGCGATTGATGCCACGCCGCCTTTAGGACGATTGTTTATTTGCTTGTCTTTTGTCATAATCCTTGTGCTTTCGTAGTTAGTTGTTCATAAACAGCATGGTTGCCGCCGTGCTGTTTTCTTCCTGGCCTGACTCATCCAGGTAACGCTGGTAAAACGTTCTGTACTCTGATGACATCGGGTATGTCTGATGCCACCGAGCCAGTGCTGCATCACTGATTTCGCCTCCTTCCTGCAGTTGTTTGTCTAGCCTGTTCCATTTGGCCAGGCGGTCTTGCCGTGTTTCGGGCATTTCAAATACATTGCTTTGCTCGACTGATTTAACGGGCCTTGGGACTTCTTCCCGTTGAGGTGCTGCAGACATCAGTACCTGCTCTGATTCGCGCTCTGTGGCCCATTTGCTGCGCAATGCATCGAGGTCTGAGGTGATCTGTATGCCCTGGATAACTTCTAATTCCAATGGAGCGGAACCGCTACGCTCTGCGCGGACTTCCTCCAGCTTGTTTTCCAGACGTTTCTCGCGGCCTGCGGCCCGCTTGTCCCGCGACCGTTCAACAAATGATTGAGGCATGTAATCGCGCTTGTTGCCATCCAGTTCGGCTGTGCAGATCAGGCGGCCATCGTGGTGGTACACCCATACCAGGTGTGGGTCGTGCAAGTCATAGCCGACACAAACCTCTGATTCGTTAAATTCTTCGAGGGCAGAGTTAAAGTACCTGTTGGTGAATAGCTCAATTTCACAGCGACGGACAGACCTAACTATCTGCGGCCTGAACAATGGCCGTGCTTCATCTTCGCTGATACGGTGCGGCGCAAATCCTTCCGCTTCAGCGGTTGCCCAGGCTTCGTCTGGACTCATGTGACGGCGGCGGCCTGTCGCGGGGTCATTGATCTTGGGTAATGACCTGTGCGGACGAGCGTTGTACTCGGCGACCTTATCCTTGGCAAATTCAAGGAACAGGGGCCATGACATCAGCGGCATCGTGGTGGGCTGCGCCGCCTTTTTCATGATTGCTTGGCGCGACAATTTAAAGACTTGCAGCTTTGCCTGGCGATCCATGTCTTTGCCAATGTATCCCGGCACTTCCTTGGCAGCGTTGACCCAAATGGTCTGATGAACTCGTTCAATCACGCCACGTGCCTGGCTGTTGTATGGCAAGCTGTTGACCATTTCAGTACCCATCCTGGCCATTAGCCCGGTGGCAGTGTCCGTCATCATCTGATTGACGTAGCCTGAGCCATTGTCCACATACAGAATGGCCGGGATACCGCCTGTTAAGGCAGCTACGCGCAGCGCATCCAGCACGGCCAGCGCACTTTCAGCCAGGTCAACAGACCAGCCTATCAGGCGACGTGTGCCTACATCGACGACTGACGTAATCTCTGGCCTGAAGGGGCGGCCATGCATTGGGTGCTGCACCTCCGCATCAAAAGTGTGACCGTCGGCGCTGTATATATCCGATGGCAGCAGCTTGCTAAAGTCACGACGAACGAATTTTTTGATTGTTTTCAATTCACGGTCACCCATGCGCCCGATCTGCCTGGATACATTGCCGACCTTGTCCAGGAATCGACGCACCTGATGGATGCTTGGCAGTTCGCCCTGGTACACCTTGGAAAATTGGCGGTATGCATGTTCTACCGTTGGTTTTTCTGGTTTTTGGTAGGCACCCATGAAAGCCTCGGCCCAGGCAGGGACGTTCATATTTTTTTCACGCTTTTTGGGGACGAGTGCGCCACCCTTTTGGTACGCTACAAAGCGGGTCAAGCTCCGTTCTGATGGCAAACCATCGGCGCTTGAACGTCCCCGGCCATCCCTGGCCAACTTGAGCATAGCGACCAGCTGCGGGCTGGCATCACCCTTTTGCGCCATGCTGATCAGGTGCTTAGCTGCGCGTTTTAACGGGTAGCCAGTGCGCTGGATGATGGCATTTAACGCATCTAGAACACCTTTGCGGGCGTCAGCCGTTAAACTTTGGGCCTCTGTGTGCGCGATAGAAGGTTGAGTCAGTGGCACATGTGCCACAACATTTTTAGTCGCTTGCTCTCGTATTGCTTCAACAACTTCTACAGGGGGAGAGTATTCGCGACGCAAACCGCCACGACCCGACACCTCAGCATATTTCCAGTTCTGACGTTCTGCAAACAACTGTATGCCACGCGTTGTACTAGGAAGGCCGGGCAATTGCATCGCTGCCAGCTCGGCGGCATTGTAATGCGGCTTGATTGCGGCCTGAATCATGCGGAAACACCTATTGCGTAGGTTTTCTTAACAGAATTGAGATGTTTTTTGGTCAGGTCGCGGGCTTCGCAGTCCGTTGCTGCTTGCAACAAAGCGTTGGCGAAGGCGCGTACTGCGTCGGGACTCATTTCAACGTGAGGGCCTGGCATTTCGTCGATGACAACCAGAGGCTTGTTAAAGCGGGTCTCGGTCAAGGTGACTTGTAAAGTTTTCATGTTGTGCTTTCAGTCGCAAGTGTTAAACAGTTCAAGTTCTGGCTCCGCAGCCTTGGTAACGTTGCTGCGCTGGTAGGCTAGTTGACCCAGCGTGGTAGTCAACGCGGCCAAGGTTTGGTCTATAGCTTCGCCGCTTTGATAAAAGCGGGATAGCAGGGCCATGGCTTCGGAGAAACAGGCTTGAACTTCGACCAGGTCGGTAACCTTGGCCGTTTTTCCGGCGGCAATGGCTACGACAACTTTGTCGCCATGCGCAAGGCAAAGGTAATCACTCACAAAGGTTGTGCCGCAGAAGGCTTCAAACTGGCGTATGCGGTTCAGTGGCATGGAGGTTTCACCCAGCCAGCGATATAGGGTCTTGACCTCAACACCCATGAGGTCGGCCAGAACTTTGATGGGTCGGCGCTGTTCTGAACCGGCATATTCCACGCACAAGTCCATCGCCTCGCTCAGGCTTGTAGCTCTAACTGATTTCCAGCGTCTTTTTCGCAACGACATTTTCACAACTCCGCGAAACGTAAAGATGGTGTTAAGTCCGATGACGGCCTATGATTCACTTCAAGCAACTGCACACTGCAAAGTGCGAAGTGAAGTGGCAGGAAGTGTTAAAACTGGCGTAAAATTCCGCCTCTCGTAACGCTGAGGCCAGATTTGTTCTGGGGCGACACCGATGGCGGCAGCTATGATGTTTTCTGCTTTTGGGTAAGGACGGTCTAAGGCAGAGTTGATAGTTCTTTCTGCCAGGCCGCTTTGCACTGACAGTTTGCGCAGTGACCAGCCTTTTTTATGAAGCGCGGCGACGATATCCGCACGATGCCAATCGGCTTGGGCGGATTTTTTTGGGGCGTTTAATGCATCCATTGTTTTCCTCTATGGGTTGGGTCAATGGATGCATGTTAAGTGTGAAAAAGTGCGAAGTCAAGTGATTCGCGGTATTTCGCAGTTAATTTTTTATTCAAAAATTAGTCATTGAATTAACTAATTGATTTTTAAGTGTATTTTCTCAATAACCCTCTGCGAGACATTTTTCGCAGTTACAACAAATTAAGTGCGATTAAGTGCGAAATGGAAAAGTTATATACTGCAGCTGAAATTGTTGAAATGCATCTGCCTGGGCTTCCAGCGACGAAGAGGGCAATCCAGTTGCGTGCTGATAAGGAGCACTGGCACTATGAAACTAGAGTTGGATTAGGGGGTATTAGAAAGGTTTATGAAGTACCGGAGGCATACTTACCCAACTATGTTCCATTAGTTGATAGACCAATGCCTGATAACGCTAAAACAAGTGCTGAGCGGGTGGCTGAGTCTGCTGGCAAAGCAGGTATGAAGATTGACACTGAGCGCCTGGCCAAGGCGCTTCAAGTGCTGGACAGCTATCTAGATGAGAAAGGGATTGCCATCACAGCCAGCAGGAAAAGTGAGATAGCGGTCGTCCTATACAATTACCTTGAGACACATGGAACCCAGGAAGAAGTGGCGCAATTGCTTAAACTTGTCGCATAAAGGCGTTAAACTGTAACAACATTGGCAGTCGTGTAACTAAATGTAGTTTTACTATTACAATGTGACATCAATATTTCGATGGCGCATGTAGTTAGTGGCAAAAGAGGAGGATAAGGATTTACTTGCTTATTTGGAAAGTGAACTGAAAAACACTGAGCCAGTAGTTTCCTGTCCGCATTGTAAAACTACAATCCAAATCTCCCGCCCCGCAGCAAACGATCCTGTTTATTACAAACCTTTCCATTCCTGGTACAGAAGCTTGCTGAATGGTGACAAATATCGTGCAAAAAGTAACCATTTTCCCTCATTATTTACCAGGCTGGGAAAGTGCGAATTTTGGCACCTAATCGGGCTAATAGCCACGCTGGCATTAGGTTTTGCTATGTTTAGCTGTTCGACGGCATAGGGACAAAACTATCACTCCCCCACATTTACGGCAAAAAGTTTGCCATCGAGCTGTAAGCTTGGAGCTGCCTCCCAAGAGGATAACTTTTCCTCTACGATCCTTTTGATATTTGCGCTCTATACCCAAGTGAGTGTCATTGCATTGCGTCCAGATCTGATTGATATTTGATTGAGGTCTGGAAAATAATTCATTGCATTTTCTCTGCAATGATCTTCATGATTGATGCGCGTCACGCCATTATGGCCTCAGGGAAATGTAAAATTTCAACTTGAAATGAAAACACAATTCCTACGTAGAACTACCTAAGTCATATTTTTGTTTGTACAAATAACATACAATTGCGCGACATTTGGTAGAAATTCTTTTTTACACCTCTTCGTATAATCGCCAAAAGACAAAGTGTGCATGTTGCTGGAGCTGGTTGATGTCCTGCAGATGAGCACTCAATACGAGCGAATCAACGTGTTTTTTCTTTACAGTGGCCTTGATGTAATTGCCTTGTCAAGATCAAGGTACATCATTTTGTACTGAGAAAAAATTAAAAAAATTGAACTTAGCAGGATGCTTTGCATCCAAATTCTCCCTTGGAGAATCCGAATGTCGCCTGAGTGCTGCAATTATGCAGTTTTCTTGTTGCCGCAAATATGGCGCAAAATTTTTGAATCGAAATTTTTTAATGAATCCTCACGCAGTACCGTCTATTACACCGTATAGCTTGCTTGTGTCACTGAAGCAGCATCGCCGACTCATACTGAGTCTGATCCAAAGAGAAGTGCTGGTCCGTTACCAGGGCTCTTTGCTGGGCTTGCTATGGTCGTTTTTTAATCCTGTGCTGATGCTGGCAGTGTATACCTTTGTTTTTAGCGTGGTGTTCAAGGCGCGTTGGGCAGGTGGTTCTGATTCCAAGACCGAGTTTGCCCTGGTCTTATTTGCCGGCCTGATGGTGTTTGGCCTGTTTTCAGAATGCGTCAATCGTGCGCCGTCGCTGGTTGTCAGCAATGTCAACTACGTCAAGAAAGTTATTTTCCCTCTGGAGATTTTGCCTGTCGTTGCGATGGGGGCCGCCTGTTTTCATTTGCTGATCAGCCTGGTGGTATGGCTGATTTTTTATTCCATATTTTTCGGCGTGCCACCGGCGACTATTTTTTATTTGCCAGCCATCTTGTTGCCGCTGGTGTTCATAAGCCTGGGCTTGAGCTGGTTACTGGCTTCGCTTGGCGTATTTATTCGCGATATTCACCAGGTGGTTGGTGTTGCCATCTCGGTGCTGACATTTTTGTCGCCGGTGTTCTATCCCATCGTCGCCTTGCCTGAAGATTTTCGTGCGGTAGTGCAGGTCAGCCCTTTGACTCAGGTGATAGAGCAGAGTCGTGATGCCATGATCTGGGGTAAGCATCTGGATTGGCAAAACTGGCTGATTTATTTCCTGTTGTCTGGTCTGGTTGCCTGGCTGGGATTCGCATGGTTCCAAAAAACACGCAAAGGGTTTGCTGATGTCCTCTAAATTTGCCATCAAGGTAGAGCAACTGAGCAAGTGCTACCACCTTTACGACAAGCCGCAGGACAGGCTCAAGCAAATGCTATTGTCCCGTGCCAAAACTTATTATCGTGAATTCTGGGCACTGCGTGATGTGTCTTTCGAGATTGCGCCAGGTGAAACGGTAGGCATCATAGGCCGCAATGGCAGTGGTAAATCCAGTCTCTTGCAAATGATCTGCGGCACCTTGTCGCCGACTTCGGGTCTGGTGACCACACATGGCCGGGTTGCGGCTTTGCTGGAGCTGGGGGCCGGTTTCAATACCGAATTTACCGGGCGTGAAAATGTCTTGCTGAATGCGGCTATCCTGGGCTTCCCGCAAGAGCAGATGCTGGGTCGCATGGATGAAATACTGGCGTTTTCCGAATTGGGTGATTTTCTTGATCAGCCAGTCAAGACCTATTCCAGCGGCATGTATGCGCGCCTGGCTTTTTCAATTGCCATTCACGTAGACCCGGAAATCCTGATTGTCGATGAAGCCCTGGCGGTGGGTGATGCGCGCTTTGTTGCCAAGTGCATGCGCCGTATCAAGGATATACAAAAGACCGGTGCCAGTATTTTGTTTGTCAGCCATGACGTCAGTTCTGTGCGCACCTTGTGCGACCGCGCCATCTGGCTGGACAAGGGGCGCATGCTGGAGCAGGGCGATGTTTTCCCTGTGACCGGGCGGTATATGGAAATGATGTTCCAGGATGATGATGCTGCCGTTGAAGATGAAAGAGTGCAGCCGATAGCCAGTGTCTCCATGTCTGGTGGAGATTTGCCGGGCATCAGCGAGAACATGAATAACACCGAAGACGTTGCCCTGGACAGTCGCCCCACGACACACTGGGGTTCGCACAAGGGCTTGATATTGTCAGCATCTGTGCTGGATACAAACGGCGTTCGCAGGGATGTGCATGAGTGGGGTAGTGAGCTGGATGTGAAAATCAGCTTGCGTATACCAGCAAACATATCGCGCGAGCATTTAAGCATTGCCGTCTCCATCAAAGATTTAAAAGGCAGTGATCTCATCGTCTCGACCACGCATGACTTTGAAGCCAAGCGCCTGCCTGATGCCGAGACTTTTGAAGTCAGCTTCAAACTGACTAATCCCCTGGTGACTGGCAAATATTTGCTGGTCGCAGCGGTAGAAAACCGTTTGCATCGGGATATTCATTATTACGAATACATAGAAGGTGCACATTACTTCTCTTCACTGGCAGATCAGCGTTTCTTTGGTTTATTCCAGCCGCCGATTGCTCAGGAGCTCGTAGTGTCCACAGTGAACGCAAGACTGCAGGTATTGGCAGCTTAGCAGTTGGTGACCTGGAAATAATCAAGATTAGTAGCAGTACACATGAGTGATAGATAGTAAAACATGCAAACAGAAATAAATTCCCGTGCGTATTGGGATACGCGATTTGAAAATGACTGGCTCGCTTGCAGGGGGGACAAACAGTCGCGTTTTTTCGCCAAGGTCGCGATTCAACATCTGCCTAATTGGTTGCTGGATCAAGCGCGCCAGCAAACTTTGAGTCTGGCAGATTGGGGTTGTGCGCAAGGTGATGGTACCGATGTCTGGGCTAGTTATATGCCAGCAGAGCAAATCACTGGTGTGGATTTTTCTGCTGCTGCGATTCAGCAAGCCAGTGCGCGTTACCCGGCTTTGCGTTTTGAGAATAGCAACTGGCTGGAATCGTCTGCTGGCGAGCAAAATTTATTTGATCTGGTGTTTTCTTCTAATACGCTGGAGCATTTTCATCAACCGTATCAAGTGCTGCATACCCTGAGCCAACGCGCCAGGAAGGCCGTCATTCTGGCCTTGCCTTATCGCGAGATGGAACGTGAGAGCGAACATTTCTACTCTTTCCTTCCCGAAAATATCCCGCTGCAACTGGAGAACGGCTTCACCCTGGTTTGGGCCAAAGTGCAGGATTGCCGCCTATTGGAAAATAGCCTGTGGCAGGGTGATCAAATCATCTTGATGTATGCCGATACTGCATGGCTTAAAAAGTTGGGCTTGCGTCTGAGTCAGACGCATATATTGCAAGTCGATACGCATTCTGAGTTGAATCAACTGGAAGGACAGCTTAGCGACAATCAATTGCTATTGCAGCAGGCACAGCAAGCACAAGAAGAGCAGCTACTGGTAAACACGCATCAACAGCAAATGCTGACGCAGCATGAGCAATTCCGTCAGCAACAACAGCAAGAAATTGCCAGCCTGATGCTGGCAAGCGACAAAATTCGACAGGATGTGGATGCACGGGATCAGGAAATTGCGACCCTCAATGAAGGCTTGCAAGATTATGAGCGCAAATTGCAAGAGCAACATGACGAATTTCAAATTCAGTTGGCGCAAGAATCTGCATTGCACGCAGTAGCCCTGCAGGCAGTACAAGCAGAAATCGTGGCCAAGGATGCGAATTTTGAGCAATTGGAAAAAAATCTCCAGCAATCAACAAAAAATTCCCAACAATTGACGCTGAATCTTCAGCAATTGAAACAAGAGCATCAGCAATTGTCGGACAGCCTGCAACAAAAAGAACAAGACTATACCAAGTTGTTACAACAACTTGATGTGCGCGACGCGCAAATGGCCAGGCTGAATCTGGATGTGCATAGCAAGGAAGAAGCCATCAAGTCCCTGAAACAGTCTTATTCCTGGATATTGACGCGGCCTTTACGTTTTACCAAACAGTTTGTGCAAAGCCCGGGGCGTGCCTCTTATGACATGGCCAAATTTGTATTCTGGCGCTTGCCTGCAAAAATGCGCTGGGCCTTGCATGGCCCGAGACATGATTTTGTCCGTTGGGTACGTACTGCACCAGCAACGGCTGGTGCCAGCCCTCTGACATTTAATGTTAGCCCGTCTTTAGCGGTATTGCCGCCTGCTGGTAATGCTGTGGCATTGAAGGCGACCAACAAGGACTTAAGCTGGCCCGAATTCCAGCAGCAAGTGCTGTCACGCCGCGCTGACTACAAAGGGATCTTCGTACAGGAACTGGTCATAGACTGGAATGTACCGCTGTATCAACGCCCGCAACATATCGCTGCTGCCTTTGGCCGCCTGGGCTATCTGGTGATTTATCGCACGGATAACTGGGCGGGTGACGATGTGCAGGGATGCCGCGAAGTGGTCAAGAACGTCTGGATCACCAATCGCCATGAAGTCAATCAATTGCAGGATGTGACGCGCTCATTGTATTCGACTGCCTATGCGAATACGCCGGAGTTGCTGCTCGAAAATGGCAAACGCGGGACGCTGGTTTATGAATATATAGATCATATCGATCCGCAAATCAGTGGCGATGAAGAAAACGTGCGTCGCTTGCTGGCCCTGAAAGATTTTGCTTTCAATGGCGGTGCTGATTATGTCGTGGCTTCCGCCAAAAAACTGGAAGCAGAAGCGATTGCTGCCGTTGGTGCAGACAAGGTCATCCTGGCGCAAAACGGGGTAGACACCATGCACTACCGCCACCCCAAGCATTTGAGCACACCTTTGCCGCAAAACTTGCAAAACTTCCGCAGCAAGTACAGCAAAGTGGTGGGTTATTTTGGCGCGCTGGCTCCCTGGCTCTGGTATGAAGCCGTGGCAGACCTGGTGACCAGTCGCCCTGATCTGGGCTTTGTATTCATCGGCCCAGATTATTACGGCGGTTCTGAGAAGCTGCTCAAGGCCGACAATCTTTTGTATATGGGCACGGTGGATTATCAAATCTTGCCAGCCTATGCACGTCAGTTTGATGTTTGCTTTATTCCATTTGCGCCTGGTGAGATTGCCCGTACAACATCACCACTCAAATTGTTTGAATATTTTGCCCTGGAAAAACCTGTGGTTGTTACCAGGGATATGGAAGAGTGCGTCGCTTTTGAAGAAGTATTTTCCGGCAATAGCGTGGAAGCACTGAGCGAGGCGCTGGATGCAGCCTTCGCAGTCAAAGACGACCCGGCATTTACCCAGCGGCTGGCGCAATTGGCCGATGCCAATGACTGGGATTGTCGTGCCAGGGCCATGGAGAAAGCCTTTGAAAAGGCTTGATAGACATTGAATACCATTTTCAGACGTTTCTGAATCAGAAAGAAAAATATCATCATGAAAAAAATACTATGTGTAGTTGGTACGCGTCCTGAAGCCATCAAAATGGCGCCTGTGATATTGGCCTTGCAACAACAACCCTGGGCGCAAGTACGTGTTTTGGCGACCGCCCAGCATCGTCAGATGCTGGATCAGGTATTGGCTTTCTTTGATATCGAAGCCGACATAGATTTGAACATGATGCGTCCTAACCAATCACTGACTACGCTGACAGGCCGCATGTTGCTCGACCTTGATGAAGTCTTGTTGGCAGAAAAGCCGGATGTGGTCCTGGTACAGGGTGATACGACAACAGTAATGACAGTCTCACTGGCCTGCTTTTACCACAGAATAGCCATAGGCCATGTAGAAGCTGGTTTGCGTACCTGGGACAGGGATAATCCATTTCCTGAAGAAATCAATCGCGTACTGACTGGTCGCCTGGCGCACTGGCATTTCGCACCTACCGAGAGTTCACGTCAAAATCTCTTGAAAGAGGGTGTGTCTGACGCCGACATTATCGTCACAGGCAATACTGTGATTGATGCCTTGTTGATGACGGCAGAACGTGAGCTGGATCTGGGTATAGAGTTGGATGCCAGCAAACGCCTGGTATTGGTCACTTCTCACAGACGTGAAAATTTTGGTGAGCCTTTTGCCCATATTTGCCGCGCCATCCTGAAACTGGCGACGGATAATCCAGACGTGCAATTCCTCTATCCCGTGCATCCAAATCCTAACGTCAAGGAAGTTGCCCATACTACGCTGGGCAAGTGTGCCAATATCCACTTGTGTGAACCGCTGGACTATGCGCCCTTCGTAGCCGCGATGAAGCGTGCTTACCTCATCATCAGTGATTCTGGTGGCGTGCAGGAAGAAGCACCTGCATTGGCGAAACCTGTACTGGTCTTGCGCGAAGAAACCGAGCGCCCTGAAGCGGTGGAGCAGGGGGTAGTGAAACTGGTCGGCGCCAATTTTGAGAATATCGTCGCTGAGGCACAAATCCTGCTCGATGATGAAGCAGCTTACCGTGCCATGGCCAGAGGGGTGTCTCCTTATGGTGATGGCCTGGCTGCAGGGCGTATCGTGCAAGTGTTGCAGCAGCATTTTTCTGCTCAGATAGCGCCTCAGCTTCAGCCTGTTGAGGCTGGCCTTGATGCCGGACTTGAAACCGAGCCTGCATGATGCGCCTCGTCTATTTCTCACCTGTGCCCTGGCACAGCTTTGCGCAAAGACCACATCAGTTTGTACAGTGGTTTCACCAGCAATTCAAAGCCAGAGTGTTGTGGGTAGACCCTTATCCTACGCGCTTGCCAGGCATGTCCGACGTGCGACGTGTCTTTGCCACCAAAATGGCACAAGAATCTGCACCTTGCACAACGGTAAAAGTGCAGGAAAATCCGCTTAAAGCAGACTGGTTGAAACTGGCGCAAGTCACAGCGCTGCCTATAGAACCGCTGCCAGCCTCGGGGTACCTGCACCAATGGTTTTGGCGCAATACCATGGCAGAAATAGATGCATTTGCCGCAGGTGGCAGGACGCAGTTTGTGGTGGGTAAGCCTTCCAAACTGGCGCTGCAAGCCATGGCACGCCACCCGGCTTTATCTTCTTTGTATGATGCCATGGACGATTTTCCGGCTTTCTATGAAGGGATTTCCAGCAAGGCCATGGAAATGACCGAGCGCCAACTGGCTGAGCGGGTCAATAAAATTGTGGTTTCTTCCAGTGCAGTGTCGCGCTTTTCTGCGCATGCTGACAAACTCAGTCTGATTTTGAACGCTTGCGACAGTGATAATTTGCCGCCAGCTTTACCAAAATCAGCGCAAGCACCTGTGTATGGCTACGTAGGCACGATAGGACACTGGTTTGATTGGGAAGCCCTGGTGAATTTGGCATCCTCGCTCGCTATCAATGATCCTGCGGCTAGAGTGCGTTTGATAGGGCCGGTGTTTACACCACCACCCTGTGACTTGCCAGGCAATGTGGAAATCCTGCCCGCCTGCAGTCATGCTGAAGCGATGCAGGCCATGCAAAAATTTTCTGTAGGCTTGATCCCGTTCAAGCGCAAGCTGTTGACAGCCTCGGTTGACCCTATCAAATACTATGAGTACCGGTCTTTGGGTATCCCGGTGTTATCTTCCAATTTTGGGGAAATGTCGTTGCGGGCAGAAGAAGATGGTGTGTTCTTGTATGACGGACACAGTGATTTCTCCAGTCTGCTCAAGACTTGCCTGCTACATCGCAGCAGTGCAGAAAGTTTGAGCAGATTCAGGGCTGATAATTCCTGGCATGCCCGGTTTGCTGGCTTGATTCCCTTGTTTGATACTGGTGTTGATCAACGCGGCCAACGCAGGCCTGCCGCCAAGCTTGAGAATTTTTCCTGGCAGAGCGCTTGAAGTTAGCGCTCAAAGCGCGTTTTCCATGCCAGGAACCAGGATTCGTAATAACGGAAGCTGATGCTGGCGAGTACGATACTCATGCATAAGGTCAGCAAGAAAACTGCGATACCTGGATCATTGATCTGGAATACTTTAAAAAGTTTGCCGACAAAGTTTTTGCATAGCATATGCAACATGTACATGCCGTAGCTGATTGCACCCAGATAGGCCAGGGGTTTAAACGCGAGCAGGGTGGACAATGGATGCTGCACCCGGATTACGCAAGAGCCAACCACGGCAGCAAACAGGATGGATGAAACAAAACCTGGTAATGTCTGGCTTTGCAAACTTAACAAACTGAGAACAAGGGCAATAAATGTAACTGGTGCTGACCAGCTTTGACCAAGTAGGCGGTACAGCCAGGTAAAAGACTTTTCATGGTTCAAACCTATCGCCAGCAAGGCGCCCAGTACTATTGGCAGCTGTATCATGTCCAGGCTACGCAGCCCCAGCAATTGACTGCCTACGCAGGCAATGGTGACCACAAGCAGGATCAGACTGGCCCGCCCGACTGAACCTGCCAATAAAAGCAGGGGTGGCCATACCAGATAAAATTGTTCTTCTGCTGCCAGCGACCAGGCAAAATAAAAAATCACCCGCCCATCCAGGGCCACAAATAAATTCGAAGTATAAGTCGCAAAGTAAATCAGGTTCTGGAAAAAAGCCTGGCCTACAGCCGTATGTCGTTCCAAAAAAAAGACCAGGATGATGTACAGCACTAATGTGCCGTAATACAGAGGGAAGATACGCAAGGAACGGCGCAGGTAAAATGCCTTGAGGTCTATCTTGCCATTACGTTCACGTTCCCTGAGTAATAAAGTCGTGATCAAAAAACCACTGATGGCAAAGAATAATTGCACGCCTTGTGCGCCTATGCTCGCCAGCATGGTATTGACACCAGCGGGTGCCGTGTGATGCCAGATCACAGCAATGATGCTGATGGCACGCAAGCCATCGAGTGACTCAAATCTCTTATTGGAAAGATAGTCGGCAAACGATTTAAACATCCATGCACCCTGCAGACGGGCTGTTTTGCTTGTCAAGTTTCATGTTTGTCTGATCTGCGTTTTGGGCTGGGCTTCGATGAAAGCCAGTTTACCGTTAAGTAGGAAAGCCCGCATAGAAATTTATTCGTGCGGGCTTTACGCATTACGGTCGCGGATTAGTTATAAATAAGCTGCAATGTCAGGTCTCTGACCACATACGCAAGAGATTGTGATACTGACCTGTCAGGCTCAGTACTTCAGGGCTGTCGCCAAGTTGCGCGCGCAAGCGGCTAATATTCTGGTCCATGTCAAACAGCATGCTGCGGCGGGCATCGTCGCGTATCATGCTTTGCGTCCACAAGAACGAGCATATGCGCTCCCCGCGGGTGACTGGCAAGACCTGGTGCAGGCTGATGGATGGGTAGAGTATCAAGTCACCGGCTGGCAATTTGACCTCGTGGGTGCCATATGTATCGACCACTTCCAGTTCGCCGCCCTCATACTCTTCCGGGTCACACAGGAATAGAGTAGAAGACACATCGGTGCGCAGGCTGTAATTGCCATTGGCAACATGGCGCACGGCTCCGTCCACATGCAGGCCATAGTGCTCACCACCGGCATAGGAGTTAAACAAGGGCGGTACGATGCGCAGAGGGAGGGCAGCGGCAAAAAACAGGGGATTGCTCTTTAAGGCATGCAAAACGATCTGGCCTAGCTCTTGTGCCAGTGCAGAATGCTCAGGCAGTTGGCGGTTGCGTTTGACCAGGGCACCCTGGTCCCCCACGGTTTGCTTGCCATCAACCCAGTTTGCTGCGTCCAGCTTTTGACGAATTGCACTGACTTGCTCACGGCTGAGCACGCCTGGTATATGTAGCATCATGACGAAGGCTCCAGGAAAAAGCCCCTCGGGGAGAGGGGCCGCTATTACTTTTAAATTACTTTAGAACTTCACATTTGCTGTCAGGCTGAAAGTTCTTGGGGCGCCTGGAGTGTAACGGTAACCGCTCTTGTTAATGGACGCAACATAAGCCTTGTCTGCCAGATTATTGATATTCAATTGCAGGTCGACATTTTTGCTGATGGCATAACTGGCCATGCCATCAAACACCCAATAGGATTCTGTTTTGGCTGGCGTACCTACTGCACCATCTGTGCCACGTAACAGCGAGTCAACAAAACGTCCGCCGCCACCGATTTTGATGCCCATAGGCAATTGGTAAGATGTCCAGGCTGTAAAGCTTTGCTTTGGTGTATAGCTCAGGTTATTGCTACCCAGGGCAGTGACAGCAGGACCGCTTTCTACACTGGTATCCATTCTGGTGTAACCAGCACTGACCAGCCAGTTACGATTGACAGCACCAGTGACGCCCAGTTCCACGCCTTGTACACGCTTTTTACCAGTCTGGTAGTACAGCAAGTCAACCAGGTTTTGTACGATGTCATTGGATACTTCAGTGCGATAAATTGCCGCTGTGAAGGATAGTTTTTGGTCCAGCAAATCCCATTTGGTGCCCACTTCCATATTTTTGGTTTCTTGCGGATCAAACTTTGGATTGGCAGCGCTGTTTGCAGATGTGCTCAGGGCAAAGTTGGAGCCGCCAGGTGGTTGCTTGGAGGTGGAATACGATGCATAGACACTGCTGTCTTTAGTCGGCTTATACAAAACACCTAATTTGAAGTTAACCAGATTACCGGCAATGTTCAAATTTGTCGGTATAGGCGTACCTACTGGCAGGGTCGGATTGGCAGCAAGCGTGGACAGGCTTGCTGCCGAGTAGTCTGTCGAATAGTGATCAATACGCACGCCTGCATTGGCTTGCCATTCAGGGCTAAACTTGATGGTGTCAAATACGTAGGCACTGGCAGTATTGGTGCTGCCGCGGGTGAATACAGCATTGCGTACCGGATTCAGGCCTGTGATGGTGTCACGTGGATTAGGATTGTAGAAATTAGCGGCTGCCAAAGTGCCCAGGCCATCATTGCCCCAGGTGTTTTGCTTTTCACTCGTCACTTCTATGCCACCAACCAGACTGTGTTTCAGGCCTGCCAGTTCCAGGTCTGCTACCAGATTGGTCTGGTTAGTCAGGATTTCATTTTCCTGGTCTTTCAATGTGCGTATGCTGCGTGCTAAAGTCCAGGTAGAGATGTCTGTTGCAGATGGCGTCAGCAGATTGGCAGTTGAACCCATGAAAGAAGTCAGCAGGTAATGCTGGCTGGTTTTACCATAGCGCGCAGTATTGATCAGTTTGAGCTTGTCGCTGAAATCATGTTCTATACGGCCAGTCAGCATGTCGGCAGTGACTTTGTCGAAGTCATAGACGGAACCATAGAAATTTTTTGAGTCAACTCTTGGTGCAGTACCGATGAAAGGGCGTTTTGCGTCTGGACTGGTATAGCCTGGCAAGCCTATCGTCGGCACACCACCATCAGGCATATTGTCTTGTTGCACATGCAGGTAATTCAGATAGAAGCGGGTAGGGGACTTCAAGCCAAAAGCGAAAGAAGGTGCTACGCCCCAGCGCTTGTTTTTGACTTCATTGCGGCCTGCTACGCCACTATCCTGGTCAAATACATTCAAGCGGAAGGCTGAGCCTTGTTCTGCACTGATGACTTTGTTCCAGTCAAGTGCGACGCGTTTTTGGCTGGCACTACCTACAGTCACATTGCCAGATGTTGCATCATCAAGTGTTGCCTGTTTGCTGACCAGGTTCACTGAGCCAGTAGGTGAACCGCGGCCACCATCGGTGCCAGCAGGGCCTTTCAGGACATCGATTTGTTCTATATTGAACAAGTCGCGGGAGATAGAGCCCAGGTCGCGCACGCCATCAACATAAATGCTGCTGGAAGCATCAAAACCACGCATGTAAATGCTGTCACCGGTGCTGGTGCTGCCATTTTCACCCAGGAAGAAGGCGCCGACACCAGGTGTGTTGCGCAGCGCTTCAGTCAGCGTCAATGCACCTTGCTGGTCTATCAGTTCGCGCTTGATGACGGTAATGGTTTGTGTGGTGTCTACCAGCGGTTGTGTGTATTTTGCAGACGACGCCTTGTCAGCCTTGAAGTCATTTTCTGTTTTTGCTGTTACTTTTACTTCAGGCAAGGCTGGGTCCGCCGCGTGAGCAGCGATAGGCAGCAAAAATGCAGCGGCTGCAACGGTCATTGTGTGATTGATGCGCGGACTAATCAGTGAGTTGGTGATAGAACTGAATAGGGCGTGTTGATGCTTGCGACTCTTGATGTGGGCCATGATATTTCCTGGGGGAAAATAAGATTTAAAAATAAAATACCGCTGGCTTTTCTGGAGGAATGGCTGAGGTGGGAATGTAAAAAAATCAGTGCGCAATTGTAACTAGATGAAATGTGAAAGTAAATGATAATCGTTCTTATTTGTATCCAATAAATCATATTTATACTTGCTTGATTGCAAATTTGTTATTCTTAATTTAGTTTTGTTATCTTTTAGGCAATAACGCATATGTTTTGCTGTTTGCGAGCTATGTAGGCGAGTTCACCGAGGTGCCAGCAGATGCCAGCTTATGAGGGTGCGTAGGGATGGAAGTGCAAGTGAATGTTAATTACTCAAGTTTTTTTACAGTATCGGTCAACAATAGTGTCGCTGCTGCGTTGATTGAGTACATTACTTTTTTTTGGAGTTCACCATGCGCAAGCTTACTATCCTGACCACAATTGCACTGGTTGCTGCATTGGCGGGATGCGCGACCCAGCGTTATCCAGCTCAAGCGCAAAATCAATATCCTGCGCAATATCCCAATCAGTATCAACCTCAATATCAACCCCAATACCAGAATCAGTACCCACAGTCTCAGCCTCATGTGAATCAATATCAAAACAGTTACGTGGATACTGCTGTCATCGTAGGTATGCGTGAGGTCAGTGTCGGTGGCGGCTCTTCGGGTGGTGGTGCCGTGGTAGGAGCCTTGCTAGGCGGTGTGCTCGGCCATCAGGTTGGTAAAGGCACGGGGCGTGATCTGGCTACCGTAGGTGGTGCTATTGCGGGTGGCGTCATTGGCAATGAAATGGAACGTGGCTCCAGCCAAAGAAACAAGCTGGAGCTGACAATACGTTTAAATAATGGCGATCAGCGTGCACTCATCGTTGAACCTAATAATTACTATCGCGTTGGCGACAGAGTCAGGATCACAGTCCAGAATGGCCAGCTTGGCATCGTACCCTGAGTATTGAATTGAGTTCGGCCATGCAACTTTGATAGATATCTAAGTTTTCAGAAAAAAATCCACATGCATATTGCCTGTGGATTTTTTTTTGCCTCTTATTGCTGTTAGCTATACGACATAACATTGCTTGCTCATGTTGTCTCCCTCGGACTCAGGCTACAATATTGCTTACTAAAATAAGCAGAAGCGGAATCCTGAATCATGTCCCAACCTATGCTGAGCAGCAAAGAAGCACTGGAATTTCTATTGTCCGCCGTGCGCCCCATTAAGGGTGTAGAAACGCTGGCGACGATAGCTGCTTGTGGCCGCATCCTGGCGCAAGATCAATCATCGCTACTACACGTGCCACCTGTGGATAATACCCAGATGGATGGTTATGCGGTGCGTGCCAGTGATTGTGTAAGCGCAGAGACGCGCTTGCGTATCTCGCAACGTATCCCGGCAGGTTATGTTGCCCAGGCTCTGGAGCCGGGGACTGCTGCGCGCATCTTTACAGGCGCGATGATACCTGAGGGGGCGGATGCGGTTGTCATGCAAGAGCAGTGTCAGGCTGATGGCGATTTCGTCATTATCAAACATCAGCCACGTGCTGGTGAATGGGTGCGTAGGCAGGGTGAAGATATCCAGGCTGGTGCCACCATATTGAAGGCTGGTACGCGCTTGCGTGCGCAGGAGCTGGGTTTGGCTGCCTCTGTCGGTCTGGCGCAACTCCCTGTATTGCGTCTGCTCAGGGTGGCGGTGTTTTTTACTGGCGATGAGCTGACCATGCCTGGTGAGCCCTTGAAGCCAGGAGCGATTTATAACTCCAATCGTTTTACCCTGACAGGTTTGTTGCAGGAAATGGGATGTGTGGTCACCGATTATGGCATCGTACCAGACCAGCTGGATGCAACGCGTGAAACCTTGCGCCGCGCCAGCCAGGACCATGATCTCATCATCACTTCCGGCGGTGTTTCTGTTGGTGAAGAAGACCATATACGTCCCGCAGTCGAAGCTGAGGGTAGTCTGAATATGTGGCAGATTGCCATGAAGCCGGGCAAGCCGCTGGCTTTTGGTGAGGTTGGCCAGGCATTCTTCATTGGTTTGCCGGGGAATCCAGTATCGAGCTTCGTGACTTTCCTGTTATTCGTACGCCCCTTTTTATTGCGTATGCAAGGGGTGGAAAAAGTCCTGCCTGCTGCCTATCCTGTGCGCGCTGATTTTGACTGGCTCAAACCCGACCGGCGCAATGAGTTTCTGCGTGCGCGCATGAATGCCGATGGCGGCCTGGATTTATTTGCTAATCAAAGTTCTGGTGTGCTGACCTCTACCGTCTGGGGTGACGGTTTGATTGATCTTGCACCAGGCCAGACGATACAAAAGGGAGATTTAGTACGATATATCCCCTTTAGCAGTTTTACCTGAACATGGTTTGGCGATAGCCTGAAAATTCGATTAGCTACAATGATGAACATACAATTACGTTTTTTTGCCAGTGTCCGTGAAAAGCTGGGCATGGCTGAGCAAAAAGTCAGCTTGCCGGAAGGCATAAATACGGTCGGTGAAGTCAGAGCATGGCTGGTGGAGCGTGGCGATATCTGGGCGGAAGTATTAACGCCAGGACGTGCTTTGCGTATGGCTTATAACCAGCAAATGTGTGAAGCGGATACCCACATCAGTGAAGGTGCGGAAGTGGCTTTCTTTCCACCTGTTACCGGAGGGTGATCAGTGATGATCCGTGTGCAAACTGCTGATTTCGACCTGAATGCTGAGCTGCTTCAACTGCGTCAGGGCAATCCTGGTATCGGTGCTGTGGTCAGTTTTGTTGGTCTGGTGCGAGATATCAACGATGGCGAGGACATCAGTGCCATGGAGCTGGAGCATTATCCCGGTATGACGGAAAAGGCACTGGAACAGATCGTTGTACAGGCACAGGCACGCTGGGATTTGATCGATGCCCTCGTGATACACAGGGTTGGGCCCTTGTTGCCACTGGATCAAATTGTTTTGGTCGCAGTGGCGACCCGGCATCGTGGTGATGCATTTGCCGCCTGCGAATTCATCATGGATTATCTTAAAACAGAAGCGCCGTTCTGGAAGAAAGAACAAACTTCAGATGGCGCGCGCTGGGTTGATGCGCGCGAAAGCGATGATCAGGCTTTGCAAAAGTGGAGCTCGCAAACACAGGCAAAGGATATTGCATGAGCTGGTTGGGTGCATTGGCGGTAGGAGCAGGTGCAGCATTGGGAGCCTGGCTGCGTTGGGCGTTGGGTTTGTGGTTGAATGGCGTACTGCCGTCATTACCAGTGGGTACTTTGATTGCCAATCTGGGCGGCGGCTATGTCATAGGATTTGCGGTCGCTTTTTTCTCTGCCAATCCGCATCTTTCGCCTGAATGGAAACTGCTGTTGATTACAGGTTTTTTGGGGGGCTTGACGACTTTTTCCACTTTTTCAGCGGAAGCCATGGGCTTGCTGCACCGTGGCGATTATGGCTGGGCCTTGCTGCATAGCGGCGCGCATTTACTGGGCTCTATTGTTTGTTGTTTTGCCGGTTTTGCCAGTTACAAAGCGCTTGCCTGAAAAGGAAACGGCTACGGATTCAGCGCCAGGTTTCCTGTATTTGTAATTGGCTGGGTAGCATATTAATGTATTGCACTATGCGTGGTTTCTTGCCGCGATTGGGTCGGCTACCGTGGGGTAAAGCCTGATGCCAGATGACCAGGTCAGCAGCTTTGCCGCCTATTGCTTGTGAGCCCAGTGCATGCAAGTCTTGTTCCCTGGGACAGGTATTTTCTGGTAATGCATCCAGCCAACTCTCTAGTCGCCGATGAAAGCCCGGGACCAGGGTCAACGCACCTTGCTGTGGTGGTGTATCGCTCAGGTAAAGCACGCCTTGGGTGGCAAAGGGGACTGGTTGCTGCAAACTGACATCCCAGTGCAGGTCCGGCCCCTGAAACACATGGCCGGGTTTTTCAGGAACGTTGAAGCTGCAGCGATCCGTAGTCGCCCATAACTCTACCGTCCCCCATAGCTGTGCAAACGCCTTGTGTATGCGCAGTGAGCGGCGGTTTTTCTCAAATGCGGGCGACTGAAATAACTGCACCATGATATTTGCATGCCCTTTGTGATACCAGGAAGCTTCGTCATCTTCGCTGGCATCAAGGGCATCCCAGATAGTCTGCGCCGCCAGTGCGCAATCTGTCGCGGGTACGGCATCATGCAAGATGACAAAACCATGCTCGGCCCAATGCTGCAAGTCTTGCATGCTGAATACATCAGGCATGAGGGCGACTTGTTTAAATAAACTTAGGGTATCAGGCGAGAGTGGTGCGCCCTTATATAAATTCTGCAAACGGGCGATAGCGCTGCTCGAAGGCGCACCTGCAGTCTTTACTATCCATGCCTCGAACTCGGCAAAGTCTGGTCGATTTTGGAAAAGATACTGGGTTGTTTGTTCCAAGCCAAGGCCCAATACATGCAGCAACAGGCGGTCCTGATGGAAGTGAGGATTATGTCCTATGCTCTGGCCTGACAGGCTGGCCATCATGCGTGACCAATAATCAGGAAGGCCAGGCACATCCAGTTGCTCATGTTCACTCAACTGCGCATGAAGGTCTGATAGCGGCATGTCAGGGTTTTGTATATTTGTATATAAAAGCAGCATCATAGAAAATAAAAGTCTATACCGCAATACACAATCAGGCATTGCAATATTGCCTATTGCTTCTCAAAACACATGGGTATAATCGTCATTACTTACGTGAATCACTCTCTCTATTTCCTATCCATATGAGCGCAGATACTTCCCCTTTGTTTCCAGCAATAGAGCCACACAGCACTGGCATGCTGGCAGTCGATGATACCCATACCCTGTATTGGGAAGAGAGTGGCAATCCCGATGGCCAGCCGGTGATTTTTTTGCACGGCGGGCCTGGGGCAGGTACAGCGCCCAATCATCGCAGGTTTTTTGACCCTGCTCACTACCGCATCGTGCTGTTCGATCAGCGTGGTGCGGGCAAGTCTCTGCCTTTGGGCGAATACCGCAATAACACCACGGCGCTGCTGATCGAGGATATAGAAAAAATCCGTGTCATGCTGGGCATAGAGCAATGGCTGGTCTTTGGTGGTTCCTGGGGCTCGACTCTGGCGCTGGCTTATGGTGAAGCGCATCCTGAGCGCTGCTTGGGTTTTGTGCTCAGGGGTATTTTCCTGTGTACCAAGGCTGAGGTTGAATGGTTTGTGAATGGCATGAAATGGTTTTTCCCTGAAGTGCATCAGCGTTTTGCCGAAGGCGTACCAGCAGAAGAACGTCATGATTTGCTGCAGGCCTATGCCAAACGCTTGTTCAGCGACGACCCCGCGGTGTACACCGAGGCGGCACGTAACTGGAGCCGTTATGAAGGTTCCTGCATCTTCTTGCTGCCGCAGGCGGATACCATTGCCGATTTTGAGTCAGATGCGGTAGCCATAGGCTTGGGCAGGCTGGAAGCGCATTACATGATCAATGCGGCTTTCATGCGTGAAGACCAGTTGATTGGGGATATAGATCGCATTCGCCATTTGCCTGCCGTCATCGTGCAAGGCCGTTATGATGTAGTTTGCCCACCGACAACTGCCCACAGGCTGCATCAAGCCTGGCCAGAGGCAAGTTTGCACTTGATTGCGGATGCTGGCCATTCTGGTTCAGAGCCAGGCATCGCTGCTGCACTGGTTGATGCTACTGAACAGTTCAAAACAAGCGGCAAATTCAGTTAATTCATCCTTGCGGCTGACGAGACTCAGTTCAGCAAGTGGGCGGCAGGGGTTTCTGGTGTGCTACCCAGCATTTCCAAAGTGAAGCCCCAGTCGGCCTTTTCTACGGCATCCTGGAATAACTTGCAAAAGCCATGCAGCAGACGCTTGCCCATAGCAATTTCAAAATTCTTGCCGCCGGCGACTGTAAATTCCATCCTGAATGGCAGTTTCGCATGGACGTGGAATTGTATGTTTTCTGGCAACATAGCGACCTTGCCCAGTGGCCAACCCTGGACATCATCCTCGAGTGGAGCATTAAAATGACCACTATCCTTCATTTCGGCCACTGAGGCTTCATGTTCCATTTGCACCAGCTCCGAGCTGGCGTGGGCGGCGCTGGGTTTGCTCATCTTGATTTGCTTGCCCATGGCTTCGAGCAGGCCTGGCCAAAACTTCATGGTGGTGCGGCGGGAAAACAAGAGGTCTATCTCTTGTCTCGCTGCCTTATCTTTTTCTGCAAAAGATAACTTCAGCAGTAATCTATCCTGTTCAGGAAGATAAGTAATTTGTATCTGATGTAAATCCATGTGGTCTTTGATATAAAACAAACATCGTGAAGTGCATTGCGAGTTTAGCTCTGCCTATTCTTGAAATTGGCTAGCCTGCCCCAAATTGTATGCTAACTAATTCTTCAGGAGAGAGTCATGCGGCTCGACAAATTAACTACCAAGCTACAAGAAGCGCTCGCCGATGCGCAAAGTCAGGCAGTCGGCAATGATAACCAATACATAGAACCTGTGCACGTCTTGTTGGCATTAATCAACCAGGACGATGGCAGCAGCCATTCCTTGCTACAAAGGGCAGGGGTAAATGTGACAGCCCTCAGCAATGCTTTGAAAGCCGCTTTGGAGCGTTTGCCCAAGGTCAGCGGTACCGACGGACAGGTTCAGGCCGGGCGTGAACTGGTGGGTTTGCTCAATCTGGCTGACAAGGAATCACAAAAGCGCGGTGACCAGTTCCTCGCCAGTGAAATGATCTTGCTGGCCCTGACAGAAGATAAGTCTGAAGCAGGCAAGCTGGCTCGTGAAAATGGACTGACGCGTAAAGCGCTGGAGGCTGCCATTGCCGCCGTGCGCGGCAGCAATAATGTAGATAGCCAGGATGCTGAAGGACAACGTGAAGCCTTAAAAAAATATACGCTGGACCTGACTGAGCGTGCCCGTCTGGGTAAGCTTGATCCTGTCATAGGCCGTGATGATGAAATTCGCCGCGCTATCCAGGTCTTGCAGCGCCGCAGCAAGAATAATCCTGTGCTCATTGGTGAGCCTGGCGTTGGTAAAACTGCCATCGTCGAAGGCCTGGCGCAGCGTATTGTCAATGGCGAAGTCCCAGATAGCCTGAAATCCAAGCGCGTCTTGTCGCTGGATATGGCCGCCTTGCTGGCTGGTGCCAAATACCGTGGTGAGTTTGAAGAACGCCTGAAAGCCGTACTCAAAGAAATCGCCATGGATGAGGGCCAGACCATCGTCTTTATTGATGAGCTACACACAATGGTAGGCGCAGGCAAGGCAGAAGGTGCAATGGATGCGGGCAATATGCTCAAACCTGCACTGGCACGCGGTGAGCTGCACTGCGTAGGCGCAACCACGCTGGATGAATATCGCAAATACATAGAGAAAGATGCAGCGCTGGAACGCCGTTTCCAGAAAATCATTGTGGATGAGCCTAGTGTAGAAGCAACCATAGCGATCCTGCGTGGCTTGCAAGAAAAATATGAAGTCCATCATGGCGTCGATATTACTGATCCTGCCATCGTTGCTGCGGCAGAGTTGTCACACCGCTACATCACCGACCGTTTCCTGCCCGACAAAGCAATCGACCTGATCGATGAAGCAGCGGCCAAGATCAAGATAGAGATAGATTCCAAGCCCGAGGTCATGGATAAACTGGACCGTCGCCTGATACAGCTGAAGATAGAAAAAGAAGCGGTGAAGCGCGAGAAAGACGAAGGCTCCAGGAAGCGCATGGTCTTGATCGAAGAAGAAATAGGTAAACTGTCGCTGGAATATGCCGATCTGGAAGAAGTCTGGAAGGCAGAAAAAGCCCTGGTACAAGGCAGCACCCATATCAAGGAGGAAATAGAAAAAATCCGCCTGCAAATGGACGAAGCCAAACGCCGTGGCGACTGGCAAACCATGTCTGAATTACAGTATGGCCAATTACCTGAGCTGGAAGCACAGCTCAAGCATGCGGATATCCAGGCGGATAAAAACCAGCAAGACGGCAGCAAGATGAAGCTCTTGCGCACCCAGGTAGGTGCTGAAGAAATTGCAGAGATAGTCTCACGTGCAACCGGCATACCCGTGTCACGCATGATGCAGGGTGAGCGCGAGAAATTGTTGCATATGGAAGATGCCTTGCATCAGCGTGTCGTCGGCCAGCATGAAGCAATTACTGCGGTGTCGGATGCCATCCGTCGCTCACGTTCTGGCCTGGGTGACCCTGGTCGTCCATACGGCTCTTTCCTGTTCCTCGGACCTACCGGCGTTGGTAAAACCGAGTTGTGCAAGGCGCTGGCAAATTTCATGTTTGATACTGAAGAATCCTTGATACGTATCGACATGAGTGAGTTCATGGAAAAACACTCGGTGGCCCGCCTGATAGGTGCGCCACCCGGCTATGTAGGCTATGAAGAGGGCGGTTATTTGACCGAGGCGGTCAGGCGTAAACCATATAGCGTGATTTTGCTGGACGAAGTCGAAAAAGCGCATCATGATGTGTTTAATGTGTTGTTGCAGGTGCTTGATGATGGCCGCATGACAGATGGACAAGGACGCACGGTGGACTTTAAAAATACCGTGATCGTCATGACATCCAACCTGGGTTCGCATCAGATACAGGCGATGGAAGGTAGTGATCCAGAAGTCATCAAGATGGCCGTCATGGGTGAAGTCAAAACTCATTTCCGCCCTGAATTTATCAATCGCATAGATGAAATCGTGGTCTTCCATGCACTGGATGCGAAAAACATAGGGGCTATTGCCAAGATACAGCTCAAGACTCTGGAGCAGCGTTTGCGCCAGATGGACATGGGTTTGCGGGTCAGCGAAGATGCTTTGCAAAAAATTGCCGAGGCTGGGTTTGATCCGGTTTATGGCGCAAGACCTTTGAAGCGGGCCATACAGCAAGAGATAGAAAATGTTTTGTCCAAATTGATATTGCAAGGCAAATTCGGCCCTAAAGACATTATTGCGATTGATGCCAGAGATCATGAGCTGATATTCAGCAAAGCAGGAGAACTGGCTTGAAATTAGTGGGAACCTGGGGATAGATTACCGGTCTATACCTTTGTAGGAAAGCAAGTTTGGGCAGCATGCAAATGCTGCCCTTTTTTTATCTTCACTCATCTCTGTTTGAAAAAACTCGATGGCGATTCTCCAAAGGTTTTTTTGAACATCGCAGAAAACGCTGATTGGCTGGCATAGCCAAGTTCAGATGCTACCTGCGACAAGGGCATGCCACTGGTGATCAAAGGCGATGCCTTCGATAAGCGCATTTGCTGGCGCCAGGCAGTGAAGGACATATCGAGTTCCTGCTCAAACAAGCGCGACAGGGTGCGTGAAGAGGCTCCCACCTGTACTGCATAATCTTCCATGGTCAGGCCGGATGCCGGGTCTGCCAGTAAAATTTCACACAGGTTTTTGAGTCGCTTATCCCTGGGCATGGGCAAGCGTATGGGCAGTGCTTTTGCTGCTTGCAATTCATCCATGATGACAGCGGCAATATGAAATTCACGCGGACTGGCGACTTCTATCACTTCCATGCAGGCGATCAATTCCCTGAGCAAGGGCGAAACTTCCAGTACCAGGCAATCCGTACCGCGAAAAGGTGCAAAATCGGCATGGATATTCAGTAGCCGTAAATGTGAAGGCTCTATGATACGTACTTCATGCGCTACATTCGGTGGTATCCAGATGGCCCGTAAAGGCGGTACGAACCAGGTATTGTTATTCGCCAGTATCTGCATCATGCCCTGGGGCGTGTAGGTGAATTGCCCCCAGGTGTGGCTATGCATGCTGATGATTTCTTCTGTCGGCAGGTTTCTCGCTGCCAGCCGTACCGGGCGCTCGGGAGTGGGGCACTTGTCTGGCGCCTGGGGCCGGGTATCGGTGAGAATGTCAATGGCCATGGTTTTCCCTGGTTTTTTAGGGCTTGTGTGAAGCCGGTCCAGCAAGGCGCTGGTGACGACGGTTTCACACAAGCCCTAGTTTGGCGGAAACGCGATAAAGTTTGTCCATCTATCTTAAATCAGACTGGGTGAATTTGCATACACTAGTTGCTGAGCATCCGCTTTGCCACGCGAAGCGTGACTGGACACAGCAAAGGATTAAAAATGACAACAGCAGCAATACAGCAAGCGCCGGAGAATATGAAAAAGGATGTCATGGTGATCAGCCTGGTAGGGCTGGCACACGGCATTTCTCACTTTTTTCACATGATACTGGCACCTTTGTTCCCCTGGATTAAGGATGCCTTCAGCCTGTCCTTTGCCGAGCTGGGTTTGCTGATGACAGTATTCTTTGTAATTTCTGGCATAGGCCAGGCTTTATCCGGCTTTATCGTCGACAAGGTCGGGGCCAGGACAGTCTTATTTTTTGGCATCACTTGCCTGGGAGTAGCTGCCTTGGTATTGTCGATGTCGCAAAATTACAGCCTGCTCTTGATGGGCTCCATGCTGGCCGGGGTAGGGAATAGCGTATTTCATCCTTCGGATTACACCCTGCTTAACAAGAAAGTGTCCAGCCAGCGTTTGGGCTATGCATTTTCTGTACATGGCATCACCGGGAATCTTGGGTGGGCTGCAGCCCCCGTGTTTCTGGTGACTATCGCTGGTTTGACGACCTGGCGTACTGCCTTGTTTTGCGCAGCTTTCCTGCCTTTCGCCGTGTTGGCTATTCTGGTTTTTTACCGTGACTTATTGCATACCGAAGTAGTTCAGCATAAAAGCGCAGCACATGCCGCCAAAGCTGCCGAGGGTGCGATGGATTTCATGCATATTCCTGCTGTGTGGATGTGTTTCGGTTTTTTCTTCATGATTGCCATGGCACTGGGTGGCATACAAAGTTTTTCATCGGCCAGCTTGCGTCAGATGTATGACATGTCATTGGGCTCAGCCACCACGGCCTATACCTTGTATATGCTGGCTTCTGCTGGTGGCATGTTGTGGGGCGGTTTTCTGGCTGCCAGGACGACCAATCACGACAGAACGATCACCCTTGCGTTCAGTTTTGCCGGGATTTTTTCGCTTATTCTTGCCAGTGGTACTGTAAATGCAAGTATCGCTATTTTGCTCATGGGCGCAATAGGATTCGGCTCCGGAGTCGCCGGTCCTTCGCGTGATTTGATGATACGTGCTGCAGCTCCCAAGAATGCGACAGGCCGCGTGTACGGCATCGTCTATTCTGGCCTGGATTCTGGTTTGGCAGTGGCACCGTTGATTTTTGGGGCCATCATGGATGCGCATCATCCTTCCTGGGTATTTATCTGCGTGGGCTTCTTTCAGGTGCTGGCCATCTTGACGGCTGTCAATGTTGGCAGCAGGACCAGGGCATTGGCGGTTTAAACATAGCTGGTTAGAATAGGGTTCCACCTTAACGTGGACACACCATGAGCTTTGCTACCTGTGATATCTGTGATGCCAATGAAGACAAGATTGCCACGCATGAACTGGCAGTTATCCCGCCTATCTTCATGCGCTATGGCAATGTCAGCAAATTCAGCGGTCAGGCCGTAACGCTGAAAGTCTTTGAAGACAATGTCCTCGTCAGAGCAACACTGGAAACTCCAGGCAATGGTCAGGTGCTGGTCATAGACGGCGGTGGCAGCTTCCGTTGTGCGCTGGTGGGTGGCAATCTGGCAGCACTGGCTGAAAAGAATGGCTGGGCAGGTATTGTCGTCCATGGTTGTATCCGTGATGTGGATGAAATCAATGCCTGTAACATCGGCGTGCGGGCCATGGCACCCATGCCTTTGCGTTCGAACAAGCATGGTGGCGGTATGAAGGATGTGCGCATCAATATCGCTGGTGTGGCGATCAAGCCGGGGGACTGGATTTATGCTGACGCCGACGGCGTACTGGTTGCGAGGGAAGCGCTGGTGTAAGTTAGCCCAGTGATATCTGGTGTACGCATGCAGCTCAGTGAGCTGTGTGCGTTTTGTTTTTCAAGGGCCAAATCCTGGCTTGTGGTATAAGTCTGGCTTTAGCCCATTCATTTTATTTCTCCATGTTTCCTCGCGTACTTGCCTTTGCCCTGGCTTCTGCTTTGCTGATTGTTTTACCTGCTCAAGCGCAAGAGAAGCAGGCAAGCACTTCTGCCAGGCTCGCCAATGAGCCATTCCAAAACAAAAAAATCTTCCAGATGACACCACAAGAGGTGGATCAATATCTGGTATTTTTGCATGCCAATGTGCCGGATTTGCGCCAGCGCATCGCCATGATCGCCAGGAAAAACATAGGCCAGCCCTACAAGCTCAACCTGCTGGGGGAATTCCCTTTCGAGCTGCATGATAACCTGCCCATGTATAGCCTGACCCATAGCGATTGCCTGGTATTTGTTGAGCACACTTATGCCATGGCCTTGAGCAGTTCCTGGGAAGAGTTTTTCTGGACCTTGCAGCGCATACGTTACAAGGATGGTCAAATCGGTGTGGTGACGCGCAATCATTACACGGAAGTGGACTGGAATCCCAATAACGCCTGGTTGCTCAAAGACATCAGCGCAGGATTTGGCGCCGACAAAGTGGCGAACTTTGACATTGTCGTTGACAGAGCCAAATTCCTGCGCGAGCAGCACCATAAAGTAAGCAATATCCCTGTGCAAACCAGCCGTGAAGCCTATGTCAGGGCAGACAAGGTAGATGCCATACTGGATCAGTTACGCGATGGTGATTTCGTGAATGTGGTGTCTGACAAGGATGGATATCAATCCATCACCCATGTAGGCCTGGTTGTGGTTGACGCCAATGGCAAACGCAATTTCTTGAACTCTGGCGAACCCCAGGTCAAGGAGGAGGGCTTTGATACCTTCATCAGCCGTACCAATGAAAGAACCAGGACCAGCAAGCAAGCCAAGCCACGCCGTTTGCTTGGTTTTAAATTCTTGCGCCTGCGTGATGACGTTGTCATCCCCGGTGCAGTTAGCCTGCCCAGACCGGGGAAGTAAACTAGGTTTTGCGTAGCGCAGTGAAACTGGCTGGCTCCCATTCACGCATGGCCAGTAATACTGCGGTGCCACGCCTTTTCTTGAGCGGGCTGCTCAAACTCTCTGTATGCAGCTCAGCCAGTTTTTGCCTGAGCTGGCGTATCTCAACCTGGAATTTCTCGGCAGCCGCATCTGTCAGCATGCCGTGGATGAAATGTTGTGACTCATATTCATGACTAAACGGCGCATCCAGAAAATCTGCCATACCAGTGTCGTGGAAATACTGGCGTATGGGGCCATGTGCTAGCCAATCAAAATCCCTGGCAATATTCAAGCGTATGCGATTATTTGGCATCAGGCTGATCAGACATAGTTTATCCAGGCGCAAGAGTTTGCTCAGGCATTCTGTTTCGCTGAGTTGGTAGACTTGCAGGATTTCTTCAAATTTCCAGTGATTCAGGGCGCAAACTGCCACCAGCAGCAGTTTTGTGTCTGAGACCAATTCTTTTTCCTGTGCGGGGCTCAAGCTATGGATGCGGGTATTGCTGGTATTTGCCTCCTGCGTGATTTCCATGAGGCTAAAGCCCAGAAACTGGCTGATTTGCGCCAGCCTTTCTATACTCATATTGGCACCATTCTCGGCACTTAAGAGGCGCTTGATACTGGCTTCGGACAAGTCCAGGGCTACAGCCACGTCCCTGTATGTTTTGCCTTGCAACTTCAATTGCTGCTTGATGCTGTTCAATAATTGCCGGATTTCAGTCATGACTTTGCAGGGCGAGGTTGCGGGATTTGATACTTCGATGATTGTATGTCGCTACTTTAGCAGTATTGGTTACATTATTTGCTGCCTTTCGCCACAATTACCCATCTGTTAAAACATAGGTGAGGAAAATGAAAACTGGATTGCGTGCGCTGCCATTGCTGATTTCGGCGCTGGCAGCCCTGGCATTACTGCTGCATGGGCCAATAGCCCAGCTCGCGCATTATCATGATTTTGCTGACCAGTCAGACTGGGCAGGCATACCTCATGCCATTGATGTGCTGACCAATCTTGGTTTTGCCATCGTCGCCCTGGCTGCTGGCTGGTTTTTGCTGGAAAAATATCGCCAAGGCGACATCGGTATTGCATTCCCCGCTTATTGCGTCTTTGCTCTGAGTATTGCCGCCACTACCGTGGGTTCCAGTTATTACCATCTGGCACCTGATGATGCACGCCTGTTTTGGGATAGATTACCCATTGCCTTCGCCTGCTGTAGCTTGCTGGCAGCGGTGAGGGCAGACACTTTGCCGGATATGGATGCCAGAAAAGCTTTCATGGAATTGGTATTGCTATTGATGGCTGCCTTGATGTCAGTGATCTGGTGGCAGCGGACAGATGATTTGCGTCCCTATTTGCTGATACAGGGCTTAACCCTGGTATTAATCCCATTATGGCAATGGATATGGAAAGCAGAACGTGCAGATCGACTGGCATTTGGCGCTGCCATGCTCTTGTACGTGGTCGCAAAAATCACTGAAATGCTGGATGGGCAGATTTTGCAGCAACTCCATGTCATGAGCGGCCACAGCCTCAAACATTTGCTGGCAGCCCTGGCTGCGGGTTTGATTGTCTATCGCTGGCGTGCCCATAAAGAAGCGCGTGCAATGGCAACTGTTCAAAAAATTGTAGCCCGCAGGCAAACTGCTTCATAATCAGCTTATTAATAAATTAGCCTGGGTTTGAAGCTCTATGTGGATATTATGTGGATAGATAGCCACTGTCATCTGGATGCAAGTGAGTTTGGCGGCACTTCGCTGGCTGTGGCTGACGCTGCAGCGCAAGCAGGCGTGTCGGCCATTGTCGTACCTGCCGTACACAAAAGCAATTTTGATACGGTCATCAAATTGGGTGAGCAAAGGGCGGATTGTTTTTATGCCCTGGGCATACATCCCATGTATGTGCCGACTTCAAAAGAAGAAGACTTGCTGCTCCTGCGCGAAAAAGTAAGCGAATTGATGGCGGGTGCGGATGCACAAAAAAAACTGGTGGCCATAGGCGAGATTGGTCTCGATTATTTTGTGCCTGCGCTGACCACAAGTCCTTTGAAAGAAAAGCAGGAATACTTCTATATAGAACAACTGAAGCTGGCCAGGGATTTTGATTTGCCGGTGCTGCTTCATGTGCGGCGTTCACAAGACATCATACTCAAACATTTGCGGCGCATCAAAGTCAGCGGAGGGATCGCCCATGCGTTTAACGGCAGTGTGCAGCAGGCACAGACCTTCATTGATATGGGTTTTAAGCTGGGTTTTGGTGGTGCCATGACGTTCACGCGGGCCCTGCAGATACGCAGGTTGGCAACGGACTTGCCACTGTCCAGCATCGTGCTGGAAACTGATGCACCCGATATTCCACCTAGTTGGCTACCAGAGGGCGCGAATACACCGGCCCAGCTACCAAAGATAGGGGCGGTGCTGGCGGAGTTGCGTAATCTCAGTCTGGGTGAAGTGGCGCAGGCAACCAGCGCCAATGCCATGCATATCATGCCACGCATGCAAAGGGCTTAGTCTGTGCGGGCGGTGATGTTGGGTATGGTGTTTGGTGTTGCCATCTTGCAGCAACAGGCAGCCTTATTCAGCTATCACTGGCTTTTGCTGTTGATGTCTTTCTCGCTGCTCGCCGCTCTTTTGCTATATAAATTTGATCTTCGGCCTTACCTCGGCGTGCCAGCTCGCTTCATGCTTGCTGCGGTATTTGGCTTTGTCTGGGCCAGCGGCTATGCCCATTTCTATCTGCGCGAAGAACTACCCAAGAAATGGGAAAATCAGGATATTGTTTTAATTGGCACCATCGATAGCTTGCCTTTTCGTTTTGAACAAGGACAAAGATTCAATTTTGCGGTAGAGCAGGTACATGCAGATGGTGTCGGTGATTTGAGCAGCCTAGCAACTTGGCCATCAAAAGTTGCACTATCCTGGTATGGTGCAGATCGCGGTAGCGATATGCGGCAAGTAACTGCCGTGCAGCCAGGTGAGCGCTGGCAATTGCGTGTGCGACTAAAACGGCCACATGGCAATGCAAATCCTATGGGATTTGACTATGAGGCATGGTTGCTGGAACAAGATCTGCGCGCCACGGGTACGGTGCGTCTGGATAAGTATGAGCCAGATGCGGTGCTGTATAACCGTAAGCTGGCTGATTTTGTCTGGAGTGTGGGCAATGTCATCGAGTCCAGTCGCGCCAAATTGCGTGACCGCATTCATGCTGCCTTGCCAAATCATCCATATGCAGGTGTGCTGGTGGCACTCGTGGTCGGCGATCAACGCGAAATTCCTCAAACTGACTGGACGGTATTCAACCGGGTAGGTATTGGCCATCTGATCAGTATTTCAGGTTTACATATCACTATGGTTGCGGGAATGCTTGCTGGCCTGGTGTTTTATTGTTGGCGGCACTCCTTCTTTCTGGGATTGGCATTGCCTTTACGTTTGCCTGCACAAAAGGCAGCGGCACTGGCTGGTGCGCTGATGGCCTTGGTGTACGTCGCCCTGGCTGGTTTTGGATTGCCGGCACAAAGAACCCTGATCATGTTGAGTGTGGTTGCCGTCGCTATCTGGACGGGGCGCATCAGCAGTTTTTCTGCGGTGTTGAGCCTGGCGCTGGGCCTGGTCGTGCTGGCAGATCCCTGGGCAGTATTGTCGCCGGGGTTTTGGTTGTCTTTTGCGGCGGTTGCCATCATCGTATTTGCGACAGGTGGGCAAGGGCATATCAAGCCACCAGAACAGCGCAGTGCGCGCATGATGCTGGGTTTGCGCTCGGCATCCTTGACGCAATATGCCGTGACGATAGGCATGCTGCCGTTGACCATGTTTTTGTTTGGGCAGATTTCTCTCATCAGCCCTCTGGCAAATGCGATTGCCATACCCCTCATCAGTTTTGTGGTGACGCCTCTGGCTCTGGTCGGCAGTATCCTGCCAGCTCCTTTATCTGTATGGCTGCTGAAAATCGCGCACGTCTTTGTGGATATTTTGGCGCAGTCCCTGAATTACTTTAGCGCTTTACCCTTCGCCGTCTGGACTGCGGCAATGCCCTCATTCTGGCTATTGGTATTGGCCACGCTGGGTATTTTGTGGCTGCTGGCTCCTAAAGCCTGGCCGCTACGCTGGCTGGGGCTGGTCTGTTGTTTGCCGCTGTTATTGCAGAGCTCGCAAAAACCAGCAGATGGCGAGTTGCAGGTGACGGCCCTGGATGTGGGGCAGGGCATGGCCTTGCTGCTGGAAACTGCACATCACAGGCTGCTCTATGATACTGGCCCGGGTTTGGGCGCTGATTCAGATAGTGGCAGCAGGGTGATTTTGCCCTACTTGCACGCGCGAGGCATCAATGCGCTTGATGCCATGATGATTTCCCATAATGATAATGACCATTCTGGCGGGGCTTTAAGCATACTCAGGCATGTGCCTGTGAAACTATCCAGCACTTCCCTGAGTCTTGACAGCCCCATCGTCCAGGCAGCAAGTCAGCATAGGCGATGTGTGGCTGGGCAGGCCTGGGATTGGGATGGCGTTCATTTTGAAGTTTTGCAACCCGGGGCGGCCAGTTATGAAAGCACAAAATGGAAACCCAATGCCCGTAGCTGCGTTTTGAGAGTATCCACAAAATCACATTCCATGTTGTTGGCAGGTGACATAGAAGCGATACAGGAGGATGAACTTATCCATAGCATACCGCTCAAACTCAAGTCCGATATATTGCTTGCACCTCACCATGGTAGTGGCACTTCGTCGACAGAGCCTTTCTTGAAAGTGGTGCAGCCCGAGCTGGCAATTTTCCAGGTCGGCTACCTGAATCGTTATCACCATCCCAAGCCGGAAGTCTTCCAGCGCTATGCTGATTTTGGAATAAAACGTCTAAGAACAGATGAATCGGGTGCAATCAGCATACAATTTGGCGCATCATTGAAAACTTCGCAATTCAGACAGGAAAATGCGCGTTACTGGTTTGACCGGTAATGCTATCCCCTTTTTATGAACGAGACTACCGTAAAACCCATCATCCATTTTGTCCATGGCAATAGCTTTCCGTCCGGGACATATCGCGTGTTTCTCGATCATTTGCGTACTGCGTATGAAGTCCATGCCACCGACATGGTTGGTCATGACCCCGCATATCCTGTGACCGATGGCTGGCGCAATCTGGTACAGGAACTCATAGACACTCTGCAGGCAAACTATCAGCAGCCTGTGATTTTGCTGGGACATTCGCTGGGTGGCATCTTGTCGCTCATGGCTGCCAGGGCCAGGCCAGACCTGGTGCGCGGCGTGGTGGTACTGGATTCTCCCGTGGTATCAGGCTGGCGCGCGATGCTGTTGCGTATCTTTAAAACTCTTGGGCTGGATAAGAAATTTTCTCCTGCACGCTTCTCAGAAAAACGTCGTCATTTGTGGAAGAATGAAGAAGAGGCTTATCAGCACTTTGCTTCCAAAGAAATGTTTGCCATCTGGCCACCAGAAGTCTTGCGTGACTATATGAGGGCGGGACTCAAGCTGCACCCGGAAGGGGTTACCCTGCGTTTTACCCGTGAAGTGGAAACGGCAATCTACCGCACTCTGCCGCATGGTTTGGGACGTTTGAATAAACGCCCCCCCAATGTACCTGTCGGTTTTGTTGGTGGCACTGAATCGATAGAATGTCGTCAGGCTGGTCCTCATGCGACAAAAAAATTAATGGGCGATAATTATGTACTTATTCCTGGTGGCCATTTGATCCCCATGGAAGTGCCTGGGCAAACTGCTACCGCTGTGCTGGCTATGCTGGAACGCATGAAACTAAGCTCAATTTAAGCCTCATATAAACACGATCGCGATAAATACATGAATCAAATCAAGCCTGTATTGAAATTTTCTACCGCATTAGCAGCAGTGTTCTTCACTGCCAGTACGTTTGCACAAGAGGCTTTGCCGTCATGGGATGAATTTGCCCAGGTGCGCCAGACAGGCAAGATCACCTGGCTAGTGGATATTGATAACGACAGCCTCTTGTTCAAGAAAGAGGATGGTTTCTATACCGCTGGTAACAAGATAGGACAAAGTTTTACCAAAACTAATGCCGCGCAGGCGCTGACCTATGGTTGGCGTGTGGGGCAGGAGTTGTATACGGCATCCGACATCAAGCTGACTCCAAACCAGATATCCAGGAATGACCATCCTTACGCTGGCTGGTTGTATGCGGGCATCTACCGTGAAAAGAATGAAGCTAGTGGCCAAAGTCAGCGACTGAGCCTGGATCTGGGATGTCTGGGGCCTTGCGCCGGTGGCGAATGGACGCAAACGCACTTGCACAGATTGCTGAAGCAGCCTTTGCCACAAGGCTGGAGTACGCAGTTGCGTAATGAATGGGGTGCAGTATTATCGGGTGAATATTCACCCGGTCGCATCGTGGCTATGTCCAATATAGATATTGCTCCGCGCCTCAAAGGACGTTTCGGTAATATATTTACTGATGCCAGTGCAGAGTTGATGATACGTGCCGGCAGTTTGAATGCCTTGCCTGAGCAGCCAGCCAGCTATGGTTTCTTGCGTACCGAACTCAAGGCTGTTGCCTACAATGCAAGCATACAGGGCGGCTACTTTAACAATCAGGCTACGACAGTCAAGCCCAAAAGCCTGGTAGGTGAGTTTGAAATAGGTTATTTATGGCGTGGTGAAAACTACGGTGCATCGGCATCTTTCATTCGTCGCAGCAATGAAATCAAGGAGTTGAGCAATGGTCAGGGTGCCCAGAATTTTGCAAGATTGCAATTTATTTACGCAATGTAAACCAGCCAGCTTCTGAAATTTCACAGGATTTGCAGGCGGGAATTCGCGCACATCATGGCTTAGTGATGTATAATTCGAATTTCCCGCTTGTGCCGTTCGGCACCTTCTGCAATGACTAAGTTTGTATTCGTTACGGGGGGCGTAGTCTCCTCTTTAGGCAAAGGCATTGCTGCTGCCTCTCTCGCTGCGATCCTTGAATCGCGCGGTCTCAAAGTCACTATGCTCAAACTTGATCCCTACATCAATGTGGATCCAGGTACCATGAGCCCATTCCAGCATGGCGAAGTTTTCGTGACCGATGACGGCGCTGAAACTGATCTGGATCTGGGACACTACGAGCGTTTCATCACGGCCAAAATGAAAAAGGTGAATAATTTCACCACTGGCCAGATCTATGAATCCGTTATCCGTAAAGAACGTCGCGGTGAATACCTGGGCAAGACTGTGCAAGTTATTCCGCACATCACCAATGAAATCCAGGAATTCATCCATCGTGGCGCAGCCGGTGCTGACGTTGCCCTGGTTGAAATCGGTGGCACGGTGGGTGATATAGAATCCCTGCCTTTCCTCGAAGCTGCCCGTCAACTGAGTCTGCGTGCTGGCCGTAATGCAGCGGCCTTTGTGCATCTGACGCTGGTTCCTTATGTTGCCGCTGCTGGCGAACTGAAAACCAAACCTACACAACATAGTGTACAAAAACTGCGTGAAATCGGTATTTTCCCGGATGCCTTGTTGTGCCGTGCTGACCGTCCTATCCCTGACGATGAGCGTGCCAAGATTTCCCTGTTCGCCAACGTGGCTGAGGAAGCAGTGATTTCTGTTTGGGATGCAGATACTATCTATAAGATTCCACAGATGTTGCACGACCAGGGTCTGGATAAAATCGTATGCGATAAGCTGGGCTTGTCACCAAAACCAGCGAATCTGGCCATGTGGGATAAATTGATCTATGCCCTGGAAAATCCGAAAGAAGAAGTCACTATCGGTATGGTTGGCAAATATGTAGATCTGACAGAGTCGTATAAATCTTTGACAGAAGCCCTGCGTCATGCTGGTATCCACACGGAGAGCCGTGTGAATATTGAGTACGTTGACTCTGAAGAAATCGAAGCGCATGGTACCAAGTCACTGGAAAAATACGATGCCATCCTGGTGCCAGGTGGTTTTGGCAAGCGCGGCGTAGAAGGCAAGATACTGGCTGCCCGCTATGCACGTGAAAACAAAATACCTTACCTCGGCATTTGCCTGGGTATGCAAGTTGCACTGATTGAATACGCACGTAACAAGGCCGGTCTGGCAATGGCAAACTCGACAGAGTTTGATGCTGAGACAGAGCAGCCAGTGGTTGCCCTCATCAATGAATGGCAAAACCATGACGGTAAAGTTGAGACGCGGGATGAGAATTCTGACCTCGGTGGCACCATGCGTCTGGGCGCGCAAACTTGCGCAGTTCGTTCTGGTACTTTGGCATCCGAGATTTATGGCAATGTCGTGACTGAGCGTCATCGTCATCGCTATGAGGCCAATAATCATTATCTGGGTCGTGTTGAAGCAGCTGGTTTGATCGTCTCTGCCCGTACGCCAACAGAAGATTTGTGCGAAATCATGGAATTGTCGCGTGATGTTCATCCTTGGTATCTGGGTGTGCAGTACCACCCCGAGTTCAAATCGACACCGCGTGATGGCCATCCCTTGTTTATCTCTTTTGCCAAGGCGGCGATAGACCATAAAAAGGCGCAAGGTAATAAGGCATGAGATGTGAGGGATTTGATGCGGGCCTGAACCAGTGTCATCCTGGTAGTTTGAAGACTGGTTTGTCTGTTATCTGTGAATCCTGATTAAAAAGGCGAGCCACTTCTGTGGCTCGCCTTTTTTGCAAGATGCTACGTAGTTGCTTGAAGGAATGTTGTTGATGTGCTCGGAAGATGGTGCTGGCAGTGACATGTCAGACTTCTTGAGCCTGCTTTTGCTTGATTTGATCTGTGCTGAGGTTTTTTTTTGCTTATCAGCGTAAAAAGCCGCAAGAATAAAGTTTTGTCCGGCTTGAAGTGTCGCCGTAATGGGGTATCATCTGCACCATCATTTTGGCTGTATCAAAGTCATTACAGCAGTCAGCTTTATTTATCTGTCGGCATATCCGGCCAGCGGATGTTTTGCAAATCAGATTCGTATTATTTTGTTCGATATTTTGTTCGATATTTTGATTGTTTAGGAGAATTGAATGAGTGCCATCGTTGATATTATCGGTCGTGAAATTCTGGATTCACGCGGTAACCCAACTGTTGAATGTGATGTCTTGCTGGAGTCTGGTGTCATGGGCCGTGCTGCTGTGCCTTCTGGTGCATCCACAGGTTCCCGTGAAGCGATAGAGCTGCGTGATGGTGATAAGTCTCGCTATCTGGGCAAGGGCGTTTTGAAAGCCTGTGAGCATATCAATACTGAAATCGCCGAAGCCATCATGGGCCTGGATGCGAATGAGCAGGCATTTCTGGATCGTACCCTGATCGATCTGGACGGTACTGAAAACAAGAGCCGCCTCGGTGCAAATGCCATGCTGGCCGTGTCCATGGCTGTCGCCAAAGCTGCTGCTGAAGAAGCTGGTTTGCCACTGTACCGTTATTTCGGCGGTTCAGGCGCGATGCAATTACCTGTGCCTATGATGAACGTCATCAATGGTGGCGCACATGCTGACAATAATCTGGATATTCAAGAGTTCATGATTATCCCGGTAGGCGCGCCAACTTTCCGCGAAGCAGTTCGTTATGGTGCAGAAGTATTCCACGCCCTGAAAAAGATTTTGCATGACAAAGGCTTGACGACAGCGGTTGGTGATGAAGGTGGTTTTGCGCCTTCCGTAGATAATCACGAATCTGCCATTAAACTGATTATCCAGGCGATAGAAGCTGCTGGCTACGAGCCAGGCACGCAAATCGCATTGGGTCTGGATTGCGCTGCCAGCGAATTCTACAAAGACGGCAAATATCACCTAGAAGGTGAAGGCCTGACTTTGTCATCTGCTGACTTCACCAATCTGCTGGCAACCTGGGTAGACAAATATCCTATCATCTCCATCGAAGACGGCATGGCTGAAGGCGATTGGGATGGTTGGGCTATCCTGACTGAAAAACTGGGCAAGAAAGTCCAGATCGTTGGCGATGACTTGTTCGTCACCAATACCAAGATCCTGAAAGAAGGCATACAAAAAGGTATCGCCAACTCCATCCTGATCAAGATCAACCAGATCGGTACTTTGACAGAAACTTTTGCTGCGATAGAAATGGCAAAACGTGCTGGTTATACAGCTGTGATTTCTCATCGCTCCGGTGAGACAGAAGACAGCACGATTGCTGATATCGCCGTTGGTACCAATGCCCTGCAAATCAAGACTGGCTCTTTGTCCCGTTCTGATCGTATGGCAAAATACAACCAATTGCTGCGTATTGAAGAAGATTTGGGCGAAATTGCCAGCTATCCTGGTCGCGATGCCTTCTATAATCTGAAGTAATCTGGTATCGTGCAAAGAAAAAGGGGAACTAAGTTCCCCTTTTTCTTGTTAGTTTCTTCCAGGAATATCTTTGTATTAATTGTGCCGTATTTTCAGTTTCATTTTTTGTACCAATAACCCGTGCGTTTGATAGCCCTTTCCTTTGTTGCCTTGCTGATGTTAATCCAATACCCGCTGTGGTTGGGTAAGGGGGGCTGGTTGCGTGTTTGGGAGTTGGATAGGCAAGTTGCGCAGGTCAAAAGCAACAATGAAAAACTCAAAGAGCGCAACGGCAAGCTCGAATCTGAAGTGCAGGATTTGAAAACCGGGACAGACGCCGTAGAAGAGCGCGCCCGCTTTGAATTGGGCATGATCAAGAAAAACGAAATCTTCGTACAAATTCTGGATGCCAATTCACCTGCATCATCATCAGCATCGGCTGAGCGCGTACTGCCTGCGCAAGTCAAGCCCTGATTTTTCTACGCCATTTAAATTCAGCTTTATGGGCGTGCATTTGCAGACGATAATCTGAACCTGAGTAGTGCTAAGGTCTTGGGCTTGGGTGTGCAAGCGCGTTATCAATTCTAAATACCAGTTAAACCCCCACATATTTCTGCCAGGTCTCAGGCGACTGCGTCAGGCTTTCGCTATTGCCATGCCAGACTATCTTGCCGCGTTCCATGATGCTGTGCTGGTCGGCAAGGGGGATGAGCTTTTCTACATATTTATCGATGACCAGCGTGGTTTGCCCTTGGTCGCGCAGTTTTCTGAGGCAAGCCCAGATTTCTTCGCGCACCAGTGGTGATAAGCCTTCTGTCGCTTCATCGAGTATCAACAGGTGTGGGTTGGTCATCAAGGCGCGTGAGATGGCCAGCATTTGCTGTTCTCCGCCAGATAACTGGTTGCCCATATTGCCAGCCCGCTCGGCCAGGCGTGGGAAGAGTTGGTAAATTTCTTTCAGGCTCCATGGTGTTTTGCTTTGATTGCGATTGGCGGCAAAGGCGACCAGATTTTCTTTGACGGTCAGGTTGGGGAAAATCTGTCTGCCTTCCGGCACCAGGGCTATGCCCATCCTGGCGATTTTATCCGTCGTCATTTTTTCTATGCGCTGGCCCATGAAACTGATATTGCCGCTATGCGCTGGTGTCAGCCCCAGTATCGAGCGCAAGGTCGTTGTTTTGCCAGCGCCATTGCGCCCCAGCAGGCTGGCGACTTCACCCTGACGTATTTGCAGGTCTATGCCAAACAAGACCTGGCTGTGGCCATAGGCGGTAGCTATATGTTCGACTTCCAGTATGGTCTTCATGCGGATTCCTTGAGTGCGATATCCATTTCATCACCTAGATAGGCTTTCTTGACTTCCGGGTTCTGGCGTATCTGTTCTGCAGTACCAGTTGCGATGATGGACCCTGCTACCAAGACAGAAATGCGATCAGCTAGCTTGAAGACGGCGTCCATATCATGTTCAATCAAAATCACGGCGGCCTTGCCGCGCAGGGCGGCGATGAGTTCCAGCATCTTGCCTGATTCTTCATGTCCAGTGCCTGCCATGGGCTCATCAAGCAAGAGCAGTTTGGGTTGCGTCGCCAGCGTTAATCCGAGTTCCAGTTGACGTTGTTCGCCATGCGCAAGTTCACAGGCTTTGCTGTTGACCACTTCCGCCAACCCTATGTCACTGGCGAGTTGTCTTGCTTGCTCAAAAAGTGCCTGTTCATCTATAGCCTTGCGCCAGAAGCGCATGCTGCTGCCTGAGCGTGCCTGTATCGCCAGGCTCAGGTTATCGATGACGGTATATGACTGGAAAATATTCGTGATCTGGTAAGAGCGTGCCAATCCAAGCTTGACGCGTTCATGCATGCTGAGTGCCGTGACATCGATGTCATTGAAAATAATCTGCCCCTGGTTTGGCGCAATGGCGCCGGAGATCTGATGTATCAGCGTAGTCTTGCCTGCGCCATTCGGGCCTATGATGGCGTGGATCTCGCCAGGGAATACATCCAGGCTCAGATTGTTGGTTGCGACCAGGCCGCCATAGCGTTTGACCAGGCTTTTTAGTTGTAACACGCTCATGCCTGATCCCCCTGAGGTTTTTTCGATGACATGAATTTTTGCGGCAGGCTGGCCAGGCCATTTGGTAATAGCATGACCACCAGCAGCAAGATAATGCCCAGATACAATTGCCAGTGTATGGTGTAGCCAGACAGGATTTCTTCCAGCATCAACATGACGACTGCACCCAATATGCCACCAGACAGATAACCCACTCCACCGAGTATGACCATCACCATCAGGCTGCCTGATTGCGTCCAGTGCAGCAGGTTAGGGCTGACCAGCATGTTCTGGTTTGCCAGTAGAGCACCTGCGAGGCTGGCGACGCTACCTGCAATCGCAAAACACAGCAGCTTGTAGCGAAACACCGGGTAACCTATGGCTTCCATGCGGGTTTCATTTTCCTTGATGGCTTGTATCACCCGACCAAAACGGGAGTTGATAAGTCGGTACAGGATGAAGAGAAATAGGGCGCAGATGGCCAGCACCAGATAATAAAAATTGCTGTCATTTGTCATATCCAAGCCAGTGACTGAGCGTTGCGCCAGGCTCAGGCCATCGTCACCGCCATAATTTTTTAGTGATACGAACAAAAAGTACAGCATCTGCGCGAATGCCAGCGTGATCATGATGAAATATACGCCGCGCGTCCTGAGTGAGACACTGCCTATTGCAAGTGCCAGCACAAAGCCAGTCAGCATCGCCACCGGCCAGCTGATCCAGGCAGACGTGACGCCATGCTGCATCAGTATGCCCACCACATAAGCACCACTGCCAAAGAAGGCAGCGTGCCCCAGACTGATCATGCCGCCAAAACCGAGTATCAGGTTCAGGCTACTTGCCACCAGGGCGAAAATCATCAAGCGGCTTAACAAGCCTATATAAAAATCCTGGGCGAAGTAAGTCGCTAGCAGAGGGAAGGCAATCAGTAGTAGCAGTATGCTTATGCTGGACTTGCGCGAGATGGTGTGATGGAGGCTGCTTTGCATGATTACTCCCTTAGCCTCGCGCAGGGAAGAGACCCTGGGGTTTGTAAAACAGCACGGCTGCCATGAGTACATAAATTAGTATTGATGCCAGGGCAGGGCCAAGATTGGCTGCCATCTCCAGTGGCATCAATAGTTTTAGTGCACCAGGCAGCAAGGTTTTACTCAGGGTATCAACCAGCCCCACCAGTAATGCGCCTACCAGTGCACCGCGTATCGAGCCTATGCCGCCAATGACGATGACCACAAACGCCAGTATCAAGATGCTTTCACCCATACCCACCTGTACTGCGAGTATGGAACCGAGTAGAGCTCCTGCGATGGCGCACAGAGCTGCACCAAAGGCAAACAGCAGTGTAAACACCAGCTTGATATTGATGCCCATGGTGATGGCCATTTCACGATTCGATGCACCCGCCCGCACCAGCATGCCTATGCGGGTTTTAGTGACGACAAAATACAGCAGGCCAGCGACAGCCAGCCCGGTGGCAATGATGAACAGGCGGAAAGATGAATAAAAGAAATCAGGCAACAATTCCACCGGTTGTGCCAGTTGAGGCGGAATATTCAGCATCAGTGGCTGCGCACCCCAGATCATGCGCGCACCTTCGTTAAAGATCAGTATCAATGCAAAAGTCGCCAGCACATGGGATAAATGATCGCGCTGGTATAAATGTCTGAAGACCACTACTTCCAGTATCACACCCAGCAGCGCTGTTGCTATCACCGCCGCCAGCAAGCCGAGCCAGAAAGAACCTGTCATGCTGGTAAAGCTGGCGGCGAAATAAGCACCGGCCATATAGAGGGAGCCATGGGCTAGATTGATGAAATCCATGATGCCAAAGATCAGCGTCAGGCCTGCTGCCAGCAGAAAAAGCATGAGACCAAATTGCAAGCCGTTTAAACCGTGCTCCAACAAAAGCGTGATGTTCATTCTTATATCCCTGATGGTGCTGCTAAGGTATTCAATGAAATTACTTTAGGCCTAAAATATACTATAAGCGACTCAATTGAAAATATTTTCTTTGAGAAAAACTTGTTTTGATGCTAAAAAACACTTTACCTAAAAATAGTTTAGGTTTAAAGTAGTTTGGTGTTTTCGGGGTTGCTGTATCAATATCGTGTACCAAAGCCGGAGAAGAAATGAATTCAACTGTGCTACCAGGGTCTGCCCATCTGGATACCTTTGCTTTTGATCACTTGCCGCCACGCGAGCAATGGCCCGAACTGGTTTTTTCTTTGCCTGAATTGCAATATCCCGAACGCCTGAATTGTGTTGCCGACTTGCTCGACAAGATGTGTGCAACCGGCCATGCCGACAGCATTGCCATTCGCAGCCAGACAGAAAGCTGGACTTATTCCCATCTGCTGGCTACCGTCAATCGCATTGCCCATGTCTTGCTCAAAGATATGCATTTGCAGCCCGGTAACAGGGTCTTGTTACGCGGTGCGAATAACCCCATGATGGCTGCCAGTGTGCTGGCTGTCATCAAGGCCGGCTGTATTGCTGTTCCCACGATGCCCTTGTTGCGCGCCAAGGAATTAGGCGTGATCGCGAACAAGGCTGAAATTGCCGTCGCCCTTTGCTCAGAAAATCTGCGTGAAGAGATGGAACTAGCTATACAAGCCAATCCCATATTGACGCAGGTTATCTATTTTAATCATCAGGGCGATGATGGCCTGGAAGCCCTTATGGCTGGCAAGTCACCTGAATTTGCCGCTGTCGATACCCTGGCCGAAGATGTCTGCCTCATCAGTTTTACTTCTGGTACGACCGGCATGCCCAAAGGCACCATGCACTTCCACAGGGATGTGCTGGTGATCTGTGATTGCTTCCCGCGTTCCACCTTGCAGTCTGCGCAAAGCGATATTTTCATAGGTACGCCGCCACTGGCATTTACATTTGGCCTGGGTGGCTTGCTGCTGTTTCCTTTGCGTGTTGGTGCAACAGCAGTCTTGCTGGAAAAACTGACGCCAGAATCCCTGCTAAAAGCCATAGACGAATTCAAGGCCACCGTCTGTTTTACTGCGCCTACCTTTTATCGCCAGATGGCCACGCTGGCAAAGAACTTTGATTTGTCCAGCCTTAAGAAAACCGTTTCTGCCGGTGAAGCCTTGCCTGCCTCAACCCGTGAAGCCTGGCGTCAGGCGACTGGCCTGGTCATGATAGACGGCATAGGTGCGACCGAGATGCTGCATATCTTTATTTCTGCCGCAGGTGATGATGTGCGGGCAGGGGCAACCGGCAAGCCCATTGCCGGTTACCAAGCATGTATATTTGATGAGCATGGCGACATGGCAGGCCCTGGTGTGGTTGGCCGTCTGGCAGTCAAAGGGCCAACAGGTTGCCGTTATCTGGCAGATGACAGGCAAAAAAATTATGTGCATCAGGGCTGGAACCTGACAGGCGATGCCTATGAGATGGATGCCGACGGTTACTTCTGGTACCGCGCCCGCACCGACGATATGATTATTTCTGCTGGCTATAACATCGCCGGGCCTGAGGTGGAGGAAGCCTTGCTCAAGCATCCAGTAGTGTCTGAATGCGCCGTCATAGGTCTGGCGGATGAAGAGCGCGGCCAGATCGTCAAGGCTTTTGTGGTGTTGAAAGCCGGTGAGCAGGCATCAGCAGAGCTGAGCAAGGAAATCCAGGATTTCGTCAAGAATAGTATTGCCCCCTATAAGTATCCGCGTGCCATAGAATTCATGACGAGTTTGCCGAGAACGGAAACCGGTAAGCTGCAGCGCTATAAATTGCGCGCACCTGTCGCAAACTAATATCAATGCCTACAAATCCGAAGGAGACGTTCGTGAAAAAGACCTTGCTGTGTTTATTGTTGTCCAGTATTGCTGCGACCAATGCGAACTGTGCGTTTGCTGCAGACAAAGTCAAAGTAGGCATGGTCACCACCTTGTCTGGTGCGGGTGCTGGCCTGGGTGTGGATATACGCGATGGCTTTTCTCTGGCCATGAAACATCTGGACAATAAATTCGGCAATTTGCCCGTTGAAGTGATTACGGGTGATGATCAGCAAAATCCTGACGCGACCAAGCAACTGGTGAACAAGCTCATCAAGAAAGACAAAGTCGATTTGATGACTGGCATCGTGTTTTCCAATCTGATGCTGGCAGTCGGGCCAACGATTTTTGGTGCCAAGGTACATTACATCAGTGCCAATGCTGGCCCTTCGCAATATGCCGGTGAGCAATGTAATCCCTATTTCTTTAACGTGGCCTGGCAGAACGACAGCCTGCATGAAGCTGTTGGCAAGCAAGTCAATGACAAGGGCTTTAAAAATGTTGCATTGGTTGCGCCCAATTATCCGGCAGGCAAAGACGCACTGACTGGTTTCAAGCGCTATTACAAGGGCAAGGTTGCTGAAGAAATCTACACCAAACTGGGGCAGCTTGATTATGCGACTGAACTGGCGCAGATACGCAACCTGAAACCCGATGCCGTGTATATCTTTCTGCCAGGTGGTATGGGTATCAATTTCATCAAGCAGTTTGTGGATGCCGGTTTATCCAAGAATACCCAGCTCTTTGGACCAGGCTTCTCCGCTGATGAAGATATCATCAAGGCAGTCGGCGCACCCATGCTGGGCATGTTCAATGCATCGCAATGGGGACATGATATGGATAACCCGCAAAACAAGCGTTTTGTTGCTGACTTCCAGAAAGAATATGGCCGCCTGCCATCGCTATATGCATCGCAAGGCTATGATGCTGCCATGCTGATGGATAGTGCCGTGCGCGGTGTCAAGGGCAAGATAGAAGACAAGGACGCCCTGGGTAAAGCCATCAAGGCCGCCAACTTCAAATCCGTGCGCGGCGATTTCAAGTTCAACAACAATCACTATCCTGTGCAAAATTATTATGCACGCATCATCAGCAAGGATGCGCAGGGCAGGGTAACCAATAAAACTTTGAGCCCCGTATTTACCAATCATCCAGATGCTTATGTAGCTTCCTGCAAAATGCAGTAATGCACAAATTGGCTAAGCAAAAAAATTAATCTTCAAGGTAATTTAATGAATATCCTATGCATAGGCGGAGGTCCGGCTGGCCTGTACTTCAGCCTGCTGATGAAAAAGCAAAACCCGGCGCACCAGATCACCATTGTCGAACGCAATCGCGCTTACGATACCTTTGGTTGGGGCGTGGTGTTTTCTGACCAGACCCTGGGTAATCTGGTGAATGCCGATGAGCAGACTGCCCGTTCTATCTTGCAGTCCTTTAATCACTGGGATGATATTGATACCCATTTCAAGGGCCAGGTTGTTACCTCTGGCGGTCACGGTTTTTGCGGCATAGGCCGCAAGCGTTTGCTGAATATCCTGCAAGAGCGTTGCGAAGAACTGGATGTCAAGCTGGTATTTGAAACCGATGTAACAGACGACCAGACACTGGCGCTGGAATATGATGCCGACCTCGTCATTGCCTGCGATGGCTTGAACAGCCGCGTGCGCACCCGTTATGAGCAAAGCTATCAACCCGATATCGATACCCGCAAATGCCGTTTTGTATGGCTGGGCACCAAAAAACTGTTCTCGGCTTTTACCTTTGCCTTTGAAGAAACCGAGCATGGCTGGTTCCAGGCGCATGCCTATCAATATGATGGCGATACCGCAACCTTTATCGTCGAGACACCGGAAGAAACCTGGCTCAAGGCTGGCATAGATAAAATGAGTCAGGAAGAAGCTATCGCTTTTTGTGAAAACCTGTTCGCCAAATACCTTGATGGCAATGCCTTGATGTCAAATGCCACGCATTTGCGAGGCTCGGCAAACTGGATCAAGTTTCCGCGCATTATCTGCAAGAACTGGGTGCACTGGAATCAATTGAATGGCAAGCGTGTACCTGTGGTCTTGATGGGTGACGCTGCACATACTGCGCATTTCTCGATAGGCTCAGGCACCAAACTGGCTCTGGAAGATGCGATTGAACTGGCACGCAGTTTCGAGAAACATGGTGAGCAAGGCATGGATACCGTCCTGGAAGCCTATCAGGATTTGCGTTCCATAGAAGTCTTGAAGATACAAAGCGCTGCCCGCAATTCCATGGAGTGGTTTGAAAACGTCCAACGTTATACCGCCATGGAAGCACCGCAGTTTGCTTATTCCATGCTGACGCGCAGCCAGCGTCTGTCGCATGAAAACCTGCGGGTAAGGGATGCAGCTTATGTTCGTAGCTTTGAACACTGGATAGCAGAACAGGCGTATGCCAAGGCTGGCTTGCCAGTACCCAAAACAAAAACAGCGATCCCACCCATGCTGACGCCCTACAAGCTGCGTGATGTTGCATTGAAAAACCGCATCGCTGTCTCCCCTATGGCACAATACTCAGCGACCGATGGCGTAGCCGGTGATTATCATCTCGTGCACCTGGGTAGCCGGGCCATGGGTGGTGCCGGCCTGGTGTTTGCCGAAATGACTTGTGTCTCTGCCGATGCCCGCATCACGCCAGCTTGCCCTGGCCTGTATGCACCTGAACATACACAAGCCTGGAAACGCATCGTCGATTTCGTTCATGCCAATACTGATGCAAAGATTGCCGTGCAGCTCGGCCATGCCGGAGCCAAAGGTTCCACCTGCGTAGCTTGGGAGGGTACTGATCAACCTCTCAAAGAAGGCAACTGGTCATTGGTGTCGGCGTCTGAACAGCAATACTTGCCCGGCATTTCGCAAGTTGCTAGTGCTGCCACAGTGACAGATATGCGACGCATACAGAATGATTTTGTCCAGGCGACCAGGGCAGCAGCAGAAGCAGGTTTTGACTGGCTGGAACTGCATTGCGCCCACGGTTACCTGTTATCAAGCTTCATTTCGCCACTAACCAACCAGCGTGAAGATGCATATGGTGGTTCGCTTGAAAACCGTTGCCGTTATCCACTGGAAGTGTTTGCCGCCATACGTGCTGTCTGGCCTGCTGATAAACCTATCTCCGTGCGTATCTCTGCGCATGACTGGGTAGAGGGCGGCATTACTCCCGACGATGCAGTCGCCATCGCCATGCTGTTCAAGGCAGCGGGTGCCGACATGATAGATTGCTCATCTGGCCAGGTCAGCAAGCAGGAAAAACCTGTCTATGGCCGCATGTTCCAGACCCCGTTTGCTGACCGCATACGCAATGAAGCACAAATACCCACTATCGCCGTTGGCGCGATTTTTGAGGCGGATCATGCAAACAGCATCATCGCCGCTGGCCGTGCTGACTTGTGCGCCATCGCCAGACCACACCTGGCTGATCCTGCCTGGACTTTGCATGAGGCAGCCAAGCTGGGCTTCAATGATATGCCATGGCCCAGGCAATATGTCGCCGGAAAATTGCAGCTGGAACGTAATCTTGAACGTGACAGGCAGGTTGCCGCAGCCAGCGCTGGCCTGACACCACAGCAAGTTGCCGCCAAATTGCTGGAAGGATGAGCATGACAGCGTATCAGGAACGTTTGCAAGGCAGGCATGCACTGGTCACCGGTGGTGGCAAGGGTATAGGCCTGGCGATAGCACAAGCCTTGCTCAGCGAAGGTGCGACAGTGACGCTGGCAGGCCGTAGTGAAGCGACTTTGCAGGAGGCTGTGGCTTCCCTGTCTAATGCCAAAGTGCAGTACGTAGTCATGGATGTCAGCGATGTTGAGTCGGTGCAGGCGGCTTTTCAATTATCGCAGGACAGGAATGGTCGCATCGACATCCTCATCAATAATGCCGGGCAAGCCAGTTCAGCTTCTTTCCTTAAAACTGATGCCAAACTGTGGCAAAACATGCTGGATGTGAACCTGAACGGCAGCTTCATTTGCATGCAGCAGGCCTTGCCTGCGATGCTGGAAGCTGGCTGGGGGCGTATCGTCAACGTGGTTAGTACTGCAGGCTTGAAGGGTTATGGCTATGTCTCTGCCTATTGTGCTGCCAAGCATGGCGTGATAGGTCTGACGCGCGCAGTGGCGCTGGAAGTTGCAGCCAAAGGCGTGACGGCGAATGCGGTGTGCCCAGGTTATACCGAGACCGATATCGTCAAGGAAGCCATTGCCAATATCGTTGCGAAAACTGGTCGAACTGAAGAGCAGGCAAAAGCTGAACTGGCCGCGGGTAATCCGCAAAAGCGTTTGGTGCAACCACAAGAAGTCGCAGATGCCGTGTTGTGGCTATGCATGGACGGTGCGTCGGCGATGAATGGGCAGTCGATAGCAGTAGCCGGTGGCGAAGTCATGTGATGAAATCTGAAGAACAAACAAGATCAAGTATGAAAGAAGAAAGCGCGCCAGTGTTCGACATGGAAACTCGCCTGACGCAAGATGACCATCAATCTTTGCGCCTGTGGTTACGCATGCTGTCTTGCACTGTCATGATAGAAGGTGAAATCCGCAGTCGCCTGCGTAGCGAATTTGGTATCACCTTGCCGCGCTTTGACCTGATGGCACAGCTGGAACGGCATCCAGAAGGCTTGCGTATGGGAGAGTTATCCAAACGTATGATGGTCACTGGCGGCAATATCACCGGCATTACCGATCAGCTGGAACAGGAAAAACTGGTGACCCGTGTCGCCGATCTCAAAGACAGACGTGCTTACAGCGTCAAACTGACACCCGCTGGCCGTCGTGCTTTTAAACGCATGGCAGCGGTGCATGAAGCATGGATAGCCGATATGTTTTCTGGCTTGCAGGCTGAGCAGAAAAGCAAATTATTTGAATTGTTGTCGCAAGTGAAAACACATTTGCATGAACCTGGCGCTGACAACAACGTAGACAATAACCCTGAGCAGGAACAAGCACTATGAAATACCTACCCGGACAAGCCCAGGATTTACCTGGCAATCGCCATCAACTGGCAAACTATGTAGCACAGCATTTTACCTATGCCGTCGATGCGGGCGTTGCCACCATCACCCTGAACCGGCCAGAACGCAAAAACCCGCTGACCTTTGATTCGTATGCAGAGTTGCGCGATCTGTTCCGCACATTGTCGTATGGTGATGATGTCAAGGCGATTGTCATTACCGGCGCGGGCGAGAATTTTTGTTCTGGTGGTGATGTGCATGAAATCATCGGCCCCTTGACCAAACTCGATATGCCGGGTCTGCTGAGTTTTACGCGCATGACTGGTGATCTTGTCAAAGCCATGCGCGCCTGCCCGCAGCCGATTATTGCTGCGATTGATGGCGTTTGCGCTGGTGCAGGTGCCATCCTCGCACTGTCTTCTGATATTCGTATAGGCACGGCACGCAGCAAGACTGCTTTCCTGTTCACCCGCGTTGGACTGGCAGGTTGCGACATGGGTGCCTGTTCTATTTTGCCGCGCATCATAGGGCAGGGGCGTGCTTCTGACTTGCTATACACCGGGCGCTCAATGTCTGGTGAAGAGGCAGAACGCTGGGGTTTCTTTAACCGCCTGGCAGCACCGGAAGAAGTACTGGCAGAAGCTCAAGCCTATGCAAGAAATCTGGCTGAGGGCCCAAACTTTGCTCACGGCATGACCAAGAAAATGCTGCAACAAGAATGGAATATGGGCGTTGATGAAGCCATAGAGGCAGAAGCACAGGCCCAGGCCATTTGCATGATGACTAACGATTTTCATCGCGCCTACCATGCCTTCGTTGCCAAGCAAAAACCTGTCTTTGAAGGGGATTGAGCATGACGCATATCATGTCTGACACCAGCTACCTGGACTGGCCTTTCTTTGATGACAAACACCGTGAACTGCAACGCACGCTCGATAGCTGGTCTGCAGAAAACCTGCCTGATCATCATGCCGCAGATGTCGATCAGGCTTGTCGCGATCTGGTTAAACAACTGGGTGCGGCTGGCTGGCTCAAAAATGCCATAGGTGGTAGTGCTTATGGCGGCAATGCTGATGTCATCGACACCCGTGCCATTTGCCTGATACGCGAAACCCTGGCCCGTCATTCTGGCCTGGCAGATTTTGCCTTTGCCATGCAAGGGTTGGGCTCTGGCGCAATCAGCCTGCATGGCACAGAAGTACAAAAGCAGAATTATCTGAGCAAGGTCGCCAAAGGCGAAGCGATTGCTGCCTTTGCCCTGTCTGAACCTGAAGCTGGTTCGGATGTAGCCGCCATGCAATGCGCGGCAGAATTTGTCGCTGATGCAGATGGTGGTCACTATGTCTTGAATGGTGAAAAAACCTGGATTTCCAATGGTGGCATTGCCGACTTCTATGTATTGTTTGCCCGCACTGGCGAAGCACCGGGTGCGCGCGGCATCACTGCATTTATCGTCGATGCTGGCCTGCCTGGTTTTGAAATTGTCGAGCGTATCGATGTGATAGCTCCGCATCCGCTGGCACGCCTGAAGTTTACTAATTGTCGCATCGCGGCAACTCAGCGTCTGGGTGAGGCAGGGCAGGGCTTCAAAGTGGCGATGGCGACGCTGGATATCTTCCGTACATCCGTCGCTGGCGCTGCACTTGGCTTTGCCCGCCGTGCCATGGACGAAGCCATGCACAGAGTGACGACACGCAAAATGTTTGGCCAGACTTTGGCCGATTTTCAGCTGACCCAGGCCAAACTGGCGCAGATGGCAACCATCATAGACAGCTCTGGCCTATTGATTTATCGCGCAGCCTGGCAAAGAGACCAGGGCAGAAAAGTTACTAAAGAAGCTGCCATGGCCAAACTGACTGCGACTGAAGGTGCGCAGCAAGTGATAGATGCAGCGGTGCAGATGTTTGGTGGCCTGGGTGTGGTCAGTGAAGTGCCGGTAGAGCGCCTGTACCGTGAAATCCGTTCTCTGCGTATTTATGAAGGGGCGACGGAAGTGCAGCAACTGATCATAGGCCGTGAATTGCTGAAAGAGTTTGCCTCAGCATGATTTTTACGGCTGAGTTGCCCATACGCTTTGCTCATTGCGACCCAGCGGGTATTGTGTTTTATCCACGTTATTTTGAAATGATGAATGGCGTGGTGGAAGACTGGTGCGCGCAAGGTCTGGCTTGTAGTTTCCATGAAATGCATATTGCGCGTGGCATAGGATTGCCTACCGTGCATCTGGAAACGGATTTCATCAAGCCGGCAGAACTGGGTGAAAGTCTGCTGGCAGAATTGATCGTGACGAAACTGGGCAAGACTTCCGTGGAGTTGCAAATTTGCTTTAGCGGACCGCAACAGGATGTGCGTCTGAAAGCCAGGCTGGTGCTGGTCATGATGGATTTGAAATTGCGCAAGGCGGTAGCCATACCTGATGAATTGCGTGCTGCCATGCAGAAGTATTGCAATATATAAGATAGATATAATGGACTTTTCAGGCTCAAGGCTGTGAAAAGTCATCAATGAAAGGGATAGATGATGGACATTTTGCAACCTCCGGGCTGGGCCAGGCCACGTGGCTATTCAAATGGCATTTCTGCCAGTGGCCGTACTGTGTGCGTCAGTGGCATGGTGGGCTGGGATGCGCAATGCAGCTTTCAGACAGATGATTTCGCGGGCCAGGTAAGGCAGGCCTTGCAGAATATCGTTGAAGTATTGACAGAGGCAAATGCGAAACCTGAGCATATCGTGCGCATGACCTGGTATGTGATCGATAAAAAAGAATATGTAGGAGCCTATAAAGAAGTGGGCGAAGCCTATCGCGATATCATAGGCCGCCATTACCCAACCATGACTGCCGTGCAGGTGGCAGGCTTGATAGAAGACAGAGCCAGGGTGGAGATAGAAGTCACCGCCATCGTGCCGGAGTAAATATGCAGACCAGTATTGCAGTTGTTGGCATTGTTGGTGCCGGTGCCATGGGGCGCGGCATTGCCCAGATTGCTGCGCAGGCAGGTTTTAGCGTGCTCTTGTTTGATGTGCAGGCAGATGCCGCCAGCAAGGCTAGCCAGTTGATTGCTGAACAATGGCAAAAAATGCTGAGCAAGGAAAAACTCAGCGCAGAACAATATCAGCGTGCTGTAGAAAACCTGCAAGTCGTCAATAGCATGCAGGAACTGGCTAAATGCGATCTGGTGGTGGAGGCAATTGTTGAAAAGCTGGATGTCAAACGTGCTTTGTTCCAACAATTGGATGGTATCGTCATTGATGCCTGCATACTGGCGACCAATACTTCGTCTTTATCAGTGACCGCCATTGCGGCTGGTACAAAAATACCTGAGCGTGTCGCGGGCCTGCATTTCTTTAATCCTGTCCCCTTGATGAAGGTGGTGGAAGTCATCGATGGCTTGCTGACCGATGCTGCGGTCGCAGAGCAGCTTATGGCATTTTCCACGCAAACCGGGCATTTGCCAGTACGTGCCAAAGATACGCCTGGCTTTATCGTCAATCATGCAGGCCGTGGTTATGGCACGGAAGCCCTGCGGATACTGCAAGAGAATGTTGCCAGCTTCCGCCAGATAGACCAGATCATGCGTGAGGCCGCAGGTTTCAAGCTGGGCCCGTTTGAATTGCTGGATCTGACGGGGCTGGATGTATCGCACCCTGTCATGGAAGCGATTTATCATCAGTATTATGAAGAGCCACGCTATCGCCCCAGTGTCATCACTGCGCAACGGGTACATGCAGGTGTGCTGGGTCGCAAGACCGGGCGCGGTTTTTATTCTTATAGTGGCAACCAGGATGTACCGGCGGTTCCTGAGCAACAGCCTGCGTGGGCTGGACCAGTATGGATCAGCCAGGAAAACGCGGATGCGGTGCCAGCACTGCTTGCGCTGTTTGAGCGTTGCGGCGTTACTATCGAAAATGGTGAGCAGCCATCCTCAGAAGCACTGTGCATAGTCAGCCCATACGGCGAAGATGTCAGTACCTGTGTGGCGAGAGCAGGCCTGGATGTCCGTCGCACCCTTGGCATAGATGCACTGACTGCTTGCCAGGGGCATCTGAGCCTGATGATGAATCCCGCTACAGATGCAAATTTGGCAGCACAATGCCAGTCGCTGCTGCAAAAAAGCGGGCAGGGTGTCAGTTTGATACAGGATAGCGCCGGTTTCGTCGTTCAGCGCATATTGGCGACCATCATCAATATTGCTAGTGACATAGCCCAGCAAGGCATATGCAGCCCGCAAGATCTCGACAATGCAGTGGTATTAGGCCTCGCTTATCCAGCAGGTCCACTAGCCTGGGGCGACAAACTCGGTACTTCGCGTATACTATTGGTTTTGCGGAACTTGTATGCCAGCACTGGCGACCCTCGCTATCGCCCCAGCCCGTGGCTGGTACGAAGGGCGCAACTGGGTTTGTCCTTGCTGCATTTGCCGAGTCAGGCAAGTACTTAAGACTGCATGAAGCATGTCATGTCACTTCTTGTTTTATGAAAGTGGCATGCAAAAAATAACGAAATACATAATTCAATCAGGAGAAACAGATGGCCAAGGCTGTATTTAGTTGGGAAGATCCCTTGTTATTGTCCTCGCAACTCAGCGATGAGGAGCGTATGGTGCAAGATGCCGCACGTGTCTATTGCGAAGAAAAGCTGACACCAAGGGTCCTGGAAGCTTTCCGTCATGAAAAAACAGATCCAGCCATTTTCCGCGAAATGGGTGAGCTTGGTTTGCTGGGTTCCATGATTCCTACGCAATACGGCGGTGCTGGTTTGAACTATGTTTGCTATGGCCTGGTTGCGCGTGAAGTGGAGCGTGTTGATTCTGGTTACCGTTCCATGATGAGCGTACAAAGCTCGTTGGTCATGGTGCCTATCAATGAATTTGGTAGTGAAGCACAAAAACAAAAATACCTGCCCAAGCTGGCAACGGGTGAATGGATAGGCTGTTTTGGCCTGACCGAGCCTAATCATGGCTCTGACCCAGGTAGCATGGTAACCCGTGCCAGGACTGTGCCGGGTGGTTATTCCTTGAGTGGCGCGAAGATGTGGATCACCAATAGCCCTATCGCTGATGTCTTCGTGGTCTGGGCGAAAACAGATGATGGCCGTATCCGTGGCTTTATCCTGGAAAAAGGCTGGAAAGGCCTGAGCGCACCAGCTATCCATGGCAAGGTAGGCTTGCGTGCTTCCATCACTGGCGAGATCGTCATGGATGAAGTATTCGTGCCAGAAGAAAATCTGATGCCAAATGTAGAAGGCCTGAAAGGCCCGTTCACTTGCCTGAACTCCGCCCGTTACGGGATCGCCTGGGGGGCTTTGGGTGCGGCAGAATTCTGCTGGCATACAGCACGCCAATACACCATGGACCGCCTGCAATTTGGTCGCCCACTGGCAGCAAATCAGCTGGTACAGAAAAAACTGGCTGACATGCAGACAGAAATCACGCTGGCCCTGCAAGGATGTTTGCGCCTGGGTCGCATGAAGGATGAAGGTACGGCAGCAGTTGAAATCACGTCCATCATGAAGCGTAATTCTTGCGGCAAGTCTCTGGATATTGCCCGCACTGCGCGCGATATGCTGGGTGGTAATGGTATTTCTGATGAGTTTGGCATTGCCCGCCATCTGGTGAATCTGGAAGTCGTCAATACCTATGAAGGCACGCATGATATTCATGCCTTGATACTGGGGCGTGCACAGACCGGGATTGCAGCGTTCTAAGAACCTGCTCACGATCTTACTGCGCGAGCGTGATCGGGCCTCATGCGCTGCTCAAAATGCTCATGTACTTAAGTACATTCCGCTTTTTGCGCTGCTCTTCAACCCGCTGACGCTCGCTCGCTACAGATCGTGAACAGGTTCTAATTGCCGCAATAACGCTGCCCGGTCTTTTGACTGGGCAGCAGCTTAGAAATTAATTCGCCTTCAGGCTGTCTTCAGATTGTAAACGCGCGTGAAATAATGCGCTCTTGCAAAGCTCCTGTCGTGGCAGCATCCAGTGTGCCATACACGCGACCACATCCTGCATCTGTGCGGCTTTGTATAAAAGCCCTGGCGATATCAGTCTTTGCATATTCTGCCATCAGGAAAGCCTGTGCTGTCAATACCAGTTTCTGGGTAATACGGCGGGCATTCATTTCCCTGAATTCTGCTGATGCCAGCTCTGACTGTAATTCCACCGCCATTTGCCTGGCTTGTTCCGATGCTGATTTGCTCCATAGTTGCAGCAGCAATTGCAAGCCTTCCGGGTCTCTTTCCATGGCACGTAAGACATCCAGGCACATCACATTGCCTGAGCCTTCCCAAATGGAGTTGACTGGTGCTTCGCGATATAACCTCGCCATGGGGCCAGTCTCGACATAGCCATTACCGCCCCAGACTTCCATGCATTCGCCAGTAAATTCCAGCGCACGCTTGCATATCCAGAATTTTGCGGCAGGTGTCATGATGCGTTTCCAGGCGCGTTGCAAGGCGTCATCTGGTGCATCCAGAGCTGCAGCCAGATGCAGCATGAGTCGGGTTGCTGCTTCACTTTCCAGTGCCAGGTCAGCCAGCACATTACGCATCAGGGGTTGATCTGCCAGCTTCTTGCCGAAAGCCGTGCGGTGGCGTGCATGATGGATGGCTTGCACTAGCGCCAGCCGCATCAGGCCAGCACTGCCGATGACGCAATCCAGCCGTGTCAGGTTGGCCATTTCTATGATGGTTGGAATGCCCCGGCCTTCATTACCTACCATGACACCATAGGCATCCTGGAATTCGACTTCGCTACTGGAGTTGGACTTATTACCTAGTTTGTCTTTCAGTCTTTGTACCAGGATAGAATTCTTGCTGCCATCGGGACGCCAGCGCGGCACAAAAAAACAGGATAATCCATTCTCAGTTTTGGCCAGCACCAGGTGGGCATCGCACATAGGCGCAGAGAAAAACCATTTGTGGCCGGTCAATGCATAGGCCTGGCCTCGCCCCTCGGCACCTAATGCCACGGCAGTGGTGGTATTGGTGCGCACATCCGAGCCCCCCTGTTTTTCTGTCATACCCATGCCTATCAGGATGGATTTTTTCTGGGCTATCGGCAAGTCACGCGGATCATGTTCCAGTGAATACAGCTTGTCTTTGAGTTCAGCGAACAAGGCAGCTTCGTTTTGCAGCACAGGGATGGAGGCAAAAGTCATGGTACTGGGGCATAGGGAGCCAGACTCCACCTGTGACTGCATGAAATAACCTGCTGCACGCGCAACATGTGAACCCATGCGCGGCTGGCTCCAGGGGCTGGCATGCAGACCTTGCTTGCGCAATATTCCCAATAATTGATGCCAGCTTGGGTGAAAGTCTACTCTGTCTATGCGCTTGCCCTGTCTGTCATGGGTATGTAGTTCGGGCAAATGCGTATTGGCCAGCGCAGCAGCTTCCAGTACAGCGCTGCTGCCCAACTCTTGCCCGGATACTGTCAAGGTGTTTTGATACCAGTCAGCCTGATACTGCGCCAGGCTGGTCATTAGAACGGCATCACTAGTGAAAATATTGTAATCTTGCAGGTCTGCGACCTGATTGCTTATTTCATGGGTTTGCCACTGCATATGTGCCTCATTGATATCGGTAAGCTAAATAAGTAAGCCAGATGAATAGTGTAGTCTGATGAAGTAATCAAGATGTTCGCCTTTTGGCATTATCCCAAGTACCTGAACTTATAAAACAAGAAACACCATGAGCGAGACTGCCAGCCCTTTGAAATTACGCCGCAAGCCAGTGCAGCAACGCTCTAAAATGACACAATTGGCAATCCTCGATGCCTTTGTTCGGCTTTTGGTCGAAAAAAGCTATGCCGATCTGACCATGCGCGATATTGCACTGGTCGCGGGCGTCGGCCTGGGCACATTGTATGAATACTTTCCTGGCAAGAAATCGATCGCAGCCCATTGCATCCATGAGCGCATGAAAAATATCGGTGCGCAGATGCGCATCTGGGTAGACTTGCAACACGGTCAGCCCTTGCAAGACATCGTCACTGATCTGCTGGAACGCATCATTCTTTTACATGCCGACAAGACCGAAGAGTGGTCTGCCCTGATTTTCCTGGAGCGGCAGATTTCAAATATGGAAGCCTACAGCGCACTCTACGGGCAAGTTGTTGATATCTGGGAATCTGCTTTTGCGGCAAGTTCAGACCGTGCAGCTTATCCAAATACCAGTCCGGCGATAGTCCATGCGGCTGTTTACGGGGTCTTGTACCAGACCCTGATGTTATCCCCGCAAAGCCTGCAAGAGCCTGAATTTCTTGCTCAGATGAAAAACTTGGTGTTGGGATATCTGCAAATCACTGATCTGAGCGCCCGAATAAGGTAAAATCGCAGGATGTCCTATCAAGTCCTCGCCCGAAAATATCGCCCCAAGAGTTTTGAAACTCTGGTGGGGCAAGAGCACGTGGTCCGTGCCTTATCGCATGCGCTAGAGCAGCAGCGGCTGCATCACGCCTATTTGTTTACCGGTACCCGCGGTGTCGGCAAGACGACGCTATCACGCATACTGGCTAAATCCTTCAATTGCGAGACGGGCATTACTGCCCATCCTTGCGGTGTTTGCGAAGCCTGCACGGCGATTGATGCCGGGCGCTTTGTTGACTATATAGAAATGGATGCCGCCTCGAACCGTGGCGTCGATGAAATGGCCTCGCTGCTGGAGCAGGCGATTTATGCGCCGTCCAATGCACGCTTTAAAGTCTATATGATAGACGAGGTGCACATGCTGACCAACCACGCTTTCAATGCCATGTTGAAAACGCTGGAAGAGCCGCCTGAGCACGTCAAATTCATTCTGGCAACGACAGACCCGCAAAAAATCCCGGTCACGGTCTTGTCACGCTGCCTGCAATTCAATCTCAAGCAAATGCCGCCTGGCCATATCGTCGGCCATCTGGAAAACATCCTGGGGCAAGAGCAAATCGAATTTGAATTGCCTGCCTTGCGTTTGCTGGCACAAGGTGCTCATGGCTCCATGCGTGATGCCTTGTCCTTGACCGACCAGGCAATTGCTTACGCCGCTGGCAAAGTCAGCCTGGATGCCGTACAAGGCATGCTGGGTGCGCTGGACCAGTCTTATCTGATACGCCTGCTGGATGCCTTGCTGGCCCAGGATGGTAAAGCCTTGCTCGATGTTGCCGATGAAATGGCAGCGCGCAGCCTGTCTTATAAAGCAGCCCTGCAAGACCTGGGTAGTTTGTTGCACCAGATCGCCGTGGCGCAAATGGTGCCTGCGGCAGTGGCAGAAGATATTCCTGAACGCGAACAGGTTTTGCGCCTGGCACAGAGTTTCGCCAAAGAAGAAGTGCAACTGTTTTATCAAATTGCCGTGCATGGCCGTAATGAGCTGGCGCTGGCACCTGATGAATATGCAGGCTTTAGCATGACGCTGTTGCGCATGCTGGCGTTCAAGCCTGTCAGTGGTGAACAGTGGGCGCAGCCGCCAGCCAGCACGCCGCCGGCTGGTGGCCGACCTGCATTGCCAGTTAATACTGTCAACAATGCAGCGCCTGCACAAAGCCCTGCGCGTCCTGGCTCTGCTTCTAGTTCTATTTCTAGTCCCGCAGCTTCTAGCAGTACTGCTAGTGCTGTGCCTGTAGTAAATACTGTGCAGGCAGCGATGCCTGCACGTGCTCCAGCAGAAGCGCCGAAACCGGTTGTACAGGATAATGCCGAGACACCCGCAACACCCGCAACTGCACCTGCTGCTGGCACACGTGTCAGCCCGGTATTGGCAGCCCTGGCTGCGGCCCGCGCAAATACCAAGAATGGCACGCCAGCAGGCAAAACTGCTACTGCCGAAGTTGCACCAGTAGCCAAAGCTGCAATTGCACCCGTGAGTCCTGTGTCCCCAGTTGCTCCAGTCTCACCTGTAGCTCCTGTCAGGCCCGTTACTCCTGTCGCAACACCGTCAGTCAAAGTAGCGCCGCCGTCGGCGCAACCGGTAGTCAAGCCTGCCCAGCCCGTGTCTGCACCAGCACCTCTGATCGCCGAGCAGGATATGCAATCCATGGGTATGGATGATATGCCGCCGCCCTGGGATGAAGAAATGTTCTTCGATGCAGAGCCCGCAAAACCGGCAATGCCACCACGAGCGATGGCTCCCACTGTAATGCTGGAACAAGCCGCGCCAGTTGAAGTGGCCGTGCTTGCTGACACTGTTGCAACTGCTGACCAGGAACCGCAAGCCGTCGCTGCAGAAGTGATCAAGCCCAGAGAGTCCATCACCCTGAATGCAGATCGCCTGATCGCGAATGCACCAGTCCCTGAGTTGAACTGGGATGGTCATTGGCCTGCGTTGGCAGCCAGCTTGCCAGTACGCGGCGTTGCCCAGCAAATGACGCAGCAAAGTGAACTGGTCAGTTGCAAGCAGGATGGCAATGCCCATGTATTCCGCCTGCGCCTGCCTTTGTCTACACTCTTGTCTTCGGGCAGTGTTGAAAAACTTAGCGCAGCCCTGACTGAACGTTTTGAAAAGACCATACGGGTAGAAACCGAGATAGGTGCTGTTGAGCATACCGCCAACGCACAAGCTGTGGCTGAGCGTGAAGTGCGCCAGCAACAGGCAGAGAAATCCATACAGGGCGACAGTTTCGTGCAGACTTTAATGCGTGAATTTGGCGCCACTATCGTCACGGGTAGCGTACGGCCGGTCTGATGTCGGTGATATGCAAAAAAATACAATTCCGCGTGACCAAATTTAATCAATATTCCATTTTTATTTTCGGAGAAATTTTATGATGAAGAATCAATTAGCTGGCCTGATGAAACAAGCCCAGACAATGCAGGACAATATGAAAAAAGCCCAGGATCAATTGGGTCTGGTAGAAGTAGAAGGCCAGGCTGGTGCTGGCTTGGTCAAGGTTGTCATGACCTGCAAGAACGATGTCAAGCGCGTTACCATCGATCCATCTTTGCTGGGTGACGACAAGGACATGCTGGAAGACCTGGTTGCCGCCGCTTTCAATGATGCGGTACGCAAGGCAGAAGCCACTTCACAAGAAAAAATGTCAGCATTGACAGCTGGCATGCCATTGCCACCTGGTTTCAAGATGCCGTTCTGAGGGTGAAGAAACTCGGTAGTCTGGAAGCCTTGTCTGAGGCCCTACGCCGCTTGCCCGGCGTCGGGCCAAAGTCTGCGCAGCGCATGGCTTATCATCTTTTGCAACATGACAGGGAAGGCGCTGCCATCCTTGGCATGGCGCTGACTCACGCGGTCGAACGCATACAACATTGCGCATCCTGCAATACCTTCAGCGAGAGCGAAGTTTGCGAAACCTGTATGGATGCAGTGCGCGATACCAGTCTGCTGTGTGTGGTGGAAACACCTTCTGACCAGATGATGATAGAACAGACCATGACGTACAAGGGCCTGTACTTTGTGCTCATGGGGCGACTCTCGCCACTTGATGGCATAGGTCCGAAAGACATCCATCTGGAAAAGCTTATTGCCAGAGCCACTGATGGCAAAGTGCAAGAAGTGGTGCTGGCCACCAATTTCACCAATGAAGGTGAGGCAACCGCGCATTACATCAGCGAGACGCTGAAGGCGCGTGGCTTGCGGGTCAGTCGCCTGGCTCGCGGTGTGCCAGTTGGAGGTGAGCTCGAATATGTGGATGCTGGCACGATTGCCCGCGCCATGCTGGATAGACGGACAACTTAATACAGTAACTGAGATAATAATAAGCCATCATGTTTCTGATCCCCGCCGAACAAAAAAGCAAATTGCATTTGCAATGGTCAGACCTGATAAGGGGATTGGCTGGTAGTCCCAGGCATGCAATGGAAGTCTGGACTTTACTCGATAAGCATTACTCCGAGCCACAACGCAGTTTTCATAATCTCACCCATATCCAGTCCATGCTCAGGCATGCTGAAGAGCGGCGGGCAGACATACAGAATTTCCCCATGGTGTCCCTGGCGATCTGGTTTCATGACCTGGTCTATGATACCCATGCCAACAACAATGAACTGAAAAGTGCAGAACTGGCGGGGGAGTTGATGATGCGCATGGAAATTAATCCCACCATCATCATGCATGTGCAGCAATGCATACTTGCCACGGCCAGACATGAAGTGGCCGATTTTAAAAATCGCTCTGTCGATATTCCCTTATTTCTTGATATCGCCCTGACTATACTGGGCGCACCTCAGGATATTTATCAGCACTATAGCCGGGCCATACGCAATGAATTCCGCTGGCTGGAAGCACCTGCATACAGGGCAGGGCGTTTAAAAGTACTCAAGCGCTTTGCCGGGCGTGAGCAACTCTATTTTCATCCAACAATGGCTGCACAATTCGATGCCCAGGCACGTACCAATATTGCCTGGGAAATCAAGAAACTGACTTTTTTCTAAAACAATTTCAGAGAAGCGCTTACTCATGCAGTCACAAGCTAAAGCACATGGCCCTTTGGCGGGCATCAAGGTCCTGGAGTTGGGCACGCTGATCGCCGGGCCATTTTGCTCACGCATGCTGGCTGAATTTGGCGCTGAAGTGATCAAGGTAGAGTCCCCTGATGGCGGTGACCCTCTGCGCCAGTGGCGTGTGCTGAAAGATGGCACTTCGCTGTGGTGGAGTGTGCAGGCACGTAATAAGAAAAGTATTACCCTGAATATGAAGCAGGAACAGGCACGTGAAATTGCCAAGCGCCTGGCCCTGGATGCCGACATCATCATAGAAAATTATAGACCCGGCGTGCTGGAAAAATGGGCGCTGGGATTTGAAGATTTAAAAACGATCAACCCTGCCACCATCATGGTGCGCCTGTCGGGTTACGGCCAGACCGGGCCTTTGAAAGACTTGCCTGGCTTTGGTGCTATCGGTGAATCCATGGGAGGTTTGCGTTATGTCTCCGGCCACCCTGACCGACCACCTGTGCGAGTAGGTATATCGATAGGAGACTCAGTCGCTGCCTTGCATGGAGTAATAGGCGCCATGATGGCCTTGCGTCACCGTGATGTCACTGGTGGGCGCTGGAATGGCAAGCAGGGTGAGGCTTGTGTTGCTGGCCAGGGCCAGATGGTGGATGTGGCTTTGTATGAGTCGGTATTCAACTTGATGGAATCACTGGTGCCAGAATTTGACCATGCCGGTGTCGTGCGTGAACGTACTGGTGGTGCTTTGCCTGGCATAGTCCCGTCAAATACCTACACGACGGCTGAAGGTGAAAATATTGTCATTGCCGGTAATGGCGATGCGATTTTCCACAGGCTCATGAAAGCCATAGACCGTGATGACCTGGCGCAAGACCCTGGCCTGGTGCGCAATGATGGCCGCGTCCCGCGCACAGCAGAAATTGACGCGGCAATCCAGACCTGGTGTTCAGGCCGTGACATCGATACAGCATTGCAGATACTCAAGGCAGCCGATGTGCCGGTGGGTAAAATCTATTCGGTACGCGATATGATGAGCGACCCGCAATTCCTGGCGCGCCAGATGTTTGAGCAACACGCATTTGAAGATGGCACACCAGTCAAACTGCCAGCCATTACGCCCAAGATGTCAGAGACTCCTGGCCAGACCCAGTGGCTGGGCCCGCGCCTGGGGCAACATAATCAGGAGGTATTAAGTACGCTGGGTTATAGTGATGCCGAGATTGCGCAAATGACTGCGGATAAGATAATTTAAGTAGAATAGGGTAAGGGTCAGCTATGAATCGTCAAATGATTAAACAATTTCTGATCGCTTTAGTCTTGTTCTTGCTAGGCTACTTCACTTTCAATCGCTGATATTCTGGATATGGCTGACCTGATATTTATCCACGGTCAGCCATGCATGATCAGTTCAGTGTTTTCAGGTAATCCCTGATCCCCGCCAGCAGCATTTCGACCGACATGGCTGTCAGTATCAAGCCCATCAGGCGTTCAAATGCAGTCATGGCGCGTACACCCAGGACCTTTTGCATGCGTTCCGCACTCAATAACACCACCAGCCAGACCACGGCAACGGCAGTCAATGCTGCCAGATGCACCATCATGTCCTGACGGCTGTCGGATGAAAACAGCAGCACTGTCGCCAGCGCAGACGGGCCAGCCAAGGCTGGTATCGCCAGCGGCACGATGAAAGGCTCGTGACCATCTTCTACATCCCCGAAAATACCGCCCTCCTGCGGGAATACCATGCGCAAGGCAATCAGGAACAGGATCACGCCACCACCTATGCGCAAGGACACTTCTGTCAATTGCAGTGCGGTCAGGAAGTGTTTGCCAAAGAACATGAACAGCAAAAGCAGGCCAAAGGCAATCGCGCACTCGCGCACCACCACACGCCAGCGCCGCTCGGGTGCGACATGGGACAGGGCGCTGACGAATATGGGGACGTTACCAAACGGGTCGGTCACCAATATCAGCAACATCAGGGATTGAAAAAAATCTTGAGTCATGAAGACCTTGTTTTAAAAATCATACTTGGAGCTCTGGTGTTTTAGATTAGTGCAAGCGTGGCTTTGACGGCAGCTTCGATTCCAGTCGCTGCTTCAGCAATATTTTCCGCCAGCATATAGGCAGGGGTACTGACAACTTTTCTCTCTTTGTCGACGACAAATTCTTTTACCGGGCAATTGATATGTTGCCCACCCATGGCGGTGACGGCAGTAGCCGTGTCTTCATCAGTTCCTATGGTGACAGCGACGCCAGAGCCATAGATATGTGGCATCATGGCTGGGGCTATGCAGATATAGCAGGCAGGTTTCCCAGCGTCTGCTACGGCTTTGGCAAAGCGCAAGACATCTGGCTGTATCTGGCAGTCAGCCCCTTTGCTGGCAAAGTCAGACAGGTTTTTGGCTGCTCCAAAACCACCAGGGAAAAATACGGCGGCATAGTCATTGGCATTTGCCAGTGCTATATCCTTGATCTTGCCACGGGCGATACGGGCAGATTCTACCAGCACATTGCGGCTTTCACCTTCCGCGACCAGACCCGTAAGGTGATTGACAACATGGGCTTGCGGGATATTGGGTGCCAGGAATTCAGGTTCTGCACCGGCTTTGACCAGTGCCAGCATGGTCAGTACACTCTCGTGAATTTCAGCGCCATCAAAGACGCCACAACCGGAAAGAACGACGGCTACTTTCATGATGTACCTTTATATTTTGTGGGAGAAGGACAGAAAGCAGTCAATTTTCTCGCTGAAGCCTGTAGGCTGTCAACAAAGTCACTCTATTTCTGGAAAAATAGAGTGCGACTACCAACGCAGTAAACAAAAAAACATTTATTATTAGCCAGAAAAAGGCGAACGCCCGTTTTATTATTTCGGGCCTAGCTCATTCAGGCACAATCCTGAAAGCCAGAGTAAGACTATGTCAGTAATAAAGATGGAAGGCAAAGAACGCCCGGATACGCCCTGTGTTGCCGTTTGCTCAACAACATTTGATGATGTTTGTCGTGGCTGTGGCCGCACCGTGGCCGAGGTGGCTGAGTGGGTGTTCATGACAGCAGAACAAAAAGAAATCGTCTGGACCAGGATATTGGCAGAAGGTTATCCAAGACGAAACACATAAGCACGCCAAATATATAAGAAATAATATAAAGGCGGCAAAAAGATCGGAGACCGTGCATGTCGGAGCAAAAAAAATCAGGACGCCGCCGCTTCATCCTGGGTGGCTTGGGCTTGACGGGGGCGTTGCTGGTGGGGTGGGGTGTCTTGCCGCCGCGCCAGCGCCTTAACACTAGCTCACCCTTGCCTGTGTCAAATGGCGAAGTCGCAATGAATGGCTGGATCAAGATTGCGCAAGATGGCACGGTCAGTGTCGCCATGCACAGGAGCGAGATGGGGCAGGGCATACATACTGCCTTGCAAATGCTGGTGGCTGAAGAGCTGGATGTCCCCATGAGCATGGTCAAGCCCATGTATGTGCCCGCCGATAAAATTTATGGAAACATGGCGGCCTTGGCTGACGGCCTGCCTTTTCACCCGGATGACCATGGTAGCCTGAAGCGCACTGCGCAATGGGTGACACTTAAATTTGCCCGCGAGCTGGGTTTGCAGATGACAGGTGGATCCTCCAGCGTCAAGGATGCCTGGCAACCCATGCGTGAAGCAGGGGCAACGGCGCGCGCCATGCTGGTCGCTGCGGCAGCAAAGAAATGGAAGGTGGCTGCGACAGAATGCATGACCAAAGATGGCGTAGTCAGTCATTCATCTGGCAAGCATGCCAGCTATGCTGAGCTGGCTGCCGATGCGATCAACAGTCAGCCTGGCGAGATACAACTCAAGCGCCCGCAAGATTTCAAAATCATAGGCCAGCCGCAGCCACGTACCGATGCTGCGCCCAAGGGCGATGGCAGTGCCCAGTTTGGTATTGATGCACGGCCAGAAGGCATGTTGTATGCCGCTATCAGGCAAAGCCCCACCATAGGTGGACGTGTTAAATCCTTTGATGCTGCTGCAGCTAAATCGATGCCAGGTGTCACGCAAGTCATCGACTTTTCCATGGAAGGGGCGGTGGCCGGTATTGCCGTGGTGGCGCAATCGTATTGGCAAGCCAGACAGGCGCTGGACAAATTACCTGTTATCTGGGAGGCAGGCGAGTATGCGCAACTTTCTACAGAAAGTATTTTTAAGGATTTTGCCAGCAAGCTAGCTACAGAATCAGGTTTTGCTTATTACAAGAACGGTGATGTAGAAAATAAGCTGGCTGCCAAGGAGATAATCAATACCATAGAGGCAGAATATTGCGCACCATTTTTGGCGCATGCGGCAATGGAACCCATCAATTGCACGGCGCAGCTCAAGGATGGCAAGCTGCAGATCTGGACCTCTACTCAAGTGCCCGGCGTGGCGGCAGATGTCGCCGCTAAAGTCGCCAGGCTGAAATCAGAAGATGTCACTGTGCACATGGCTTATCTGGGTGGTGGCTTTGGTCGCAGGCTGGAAGTGGACATGGTTGCGCAAGCTGCGCGTATTGCCATGGACACCAAAGGGGCGCCAGTCAAGGTGATCTGGAGCCGCGAAGAAGATACTACGCATGACATGTATAGGCCCGCTGCTCTGGCACGTTTCAAGGCTGGGCTCGATAGTGCAGGTAATTTACTGGCTTATGATAACAAGTCTGTCTCAGGCTCAATTACCCATCAGGTACTTAAACGCACTTTTGGTCTGGCGGGCGCAGGCCCGGATAAAACCACGGCAGAAGGCGAATTTGACATGCCTTATGAAATCCCGCATCAGCGTATTGCGCATGTCATTGTCCCTAGCCCGGTGGCATTGGGTTTTTGGCGTTCGGTTGGTCATTCACATAATGCTTTTTTCAAAGAGAGTTTTATCGATGAAATTGCCCATGCGGCGAAACAGGATGGCGTGAGTTTCCGCCGTAATTTATTGAAAGCACATCCACGTCATCTGGCCGTGCTCGATGCGGTCGTGCAAAAGGCGGGCAAGCCTGCTGATGGAAGGGCGCATGGTCTGGCCTTGCATGAATCTTTTGGCAGTATCGTCGCCCAGATTGCCGAGGTGTCCGTGAACGAAGGGCAGATTCGTGTTCATAAAGTGGTTTGCGCCGTTGATTGCGGCATAGCAGTCAACCCCAATATCATTGCCCAGCAAATGGAGTCTGCCGTGGTCTTTGGTTTAAGCGCTGCCCTGTATGGTGAAATTACCATCAAGGATGGCAAGGTCGTGCAGACTAACTTTCATGACTACCAGGTCTTGCGCATCAATGAGGCACCTGAAGTGGAAACCATCATTATCCCGAGTGCAGAAGCACCCCAGGGTATAGGTGAGCCAGGGGTGCCACCCATTGCGCCGGCAGTGGCAAATGCCGTATTTGCCTTGACTGGCAAGCGTTTGCGCAGTTTGCCCTTGAAATTGAGTTGAAATATACTGGCGGTAGTATGTGAGCATCAAGACAGAATTCATACATATTAAATACTTTTTTGTGTAAATATATTGTCTTGATGGCATTTTTTGTTACTATTCGATACAGAATGCAGCCCAAGTGGCATTTGCAGGATTTATACTGCGTCAGCGCGACCTGTCAGTTCGTGTCGCGCTTTTTGCTTTTTAAGTTTTTCATTTTTTTTAGAGTTTCATTATGTCCAATTTTTCAGTTCCTGTACGTGCGGGCAGGTCTCCGGGATCCGAACGCGGTTTTACCCTGATAGAAATCATGGTGGTAGTGACTATCATCGCGATTCTGGGTGCTTTTATGGTTCCTAAGCTGACCGGGTTTACCCATGAAGCCAGGGTGGCTGCCGCCAAGCAGGATATCTCTACCATCATGACTTCGCTGAAGTTGTATCGCTTGCACAATCAGCGCTATCCGACTACGGAGCAGGGTTTGCAGGCGCTGGTAGAGAAACCGACATCCGGGCCAGCGGCGAATGCCTGGCAAACTGGTGGCTATCTGGAAAAATTGCGCAATGACCCATGGGGCAAGCCATATCAATACCTGTCTCCAGGCATCAGGGGCGATGTCGACGTGTTTTCACTGGGTGCCGACGGACAACCGGGTGGCAGTGGTGAGGATGCTGACATAGGTTCCTGGGATCTATAAGAAGCAATAATGAAGATTATGCGCGTACAGCGGGGTTTTACCTTGCTGGAGTTGTTGGTAGTGTTGGTGATTTTCGGTCTCATACTTGGGGCTGTCAGCATTAACGCCATGCCGGGCGAGCAACAGCGCCTGGAAAATGACGCCAGGAGGATTTCCCTGCTTTTGCAACTGGCACGAGATGAAGCCATCGTCCGTAATCTGCCCGTGGCTTTTGAAGTGGATCAACATGGTTACCGCTTCCTGGTCAGGGAAGAAAGAGTCTGGACGCCAGTCAAGGACGAGATGCTGCGCGAGAGAAGTTTTCAAACTGCGCCCGTGGAATTGTCCGTGCAGCCGCAAGTGGCAGATACTTCCACAATACGTATCGTATTTGGCCGCGAGCCTGTGGATAAACCCTTTGTACTCACCATCAAATCTGCTGACAAGCATGTCAGTGTACGCGCCGATGGCATAGGCCATTTTTCAGTTGAATAAGATGCGACATTTGCGTTCACAATCCGGGTTTACCCTGCTGGAAGTCCTGGTGGCCCTGGTCATCGTTGGTACTGCCCTGGGCGCCAGTCTGCGCGCTATCGGCAGCCTGACGCAAAACAGCAATAGCTTGCGCGCCTCCATGATGGCCACCTGGTCTGCTGAAAACCGTCTGGCACAAATACGCCTGGCGCACGAATGGCCCGCTTTTGGTGAGCGCACTTTTGCCTGCCCTCAGGGAGACTTGCACCTGATGTGTGAAGAGCATGTGATTGCCACTCCTAACCCCTCTTTCCGCAGAGTCGAAGTCTATGTGTATGAGGCCGACAGCCCGGAGCGCCGTATCATCAAGCTGACCCAGGTGGTGCCAAATGCGCTCTAATATTTTGCAGGCGCGTGGTCGACGTAAAACCGGCTCATCTCAGGCCGGTTTTACGCTGATAGAGTTATTGGTAGCGATTACCATACTGGCTATTATTTCCGTACTGGGTTGGCGTGGGCTGGACAGTATCGTCCGTGCCCGTGTGGTGCTGACCAAAGAAATGGAACAAACGCGCGGTATACAACTGGCTTTTGCGCAGATAGAAAATGATTGTGCTCACCTGGTTGATGCCACTAATTTACCTGGGCGTGAAGTACTGAGCGCGGTAGGGCCCAGACTGGTACTGGTACGTAATGTATTTGAAGAAAATCAACCGACTCGCTTGCAAGTCGTCGTCTATCGGGTACGGGACGGTGTGCTTAACCGTCGTGAAATGCAGCCTACCCGTGAATTGGCAGTACTAGACCAGGATTGGCAAAGTGCATTGGCTGATGCTGAAGTCAGCCCGTCTATCGCCTTGCAAAGCCAGGTGACCGGTTTTGATATGCGCACTTGGAAAGAAGGCGAAAATGGCTGGCGTTTGGGTGGTAGCGAAGTTGCTGGCGCACCTAATTCCAACCCCAACTCCAATCCCAATCCCCCAAGTCCAACACCCGGGGCGCCAGGGCTTCCTGCAAGGGAGGGTAAATTGACTGGCCTCGAAATCGCCATACAATTGTCAGGGCGAGAATTGCCAGCCACTAAAGTATTTTTACTGGGGGCAGTATGAGTTTGCAGATGCGCCTCCAACGCCAGCAAGGTGTGGCCGTCATTACAGCCTTGCTCCTGACTACCCTGGCGATCACTATCGTTGCCAGCCTGTTCTGGCAACAGCAGGTACAGGTCAGGTCGATAGAAAATCAGCGCATGCAATTACAAAAAAAATGGATCTTGCGTGGCGCCATAGACTGGGCGAGATTGATTTTGCGTGAAGATGCCAAGCAGTCTGCCAATGTTGATCATCTTGGTGAACCTTGGGCAGTCAAACTGGCCGATACCAGGCTGGATCAATACGTGGAAAATGCACGTACTGACAATGATGACAGCGATGCCACCTTGTCTGGTCAGGTGATCGATGCGCAAGCGATGTATAACCTCAATAATCTGGCGACGGATGGCAATATCGATCCGCGTGAAGTGGACACCTTCAGTCGTCTGCTGGTCAATCTGCGATTTGATGGGCAGTTGGCGCAGCCCGTTGCTGAAATGGTAGCCAGGACACAAAGCAGGGTGGTAGCTGCCCCTGGTTCGTCGTCAGCAGAAAGCGGCCCTGGAAAAAGTGCCTCAGACTCATCGCTTCCTGAAGTACAATTCCTGCGCTTTACACAAGTTGATGATTTGCTGGCAATTAATGGCTTTAGCCCCGACATGATTGAGCGTTTGAAGGGTTTTGTCACCGTCTTGCCACGCAAGACTGCAATCAATGTGAATACTACTTTTGCAGAAGTGCTGGCGGCCAGGGTAAATGGCTTGAGTATGGGGGATGCGGCTGCCATGATAGCCAGCCGTGATCGTGCTTATTTCCGCACTGTGGAAGAGTTCACATCGCGTTTTGAGGATAAGTTGAAAACCGTTGCTGCGAAGGATGTGGCAGTTTCAACCAATTTTTTCATCATCAATGGTAAAGTCAAAATGAATCGTTCTGCGCTGGATGTAAGTGCTTTGATAGAGCGGGCCGATAATGTGGCATCCACCACGATGACAACAACGGTGCTTTGGGTACGGGAAAACTAAATAAAAAATGGCAAGCACACTGTATATTTCTTTGCCCTCCAGAGTGGCGGCACAACATCTGACTGATTGGGCGTCGCAGGCGCTGGCTTTCGCTTTGATTTCAGCGGAAGGGCGTTTGCAACAGCAAGGACAGTCCACCCTGGCTGAGCTGAAGCCGCTTGCTGCAGGTGCACGACAAGTAGCCTTCATCCTGGCTGCCAGCGACACCAGTTTGCTGAATGTCAAAGTACCACCCATGTCAGCGGCAAAACTCAAACAGGCACTGCCCAATTTGCTGGAAGATCAATTGATTTCCGATCCGGCTGATCTGGTTCTGGTCAGTGGGGATGTGGTCAATGGTGAAATCACGGTAGCCGTCACTGACAAACATTGGCTGGAAGGCTTGGCTAAAAGAGTCAAAGACTGGCCGCTGAAAAAGTTTTCTGCCTATCCGGCACAACTGGCGCTGGCGTTTGACGTAGCAAGCCAGACTGCTTCGGCTGTCATCGATGAAAAAGAAGAAGGTCTGGAACTGGGTTTGCGTGATGGTACTGAGCATGGTCTGGGTTTGAGCCTGGAAAATACCGGAGTAGCACAGGCATTGACCATGCTGGCACAACTCAGTGCCAGCCCTAAAGTGACAGCTTATGTTCCAGGCGCGACAGTAGAAGCATGCCAGCTCGCGATCAAAGCCGAAGGATTGGACGAGAAATTGACAGTCATGCCTGTCAGTTGGGTCAACCGGGTGGCTGGTATCAACAGCAGCACACCAGATTTGATGACGGGTGTAGCAGCCGAGCATATGGCCAGTTTTGACTGGAACAAGTGGCGCTGGCCTTTGCGTTTGGTCATTGCCTTGGCGATTATTAATTTACTCGCCTTGAATCTTGAATGGTTCAATATGAAGCGGGAAGAAAAAGATCAAAAGAATGCCTTGCTTCAAATATTCAGGAATGCCTATCCAAAAGAAACGGTGATTTCTGACAGTCCCTTGAAGCAGATGCAGCAAAAAATCAATATAGCCAAGCGCGCGGCTGGGCAATTTGCTGCCAACGATTTTGCCGTGATGGCAGCACAGTTTTCACTGGTGTGGGACAGGGTAGGTGTACCTGGCGGCGTGGCATCGATAGAGTACAAGGACCGATCTCTGTTTGTCAGGGTCAAGCCCAATGTGCAACTGCCTATGGACGCCTTGCGCTCAGCACTGGCTGAGCAATCCATGACAATTACTACCTCTACAGATGGGGCTTTGCGTATTACGACCGGAGGTAAAAGCTAATGTTCAGCGCAATCAGAGAACAATTTAATTTATTTTGGCAGGGTCGCATTGAGCGTGAGCGCAAGATGCTGCTCATTTGCGCCACATTCATACTTGTTGCAATCATCTATGGTTTTTTCCTGGCCCCAGCATTGAGTGGTCGCAAGCAACTCAATGCTGCACTGCCCGTCCTGAATCAGCAACTGGCAGAGATCACTGAATTGAGCAAACAGCAGGCAGGTTTGGCTGCGAATTTATCCGAATTCATTGCACCGGTAAGCCGCGAACAGCTGGAAACAGTGTTGAGCAGGCGTGGCATCAAGGCCCAGACCATTTCTGTTAGTGATGATGTAGTGCGTTTGCAAATTCCCACGGCCGCCTATGCCAGCCTGATGGAATGCCTGGTCGAGCTGCAAAAGGCGTCGAGATTGACAGTGGAAGAAGCAAAACTGGTGGCTTTGCTGGAAAACGGTCAGGTGAGTGCGACCCTGACCTTGAGACAACAAAAAAGCTCTTCCTGAAGCCCGGATAAAACGATGTTATTTTCCAAACGTTTGACCTGGATTTTTGCGGCAATTGCCAGTGTCATGTTAACGGTAGTGATGTTTTTACCCGCTAGTTGGCTGGGTTTTGTCGTAGAGCGGCAAAGCCAGGGCCGCTTGAGCCTGGGTGATGTGCAGGGTAGTTTTTGGCAGGGTTCGGCATTTATAGGAGTAGCGGCGGGAAAGACTGGCCCGGTGACCCCTTTGTTCCCGGGGCGGTTTCAGTGGCGTATTTCACCCTGGCTGATGGTGGGGCAAATCAAGGCTGAGCTGGAAAATCCTGCGGCATTGTCTGCGCCTGTCAAAGTTACCGGTAGCTTTAGTCAGTGGCAAGTCAGTCCATCGGTGCTGTTGTTGCCACCAGAACGACTGGAAGGCCTGGGGGCACCACTGAACACCATAGGGCCTACGGGTTTATTACATTTGTCCTGGAATGAATTGCTGTTTTCACGCAAGGATGGGCAATTGAGCATGACGGGGCATATGCAGTTGGAGTTGGCAGAAATGGCTTCACGTTTGTCGCCCATAAAACCATTGGGGAGTTACCAGATGGCTTTTGATTTGCGTGGGACTGAGGCTGACATGCAATTATCATCTATCAAAGGGCCGATGATGCTGGCTGGGACAGGGAAAATGACGAATGGTCGTTTCCAGTTTTCCGGCAAGGCATGGGCTGAAGCAGGACAGGAAGCAAGGCTGGCAAATTTATTGAATTTGCTGGGACAGCGTCGTAATGACGGTGAAAAAGAAGTAATTGGGTTAGAGTTCAAATGAAAACATTACCATTAAAGCACAGGGTCGCCATGACAAGAAATTCGCTACGCCAACCTATCCAGCAATTGTCTGCATTGACTGGTGCTGCAGTATTGACTGCAGGCTTTTTACTGGCACCCATGGCCATGGCTCAGGACCCATCGAAAAATACGGTAGAAATCAATCTGGTCGGGGCTGACATAGAATCAGCCATCAAGGCCATAGGTCACTATACCGGGGTGACTTTCATTATTGATCCCCGGGTCAAGGGGCAGATCAATCTCGTATCAGAGACACCGCTGACCAAGGACCAGGCTTATAAATTGCTGACTTCCACTTTGCGCCTGCAAGGCTTCTCAGTGGTGACGGCTGATGGCTATTCCAAAGTGGTGCCGGAGTCGGATGCCAAACTGCAACCTGGTCCTACGCACAATACCAGTGCAGAGAAAAGTGAATCCTCCAAAGGTGATCAGGTAGTCACACAGATTTATAAATTGAATTATGAGTCCTCCGCCAATATCGTGACGATATTGCGTCCGCTGATTTCACCAAATAACACCATCAATGGCAACCCCACCAATAACACCGTGGTTATCACTGATTATGCGGACAATATCAAGCGTTTAAACAAAATTATTGCTGCCCTGGATATACCTGCAACGACGGATATGGATGTCATCCTGATCAAGCATGGGATTGCTTCCGATGTGGCGGCCATGGTGAGTAAAGTGATAGATGCTGGCGGTGGTGCCGCCGATCCGACCAAGCCGGTATTGCTGGCAGACCCACGTTCCAACTCCATCCTGGTGCGTGCATCTTCTGTGGCCAAGGCAAACCAGATCAAGTCGCTGATCACCAAACTGGACCAGCCGACTACCCAGCCTGGCAATGTGCACGTGGTTTACTTGAAAAATGCCGAAGCTGAAAAACTGGCGCAAACCTTGCGCTCCATCGTCACGGGTGATACCTCATCCGGACGTAGCAGCACCAGCAGCCTGTCCAATGTCGGCAGTTCAGCCAATGGCACGAATAGCCCAGTGGCGTCGAATGGCGCAGCCAGTACCCAAACCAGCAGCATGCCATCCTTCTCAAATAACAGCACCAGCGGTACTTCAGGTGGCGGTGGTGGGGCGGCCGGTTATATTCAGGCAGATGCATCAACCAATACTCTCATCATTACTGCCAGCGAGCCTGTGTATCGCAATTTGCGCACAGTCATAGAACAACTCGATGCACGTCGTGCCCAGGTATATGTTGAAGCCTTGATTGTCGAAATCAGTGCCGACAAGGCAAATGAACTGGGTGTGCAGTGGATGGGTTTGTCAGGTAATAGTAATAGTAATTACCGGGTAGGCGGTGGCACTTCTTTCTCGACCAAGGGCAATAATCTCCTCGCTCTGGCTGCTGGTAATGCGGCTTCCTCCGGCTCGGTGTTGCCAGGAAATGGTATGTCACTCGGCATATTCAGACAAATCAATGGTCAGTTGGGCCTGGGTGCGCTGGCGCACGTCTTGCAAACTGATGGCAATGCCAATGTCCTGTCGATACCAAATATAGTCACGCTGGATAATGAAGAAGCAAATATCGTGGTCGGTAAAAACGTGCCTTTGATCACGGGTCAATTTACCACGGCCGCCAGTGGTACGGCTGGCGTCAATCCTTTCCAGACTATAGATCGCAAACAAGTCGGTTTGAAATTGAAGGTCAAGCCACAAATTTCTGAAGGTGGCACGGTGAAGCTGGCTATCTACCAGGAAGTCTCCAGTGTCGATGATACAACCAATGCTGCAGGTATTATCACAAAAGAACGTTCGATTACGACCAATGTCCTGGTCGATGATGGGCAAATTATTGCTCTCGGTGGTTTGATAGAAGATAGCACCACCGATGGCGTAGAAAAAGTGACTGGCCTGGGTGATATACCTATTATCGGCAATTTGTTCAAATACCAGTCCAGCAAACGTACCAAGACCAATCTCATGGTGTTTTTGCGTCCTACGGTGATACGTAATGCCGAGCAAAGCAATAATGTGTCGATAGACCGTTATGACTATATGCGCACGCAGATCACGCCATCCAAAGATATCGCCAATGATGGTTTGCTGCCTACGGCGGAAAAAGGGAAATTGTTGACCACACCCATGATGATTTCTCCAACAAGCACGCCAGCAGCAGGTAAGGAAGGCAAATAAACCATGCTTGATCATCGTTTATTGCCCTATGGTTTTGCCAGGGACTTTTCTGTGCTGGCTGTCAGAGATACTGCAGTTGTCAACGGCGTAGTTGAAATCCAGATTTCCAAGCTGACGCCAGCTGCGGCAATATCAGAAGTTGGACGTAAGTTTGGTAAAGTCAAACTATCAATGTTGCCTCACACAGAGTTGGCTGAAGCCATCGCCAAAGCCTATGCGGGCTCTGGCGGTGATGCTGCCGACGTGGTTGGCGAGGTAGAGTCCGATCTCGATTTAGCCAAGCTCATGCTGGATATGCCAGCAGTCGAAGACTTGCTGGAATCGGCTGATGATGCTCCCGTCATACGCATGATTAATGCTTTGCTGACCCAAGCCTTGCGTGATGGCGCATCAGATATTCATATCGAACCTTTCGAGCAGATTTCCGTTGTGCGCTTCCGTGTCGATGGTGCTTTGCGCGATGTAGTGCGTCCCAAAAAAGCGATTCATGCTTCCTTGATCTCACGTATCAAGATCATGGCCCAACTCGATATTGCCGAAAAGCGATTGCCACAAGATGGTCGTATTACCTTGCGCATAGGTGGCAAGCCAGTTGATGTGCGTGTTTCGACCTTGCCAACCGGTCATGGCGAACGCGCAGTATTGCGTTTGCTGGACAAAGAGGCTGGGCGCCTGGATTTAGGGCATCTGGGTATGAGCGCCGACGTGCTGACGCAATTCGATAAACTGATCGCCCAACCCCATGGCATCGTACTGGTTACCGGGCCGACAGGCTCAGGCAAGACCACGACCTTGTACGCAGCTCTGTCAAGGGTGAATGCTGGTACGACGAATATTTTGACGGTAGAAGATCCTATCGAGTATGAACTGGCTGGCGTAGGCCAGACCCAGGTCAATGCCAAGATAGAGATGACTTTTGCCAAGGCATTGCGGGCGATATTGCGGCAAGATCCTGACGTCATCATGATAGGTGAGATCCGTGATCTGGAAACAGCACAAATCGCCGTGCAGGCTTCGCTGACGGGCCACCTGGTGCTGGCAACCTTGCATACCAATGACTCTGCGGCGGCTGTCACACGTTTGCTGGACATGGGTATAGAACCCTTCCTGTTATCTTCTTCTTTGCTGGGCGTAGTAGCACAGCGACTGGTGCGCAAGCTCTGTACGCATTGCCGTGTTGAAAAACAGGGTACATGGCATGCAGTTGGTTGTGAGCATTGTGGCCATACCGGGTATCAGGGCCGTGTCGGTGTTTATGAACTACTGCAAACCACGGATGCTATCCGTGCCCAGATTCATCATGAAGCCGCCGAAGCAGAAATACGGACGGCGGCCCAGGCCGACGGCATGAAGACCATGCGTGAAGATGGTCAGCGCTGGCTGAAAACTGGTGTGACCACGCCAGAAGAGTTATTGCGCGTGACGAAGGAATAAGGGCATGCCAGCATTTCGATATGAGGCGGTTGATACTGCAGGCCATACCAGCAAAGGTGTGCTCAATGCAGATAGTGCCAGGGCGGCACGCAGTGATTTGCGTGCCCAGGGCCTGGTGCCAGTCAGTGTAGAATCTATCGCCAACCAGATGGACGCAGGCGGTAAACGCAAGACAGCCTTTTTTGGCGACCGTATGTCTACGGTGGAAATCGCCTTGTTTACCCGGCAATTATCCAGCTTGCTGGAAGCTGGCCTGCCTTTGGAGCAATCCTTGTCTGCCTTGCTGGAGCAAGCTGAACGTACTTATGTGCGCGATCTGGTTGGTTCTATACGCTCAGAGGTTATGGCCGGTAATTCACTGTCTGATGCCTTGAAACAGCATCCCAATGATTTTGCGGATATCTATTGTGCTCTGGTGGCCTCCGGTGAACAAATCGGTCATTTGTCACGCGTCTTGTCACGGTTGGCGGACTATATAGAAAGACGCAATGCACTGGTGCAAAAAGTCCGTTTGGCTTTCACCTATCCGGCTATCGTGACCGTAGTCGCTTTTGCTATCGTGATTTTCTTGTTGACGTATGTGGTGCCGCAAATTGTCTCTGTATTTGCCAACACCAAGCAAAAATTACCTTTCCTGACCTTGGTCATGCTGGCAATTTCTGATTTTGTGCGTGACTATGGCTGGATTGTGGCGATACTTGCGGTCGCAGCATTCTCTTTGTGGCGTCTGGCTTTGCGTAACCCCGACTTCAAGATGCGCTGGCATCGCTGGCTATTGCATGCGCCCTTGTATGGCAAGTTTGAACGCAGTTTGAATACGGCCAGGTTCGCCAGCACGTTGGCCATTACTACCGGTTCTGGTGTGCCAATTCTGCGTGCTCTGCAAACCAGCCGTGAGACTTTATCGAATGTGGCCATGCGTGCTCAAGTAGAAGAGGCAACAGCCAGCGTCCGGGAAGGTGTCAGCCTGGCACGGGCCTTGTCGGCGCACAAGCATTTCCCACCCATGTTAGTACATATGATACGTGCTGGTGAGGTGACGGGTGAATTACCAGCCATGCTGGAACGGGCTTCCAATACCCAGGAGCAGGATCTGGAGCGCCGTGCCCTGACCATGGCAGGTTTGCTGGAACCTATCTTGATTTTGACCATGGGTATCGTGGTCTTGCTCATTGTTCTGGCGGTATTGATGCCTATCATAGAAATAAATCAGTTGGTACGCTAAAAAGGATAAAAATGAAACGCTTACCTGTCCTTGTGACTTTTCTTATGTTTGTCGTACTTTGTGCTTCTATTAGTTATTGGGGGCTGCGTTTGTTCAAGCCCCAGGCCAGGGCAGTTGCTGCTGCTTTTCAGCAAAACAGCTATGAGCCGGGTACTGGCCAGTGGGGCGGCATTTTTGGCGCTAGCCAGGCAGCTCAGGCGACTGCCAGTAACTATCAATTAAAAGGTATTGTGCTGGCAAAACGGGTTGGTGAAAGCCTGGCTATCATCAGTGCCAATGGCAAACCAGCGATAGCGGTGGCAATGGAAAAAGAACTTGCTCCGGGCGTGCTGCTGAAGGAAGTTCATGAGCAATATGTGATGGTGTCGGAGTCTGGCATCATGCGCCGTGTCGATTTGCCGCAACTGCCAGAGATGAGCCGCGGGTCTGTACAAATACCGTCATTGAACCCTGGTGGCACCGTGCCACCACAAGTGGCGCCGGTGGCTTTTCCTCCACCCAAGCATAATGATGCACCACCAGGTGGGCCGATTAGTCCTGCTGCACCTATGGTGACACCAGGCTTGCCTACGGCTTCATTGCCAACAGCTATGCCGGGTGGTCAGTAATGAGCTCCTGGCAAGACAATTGCACCGAGGATGTACGGCTCGATATACGTCTCGCAATTGAACAAGTACATTCATCCTGGCGGCCTGTCATAGAAGAGGGCTTGCAGCAGGTACATATTGCCAGCCCTAATTATTTTTCTGGATTGCAGGCCTCTACCTATTTGCCGAATCAGGCACGCTTATTTGCCGCCTTTTCCATGCCCATGGATGCTGTGCGATATGTCTTGATGGGCGAAGGCCCTTATCCACGGACAGACAGTGCTACTGGTTACTGTTTCATGGATGGTGCCGTCAAGAGCTTGTGGTCGGATGAGGAGGGCGGCGGCTTGTCCAAGAAAGTTAATCGCGCTACCTCTTTGCGTAATTTCATGAAAATGCTTTTGGTAGCGTCCGGTCATCTGCAACAAGAAGCAACTACAGGTGCCGCCGTTGCCGATGTTGTTGCCAAGCTGCGTCAGGCTGATAGTGGCTATATACAAAGCCTGGAGGATTTGCAGGATAACCTGATTGCGCAAGGCTTTTTATTATTGAATGCCAGCCTGGTTTTTCGAGCGGATACTGCGCCAGTCAAAGATGCCAAAGCCTGGCAGCCTTTCCTGCAAACTGTCTTGTCGGCGCTCTATCAATATCAGCAGGCAGCTGCGATGCGAGCACCAGTGTTGGTCTTATGGGGTAAGATAGCTGAACAATTGCGCCCCATGCCAGAAGCATCGGTCTATGAGCAAATTTGTGCAGAGCATCCGTATAATTTAAGTTTCATTGGCAATCAAACCATGCAGGATTTTTTTCGACCCATGGATTTACTGAAAAAATTGCCAGAAGGAAAAATTTTGTAATATGCTGTTTTAACTTCTGGCTTGCTGACAGGCTTTGTAGAATAATTGGCTGGCAGATCTTTAAGATTTGTTTATCTAATTAATAAATTCCTTGCCTATGTTGAAGAAAATTGAAATTACTCAGCTGAGAATCGGCATGTATGTACAGGAATTATGTAGTTCCTGGATAGACACGCCATTCTGGCAAAAGTCTTTCATGTTGTCGGATAGGGAAGAGTTAAAGAAGATCCAGGCAACAAAAATTCGCCATGCATGGATAGATGTCAGCAAGGGATTGGATGTCTTGAAAGATGTGGAAATAAAGCCACAGGCTGAACCCATACCCGAGCCCAAGGCGGAGCCTGAACCCGAACCCCTTCCACCCATCCCGTCCCCATCGGTGCCACGACAGATCACTGCAGTTTCCATGGATGATGAGCTTGGACGTGCCTCGGCTATCGTCAGTAAGTCCAAGCAGGCCGTGTTTTCCATGTTTAACGAAGCACGCATGGGTAAGGCGGTTGACGTTGGCAATGCGCAATCCATGGTGGAAGAAATTGCCGAATCGGTGATGCGTAATCCTGGCGCTCTCATCGGCCTCGCACGATTGAAAACCAAGGATGATTACACCTACATGCATTCTATTGCGGTCTGTGCACTCATGGTGGCCTTGGCAAAACAACTGGGCTTGTCTGAAGAAGAGACTAGAGACGCAGGTCTGGCTGGCTTATTGCATGACATAGGCAAGATGATGGTGGATGCTGATATCTTGAACAAGCCAGGCAAGCTCACTGATGCTGAATTTGTCTCGGTCAAAGAACACCCTGTGGCTGGTTATAAAATGCTGAAGGGAGCCAATGGTGTGAGTAAGGCGGCGCTTGATGTCTGCCTGCACCATCACGAAAAAATAGACGGCTCTGGTTATCCCAGGCGTTTAAAAGGGGATGAGATCAGCGTGTTTGCCCGCATGGGAGCAGTCTGTGATGTGTATGATGCCATCACTTCTGACCGTCCTTACAAACAAGGCTGGTGTCCGGCAGAGTCCTTGCGCAAGATGGCAGAGTGGAGTAGTGGCCATTTTGATGAGAAAATATTTCAGGCCTTTGTAAAAAGTATAGGCATTTTTCCTGTCGGAACCTTGGTCAAACTGGAGTCTGGTCGCCTGGCTGTCGTGGTAGAGCAGCAAGTGGGTAAGTCTTTATTGCTGCCCAAGGTCAGAGTATTCTTTTCTGTCAAGGCAATGGCCTACATCACTCCAGAGTTGATCGATTTGTCGAGGCTGGGCATGAACGACAAAATCGCCTCGCGTGAAGATGCTGCCAAATGGGGAATAAGGGATATCAATCGGTATTGGTTGGGTGAGGCTGCGAATAACCGCTAACTGCCTCATCCTCTTTTTGTCAAAGCTGAGACTTCAAATTGCTTTGCGGTGCTCAGCTTTCTGTAAAATCAATTCTCGGCTGTATGACAATTTTGCCTGTGACTTTCCGCGCTGCCAGATCATTCAGGGCGGCAGGCGTGTCAGCAAGTGCATAGCGGCCAGAAATATGTGGCTTGATTTTTCCTTCATGCAGCCATCCCATCAACTCTCTCATGGCGGCCAGATTAGCCTTGGGTTCGCGCTTGGCAAATTCACCCCAGAATACACCGACCAGTGAAGCGCCTTTCAGCAGCGTCAGATTCAATGGCAGTTTCGGGATTTCACCATTGGCAAAACCTACCACCAGATAACGGCCGCGCCAGCCTATGGAGCGGAAGGCGGGTTCTGCATAAATCCCACCCACTGGGTCGTAGATGACGTCAGGGCCTTTGCCTTCGGTTGCGGCCTTGATAGCCTCACGTAAATCTTCGGTGCTGTAATTGATGGTAACGTCGGCACCATGTTGTTTGCAAATCTCCAGCTTCTCATCAGTAGATGCTGCGGCGATCACTCGTGCCCCCAGGGCCTTACCGATTTCTATGGCTGCCAGGCCAACCCCGCCTGCAGCACCCAGCACCAGCATGGTTTCGCCGGCTTTCAATTGAGCGCGGTCAACAACAGCATGATGGGAAGTGCCATAGGTGAGTGTAATCGCTGCTGCCGTATCAAAGTCCATGCCGGGTGGCATGGGCATGACCGCATTGGCTGGCGCAACTGCCTGTTGCGCAAATGCACCATTGCCTATAAAAGCGATGACTTTGTCACCGATCTTGACGTGGCTGACGCCTTCACCAACGGCATACACAATGCCAGACAATTCACTGCCTGGCGTAAATGGCAGTTCAGGTTTGAACTGGTATTTGTTTTGTATGATCAATACGTCTGGAAAGTTTACGCCTGCTGCTTTGACATTGATGGCGACCTGGCCGGGTGCCGGTATCAAATCTGCCAAGTCTACTATCGCCAAAGTGTCTGGCAATCCCCACTCCTTGCAAACAACAGCTTTCATTTTGATGTCTCCATAAAATAGTACGACCGTTTGATTTTGTGATTATGCCGTAAAAATCTGTTCTCTGTAGAAATTTATATTTCAGCATCGGGTAGAATACAAAGCATGAAAATTTTGATCAGTAATGATGATGGTTATCTTGCTCCTGGCATCGTGGCGCTGGCGCAAGCCATGGGGTCGATCGCCGAGGTGACGGTAGTGGCCCCTGACAGCAATCGTTCGGGGGCGTCGAATGCATTGACGCTGGACCGGCCTTTGAGTGTGCAGCGTGCCAGCAACGGTTTTTATTTTGTGAATGGTACACCTTCTGATTGCGTGCACATTGCCTTGACGGCCATCATGAAAGATAAGCCTGATCTGATCGTGTCGGGTATTAATCAAGGGCAAAACATGGGGGACGATACCCTGTATTCAGGTACGGTTGCGGCGGCTACTGAGGGATATTTGTTTGGCGTGCCAGCGATTGCTTTTTCTCAAACTGAAAAAGGGTGGACGCATCTGGATGCGGCGGCTCGTGTTGCACTGGAAATGGTACAGCGTGGTTTTCCTGAGCTTCCACAACCATTTTTACTGAACGTGAATATACCCAATTTACCGTTTGAAAAAATCCAGGGGGTACGCAAGTCTCGTCTGGGTAAGCGCCATAGCTCTGAGCCGGTGATTCATATGATAGACCCGCATGGTCGGGATATTTATTGGATAGGTCCGCCAGGAGCGGCAAGAGATGCCAGTGCAGGAACGGATTTTGATACGACAAACAGGCATTTTGTATCTGTAACACCTTTGCAGATAGATTTGACCAATACCCGGCAACTGGCTGATTTGGATATGGATTTTGCATGACGCTCAAAGACAAGCGCTTTCCCTTATCTTTGTCTTCTGTCGTAAATCAAAAAGACAAAACAAGTAGTGGAACAGTCAGACATACCGCAATGCCGCAGACGGCCATGCGCAATGCAGCACATCATTTGAGTGGGGTTGCTGCTGCCAAATTGGCAAAGTCACAGGACTTGCATTTACCTCGGACTGCCAATGGTGCAACAACGGGTTTGTCCCCGTCTTTATTGTCCGGTCCTCTGGTCTCTGAAGGTGTGCGGCGTGCCATGGTGGCAAGAGTGGCGCAGCAGGGTGTCAAGGACGCAACCGTATTGGCCGCCCTGCAAGCGGTGCCGCGCCATCTTTTTCTTGAGTCTGGCATGGCCAGTCAAGCCTATGTTGATGCTTCACTGCCTATAGGGCATCATCAGACTATTTCGCAGCCTTATATCGTTGCCCGCATGCTGGAAATATTGCGGAATGGTGGCAAACTTGAGCGCGTGCTGGAAATTGGGACTGGCTGTGGTTATCAGGCAGCAGTGCTTTCCGTGCTGGTCAGGGAGGTGTATTCGATAGAGCGTATCAGGGCTTTACATGAACTGGCCAAGAGCAATTTACGTCCCATGCGTATCGCCAACATCCGACTGCATTATGGCGATGGTATGCTGGGTTTGCCTGCTGAGGCGCCATTTGACGGTATCATACTGGCTGCGGCAGGAATGGAGGTTCCCCAGACTTTGCTGAAGCAGTTAAGAGTAGGTGGCAGATTGGTGGCACCCGTCGGTGGGCGTAACCAGGTTTTGCAGCTGATAGAACGTACGTCGACTTATGAGTGGCAAAGTTCTGTGCTTGAAGCTTGTCACTTTGTCCCTTTGCATTCAGGTGTAATTTAAGTTTGTTCTCGATGACAATAAACTTGATAGATTAAAAAAAGAGAAATGAAGAAAATACAGCAAATATTACAAACTGGTTTTGCAATAACAGTACTGGCAGGGTTGGCGGCATGTACCACCAATTTGCAAACTAAGGCACCAGTGGTTGAGCGGGGTGTAGAGACTCGGCCAGCAGAAGTCGCCATTCCTGAAGTCGTCAAGCCTGTGGTCAAGGCACCAGACAATACGCGTGGTACTTATGTCGTCAAACGGGGCGATGGTTTATACAGGATCGCATTGGATCATGGCCAGAGTTACAGTGATCTGGTTGCCTGGAATGACTTGAAAAACCCAAATGACATTAAAGTCGGGCAGGTTTTGCGTGTGGCTCCGCCGGATGGTAGTCAGGCCTCTCAAACGACAGGTATTGCATCCAATACTGGAGTAGAGGTCCGGCCTTTGCCTGTCAACCCAGCAACCAACAAAACCCTGCCGCGTGGCGACAAACGTCCTTACACTGAAGCCAATCTGGCTGAATTGCAGAAGGCTGATACGGTAGTGGCGACTGTCGTACCCGTGACTAAAACGGAAACTGTCACTCCCACTAAAGTGGCAGAATCAGCGCCGGCAGAATCTGAGTCCGTGGAGTGGATGTGGCCAGTTGACGGTAAAGTTCTGGCGACATTTGACGATGTCAAAAATAAAGGCTTCGACATTGGCGGCAAGTTGGGGCAGGATGTATTGGCAGCAGGGTCTGGCAAAGTCATGTATGCCGGTAGTGGTATTCGCGGTTATGGTAATCTGGTGATTATCAAGCACACCAGTAATTTATTGTCGGCTTACGCGCATAATAAAGCCATCCTCGTCAAAGAGGGGCAAGCGATCAGCAAGGGGCAAAAAATTGCAGAAATGGGTAATTCAGATAGTGATACTGTAAAGCTGCATTTTGAAATCAGGGTGCAGGGTAAGCCAGTTGACCCTGGCAGGTATTTGCCAGCACGCTAAATATAATGGCTGGATTGTTGTGCGATGTTGTAATTTGTAGAAATTTTGCAATGTGATATTTAGGTTTTGCTGGCGTTCGAGAGGAAAAAGCAGTATTGGTAGATGAATATTGATATTTCCAACAACAATTTGTTCAGTCAGAAATAACTTACCGGACTCGTAAACCAAGCTCAGATCATGCACAACAATTTAAGCACCTACAAGCTGGAAAATTCTGCCGCCAGTGATGAGTCGGATATGTCTGCTGATGCGTCTGAAGGAGATGCGCGTTTGTCTTCCGATCATGAAGATGCCACGGATGAGGTCGGTGATCTGGCGCAAGAAGGACAGGATGAGCAGGGGGAGGATCCGGCAGCCCTCATAGTCGCACCAATTGATGAGCTAAAAAATGTATTGGCTGCTGAGCTCTCTACCGATACCACCCAGTATTATCTGAATCAGATAGGGACGCGTCCCCTGTTTGCTTCTTCAGAGGAATTGCACTACGCCACACTGGCCAAGCAAGGTGATTTTGCGGCCAGGCAAAAAATGATAGAGCACAATCTGCGTCTGGTTGTCTCGATTGCCAAACACTATATCAATCGCGGTGTGGCGCTACTGGATATGATAGAGGAAGGCAATCTGGGCTTGATGCATGCCATAGACAAGTTTGAGCCTGAGCGTGGTTTTCGTTTTTCTACCTATGCAACCTGGTGGATACGCCAAAGCATAGAACGCGCCATCATGAACCAGGCCAGGACAATACGCTTGCCTGTGCACATGGTGCGTGAATTGAATCAAATCTTGCGTGCCAAGTATCACCTGGAATCACAAAGACGTGATGGTCGGGACGCAGCGCTGGAAGATATCGCGCTACTCGTGGATAGACCGGTGGATGAGGTGCAGGATATTCTGACCTTGTCTGAGCATGCCACTTCGCTGGATACACCGCTGGATAATGACCCGCAATCCAGCCTCATGGATATGTTGCCAGGTGATAGCGATGATGCGCCTGATATACGTGCTGAACAGCATGAGATGACGATACTGGTCAGGGATTGGCTGTCAAAATTGCCGGACAAGCAACGTATCGTTATCGTACGGCGCTTTGGCCTGGATAATGATGATCCTGCGACTCTGGAAACCTTGGCGGATGAGATGGGTATTACACGCGAGCGTGTCCGTCAGATACAGCAAGAGGCCTTGATTAAGCTCAAACGTTCCTTCGCCTCCCGCGGTGTCGGCCGTGATTCTGTGCTTTAAATAACTGATAGTCACTGATTTCGCATATTTCTTGAGGTGCGCGTTCGCGCATCTCTTATAATTCCGTCTTTTAAATCTCACTTCCTTCTGGCGCGGCATGTATCGCGCCGCCAATTTCCATGAATACAATAGAAATCCGCTCTTTAGATATGGACGCACGTGGCGTCGGTAATTTGCAAAATGAAGATGGCACCACGGGTAAGGTGGTCTTTGTTGATGGCGCGCTGCCGGGTGAATTGGTGGGATTCAGTACCTACAAAAAGAAGGTAAGCTGGGAAGCGGCAACCATGATGAGCCTGGTGCGCGAATCTTCACAAAGGGTGGAGCCTAAGTGTGAATTTTTTGGCACTTGTGGCGGCTGCTCCATGCAGCATCTGGATGCCAGTGCACAGGTGGCGATAAAGCAACGCGTACTGGAGGACAATCTCTGGCATATCAGTAAAGTTAAGCCTGAAATCATGCTGCGCCCCATCATAGGCCCAACCTGGGGATATCGCTATCGCGCCCGTTTGTCAGTGCGTCATGTGATAAAAAAAGGCACGGTGCTGGTAGGTTTTCATGAGAAAAAGTCACGTTATGTCGCAAATATGGAAACCTGTGACATCTTGCCAGTACATGTCTCGGCCATGCTCATGCCTTTGCGTGGGCTGGTAGCCTCTTTGTCTATAGTTGAAGCTTTGCCGCAAATTGAATTGGCGATAGGTGAGGGCGTAACTGCCATGGTTTTGCGTATCATGGCACCTTTGACCAGTGATGATGAAGTCAAGTTAAAGGCATTTGCTGATCAATATCAGGTGCAATGGTGGTTGCAGACCAAGGGGCCAGAAACCGCTACGCCATACTACCCGGCGAACAGTGAGTTGCATTATCTGTTGCCAGAATTTGGCGTAAAAATGCCTTTCAAGCCCACTGATTTTACGCAAGTAAATCACCATATCAATCGTGTCCTGGTAGCGCGCGCCTTACGCATGCTGGATGTGCAAAAAGATGAGCGTATTGCTGACCTGTTCTGTGGTCTGGGTAATTTCACCTTGCCTATTGCCACTCTGGCAAAAGAGGTGGTGGGTATAGAGGGTAGCGACACTTTGACTGAGCGTGCCCTGGAAAATGCCAGGCATAATGGCTTGGTCGATAAAACATCATTTAGTACACGCAATCTGTTTGAAGTAACGGCGCAAGACTTTGTAAAGCTGGGCAAATTTGATCGTTTCTTGATTGATCCGCCGCGCGATGGCGCCATGGCGGTCTGCCAGGCGCTGATAGATCTGGGTGAGATTGCACCAGAATTGAAGCCAAAGCGCCTGGTGTATGTCTCATGTAGCCCATCCACGCTGGCGCGGGATGCTGGCATGCTGGTGAATCAGGCAGGATACCGTCTCAGTAGTGCGGGTGTCATCAATATGTTCCCTCATACCTCTCATGTGGAATCCATGGCAGTTTTTGATCTGATCTAGATTTTGTGTGCGGGCAAACATGGATATTGTGAGTGCGGCATGCGCCATGTTTCCCTGTATGCAATGAAAGCCATATCTCAGATGCTAAAATTCAAATTGATCCAGTCTGCGACCAATTGTATTTCTTGAAAGACATATCTGAGGCTGTGGTTTCATGTTAAAATCTAAGGTTAGATGAATTCTCGAATTTTTTCTTAACCCTTTCTTTTTATTGGAGTTTTTAGATGGCTATCGAACGTACATTGTCTATTATTAAGCCTGATGCAGTTGCAAAAAACGTCATCGGTCAAATTTACAGCCGCTTTGAAGGCGCTGGCCTGAAAGTGGTTGCTGCCCGTATGGCGCAGTTGTCCCGTGCTGAAGCTGAAGGTTTCTACGCTGTTCACAGCGCACGTCCTTTCTTCAAGGATCTGGTTGATTTCATGATCTCCGGTCCTGTGATGATCCAGGTTCTGGAAGGCGAAGGCGCAATTTTGAAAAACCGTGACCTGATGGGCGCGACAGATCCTAAGAAAGCAGACGCAGGCACAATTCGCGCTGATTTCGCTGACTCTATCGATGCTAATGCTGTTCATGGTTCTGATGCTCCAGAAACAGCTGCTGTGGAAATCGCTTACTACTTCCCAGCGTTGAACGTTTATTCCCGTTAATTCAGACTTTGTCTGCATGTAACAGAATAAAGAATTAAGATATGCACCTCATACAGTCTGGTGCTGTATGAGGTGTGAAAGAGAAGATCATGACGGTACTCACAAATTTATTGGATCTGGATCCAGCGCAGCTCGTCGCATATTGCGGTGACTTGGGTGAGAAGCCGTTTCGTGCAAAACAATTGCAACGCTGGATACACCAGTTTGGTGCCAGTTCGTTTGATGAAATGACAGACCTCGCGAAATCCCTGCGCGAGAAGCTTGCTACGCGAGCGATGATTACCGCTCCCTCCGTGATCAGTGACCATACTTCCACAGATGGCACCAGAAAATGGCTGGTTGATGTCGGTCAGGGTAATGCCGTAGAAACTGTATTTATCCCTGAAGAAAACCGCGGCACCCTGTGTATTTCTACACAGGCTGGCTGTGCGGTGAATTGCCGTTTTTGTTCTACTGGCAAGCAGGGTTTTAACCGCAACCTGAGCGTGGGCGAAATTATAGGCCAGCTCTGGATGGCAGAATTTGAATTGCGTAAAACCAAAGGGATTGCCCCTGGCCCCAAGGGTGAACGTCAGATCACCAATGTGGTCATGATGGGTATGGGTGAGCCTTTGTTGAATTTTGAGCCAACTGTGACTGCCTTGCGTCTCATGCTCGATGATAATGCCTATGGTTTGTCGCGTCGCCGCGTGACGCTGTCTACCAGTGGTGTTGTGCCCATGATAGATAAGCTGTCACAGGAGTGCCCGGTAGCACTGGCAGTGTCCCTGCATGCATCGAATGATACTTTGCGTGACAGCCTGATACCGCTGAACAAGAAGCATCCTCTAAAAGAGTTGATGGCTGCTTGCAAGCGTTACCTGGAGTTTGCGCCACGCGACTTCGTGACATTTGAATATTGCATGCTTGATGGTGTCAATGACACTGATGCGCATGCGCGGGAATTGATAGAGTTGGTGCGTGACGTGCCGTGCAAGTTTAATCTGATTCCTTTTAATCCTTTCCCGGAATCTGGTCTGAAGCGCTCGGCCAATCCACGCATTAAGGCCTTTGCCCAGATTTTGCTGGATGCAGGTTTGGTGACCACTACGCGTAAAACCCGTGGCGATGATATCGATGCAGCTTGCGGTCAACTCGCTGGCGAAGTGCAAGACAGAACACGCGTACAAGAGCGCATGCAAAAAATGGCGGAATATCAAAAGAAGTTTGGCGAAAATTTTGGCAAGATCGTGGAGATCACTCAGTGAAAATTTCTCAAATGCGGCAATATTTTGTGCGAGGCTTGCTGCTGACGCTGGCATTAAGCTTGACTGCATGTGCATCCAGGCGCCTGGAAGGTGACAGGCCAGAGGAAAATATCTCTGCTGAAAAGCAGGATACGCAAAAGCGCGCAGGCATACGTATGCAGCTGGCAGTCGGCTATTACCAGCAGGGTCAGCAAAAGGTTGCCTTGGAAGAAATTCGCAATGCTTTGTTGATTACGCCGGATTTGGTCGATGCCTACAGTTTGCGTGCACTGATTTTCATGGATATGGGTGAAAAACAGCTAGCGGAAGATAATTTCTTGCATGCATTGAAACTGGCGCCAGGTAATAATGAAATAGGAAACAATTATGGCTGGTTTCTATGTTTGAATGGTCGCGAAAAGCAGGGCTTGGTTTATTTGGATAAAGCCATCAAAGATCCGAATTATGCTTCACTGGACAAGGCATTGAATGCCGCAGGTTTGTGCAGTTTGCGCATGAAAGATCCAGTTGCTGCTGAGAATTATTTCATGCAAGGCTTGCGTTCGAATCCTGGTAATCCATCAGTGAATGCCAATCTTGCAAAAGTACTTTATGATCGTCGTGAATATAGTCAGGCAAAATTTTATATTAGCCGTGTCCTGAAGTTTGATGTTCTCGCTGCGGATGTATTATGGCTGGCCATAAAGATAGAAAAAAAGCTCGGCGATGAGGCTGCGGTGAATAGTCTTGGTACCCAGTTGCGCCGCCGCCATCCAAATTCTAAAGAATTTTCTCAGTATCAACGTGGAGTGTTTGATGAGTGAAGCGGGAGCGAATTTACCTGTTGAACCCTTGTCCTCGGAGGTGCCTGAGAACAAAACTGTGTTGTCTGTAGTGCAGACAGCAGGTTCACAATTATCTACTGCCCGTATTCAAATGGGGCTGAGTTTGCAACAGGTTGCTGATCAACTCAAATTATCTCAGCGGCAAGTTGTCGCGCTTGAAAATAATCAGTTCGAAGATTTGCCAAAAATGGTGATCGTGCGCGGTTTTGTGCGCTCCTATGCGAAATTGCTCAAGCTTGATCCTGATCCCATTATTAAATGTCTGCCTGCTGAATCCGGGTTGGCAGGGCTGGATGCTGATTTGCGCCCAACTCTGGCAACGCCGTTCATGGAGTCGCGTACGCCATTTCTGGGGCGGCAAGATAATAACAACAAAAAATACCTGATTGGTGCCGGTTTGCTCGCGGTGTTCGCGCTGATTTTCGTTGGTGTGCAAAAGCTGGAGCAAAACGATTATTTCAAGAATTTGTTTTCTGCGCAGGCTTCCAGGAAGGCGGCAGAGGCTGTGCCGGAAAAAGTGCAGGAAAATACAGATCCAGCATCAAGTTCTGCTACTGAAAAACCGCTTGCGCCTGCGGTGCCAACGGTATTGGCAACCATCAATGCCAGCAAGCCAGAGGTTCAAGAGCCGGTTGTCAATCCGCCTAAGTTGAATGAAGATGAGTTGGCGACATCCAGCGCTGCTGTTGCATTGCCAAGTGTAATAAATGCGACGACAAATACGACACCAAGTGCTACGACTAATTCGACACCATTGGTGACTGTTGCGCCAGCTGTTGTTGATGCAGGTAATAATCAATTGAAATTGAAGTTCAGGCAAGACTCCTGGATACAGGTCAAGCGCGAAAATGGCAGTGTTGTGACATCTCATTTGGCCAAGGCAGGTACGGAAGAGGTATTTGACATGAAAGATGCATTGCAACTCAGAGTTGGTAATGCCGCGGGTGTGGATGGCTGGTTGCGTGGCAAATCCCTGGGGATTGCACCAGGCAAGGATAGTAATGTCATTAATTTGAATGTGAAGTAAAGATGACGGATTTTTTATCAGAAATTGGTTCTGGTCCCCAGCTTAGACGTGCATCCCGTTCTGCCAAGGTGGTTTATCGTAATCGCGAAGTCATCGTTGGTGGTGGTGCGCCTGTCGTTGTGCAATCCATGACGAATACCGATACTGCTGATGTCATAGGCACGGCAATACAAATCAAGGAATTGGCAAGGGCAGGTTCTGAGCTGGTGCGTATTACGGTCAATAATGCCGAGGCAGCAGCAGCAGTGCCAGCGATACGTGAGCAACTTGACCGTATGGATATCGACGTGCCGCTGGTAGGTGATTTTCATTATAACGGTCATACCTTGTTAAATGATTTTCCTGAGTGTGCCAAAGCTTTATCCAAGTACAGAATCAACCCTGGCAATGTAGGGCAGGGCGCCAAGCGCGATACTCAATTCGCCCAGATGATAGAAATGGCGTGCCGCTATGATAAGCCGGTGCGCATAGGCGTCAACTGGGGTAGTCTGGATCAGGCTTTGCTGGCACGTATCATGGATGACAATGCCAAGCGTGCTACACCCTGGAGTGTGCAGGCGGTCATGTACCAGGCTTTGATTACATCGGCCATAGAAAGTGCGCAAAAGGCTGAAGAGCTGGGGCTTGCGGGTGACAAGATTATCCTGTCCTGTAAAGTGTCAGGTGTGCAGGATTTGATCGCGGTGTATCGTGAGCTGGCTGCACGCTGCGATTATCCCTTGCATCTGGGTCTGACCGAGGCTGGCATGGGTAGTAAAGGCATCGTCGCTTCAACGGCAGCATTGTCCGTATTGATGCAAGAGGGTATAGGCGACACCATACGCATTTCCCTGACGCCAGAACCGGGTGGCGATCGCTGCCGGGAAGTTATTGTTGGACAAGAGATTTTACAAACCATGGGCTTGCGGAAATTTACACCCATGGTTATCGCTTGCCCGGGTTGCGGCAGGACTACTTCTACCGTATTCCAGGAATTGGCTGATGATATACAAAGTTTTCTGCGTAATCAGATGCCGGTATGGAAAACCGAATATCCAGGTGTCGAGAATATGAATGTCGCCGTCATGGGTTGCATCGTGAATGGCCCTGGCGAATCCAAGCATGCCAATATTGGTATCAGCTTACCTGGCACGGGTGAGTCGCCATCAGCACCTGTTTTTATCGATGGCGCCAAGGCTGTCACCTTGCGTGGTGATCGTATTGCAGAAGAGTTTCAGGATATCGTACTGGAATATGTCAAGAGTCACTATGCCCCAGTGCATGGGTAATAAATAATTAAATCAGATCGCAAGTATGTCGGAAATTAAAAAAGCAGAAAAAATCGCCGGTGTGAAAGGGATGAATGACCTTTTGCCGGATGACGCCCCACTCTGGGAATTGTTTGAAAATACGGTGCAGTCCGTATTGAAGAGTTATGGTTTTCAGCAAGTCCGCACGCCTATCGTTGAATCTACCAATCTGTTTGCGCGTGGCCTGGGTGAGGTGACGGATGTCGTCGAAAAGGAAATGTATTCTTTCGAAGACTCCATGAATGGCGATAAGCTGACCTTGCGTCCTGAAGGCACGGCTGGTGTGGTGCGTTCGGCGATTGAACACAATCTTGTTTATGATGGTCCAAGGCGCTTGTGGTACACAGGCCCCATGTTCCGCCATGAAAAGCCACAACGTGGCCGCTATCGTCAATTCCATCAGGTCGGTGCAGAAGCATTGGGGTTTACTGGTCCCGATATAGATGCGGAACTGATCATGATGTGCCAGCGTTTCTGGGATGACCTGGGTCTGCAGAATGTGCGCCTGGAATTGAATTCCATAGGCGATGCAGAAGAAAGAAATCAACATAAGGCTGCGTTGATCGCGTATTTCGAACAGCATCAGGACATCCTCGATGCTGAGGCGAAAAGACGTCTGTTGACCAATCCTCTGCGTATTCTGGATACCAAAAATCCAGCCATGCAAGAGATGGTCAATGCGGCACCTAAACTGCTGGATTACCTGGGAGCGGAATCTCTGGCGCACTTTGAGGGTGTGCAAAAGATTTTGCGTCACAACAGCATTCCATTCACCATTAACTCACGTCTGGTGCGTGGACTTGATTACTATAATCGCACCGTGTTTGAATGGGTGACTGATGACCTGGGTTCCCAGGGTACAGTGTGCGCTGGTGGTCGTTATGATGCCTTGTTTGGTATTTTCGGCGGCAAGCCAACACCTGCCTGTGGTTTTGCCATGGGCATAGAGCGTTTGCTGGAATTAATGAAAGCCAATGGCGATGTGCATCAGCCTGCGATGTGCGACGTGTATCTCGTCCACCAGGGTGCTGAAGGCCAAATGCAAGCCATGGTATTAAGTGAGCGTTTGCGTGATGCTGGCCTGGATGTTGTGTTACATTGCGCAACTGCTAATGGTGTGGGTAGCTTCAAGTCACAAATGAAGAAAGCTGATGGCAGTGGTGCTGCCTATGCAGTCATCATAGGCGAAGATGAGGCAAACAATAATACGGTCAGTATCAAAGAGTTGCGTGCGGGTGATGCTGAAAACAATCAGGTTAACGTACCTTTTGATACGGCAGTAGACTATCTGGTTGACCAAATCGCCGGTAGTGCAGATGCGGATTGCTGTGATGATCCTAATCATCACCATGTACATCATTAATCCGTATTGATCCTATTAGTAATATTAATAACATAAATAACATAGATAACATAGATAAGCGAAGACGCTATGGCATACGATTTAGAAGAACAAGAGCAGTTAGATAACCTCAAGGCTATCTGGAAAAAATACGGCAATCTGGCAACCTGGGGTTTGATCATCATCCTGGCCGCTTATGCTGGCTGGACAGTCTGGACGGCGCGTCAAACAACGCAATCAGTGCAGGCTTCGCAGTTGTATGAAGAAGCCAATAAATTTGTTGCGACCAAAGATAACGTCAAGGTGCAGGCCAAGGCTGATGAATTGAAGAGCAAGTTTGCAGGTACTTCATATGCACCCATGGTTGCCTTGCTGGCAGCCAAGAGTGCATTTGATGCCAATGATCTCAAGGCAGCTAAAGCCCAGTTGCAATGGGTGGTCGATACTGCCAAGGCAGAAGAATATACTGCGCTGGCAAAAATACGTCTGGCCAGCATAGCGCTGGATGAAAAAGCCTACGAAGATGGTCTGAAGCAATTGACTGGCACTTTCCCTGCGCAATTTGAAGCAGATGTGCTTGATGCCAAGGGCGATATTTATGTTGCCCAGAACAAGATCGAAGATGCACGTACAGCTTATAAGGCAGCTTTGGAAAAGATGCTGGAAAAAAGTCCAGGTCGCCAGGCTTTGCAAATGAAGCTGGATGTGATCGGTGGTGCGGCAGATACTAAAGTTGTCAGTAAATAAGGGGAATCATCTATGCAATTTTCTGCCAAGCTGCTCGTTGTGTCATCTGCTTTTATGGCTTTGACTGCTTGTTCTTCATTGTCGTCACTGAACCCTTTTTCTTCAAAAGCGGATACAAAAACCCAGCCTGCGGTATTGACTGAAGTCAAGACAACAATGGCGATCAAGGCCAGCTGGACTGTGGCAATTGGTACTGCTGGTAATTATGCATTTTCACCTGCTGCCTATGCGCAAAATGTGTATGTTGCTGCTGCCGATGGCACGCTGGCACGCATAGAAGTGGCAACTGGTCGTGTAGTCTGGCGTATCAATGCTGGCTCGCGTCTGACTGCCGGTGTTGGCGTGGATGCTACATCGGTTGTCGTTGCAGGTGAAAAAGGCCAGGTTCTGGCTTTTGATCTGGATGGCAAGCTGCGCTGGAAAGCGCAAAGTACAAATGAAATTTTGTCTGCGCCTGCAGTAGGCCAGGGCCTGGTCGTCGTGCGCAGTATAGACAATAAGGTCAGTGCTTACGATTTGACGACTGGCGAACGCAAATGGTCGGTGGAACGCCCATTGCCACCTTTGACTTTGCGTTTGGCACCAGGCATCGTCATGACTGAGCAGCAAGCGATTGTGGCCTTGCCTGGCGGTCGTATGTCTGCCCTGGCATTAAATAATGGTGGTTTGCGCTGGGAAGCGACAGTCGGCGAACCTAAAGGCGCGACTGAGCTGGAGCGTGTTGCCGATGTTTCTGGTGCACCAGTGATCATGGGCGGCGATATTTGTGCCAGTTCCTATCAGGGCAGGGTAGCTTGCTTTGATGTCAGCACAGGCGCATTGCGTTGGGGTAAGGCTTTGTCCAGTGAAGTTGGTGTCAGCGTGGATGAGCGTTTTGTTTTTGCCGCTGACGTAGCAGGAGCAGTCAATGCTTATGCCCGTAATGGCGGTGCCAGTGCCTGGCGTAATGATAAACTCAGTTATCGTCGTCTTTCCGCACCAGTTTCATACGACCGCGCGGTAGCGGTTGGTGATTTCGCAGGTTATGTCCACTTCCTTTCCAGGGAAGATGGTTCTTTCATAGGACGTATTACTACCGATGGTAGTCAGATTTTAGCAGCGCCTTTGGTGGTCAATGCTAAACTGATCGTTCAAACAAAATCAGGATCAGTGGTTGCTCTTGCAACCGAGTAATAATAATGAAGCCGGTTATCGCACTTATAGGCCGACCTAACGTCGGCAAATCCACGCTGTTCAATCGGCTCACTCGTTCACGCGATGCTTTGGTCGCAGATTTACCTGGCTTGACCAGGGACAGGCATTACGGCGAAGGCCGTGTTGGTGAACGTCCTTTTCTGGTGATTGATACGGGTGGTTTTGAGCCCGTTGCCAAAGAAGGCATCATGCATGAAATGGCCAAACAGACCAAGCAGGCTGTGGCTGAGGCAGATGTTGTTGTATTTATCGTCGATGGTCGTCAAGGCCTGACACCCCATGACAAGACCATCACAGACTTCCTGCGTAAATCAGGTCGTTCCGTCATGCTGGTCGTCAACAAGGCTGAGGGTATGAAGTACACCTCAGTCACGGCGGATTTTTACGAGCTGGGCCTGGGTGATCCCTATGTGATCTCTGCGGCTCACGGCGATGGTGTGGCCGATCTGGTGGAAGAAATGGTCGACATTGCCTTCGCCCAACGTCCCCCAGAAACTGAAGAGCCAGAGCCGAATGTTCGTGGTATCAAGATTGCCATTGTTGGCCGTCCTAACGTCGGCAAATCGACTTTAGTGAATACCTTGCTGGGTGAAGAAAGGGTGATTGCCTTTGACATGCCTGGTACTACCCGCGATTCCATAGAAATACCGTTTGAGCGCGATGGCGTACATTATTCCCTGATTGATACAGCGGGTATCCGTCGTCGCGGCAAGGTATTTGAGGCAATTGAAAAATTTTCCGTAGTTAAAACCTTGCAGTCAGTCTCTGAAGCAAATGTTGTGCTGCTATTGCTGGATGCCCAGCAAGATATTTCTGAGCAAGATGCGCATATTGCCGGCTTTATTCTGGAATCTGGCCGCGCTCTCGTGGTTGGTGTGAATAAATGGGATGGCTTGCAAAGCGACAGGCGTGATGAAATCAAGCTGGATATAGAACGCAAGCTGAATTTCCTGACTTTCGCCAAATTCCATTTCATCTCGGCACTAAAATCTACCGGTATTGCTCCTTTGATGAAATCCATCGATGCGGCTTATGCTGCAGCCATGGTCAATTTGTCGACACCAAAACTGACGCGTGCTTTGATTGAGGCTGTGGAACATCAGCAACCCAAGCGCAAGGGTTCAATACGTCCCAAGCTGCGCTATGCCCACCAAGGTGGACAAAATCCACCTATTATTGTTATCCATGGTAATGCGCTGGAGGCAGTGGGTGATGTCTACAAGCGGTATCTGGAAAAACATTTCCGTGAGACTTTCTCGCTGACAGGAACTCCTCTGAGAATAGAGATGCGTTCCGGCAAGAATCCTTTTGATAAGTCATCCAAGTAAGTGCGCAAGCAAGTATCAAAATGTAAAAAAATAAATAGTTCATTTCCTTTTGTAGTGAAATTTAAGCAAGAGATATGCAATTAAAGTAAAAATAGATTACATTACTTCGTAATCAACTTCTGGGAATACTTGTATTTTGATAAGTAGTCCCCAACTCCTAATCACAACAACACAATGGAGCTGTTATGAGCAATAAAGGGCAATTATTACAAGACCCATTTCTGAACGCATTGCGTAAAGAACATATTCCTGTATCGATTTATCTGGTTAACGGCATCAAGTTACAAGGACATATTGAATCTTTTGATCAATATGTGGTTTTGCTGCGTAATACTGTGACACAAATGGTATATAAGCATGCAATTTCCACTGTCGTTCCAGCACGTGCAGTAAGCATTAACACTGAGACTGAGGCTGAGTAATTTTTGAGTGCTGAATTAAAGAAGTCGTCTATGCGCGCCGCTTTGGTCGGTGTTGATTTCGGCAAGGACGACTTTGCCGCTAGTCTGGAAGAATTATCTTTGCTCTCGCAATCTGCGGGAGCAGAGCCTGTTACAACCATCACCTGTAAGCGATCCAGTCCTGATGCCGCCTTTTTTGTGGGTAGCGGCAAGGCGGATGAGATTGCACATGCGGTAACAGATGATGCGCTGGAAATTGTCATATTTAACCATGCACTTTCTCCAGCGCAGCAAAGAAATCTTGAGCGCCATTTAAAAGTCAGGGTGGTTGATAGAACCAGTTTGATATTGGATATTTTTGCCCAGCGGGCGCACAGTCATGAGGGTAAGGTCCAGGTTGAACTGGCTCAATTGCAACATCTGGCAACACGCCTGATACGTGGCTGGACGCACTTGGAAAGACAAAAGGGCGGCATAGGCTTGCGCGGTCCGGGTGAGACACAGTTGGAAACCGATCGTCGTTTGTTGGGTGAGCGCGTAAAAATGCTCAAGCAAAAACTGGAGAAATTGCACAAACAGCGAGAAACCCAAAGGCGCTCTCGTGGCCGTAGCAATACTTTGTCAGTGTCTCTGGTTGGTTATACAAATGCTGGTAAATCCAGTTTATTTAATACTTTGACCAAGGCAGGTGCATATGCTGCCGATCAATTGTTTGCTACGCTGGATACCACGTCGCGCCGTTTGTATCTGGGTGATGCGGGTAATGTAGTGATCTCGGATACGGTAGGTTTTATTCGCGAGTTGCCGCATCAACTGGTTGCTGCGTTCCGGGCAACCCTCGAAGAAACCATACATGCAGATCTGCTTTTGCATGTGGTGGATGCGAATAGTCCGGTGCGCTTTGATCAGATTCAGCAAGTCAATCATGTATTAAAAGAAATTGGGGCAGATCATATTCCACAGCTCCTGGTGTGGAATAAGATAGACCTGGCAGGCTTGGATCCTTCGGTCGAGGTGGATGAGTGTGATAAAATCCAAAGGGTTTTTTTGAGCGCTCGTACCGGAGCTGGTATAGGTTTGTTGCGCGATTCCATAGCAGAATTCGCATTGGCAAAATCGGCTGGTATTGCGCAAGCGGCAATACCGGAAGCGATTGATGCCCGCTTTGATCTTCAGTAGTCCAACCCACTATTCATTGGATAGCGACAGAATGCTTGTTTCACTTCTCAAAAAATTTGGTTTGGCCATGTCCATCAATGATCCACAATGGGGACGTGGTTCGCAAAATAATAACCAAAATAATAATAAACCCGATAATAAAAAACCTCCTGAAGGCCCGCCTGATCTTGATCAGTTGTGGAAAGATTTTGTTCAAAAACTTGGTCGTTTGCTGGGGCAAAACGGTAACGGCGATAATGGCGGCGGTTTTTCACCCGATTCTTCCAGTGCCAGGATAGGTGCATCGCTGATCATTGCCATCATCGCCCTGATCTGGTTATCAACTGGTTTCTTCATTGTGCAAGAAGGCCAGACTGCGGTGATTACTACGTTTGGCAAATTCAGTCACCAGACCTCGGCAGGTTTGAACTGGCGTTGGCCATACCCAGTGCAAGGACATGAGATAGTGAATTTGTCTCAAGTCAGGACCGTAGAGATAGGCTACAAAAAAGGCTCCAAGGAACGTGATTCCCTGATGTTGACCGATGATGAAAATATCGTCGACATCCAGTTTGCTGTTCAATATAAATTAAATAATGCTGCTGACTGGTTGTATAACAATCGCGATCAGGAAGAAATGATACGCCAGGTCGCTGAAACAGTTGTGCGTGAGATCGTCGGCAAAAGCACGATGGATTCTGTGTTGTATGTAGGGCGTGAAAAGATAGCGCTGGACGTGAATGCTGGCATGCAAAAAATTCTGGATGCCTATAGTTCAGGTGTGCAGATTGCGCAAGTGACCATGCAAAATGTTCAAGCCCCGGAGCAAGTCCAGGCGGTTTTTGAAGAAGCGCAAAAGGCTAAGCAGGATAAAGAGCGACTGAAGAACGAGGGTATAGCCTATGCCAACGATGTAATTCCCAGGGCACGTGGCGAAGCGTCGGTCATGATCAAGGAAGCGGAAGGCTATAAAGCCAGTGTGGTTGCTACTGCACAGGGTAATGCCTCACGTTTCCAGCAAGTCCTGGCTGAGTACCAAAAAGCACCAGCAATTACACGCGATAGGTTGTATCTGGAAGCGATGCAGCAGATATTTTCCAGCACGACCAAAGTCATGGTGGACAGTAAGTCTGGCAATAATATGATTTATTTACCCTTGGATAAATTGATTAATCAGACTGATCAAAGTGCAGGCAAGCCAGCCGCTACGGTAGCTCCTACTGTTGTGGCTGCACCGGATCAGATTCCAACTGTGGAAATGCGTTATGGCAAGGATGGAAGATCAAAAGATAATCGTGACGTGCGTGAAAGGGAGGGTCGATAATGAATAAGATAGGCACTTTCATCATCGCCATATGCGCTGCAATTTTGCTGGCTTACTCGACTATTTTTATAGTTGACCAGCGCTCTCATGCCATCGTGTTTGCATTGGGGGAAGTCAAATCCGTCATCAGCGAACCTGGCTTGCATTTCAAATTGCCGCCACCATTTCAAAATGTTTTGTTTTTAGATAAACGTATTTTGACCATAGATACTAATTCGGCTGACCGTTTTGTGACTTCTGAAAAGAAGAACATTTTGGTTGATTCTTACGTCAAATGGCGCATCAGGGATCCGCGTCTGTACTTTGTCAGTTTTAATGGCGAAGAGCGCAGGGCGCAGGATAGAATGTCGCAAATCATCAAATCTGCCTTGAATGATGAAATCACCAAGCGCAAAGTAGGTGAAGTGATTTCTACACAGCGCGGCAAGGTCATGGACGCGATCAAGAAGAAGGTATCGGACGAAACCAAGCATATCGGTGTGGAAATTGTTGATGTCCGCCTCAAACGTGTTGATTATGCTGAGCTGACCAATAATTCGGTTTATGAGCGTATGAAGGCGGAGCGTAATCGCGAAGCAAATGGTTTGCGCTCTACAGGCAATGCAGAAAAGGTAGAGATCAGTGCAGATGCTGACAAGCAAAGATTGGTGATTATGGCTGAAGCTAATCGTGAAGCACAAAAGTTACGTGGGGCAGGTGATGCTGAGGCATCGCAAATCTATGCGCAGGCTTTTAGTCAAAATCCTGAATTTTATAAGTTCTACCGTAGCCTGGAAGCGTATACTGCTTCCTTCAAGACTAAAAATGATGTTTTGGTGGTAGACCCTAATTCAGAGTTCTTTAAATATTTTAAGGGCCCGTCTACAGTCGGTGGTAATACCCCTGCAGTAAAGACCAAATAATAGTAATACTCCACTCTATCTAGTGATAGTAGTGACAAACAGCGATCTGCACAATTTTTGTGCAGATCGCTGTTTGTCGGATAGACTAAACTAATTTCTTGTTTTTTTTGATTGTTCTTCATGCCGAATTGGCTTTTACCTGAAAATATTGCTGACATCTTGCCGTCTGAGGCGCGCAAGATAGAAGAGTTGCGTCGTGTGCTGCTGGACAATTTCAGATTGTATGGCTACGAGCTGGTCATGCCCCCCATGCTGGAATATATAGAGTCCCTGTTGTCTGGTGCTGGTCAGGACATGGATTTGCGTACTTTTAAACTGGTGGATCAACTGTCGGGCCGCACCATGGGCTTGCGTGCTGATATGACTACCCAGGTTGCCCGTATTGATGCGCATTTGCTTAATCGCCATACAGTTACCCGTCTTTGCTATGCCGGCAGTGTCTTGCATACCAAGCCATCCGGTTTGCATGCGACCCGTGAGCCTTTGCAAATTGGGGCTGAGATCTATGGGCATGCTGGTCTGGAAGCGGATGCTGAAATCCAGGAGCTGGTGTTGGCATGCATGGCTTTGGTACATGTGGCAGATGTGCGGCTGGATCTTTGTCACGTTGGTGTGTTGCGGGCCCTGCTGGCTGTCGACCCTTTGGCAAAAGCCCAGGAGAATACCCTGTATGCCTTGCTGGAGGCGAAAGACCTGCCCAGCATAGACAAACTCAGTCAGGATTTTTCGCCTGAAGTACGTGCTGCGCTCATGGCCTTGCCTGGTCTGTACGGCGATATTTCTGTTATTCAAAAAGCACGTTCTGTCTTGCCTGCCTTCGCAGGTATACAAACAGCACTGGATGAGCTTGAGCATCTGGTGAGTTTGACGGGTACGGCTCATGTCACGATAGACCTCGCAGATTTGCGCGGCTACCACTATCATAGTGGGGTGATGTTCAATGTATTTGTTCCTGGTTTGCCAAATGCGGTTGCACGTGGCGGACGCTATGATCATGTTGGTGAGGCGTTTGGGCGTTCGCGTCCGGCGACAGGTTTTTCCCTGGATTTGCGCGAATTGGCACGTCTGTTGCCAACGGCAGAGAGAAAGGGGGCGATCCGTGCTCCCTGGGGTAGTGATCCGGCATTGCGCGAAAAAATTGCTGCATTGCGTGGCGAGGGTGAAATCGTGATTCAAAGCTTGCCAGGGCACGAGGACGAACAAGACGAATTTGACTGCAATCGCGCACTCATTTTCGATGCTGGTAAATGGATTCTTCAAAATGTAGGTTGAGTGATGACACAAACTAAAATTGCAAAAAACGTTGTTGTAATCGGTACCCAGTGGGGCGATGAAGGCAAAGGAAAGATTGTTGACTGGTTGACGGACCACGCCCAGGGCGTTGTACGCTTTCAAGGTGGTCATAATGCCGGTCATACTCTGGTTATTGGCGGTCAAAAGACAGCCTTGCAACTGATCCCTTCAGGCATCATGCGCGCTGGTACGGCTTGCTATATCGGTAATGGCGTGGTCTTGTCCGTACCTGATCTCTTGCGCGAAATCGACAAGCTGCAGGCAAATGGCGTCGAAGTCGCTTCTCGTCTCAAGATTTCAGAAGCTTGCCCGGTCATTCTGCCGTATCACACAGCACTCGATGCTGCCCGTGAAATCGCCCGCGGTGCTGCCAAGATTGGCACTACTGGCAAAGGTATAGGTCCGGCTTATGAAGACAAGGTTGCCCGTCGCGCAATCCGTGTAGCTGATTTGCTTAATGAAGAACGATTCGCTGAAAAGCTGCGTGAAAATCTGGACTACCACAATTTTGTGTTGACCAATTACCTCAAGGCACCAGCAGTCGAATTCCAGAAAACACTGGATGATACCCTGGCCAATGTGCCGCGTATCCGTCCTATGGTGGCTGACGTTTCCAGTGCTTTGTATGCAGCGCATAAAGCCGGTGCCAGCCTCTTGTTTGAAGGCGCGCAAGGTAGCTTGCTGGACGTCGATCATGGCACTTATCCTTTCGTAACATCCAGCAATTGCGTGGCTGGCAATGCCGCGGCCGGTTCTGGTGTTGGTCCTAACATGTTGCATTACATTTTGGGCATTACCAAGGCGTACACCACACGTGTAGGCTCTGGTCCATTCCCATCTGAATTGCCAACAGATGCAGGCGTAGGCAAGCACCTGGCCAGCGTTGGTCATGAGTTTGGTACGGTCACTGGTCGTGCCCGTCGTTGTGGCTGGTTTGATGCAGCCTTGTTGAAACGTTCTGTGCAAATCAATGGTGTATCAGGCATGTGCCTGACCAAGCTTGATGTGCTGGATGGCCTGGAAACATTGAAGCTGTGTACCGGTTACAAAATCGATGGCAAAGTCGTCGATATCTTCCCGGTTGGCGCTGAAGAAGCGGCACGCTGCGAAGCTATTTATGAAGAAATGCCAGGCTGGTCTGAGACTACGGTTGGTGCGCAAAGCATGGATGCTCTGCCAGTCAATGCCCGCAATTACATCATGCGTATTCAGGAACTGGTTGGTGTTCCTGTCGATATGGTCTCTACCGGACCAGATCGCGAAGAAACCATCGTGTTAAGGCACCCGTTTATCTAAGAAGGAAAAATAAAAATATGAATATGCCTGCATCTACAGACAAGGACTTATGGGTTTCATGGGAAGCCTATCATCGTTCCATCGAGCAGCTTGCACTGAAAGTGCATGAGTCTGGCTGGAAGTTTGATCAAGTTTTGTGTCTTGCCCGTGGCGGCTTGCGTCCTGGTGATATTTTCTCCAGAATTTTTGATGTGCCGCTGGCGATTTTGTCGACCAGTTCATATCGTGAAGAGTCGGGCACAGTGCAAGGTTCGCTGGACATAGGGAAGTATATTTCCATGACCAAAGGAGCGTTGCAAGGCAAAGTGCTGGTGGTGGATGACCTGGTTGATTCTGGTGTGACGCTGGAAAAAGTGCTGGTACATCTGCGCGAGAATTTCCCGGCCGTGACAGAAGTAAAATCAGCGGTAATCTGGCATAAGGCATGTTCCTCTATTGCACCGGACTATTGCCTGGACTTCCTGGCGAACAATCCCTGGATACATCAGCCTTTTGAAGAGTACGATAGCATCAGGCCGCATCAGTTGAATGCCTGGTTGAAAAAGGGCGCAGCTTAATTGACAGTCATGAAAACGGAAGCGATCTGCTTCCGTTTTTTTTGATAGCTACGCTATGCGATTATTCGGCACTTTATTGCGATATGTCTTGTGCTTCACGGAAGGCCAGGACTTGTTTGCCACCGCCAGACATTGCTTGATTTGGATAATGCGGATATGACGCAGTTTGCGCAAATGAGGGAAGTAAATGTGAAATTGAAAAAGCCCGCTGATTTTCATCAGCGGGCTCTCAAATTTGTGGTGCCCACGGAGGGACTCGAACCCCCACATCCGAAGACACATGGACCTGAACCATGCGCGTCTACCAATTCCGCCACGTGGGCAACGGAAGGCATTATTATAGAGTATTTGACTGGCTTCGGGGAAATATTTTGGAGGAAATTTTACGTGAAGGTGTTGGTCGCAGAAAAGTTAGCGACATCATGGTTGGGGAATGCAGGGAGAGGGGATTTCTTGCTTATACTTGCAAAGCTGTATACGTTAAATGCGCCGAATATGGAATTCGAAGTGGAATTGAAAAAGCCCGCTGATTTTCATCAGCGGGCTCTCAAATTTTGGTGCCCACGGAGGGACTCGAACCCCCACACCCGAAGGCACATGGACCTGAACCATGCGCGTCTACCAATTCCGCCACGTGGGCAGCGAAGAACAACATTATAAATTGTTCCAGGCATTTGTCAAGATGAGCTACTTGAGCAATACAAGAATTGTTAGGCGAAAGAGGTTTGCTACAGTAAACTATGGCCTGATAAGATTTTGGCGCGAGCCAAATTAACTTTTTTAAGAAAAAATACAAAATTTGAACAAGCATTTATACCCCATCCCCAGTCGCGAAGAGATACTGGGTGTTCTACGTACTAACACGGCAAAAATGACAGCTACTGCGATTGCAGAGGCGCTGTCAGTGAAACCTGAGGAGTTAGATGGCATGACACGACGTTTAAGCGCGATGGAAAGAGATGGGCAAGTCAAAGTAGATAAGGGTGGAAGTTATTCCATCGCCAATCACGATAATTTCATTAGCGGCAAAGTCAGTAGTCATCGCGAAGGCTATGGTTTCCTGATACCTGATGATGGCAGCGAAGACCTGTTCCTGCCTGAACGCGAAATGCAAAAGGTCTTGCATGGTGACCGCGTCATGGCACGTGTCGTCGGTACTGACAGGCGTGGTCGCCTTGAAGGCGGCATACTTGAAATACTCGACAGAGCCAATACCCATGTGCTGGGCCGCCTGTTGAATGAAAACGGCGTCTGGATAGTTGCGCCTGAAGACAAACGATTCAGCCAGGATATCTTGCTGACGGGTGCACCAGGCAAAGCCAAGGCTGGGCAGGTGGTCAGTGTAGAGCTGACTGAGCAGCCTACACGCTATGCGCAACCAGTAGGCAAGATCGTTGAAATACTGGGGGATGTTGATGACCCTGGCATGGAAATCGAAATCGCTGTCAGAAAATTTGGCGTGCCACATGAGTTTTCTGAAGCTGTCAAAAAAGCGGCAGCCAAATTGCCGTCAGAAGTCAGGGATAGTGATCTGACTGACCGCGTCGATCTGCGCGATATCCCACTGGTGACTATCGATGGCGAAGACGCCCGTGATTTTGATGATGCGGTTTACTGTGAACCAGTCAAGATAGGTCGCAGCAAGGGCCACAGGCTCATCGTCGCGATTGCCGATGTCAGTCATTATGTCAGCCCCAACGATGTGCTGGATGAAGAAGCCTTATTGCGCAGCACCTCGGTATACTTCCCGCGCCGGGTCATACCGATGTTGCCAGAGCGTTTGTCGAATGGCCTGTGCTCATTGAATCCTGATGTTGATCGTCTGACTCTGGTCTGCGATATGGTGATTACCCAGGATGGTGAGGTCACGGCTTATCAGTTTTATCCTGCAGTGATCCATTCTGCTGCACGCTTCACATATACCGAAGTGGCAGCCATATTGGGTAATACCAAAGGGCCTGAGGCGGCCAAGCGCCTGACCCTGGTGCCACATCTTTTACATCTGTATGAAGTTTTCCAGTCTTTATTGAAAGCCCGCCATGCACGCGGTGCCATCGATTTTGAAACGACTGAAACCTATATTATTTGTAATCCCTCAGGCAAGATAGAAAAAATCCTGCCACGCACGCGCAATGATGCACACAAGCTGATAGAAGAATGCATGCTGGCAGCCAATGTCTGTGCTGCGAATTTGCTGGAAACCTATAAGCATCCGGGGACATACCGCATTCATGCCGGCCCGACCAAGGAGAAACTGACGCAGGTCAGAAATTTCCTGAAGCAGGTAGGCCTGTTCCTCAGCGGTGGAGACAAGCCATCGGCATCGGATTATGCCGAGCTGATGAATAAAATCAAAGGTCGGCCAGATGCGCCATTATTGCAAACCATGTTGCTGCGCTCCATGCAACAGGCTGTGTATAGTCCAGACAATATCGGTCACTTCGGTTTGTCTTATGATGCCTATGCTCACTTCACCAGCCCTATACGCCGCTACCCTGACTTGCTGACGCACAGGGCTATCAAGGCGATTTTGCTGGGACGTAAATACGAACCAAAAGGTATTGATCTCAGTCTGCTCAATACCTCAGTATCAAACGCCGCGAGGAAACAGCAGATCGCTGACAAGGCCGCAGGTAAGCAGAAAGAAGAGAAAGAGCAAACCATCTGGGATGCGCTGGGTGTTCACTGTTCTGCCAATGAGCGCCGCGCTGACGAAGCGTCACGCGATGTCGAAGCCTGGCTCAAGTGCTACTTCATCCGTAACAAGATAGGTGAAGAATTCACTGGCATGATTACTGGTGTCACCCAGTTTGGTATCTTTGTCCAGCTTGATGAGATTTTCATTGAAGGCCTGGTGCATGTGACCGAGTTGGGTGCTGATTACTTCCAGTATGACGAGGCGCGCCATGAGCTGCGCGGTGAACGTACTGGCAAACGCTATCAGTTAACAGACAAAGTCACGGTGCAGGTCAGCCGCGTAGACCTGGATGCGCGCAAGATAGATTTGGCGATAGTTCAGCCTGCATCAGCGCGGTCTGCCGGATCTAATGACAGCCGTGCTCCAGGTTTGGGTGAGAAAAATCGTAAGGGTGCAGCAACTGCCAAAAAAGCAGCGCTAGTACCTGAAGACAAAGTCCTTGCGAGCCACACCAGATCTGGCAAGACGACATCGGCCAAAAAAGTAAAAGAAGAAGGTTTTTCTGGTGGGCGTCGCCAGAAATCTGCTCCCGCAGCTGCCAGTGGAAAGAAAAAGACAGCCACTGCGAGCGGTAAGTCAGCAAAGAAAAGACGTTAGTATCTTAAAGAAAAGCATGTAAAGAAAAGAATGAAATGAAAAGTAAAATGATTTTTGGTTTCCATGCGGTGACCTCCCGGATCCGTCATGAGGCTTCCTCTGTAGAAGAAATCTATGTGGATTCTTCCCGTGTCGATGGCCGCATGAAAGATTTGCTGCAGGCAGCAAAAGCTGCCGGTGTGCGCATCATCCCCGCAGATGACCAGCGCCTGAGCAATATCGTCGGTACTCGTCGTCACCAGGGCGTCGTTGCCAAGGCCAGTGAGTTGTCATTGGCGCGCAATCTCGATGAATTGCTGGATGCGATTGATGGCCCACCTTTGTTGCTGGTGCTTGATGGTATTACTGATCCGCATAATCTGGGCGCCTGCCTGCGTGTGGCTGACGGCGCGGGTGCGCATGCAGTTATCGCTCCCAAGGACAGGGCCGTAGGCTTGAATGCGACTGCAGCCAAGGTGGCTAGCGGTGCTGCTGAAACAGTGCCCTATATCACCGTGACCAATCTGGCGCGTACTCTGCGTGACTTGAAAGATCGTGATATCTGGCTGGTTGGTACTACAGATGAAGTGGAAAAAAACATCTACGATGTTGATTTCAAAGTTGGTTGCGCCATCGTCATGGGTTCGGAAGGTGAGGGCATGCGTCGCCTGACGCGCGAAACCTGCGATATGCTGGTCAGTGTCCCCATGTTTGGTTCTGTAGAAAGCCTGAATGTCTCCGTGGCCTCAGGTGTTTGTCTGTACGAAGCCCGCCGTCAGCGTCTGTAATACTAGCGCGTCCGGCATCCCTGATTTTGGATGCCCGGCGCAGCCTTTACAGAAATACGCTACTATCTTATTCCCTCCCGTTATAACACTATAAATTTCATGTTTGACCGCCTGAGAGAAGATATCGCCAGTATTATCAAGAAAGATCCTGCCGCCCGTAATGCCTGGGAGGTGGTCACTTGTTATCCTGGCTTTCAGGCTATTCTCATGCATGCCTGGGCGCAATGGTGCTGGGAACGTGGTTTGAAATGGCTGGGACGCTTCATTTCCCATATTGCCCGTGTGCTGACTGGTATAGAAATACACCCAGGCGCAACCATAGGCCGACGGGTATTCATAGACCACGGTTTTGGTGTGGTCATTGGTGAAACGGCAGAAATCGGCGACGATTGCACGATCTATCAGGGCGTGACCCTGGGTGGGACATCTTTGTCGCGCGGGGCAAAACGCCATCCTACTCTGGAAGCTGGTGTGATCGTTGGTGCAGGTGCCAAGGTGCTGGGTGGTTTTACCATAGGTGCCGGTGCCAAGATAGGGTCTAACTCGGTGGTGCTTAAACCCGTTCCTGCAGGTGGCACAGCAGTTGGTAATCCTGCCCATGTCATCAAAAAAGAAGTGGCTTCAGCAGATTCAGAAACTGCGCATTTATTCACTGCTTATGGCGTAACACAAAACAGTGATGACCCGGTCTCCAAAGTCTTGCATAAGTTGATAGACCACGCTGCTGCACAGCAAGAGCAAATAGAGAAGTTATCAATCGCCCTGGCGCAAGCAGGTATTGTTTGTGACGCTGCATCGCAGGCAGAAAAACTGAATACTGAGCAAATCAATAGCCTGGTTGATTGAGCCTTAAACTCAATAAACTCAAGATGCATAGGCCAGTCTGTTGATATTGGCCCTGATCACGGGTAGAAGTTCACTGGCCGTCAATCCTATCGGCCCCGTTCCATTTGCGACCAATTCATCAGCTGCCTGACCATGTACCCAGGCAGCAATCCGGGCAGCATCCATGGCTGTGCAAGCTTGTGCCAATAAAGCGCCTGCTACGCCTGCCAGTACATCACCCGTACCGCCACTGGCCAAGGCAGGGTTACCCGTCGTATTGATGAGCAAATTCCCATCGGGGTCACATATCACGCTGCCTGAGCCCTTGAGTATGACAGTGGCATGATATTGTTGTGCCAGTTCGTGAGCTGCCTGCAGGCGATCCTTCTGAATATCGCTGACTTTTTTATTCAGTAAGCGGGCGGCTTCCAGTGGGTGTGGGGTGATGATGCATGGGCCACTTCTGGCGTTCAATAATTTTTGCAGGGTTTTATCCGCTGCCATCAGGTTCAGGGCATCTGCATCAATGACCAGGGCCCTGGCAGTTTGTAAGGCTGTGCTTAGCAATGCGTGCGCCCTGGCTGAGGTACCCAGGCCTGGGCCTATGACGACGCAGGCATCTACCATATTGATGTCTTCAGCCAGACGAAACATGATTTCAGGGTGCAGGCTATCATAGACAGGTGCTTCTGCCAGCATGCTGCAATACACTCTTCCAGCGCCTGAAAACTGGGCTGCCCTGGCGGCGAGTATGGCAGCACCAGCCATACTCCTGGCGCCGCCAAGTACAATGACATCGCCAAAGCTGCCCTTGTGACTATTTTGTTTGCGTGGTGTTAACGCTGATAGCAGGGAAGCACGTTCGTTCAGATGGCTATGGCATGCGGGAAAAAAATGTTCAGGAATATCCAGCTTGTTGACACTTAGCTTGCCAGTAAAATCTCTGCCAGATGCTGTATGCAAACCGGGTTTGTTCGCGATATAGGTGATGGTATGGCTTGCTTGAATGATGGCAGCATCAGGGCGGACAGGCTGCCCGGTATCTGCATGCAGGCCACTGGGAATATCTATCGCCAACACAGGTATGTTTTTTTTATGCGTGAACTGGTTGACGAACTCTATCAAGCTGGCAATCTCACCTTCAGGAGCGCGTTTTAATCCTATGCCAAATAGGCCATCGATGACCAGGCTCCAATTTTGCACTGGTGCTGCAAAGAGTGTTGCAATATCCAGAAATGACAGGTTGGTCCTCTTTGCCCTTGCCAGTGCTGCTTGTGCATCTTCAGGATAGCCTTCAGTTTTACCACATTGGATGCAGGTGACGGTATATCCTTGCATGGACAGTTGATATCCAGCCTCGTAAGCATCACCACCATTGTTGCCCGGGCCTGCCAGTATCAGTATGGGGGTCTGCTGATCCCCGGCTATTATCTGTATCGCCAGTTGTGCTGCTGCCAATCCGGCTTTTTGCATCAAGCTGATATCGCTTTGATGGGCTAGCGCCTGGTTCTCTATAGCGCGTATCTGTTCCAGGCTATATAGCCTTGCATCAAAAGTGTAGGACTGTTTTTGCATGGCTCACTTGTGAGGTGGTGTAAGCAAGGGTGCGGTTTGGCCTAGCGACTGTATCATCTCTATGCCACTCTGGAACAGGTTTTGCAGGGGCAGCAATAGATAGGGCATGATCAGGGCCAGCATTAAAAAACCTGTACCTATGGTGATGGGGAAGCCTATGCCAAACAAATTCAATTGCGGTGCGGCGCGCGTCAATATACCCAATGCGACGTTGGTGACCAGCAGGGCGGCAACGATGGGCAAGGATAAATGCATACCCACGCTGAAAATTTGCTCTCCCCAGATCGCCAGTTTTTGGTAATTCAGGCCGGTTTGGAATGAGGTGGAAATCGGTATGGTTTGGAAGCTTTCTACCAAGGCCGCCAGCATGGTCAGGTGCACATTCAGCGTCAGCATCAGCAAGGTCGAGGTGAGCACCAGGAATTGTGCAATGGCAGAAGACCGTCCCTGCGTCTGAGGATCAAAAAAGGTGGCAAAGCCCAGGCCCATGGTCAGGCCAGAAACCTCGCCAGCCATTTCTATGGCGGAAAAGACCACGCGCATGACGAAGCCCATCCCCAGGCCGATGATGAGTTGCTGACCGAGTACCAGGATGCCATTCAGCGACACAGGATCAAGGTCGGATACGGCTGGCAAGTTGGGCGCAACGATAAGGGATAAGACGATGCCCAATGCAATTTTGATTTGTACAGGAACAGTATTATTCCCAAATGGCGGGGCAACAGCGATCAGGCCCAGTATCCTGGTCAAGGGCCAGATAAAGGAATTGATCAGCGCAATCAGCTCATTGCTGGAAAAGGAAATCATGAGTCAGCAATGGCTGGCAAATCAGGCTGCCATGGTGGCAATGCTGGAAAACATCTGGCGCATATAATCCATCAAGATGGAAAGCATCCACGGCCCGGCAATGATGAGGGTGACAAAAATACCTATCAGCTTGGGAATAAAGGACAAGGTGGTTTCGTTGATCTGTGTAGCTGCCTGAAAGATACTGACGATCAGGCCTATGCCCAGTGCCACCAATAATAAGGGGGCTGATACCAGTAAGGTGACTTCCATGGCCTGGCGGCCTAATGTCATTACGCTATCGGGTGTCATGGTCGACCTCAGTAAAAACTTTGTGCAAGTGAGCCTATCAATAATTGCCAGCCATCCACCAGCACAAATAACATGAGCTTGAAGGGTAGCGACACAATCGCAGGTGAAACCATCATCATACCCATGGACATCAGCACACTGGCGACCACCATATCGATGATGAGGAAGGGGATGAAAATGGCGAAACTGATTTGAAACGCAGTCTTCAGCTCACTGGTAATAAAAGCAGGGATCAAAATTCGCAAGGACACATCTTCTGGCCCTTGCAATTGCGGTGAATTGGATAATTTGACATAGAGCGCCAGATCAGTTTGCCTGGTTTGCTTCATCATAAATTGTTTCAGGGGCGCTGCACCTTTATCCATGGCGTCTTGCATGGTGATCTTGTTTTCAGTGAAGGGCTGATAGGCTTCGGCATAAATTTTGTCGAATACCGGGCCCATGACAAACAAGGTCAGGAACAGCGATAAACCCACCATCACCTGATTGGGCGGTGCTGATTGCGTACCCAGTGCCTGCCTGAGCAGGGACAAGACGATGATGATGCGGGTAAAACTGGTCATCATCAGCAGCGCTGCCGGCAAAAAACTCAGTGCCGTCAGGAACAGCAGGGTTTGTACGCTGAGGGAATAATTCTGCCCGCCACCCGGTGCAGGTGTGCTGGTAATGGCTTGCAAGCCGCCATTGGCCTGGGCGAAAGCCGTTTCTGGCAATAGCAATCCGCCCAGCGATAAAGCCAGCCAGATCAGCGGCAAATAAGAGCGCATAGTTTTCATGCAATGTGTTATCTGGTTACTTGTTATCAGATCGCTCTGCAGATCGCTTATCCAGCGTGCGCTTGAGCCAGGCAGAAAATGGATCATTGGCAGCTGCTTGTGCAGACTGGTTCAGCAATTCTTCTTGTTTGGGCATGCTGCCCAGGCTATTGATATTGTTTGCCGTCACACCCAGGATCAACCACTGATCGCCGACTTCCACCACCACCACCCGTTCGCGATTGCCTACATTGATGCCGCCTATGATCTTGACCGGGATTTTGTTTCCCACATTCAGGGGCCCCAGACGTCGCATCAGCCAGGCTGCCATGACGACCAGCCCCAGTACTAAAAGCAGGGCAGTTGCAATTTGCAATAAACCAGCACTAGGGGTGGTGGGGGTAGTCTCTGCCGCAAACGAGCAATTGCTGATTACGGCCATGCTCATCAACAAAAAATAGCGCGATGATCCACTCATTTGTTGAGCTTGCGTATGCGTTCGGCAGGCGTGACGATGTCCGTCAGGCGGATACCAAACTTATCATTCACCACGACCACCTCACCCTGAGCGATCAGGCAGCCATTGACCAGTACATCCATAGGTTCACCCGCCAGGCCATCAAGTTCGACGACAGAGCCCTGTGCCAGTTGCAGCAGGTTTTTGATGGCGATTTTGGTACGGCCCAGTTCCACTGTCAGCTGTACCGGGATATCCAGAATGAAGTCGATGTCATTATGGGTTTCAGGCGCAGTACTGCTCTTGCCGCTGAATTCTTTAAAAATAGCAGCACTGGCCGGCGGTGCTTCGGGTTTTTCAGCTGCAGCAGCTTCTGCTCTTTCCTGCTCTGCAATCGCAGCACCCCAATCATCTTCACTGATGGGTGTATCGCCGTTGTCATCCATGATTTTCTCCTTGTGCTACTTCCTGTACGCTGGAACTGATCAACTTTTCCACACGCAAGGCATACTGTCCGTTAAATACACCGTATTTGCACTCCATGACTGGAGTGCCATCTACTTTTGCCGAAATGATCTCTGGTATAGAAAGGGGAATGATATCGCCTTCTTTCATATTCAGTATATCGCCCAGAGTGACACGCGTGGTCCCCAAATCAGCAACTATCTCGACTTCTGCAATCTGTATCTGTTGCGTCATCAGACGCACCCAGCGTTTATCCACCTCCAGGGTTTCACCCTGCAGGCTACTGGTCAGGATGTCGCGTATGGGTTCTATAGTGGAATAGGGCATGCACAGATGCATTTCACCACTGACTGGCCCCAGTTCTATCGTGAAGGTGGTGGATACCACGACTTCATTTGGTGTCGCAATATTGGCGAACTGGGTATTCATTTCAGAACGGATATATTCAAATTCTATGGGATAAACCGGCTCCCAGGATTTGGAATACGTCTCGAAAATGATTTCCAGGATGCGGTGAATGATACGCTGCTCAGTCTGGGTAAAATCACGACCCTCGACACGGGTGTGAAAACGACCATCGCCACCAAACAGATTATCTACCAGCAGGAATACCAGGCCAGGATCAAGCACGATCAAGGAGGTGCCACGCAAGGGCTTCATGTGTACCAGATTCAGATTGGTTGGCACCACCAGGTTGCGAATGAATTCACTGTACTTGGATACCCTGACTGTACCCACCGAGACCTCGGCACTGCGGCGCAGGAAGTTGAACAGGCCTATTCGCAATAAACGGGCAAAACGCTCATTGATAATTTCCAATGTCGGCATGCGACCGCGGACGATACGCTCTTGCGTGGCAAGATTGTAAGGCCTGACACCGGAGGTATCCTCCAGCGATTGTGAGTCGTCCTGATCTCCCGTGACGCCCTTCAAAAGGGCATCGACTTCTTCCTGGGAGAGAAAATTATCTGACATGGCTTTATTGAACTACAAAAGACGTGAAGAAAACACCACTGACTTTTTGTGGCTCCCCTTTGGCGGTAAATGGTTGGGCAACCTTTTCTATGATGTCACTGACCAGCTTTTCCTTGCCTTCTGCCGACAAAATTTCTGTCGAATCTTTACTTGATAATAGCAATAGCAAGCGACTGCGCACTTGGGGCATATTGGCCTTGATTAAAGTCACTTGTTCTTCATCCTGCACTTGCAATGTCATGCTGATTTGCAGGTATTTATCACCACCGTCGGATTGCAGGTTGACAGTAAATGGTTCCAGGGCCAGAAATACTGGTGCTTTTGCCGGTTCTGCCTTGTGTTCTTTTTCTTTTCCGGCTGCACTTTTTTTAGATAAAAACAGCGCAGCGCCACCGCCTGCAGCGACCAATAAAAACACAACAGCTGCAATGATGATCAGGAGTTTCTTTTTTGATTTTCCTGCTGGTGGTGCATCGCTTGCTTCTGCTGCTTTGGCTGGTGCTTTCGCCATGGTTTTCCTCTCTGTAGGCATTAAATGCCATGATTTTTAAGTATTATCCTTGATCACAGGCAGCTAATATCCAAGAAAAAGAGGGCGTATTTCAGCTTAGCTCTGTAGTTTGCAAGGGGGCCTCACACACTGTGCTGCGAAGATCAGGCTTTTCACGATCATTCTACATGTATGTGCAGGCTTTTTTCCAGAGTACAGAGAGCTATCGTGCTGAGGATGGATGAATGTTGTGTGCCAGATAGTGAAATCTGCACTTGTTGCAATAGTGACTGTGCTAACAAGTGCAGGTCTCGGGATGACAGTTGGCTAAAGCAGCCAGGTCGTCAATTGCCTGGATGTTCAGGCGAAAGTGTCTACCAGGCCATTATTTGTCTGTACCCTGGCTGGTGCGCTGGCAACGGTGCTGATCGTGCTGTTGTCAGTCGTATTGTTGCCAGCCCTTGGCGCTGCATTTGTTCTTGCCTGTTGTTGAGTGAAATTTTGTCCCTGACCGGCAGCCTGGGAATTAACAGAAAAACCTGACAATTGCACACCCGCATCACTGAGCATTTGTTTCAGGCGGGGCAAGGCGGCTTCCAGCGCTTCTCTGACTTCTGGTTGTGCAGAAGTGAAGCTGGCACTGGCCTGGTCATTGCTGACCTTTAAGACGACTTGCAATGGCCCCAGGTCTGGCGGGTTCAAGGTTAATTCTGCTGATTGCAAACCTTCGCCCACCATCCATACCACTTTCTGACCTACCGCCTTGTCCCAGCCATTGCTTCCTACGCGTGGTGCGATTTGTTCTGCGGCGAGCGCTGCCGCATTGAACTGTGTGCTGCTGACAGTATTGGTGGCGGCCATGGCGGGCGGAGCAATGATTTGCTGGCTGTCTTTGCTTGCCGGATTTAGCTTAGGTTCAGTCATACGCTCTGTCAAAACGTCCTTGGCTTGCGCAATGTCATTGGCAAAGGCTTTTGTGGCATCGCTGGCGGTGCTTGTTGCTGGACGGGTATCTGTGGGCTTATCACTCACTTTTTGACTCAGGTCCAGTTCATTCAGCGTAACTTCGCTGCTTTTTTCTGCTCCAGTATCGACTTTGTCTGTTGTGGCGCGGGTGTTTGCAGCAATGGGCTGACCTGTCCGGATATCTTGCGCGACTGGTGTAAGTGGGACGGCGCTGTCAGCAGTTATTTCGCCGGACATGGCTTTTTCTGTACCTGCGGCAGACGCGACTGTTTTCAAGCTAATTTCAGGCAATTTGTCTGTGCTTTGAGTTGCTGTCGTATTGCTGATGATTTGCGCGGCGATAGTCGCGACCACTTCAGGTTTGGCAGTCGTATCCACCTGGCCCTGTGGCAAGCTTGCTGCAACTGTAGTTTTGGCCTGCGCGACAGTTTTATCGAAGGTATCTGCAACAGATTGCACCAATGCGGCAACGGCATTGCCATCAGGCAGATCGCTGACGGTCTTTGCATCAATATTGGCTATTGCTGGCAAACTGTCGTTTTTACCTGTGTCCACTATTGCGGTAGCTTTGCTTTTGCTGGTATCGAGGGGAACTGGCGCAGCATTAAGATTGCCTACCAGTGCCAATATCTGGCTGCTCAGATCATCTTCTTTCTTTGCGCTGTCTTCTTCCTTGACTGATGCGCCATCCGTGCCAGTGTCATCAGTTTTCTCTGTTTTTCCAGATACGGGTGCGGCACTGGTATTGTCGTTGTTGCTGAGTTTGTTACCTGTATTGCCGTCGTTATTGTTGTTATTGGCATTGACGCTGGTATTGCTGCTATTGCCATTATTGTTGTTGCTATTATTGCTTTTGACGGGTGCTGGGGCTTTTGCAGCGGGGCGTGCCATTTCAACTTCCGGTTTTCTCGCACTGGAAATTTCTTTATTGAGCATCTGATTGAAGCTGACTTCAGGACTGGACGAAGAATTGCTTTTACCTGACTTGGCACTTGTACCTGGTTTGTCTATCGCCGTCAGTATGTTATTTGCTTGCATTTGAGGTACCTGTCAATAAATTAGCGCTTGTAGAAGAGGGCGCGAGCAGCCATTTCGTCGGTTTGCTTCTGATCCCGTTTTGCTTCTTTCTTTTGCTGTACCGTTTGCGCTCGGTTTTGCAAAGTGTCATAAGACAGGCGCTTTTTTTCACATGCCTGCCATTCTGTTTTTGCCATCACAATACGATATTCCGCATCCTTGACGACCTGTTTCTGCCCATCGATGGCAGAGTCCAGTTTGGCCAAAAACGATAAAAAATTAGTATATTGCGAAACACTCAATCCTTTTGCCGCACCGTCTTGCAATCGCTGCGCGTAATCGTCGCGATATTGCTGCAATAGCAGCAGTTTCTTCTCTGTATCTTCATGTGCACGTATAGTCTTGCCCAGAAGTTTGGCGGCGTCGTCAACTTCTCTCTCTGTAATTTCTATCAGTGTAGTAATCGGTGATTTCAACGCCATAATGGTTTAAGTATAGTCGCTGCGAGAAAATTCTATCCATTGAATAGGGCCTGAAGTTGCCCCAAGCTTTCGGGAATGCTGCATTTTTCCGTGATATCTTGTTGCAAGAAGGAAACTATTCTGCCATTAAGACGAATTGCTTCGTCAAGCAAGGGATCCGACCCGGGCGAATAAGCACCAACACTGATCAAATCACGGCTGCGTTCATAGCGGGAATACAATTGTTTTAGTCTTCTGGCCAGGGCTTGATGTTCTGGCGTGGTGATGCTGTGCATGGCACGACTGATCGATTGTTCAATATCAATGGCGGGGTAATGTCCACTTTCTGCCAGAGTGCGGTTCAAGACGATGTGGCCATCCAGAATGGCCCTGGCAGCGTCGGCGATAGGATCTTGCTGGTCATCACCTTCAGTCAATACAGTGTAGAACGCGGTAATTGAGCCGCCGCCCGATTTGCCATTGCCAGCTCTTTCAACCAGCACCGGTAGTTTGGCAAAAACCGAGGGAGGGTAGCCCTTGGTTGCCGGTGGCTCGCCAATCGCCAGGGCGATTTCCCTTTGCGCCATTGCATAGCGGGTGAGTGAGTCCATGATCAGCAAGACGCTACGGCCCTGGTCTCTGAAATATTCGGCTATCGTAGTTGCGTATGCAGCCCCTTGCAGGCGCATCAGGGGTGGGGCATCTGCCGGTGCTGCCACCACCACGGAACGCGCCAGGCCTTCAGCACCAAGAATTTGTTCTATGAACTCTTTGACCTCACGACCCCGTTCACCAATCAGGCCGACGACGATAATATCTGCCGCGGTATACCTCGCCATCATGCCCAGCAAGACGCTCTTGCCTACACCAGAACCAGCAAACAAGCCCAGGCGCTGGCCCCGGCCTACACTGAGCATGCTATTGATGGCGCGCACCCCCACGTCCAGAGTATCGACGATAGGGGCGCGTTCCAGCGGATTGTAAATGCGTGCACCTAAAGGGGCAGACTCGTGTGTCCCTAGTGGTCCCAGGGTATCCAGGGGGCGGCCATTGCCATCCAGCACGCGGCCCAGTAATTCATAGCCTACCGGTAAATGACGGCTCCTGTCGCTGGGGCGACGGCGCGGGTGATTGACGATTTCATTAGCCTCAGGTTCCGCCGGAAAGACGGGCGCGCCTGGAGTGACGCCATCAAGATCGCTATGGGGCATCAGAAACAGCCGGTCACCATCAAAGCCAACCACCTCTGCATCAATTTTTGCACCGCTTTGTAAATGGATGGTGCAGGCGCTACCGACTGGCAATCGCAAGCCGACTGCCTCCATCACCAGGCCCGTGACTCTGGTAACGCGGCCCGACATGGTGGTGGTCTGGGCATGCGAAATTTGCTCGCGGCCAAGATTGAGTTTGGATTTCCAGTCCTTGATAAAGCTGTCCTGCATGGTTGTCTGCCTATGTCGACCTGTGGGTGCCTGATGCTGCCTGATGCAGCTTATTTAGGAGGGCTGATTTGCATGCTGTCGAGCAGCTTGTGCCAGCGTGTTGAGTAACTGGCATCCACCAGGTTGTGCAAGGTCTCAAGCTTGCAGCCGCCGCGCTCCATATGAGCATCCACGACGATGCGCCAGCCATCTTCACTCAGGGTTTCGCCCAATTGGTCTTTGACTATCGTTGCGTCCTCAGGGTTGAGGTGTATCTGGGCAGGCTGTTGTACGCTGGCCAATTGCGCGATGGCATCTTCTACTATCGGTAATATGACGCTGGGGTCGGTATCAAGTTTAGCTTTCAACATGGTTTGCGCCAAATCCAGGGCCAACTGCATTAGCTCATTGCCCATGTGCTGGGATGCAGAATGCAATTGTTCGGAAAAGGCCTGCGCCAGTTGCTGCAGTGACTGGATTTCAGTGTGCACTTGTTCCATGGTCTCTGCATAGGCAGTTTCCTGGCCATCTTTGAGCCCACGCTCATAGGCTTCTTTATAGCCAGCGGCAAAGCCTTCCTGCTTGGCAGCTTCCCTGGCTCTTTCCGCTTCCGCGCGTTGCTGGCTCGCGAGCTGGGCGTTGACAGCCTTGACTTCTTCCACTTGCGCAGGGCGATTGTCACCAAAAGATGCCATTTCCCATCTTTGGAATGCTGTCATATCACCAGAGCGCACAGGATTAGACATAGGCATCCTCGCCTTTTGCACCTAGCATGATCTGACCTTCGTCGGCGAGACGCCTGACGATGAGCAAGATTTGTTTTTGCTGTGCTTCAACTTCAGAAAGGCGTACCGGACCTTTGGATTCCAGGTCTTCGCGCATCATTTCTGCGGCACGCTGCGACATGTTCTTGAAGATTTTTTCACGCATATCCTGGTTCGCACCTTTCAGGGCGACGATCAGGGAATCGGATTGCACTTCCCTGAGCAATAGTTGTATGCCCTTGTCATCAATTTCCAGGATGTTATCAAAGACAAACATTTCATCCATGATTTTCTCTGCCATATCGCCGTCGTACTTGCGTAAATTGTCCATGACCGACGCTTCATTTTCACCGCTCATGAAGTTCAATATCTCTGCTGCTGCGCGCACGCCGCCTATGGATTTTTTCTTCAGGCTTTCATTGCCGGTCAGCAGTTTAGTCAGCACGTCGTTCAATTCGCGCAAGGCTGTAGGCTGGATACCGTCAAGGGTAGCGATACGCAAGACGATGTCATTACGCAGGCGCTCGGTAAATTGATTCAGAATTTCGCAAGCCTGATCACTTTCCAGGTGGACCAGAATGGTAGCAATAATTTGCGGATGCTCGTTCTTGATCAGTTCAGCGACTGAGGGAGAATCCATCCACTTCAGGCTTTCTATGCCGCTCGCGTCCTTGCCGCCCAGAATGCGGTTCAACAGTGAAGCAGCCTTGTCGTCACCCAGCGCCTTTGTCAGCACATTGCGGATGTACTCGTCTGAATCCAGCCCAACGGAGGAGCTGAGATCCGCCGCTGACTTGAATTCATCCAGGACTTTGGCGATAGCTTCATGCGGAATGGCGCCGATCGCTGCCATGGCAGCACCAATCTTTTGCACTTCGCGTGGGCCAAGATATTTCATGACCTCGGCGGCTGCATCTTCACCCATTGCCAACATCAGGGTGGCGGCTTTTTGAACTCCATCTTCACTCATTGCTGACCCATGCCTTTACGACGTTAGCTACAATACGGGGATCGTCTTTTGCCAATTGTTTTGCCATTTCCAAGTTCATTTCATAGGTGGAACCATGTCTGGTATTTTGCAATTCTGCTTCTTTCGACAAGTTCACAATGGCAGCTTCTTCTTCCTCTTTTTCTGCTTCTTCCTGGGCGCGTTTTTCAGCTTCGATTGCTTCCAGGGTTTCTTTGTCCTTGCCCATCATCTTAAGTAACATGGGTTTCAGGAAGCCAAAAAACAAGTAGGCAATGACAATGGCAACTCCTATGTATTTGGCGATTTCCTTAGCCATTTGCAATACATCGGGCTGTTTCCACAGTGGTAAATCTACTATAGGCTCTTTTTCAGGGCTGGCAAAGGGGCTGTTGACGACGTTCAATGTGTCGCCCCGGTCTTTGTTGAAGCCCATTGCCTCCCTGGTCAGATCGGTGATCTGGGTTTTTTCTATATCTGTCAGAGGGCGTGTTGAGGTTTTGCCATTTTTATCTGTTTCTGTCTTGTAATTGATGACGACAGCGACTGAGAGACGTTTCACGCCACCCATGGGTTGCTGGGTATAACGTATGGTTTTGTCGACTTCAAAATTCATGGTCGAGTCTTTTTGCATCAGTCCTGCATTGGATGCTGCCGTACCTTGGGTATTGGCAGCGCCGCTGGCGACGATGGGCGCAGTTGCTGGCACTGGCGGTTGATTACTCAATGCACCAGGTATGCCAGATGGGTTGCCAGCTTTATTATAGGATTCGCTGGTTTGCTGACTGCGTATGGCAGATGCTTCAGGTGGTGAGTTCGGTTTATAGCTTTCTGCCGCTTGCTCGGTGCGGGAAAAATCGATATCGGCAGTCGCCTCGGCCCTGACATTATTGGGGCCTACGATAGGCGAGATAATCGACTCTATGCGCTTGATGATGTTTTGCTGGTATTCCTGCACATACTTGAGCTGGGACGGATCCAGGCCATTATTGGCCATCTGTTTGCTGGGATCAGACAGCAAATTACCATTCTGATCAACGATGGTGACATTTTTTGCTGATAATTCGGGAACGCTGCTGGCTACCAGGTGAATGATTGCGCTGACTTGTTGTTGATCCAATATGCGGCTAGGGTAGAGGTTCAATAAGACCGAGGCCGTCGGTTTTTGCTGGTCGCGGATAAATACTTGTGATTTTGGGATAGCCAGATGGACGCGGGCGGTTTGAACGGCAGACACAGCTTGTATCGAACGTGCCAGTTCACCTTCCAGTGCACGCTGGAAATTGACTTGTTCCAGAAATTGAGAAATTCCCAATTTTTGATTTTCCATGAGTTCAAAGCCTACATTACCCCCTTTGGGTAAGCCCTGTGCTGCCAGCTTCAGGCGCACATCATGCACTTGATTGGCAGGCACCAGGATGGCGTTGCCCCCGTCTGAATATTTGTAAGGAATGTTTAATTGTTGCAATGAGGCAACAATAGCGCCGCCATCCCTGTCATTAAAGTTGGAAAACAAGACTTTGTAATCTGGTTGTTGGCTCCATAGCCATACACCTATCATGATGGCGACCGTGATGGCGGCACCGACGGATAACATGATGTTGCGTGTCACTGGCGTTTGCGGCAAACCAAACAAGCCCGGGAGTGCCGGGCCAGGTGGGGCAATTGCTGTATTTTCTGCGGTTGCCATAGCTCACCTTGTGCGAAGTAATGTGTCAGTGGATTGCATGCTTGCTGTTCCAGATATGGTTTTTTCCTTGATAGCGATTGTCCACTGAATTGCTTAAATCAAACCCGGGAAAAACGAGGCCTTTACTGCTCTTTTCCAAGCTCACATTTGCTTTTCAACTGTTAATGTAGCAATTGTAAAAGTCCACTATAGAGGTGATGTAATGAAAATGGGCGGCATAGACGCAAGTCGCATTGAGGCCATGGTTGCGCAGCTAAAAGCAACTGCGGCCAAAATGGAGGCGAATACTGGCCTGGGTGTCAATCAGACAGAGAGCCCAGCCCCGGGCAGACTGGACTTTTCAGAAGCCTTGAAGGCATCTTTGGAAAGCGTGAATCAGGCGCAAGTCAGTTCACAGCAACTGGGGCAAAAATTTGCCATGGGCGACGACAAGGTCAGCTTGTCTGATGTCATGATCTCCATGCAGAAAGCCAATATCTCTTTTCAGACGACGGTGCAAGTCAGAAACAAGCTGGTATCAGCCTATCATGACATCATGAATATGCAGATATGATCTTTTGCAGTTTGCAAAGATGAGTATTGACAGTAACTAATAGCCCGGCTATCCATAGCCGGGCTTATTGTGTCTTCTGTTTAGCGTATGCCAGTCAGCTTGGCATTGCGCTCGCGTTCGAGTTTCATGATATAGCGTTGTATGCTGGCCAGCACACCATTGGACATATTGATGAACTGACAGCCAAGGCGGCGATTTGACTTGCCGTTCAATAAAATCAAATCCTGGGAATTCCTTACCTGCAAAACGAGATCCACCAGGCCTATCGTGGGTAATTCCAGTTTGCAATGCTCATAGATGATGCCTATGGTGCTATCCAGGACTTTTCTTTCATCCAGAATGGCGATGCCGCCGCAACTGATATCGACCAGTGCCAGTTTTAATGTCTCTTGCCTGTCGTCCATTTGCACAGGAATCAGCGCGCGTATGGGGTTCGATAGTGGCGTATTGATACGGTAATATTCGCGCCTTTGCAGGCGTATCATATTCGTGGGTATCGTGAGCTGCAGGGCAGGTCGGTCTTCAAAGATGATACGTTCCAGATTTGATGCTGAAAACTGTATACTGATTTTATCCAGCAAGCCCTCAAAAGAGACACGCGGTGCCTCGACTATGCGCTGATTTGCCAATTGGCCAGGTGCACTATCGATGATCACCAGGTTGCTGTTGTCATCGACATCAAGTATGGACGTGATAAAGACTTCCGATCCATTATTGATCAACATGCTGATGAGTTGCTTGCTATCTTTCAGGCCACGCAATAAACCGATGATCTCCCGGCGGGAGTCAACTTGAAAAGGGCTCTGGTTTTCGGTCCCCAGACTCGGAGGTGTGGATGGCATATTTTTATAGTCGCATTCAAAAAGTGGGGCTGTTAAATTTGTTTTTGCCCTGAATTCTCCGAAATCGTCTCAGACTTTTCCGTATCAATATGGTAAAGCCAAGCGAGTAGTTCTGCAACTGCGCGATACAAAGCCGGAGGAATATCCCGGTCAAGATCCACTTTCATGAGTAAAGATACCAATTCTTTCGATTGATGTACATGCACTCCATGTTCTTTGGCCCTGGCAATGATTTCTTCTGCAATCAAACCTTTGCCCTTGGCAACCACTTTGGGCGCAGCATCGCCAGTCTGATACGCCAGTGCAACAGCATTTTGTACAGGCTTGACCGGAGGGTCAGGTGCGCTCATTTTTATTTACCACAAAAGACATCAGCGGCGAGCCAGCCATTTGCATGGCAGCAGCTAGTTCACTTGCATGCTCCTTCAGGGTGGAGACAGTTGCACTCTGCTCGGCTCGCAAGGACAGGCCTAAATTTGTTGATTGCAAATTGATGGTTGCTGTGATTTGCCCCAAATTTGGCAGATCAAAACGGACTACCGATTGCCAGGTCGTGTCTTCTATTGCTTCTTGCTGAGCATGCTTGCCTGGCATTTCTTTTTTTATTTCCCATTCAATTTTTTGTCCGGGGAACAGCTCTCCTTGCCATCGTACAATATTTTGTTCCAGAACATTTAATTGCTGATGAATTATTTGTCCCATTTCCTTGCTAACCGTGTTCAGTGTGCTACCCGTTGCGTTGCTGGATGTGCTGATTGTATCAATTTGGGATTGCGGTTCGGCCTTAATGTCGGCAATGGGGCGTTTGCCTTGTGCCCATTCTGCAACATGCGATTCATAAAACAAGCCACTGGTGCTGATTTGGTGCTGCAATTTGGATGCAGTTGCAGGGGTATCCTTTAATTCCGTAGCTGTGGTCAGTAAAGGTACAGAACTGGCAAGGCTGGGTTTTTCAGACGGATGTGGCGCTGACTGCAAAATTTGTGTAATGAATTTGCCTGTACTGCTGAGAGAGGTCGGTGCGCTGCTTAAGTGTGAGGGGAGGGTATCGACAATATCGTGAGCCAGTGTATTGATATCACTTGCATTGGTGCCGATGATACTGGTCTTTGTATTGATTTCAAGCGATTTTGATGTTGTGGCTTGCTGCGGCGCGGTGTTTCCAGGATTGACTCCTGGTTCTTCGGCTATCTTTGCGCCAAGCTCGTGTATTGATAATTTGACGATACTTGCCGTATCAACTCTGACATTCGGTTCGGGAGTGTTATTTGGGATGACATTTTGGGTGACACCTGATGTAGTGCGACCTGGCGCTTCTAACTCCTGGGCAGGAACACCGAGGTAATTGCTTGTATTGGTCGTTGCGCGCTTGTCCGGGCTGGACGCGTAATTTTGCGGCAGGGGTGTCGGAAAATGAACATCGCCATCATGTTCCAGCAAGAAGGTTGGGCGGGGTTCTGTGGCAATCAGGCGCAGAGGAATCTGGTCGCCGGTTTTGCTACCTTCTGGCAACATCATTTTGGCCGTAATGCCAGCCACTCTGACAGTAAAACTGCCGTCCACCAACTTCGAAAGAATTTCCCCTTTTAACAATTGCCCAGTTACAAGCTGGGCCAATTTGGGAGTGATGTCCTGCCTGGTCTCATTAATGCCAATTGCCGCAGTGGGTGCCTCTATATTGGCAATTGGCTTATTCAGAATATCAAGCTGGGTAGCCATGAGAATCAGGCCGGATTACCTGCACCATAAGCATTCGATAATTTCCTGCTGGTGCTGGAATTTTTCATCAAATCAGACAATTGCGCCATCCATGGCTCGGTGATGTCACGGATTTCTTTATCGTCTGCGAGTATCTGTTTGATGATGCGAATTTTTTTATCGCGCATATCAGCTGGCAGATCAAAGGGAATCTCACTTTCACGTATGGTTTGTACGTGACTTGAACAATCAGTCTCCAATTGTTCCAATAATTCCCAGTCGCGCGAGCGTGCAGCTTCCAGCATGTTGCTTGTTAACGTAGCAACATTTTCGTATAATGAGATCAGTTCCAGACTATTCATCTTGATTCAAGCCTCAACAAAGTTAGCAGGACGAGGTGACAAAGGGTCAATATTCATTTTTGGGGCTTCACTGACGATTTCTTTGTTAGGAGCAATGGCTTCCCAGGAAGTTTTTAAGTCTCGCAATAAATTCTGGACCTCTGTCAACATCACATCGCTGTTTTCCAGATTAGCCTGGAGTAATCTGGCAGTCATATATTCATAGAGTGAATCCAGGCTGAGTGCAATTTCGCCACCAGCTTTTTTATCCAGGCTGGCCCGCAAGCCATTTTCTATGATGGCAATGGCTTTTGATATGGCTTGTCCTTTGGACGCGACTTCTCCCGCCCCCAAGTGATGCACGGCATTTGAAATCGCGACTATGGCCCCGTCAAACAGCATGACAATTAACTTGTGTGGACTGGCGGCGACTACGCCAGTCTCAATGCCAACTTTTGCATAGGCATTTGCGCCGCGTGCTTGTGAAGAGCCAAACATAATCTCGTTTCCTTATATTCTTTTGCTTGCTGAACAAATTACTCAATAACTTGAGTTACCTGCTACCAGTCAATGCTGACAACTGTTGAGTCAAAAAGGTGCTGGTATTGTTGAGGCTGCTGACGATACTATCCAGGGCAGTAAACTGCGCCCTGTAGCGTGCTTCCACATCAAATAAGCGGCTGTTCAAGGTATCTCGCTGCTTGCCTATGTCTTTGATGCTGGCAGTAACACCAGAACTGGTACTGGTGATAGTGCCTGAGCTGCCGGTGAAACCGCTCACCAGACTGCTTAGCTGGGTTGCATAGCCAACAGAGAAATTGACTTTGCCCCGTGCTCCAATGGAGCCGCCGGCGATGAGTAATTTAAGTCCTTCGGCGGTGCTGCCTGCTGCGCCAGTCAGTGTCTGTCCATTGCCAGTGCCTGCAATGCCATTCAAAGTACCGGCCACATCTTTGCCCGCACTTCCTGTAGTTACCGTACCAGTCAGCGACGCAACGCCAGTGCCGGTTTTGTCAGCGATATTGATGGCAGAGGTGGAGCCATATTTATTGGACTCCAAAACCAGTGCGCCACCGACTATGCTTGCTTTTGCAGTTGCGCCTACAGCCGTAAAGGCTGAGGTGCTATTGATAGACGATTGTATCAGCGTTGCCAGGTCTGCAGAGCTATAGCTGCCAGCTGCGAGGCTGACATCCGCAGTCACACCATCCAGGGTGACGCTAATTTTAGTGCTGGGGTCTATGGTGGTGGAGACGGGCAGGGTCAGATCGCCAGTCAGGCTGGATTTGGTGGCGATTTGAGTAATGGCCAGATCATAACTGCCAGCTTTGGTGGCAGAAGATGAACCGGTAATGCTGGCCAGACTATCGGTAGCTGAGCCTAATGAGGCAAACAAGCCGCCGACATCGCTAAATTTAGTCGCCAGAGCAGTGGATAACTTGGAGGCATCCAGTGAAATGGAGCCGTCCTTCTGAAAGCTGACCCCTATCTGTGATAAAGTCGTCAAGCCACCACCCAAACCATTGACAGACGAGGACAAAGTTTTCCTGATCTGGTTTTGCACGCTTTGTGTTGTTGAGTCACCTAATAATAAACCTGCTTTATTGGTATTGGGATCATAGGCAGTCAGGCTTTTTATCGTTGTATTGAGGTCATTGTAAGCTTTGACAAAACTATTCACGCCCGCCGTGATGCCTGTTGTGTTCGGTGAAACAGAAATAGAGGTGGTACCTACTTTGGATACCGTCAGTGAAACACCCTGAATAGCACCCGTTACTGTATTGGAAGCGCTGGAAATGGCGATACCATTTACTGTCAGGCTAGCGTTTTGCGCTGTACTGACTTCAGTAAAATTTTGAGTGCCAGTTGGATCATAAGCCAACAAAGAGGTGACAGCGGCATCTTCACCAGAAGAAGTGATTTTCAGGCTGGATGCAGCCCCGGTTTTGCTTGAATTTAATACCAGATGGTAAGGGGTGGCACTGCCATCACCGACTATGGATGCGGAAACACCCACATTGGCGGCATTGATAGCGTCACGTATCCCTTGCAGGGAATTATTACTGCTATTGATCTTGACTGTGCCTACGGTTTGATTCGCATCTTGCGCGAATGTGGTTCCGCCGGGATAAGTGCCTGCAACGGCAGTTCCGGTAATTGTGCCAAAAGCAAAACTGATGGTGGTTTCTGTTCCTGCGCCAATAGCGTTGGTAGAGCTGGCTTGACCAACGCTGGATATCCCTTGCGCTTGAGCCAATTTGCTTACGGCAACACTATAGCTACCGGCAGTTGCTGCACTATTGGCAGTCGCAAATGCAATGGTGGAGTCGCCAGCACTGGCATTCAATGATTGAAAGGTAGTGGGGTTGTTCAGTGATGTTAGTGCATTTTGGAATGCACTAACGGCACCGTTCAAGGTTCCGTAAGCGGATAGTTTGGCCTGGTAGCTCGCTTCTTTCTTTGCCAACGTCGTCAATGGCTGGCTCTCCACCTGCATCAGCTTGGAGACGATGTCGTTCACATTAAGATTTGAACCGATGCCTGTTGATTGAATTCCTGCCACGTGATTCCCCTTTTGTTGGAAGTACTTTACTTTATTAACGGCAAGGGTAAATCAGACTTTAGAAGGGAATTTACCTGCTTGTTTTCAATATAGACATAAATTTCATCTTAGGCAGTCTGTTTTATCAGTAAACCTTGCAATTTATCCAGAGACTTTGCAATCTCTAATGCTTCTTGGGTAGGAATTTGCCTGATGACTTGTTTGGTTTGCTGGTCAACGATCTTGACCACGACTTCTTTAGCATCGTTGTCTACGCTAAATTCCAGATTTTGTGAACTCAATTGAAGAGACTTGTTGATTTCCGCAACCGCCTTGTTGACATCGTCGGCTGAGGCTGGCTTCGGACTCTGGCCAGTAGCTGTCACAGGGTTGGCAGTCTGCAGCGGCGCAGCGCTTTGCACTATCTGAGGGATGGGGGCTGTACCGCTCACTCTATCTGAAACAGGTGCTCCTGACGATGAACTGGTAATCGATAGGACGTCCATGATGTTTCCTTAAAGTAAAATTCCCCTGATCATAAATTTGACCAGGGGACCACTCATTTTCAATGAAAGACTAATCTAGTCTCATTGATTAGCCACGCAGCAGAGCCAATACACCTTGTGGCAACGCGTTCGCCTGAGCCAAGATTGCAGTACCAGCTTGTTGCAATACCTGGCCACGTGTCAATTGTGCTGTTTCTTGAGCAAAGTCAGCGTCACGGATACGGCTACGGGAAGCTGTCAAGTTTTCAGAAGTCGTATTCAAGCTGTTGACTGCTGAAGAGAAACGGTTTTGATAAGCACCCAGAGAAGCACGTGAACTATTGACAGAAGCCAAAGCTGCATCGATCGTTGTCAGAGCAGATGTTGCACCAGATGCTGTGGTCAGGTCGAGTGATGACAGGCCCGCACCAACTGTTGCTGTAGCTGCTGTTGCACCTGCAGTCAAGCCTGCGGCAGTAGCACCAGCACCTGCTACGGTAGTAGTACCTACTGTGAAGCCACTGTTCGCTGCAGTTGCTGTACCTTTAGTTGTGAAGGTATAGCCCGCATTTTGTGAACTTGTCAACGTAATCACGCCTGCGACATTGGCTGCAGTAACACCAGTTTGCCTGGTTTTTTGGTTGATCGCATCGCGGATCGCATCGCCTTGCAAGGTCGCAGTAGCACCACCAGTGATCGCACCGATATCGACGCCATTGATCTGGATGTCGCCAGCAGCGATGTTGGAGTTAGTACCAGTAATGGTCGCACCTGTTGTTGCCACACCTGCGCCACCATTTGCCAAAACGATACCGGCAGAGCTGCTGGATGACAGCTTGACCGTACCAGCAGTAGTTGTTGTTGCAGCTGCAGTACCGATCGCTGTTGCTGCACCAGTAGTAGCGCTACCCAGACCAGTTACTGTTGCTGCCAAGCCGGAAGAAGCATCTGTTTTGGATACAGTGATGTTTCTGCCATCAGCAGCATTCAGGGCAACAGCGCCAGTGGTGGAGTCAAACGAAGCAGTAACGCCTGTTTGAGAGCTTTTTGCATTGATGGCGGCAGTCACTTGAGCACCACGTTCAGCGGCACTACCAGCAGCTGCCAGGGCACCAATGTCAACACCGTTGATCAAGACGTCGCCAGAGGCGATTGCTGTGGCAAAGCCAGTTGCAGCAGTACCGCTGGTTGTGGTTGCCTGAGCAGTGGCTGTTACACCAGTGGTGCCATTCGCAGCATTGATGGCTGCTGCTTTGGCAATCGCGCTACCTTTGCTGTCTGCATAAGATACGCCGTCACTGGTGGTCGCGCCAATATTGAAGCCATTGATGACCAGGTCACCAGACTGGAAGCCGCCTACACCATTTACACCGCCAGAAACACTAGTGGAGTAGCTGGAGCTAGCACCAACACCCAGGCTGGAAGACTTGGCACTGGCGATGGAAGAGATGGAAATTTGATCGTTCGATGTTGCATTTGCGCCAACTTGGAAAGTTTGTGCTGTGAAGCTACCGTCCAGCAGATTAACGCCGTTAAAGTTGGAAGAGCTGGCAACACGGTTGATCTCAGAGATCAGTTGTGAAGCTTCGTTGTTCAGAGCGGCACGGTCACTGGCACTATTGGAGCCGTTGGCTGCTTGTACTGCCAGATCACGGATACGTTGCAAGTTGGAGCCGATTTGTGTCAAATCACCCTCAGCGGTTTGCGCCAGAGAGATACCGTCATTCGCATTACGAACAGCTTGATTCAAGCCGCCGATCTGAGAAGTCAAACGTTCAGAAATCGCCAAACCCGCAGCATCGTCTTTTGCACTATTGATGCGCAGACCAGAAGACAGGCGTTGCAAAGAAGTGTTCAGGGAAGACTGTGAAGTAGTCAGATTGCGTTGTGCATTCAAAGACGCAATATTGGTATTAATAAATGAAGCCATGTTAGTTCTCCTTACCCAAGTTATGTAAATATGGCCGGTGGCCTTAAACTTTGGTCTGTTTTACCAGGATATTGGACCGCCGTTGCAATCAGGTATCGGACGCTTATTTCAAAAGTTTAATGGGTTGCTCAAAGTAAATATTTTATTTTCGGGGTAAAGTTGCTCTCAATGTTCCGCTAAACGACAGCATTTCAAAATACTTGAGACCATTTATAGGTTTATTTTCGGCTTTAAGTTAACATTTTTTTGCTATTGTCGACCGTGAAAAGTCCTCTTTTTTAAGACAATCATTATTAGCAGGGCGCAGCGCCCGGCCCTTTTTATTAAGGTTTTGCTATGAGTCAACATGTTTCTCCCGCCAGCCTGGATGAAAAAAATGCCGAAATGACAGCGGGCGAGGCGCTTGAACAGGCCATCCAGCAGTTATTGCAACTGGCGCAAGCGGCAAATGCAGCCGGAAACCTGTCACATGCGATAGCGCATTACAAATTAATTTTAAAAAATGTCCCGGAGCGGCCCGATGCAAATTATGAATTGGGCAAGTTGCTGGCTTCCTCAGGTTCGGCTGATGAATCATTGATCTACCTTGAAACCGCAATTCAGGGCGACCCACAGCGCGCAGAGTATTGGGATATATACATAGAAGTACTAAATTTACTTGGCGATGCAGAAATAGTACGCCAGGCGATGGACTTGCGTGCTTCAGTCTTTCAAAGCAGCCAGATGACTGAGTCTGACAATGTGCAGCCCGAATCTGAATTGACAGCAACTGAAAATCCGGTGCCTGCCAAAGCGAGTTCAGCAAAGCATATTGTGGGTAGCGCAACAGAGCTAAATAAATTATCTTTATTGTATGAACAAGCCAATTTCAAGGAAGTAGAGCGGCTTGCGCGCAAACTGATACAGAAAAATGCCCGCAATGGCATAGCATGGCGATTTTTAGGTCTGGTTCTGTTGAACTCAGTTCGCCTGGAAGAGGCAGCACAAGCCATGTGGAAATCTCTCGAATTATTGCCAGATGATGCAGTGGCCCACTTTAACTATGCACTGGTGTCTGTAAAAAACAAGAAACTGGATATTGCGGAGGCGCATTACAGGAAAGCCCTGGATCTCGATAATAAGATGCTGGCCGCTTACAATAATCTGGCAAATCTGCTGAGAGCTACAGGTAAATTGCCAGAAGCAGAAGCTTGTCTGCGCCAGCTATTGACGCTGGCGCCGGATTTTGCCGTTGCCAGTTTCAATTTGGTGGGGATATTAAGGGAAAGAAAAATGCTCCCCCAAGCCTTGAAATTAGCGCAGCAAGCCCTGGAAAAATTTCCTGCCATGGCTGAGGCACATCATGCGCTTGGATCAGTCTTGTCATTGATGGACAGGGATGATGAAGCCTTGCCTTACTTGCAGCGCGCTATAGAGTTAAATCCTAAATTAGCCGAGGTCTATAACAATATAGGGATTATTTATCTGGATAAAAAAGACTTCATTACAGCACGGCTTTATTTTGAAAAGGCGCTGGAAAACGATGCGAAATTAAGCAATGCTCACCGTTGCCTGGGGCAGATATGCATTTCCCTGGATTCTGATATTGACATGGCAGAGCAACATTTTCGCCGCGCTATCCAATTTGGAAAGAATGAAACCGAGGCAAATACCTGCCTCTTGTTTTGTTTAAGTGAGACCGGAAAACTGGATTCCCAGGAGCTGTTTCAAGAACATTTGAATTACAGTGCAAGATATGAGCTGCCTTTAATTACGCACTGGCCCATACATCAGAATAGCAAAGTAAAAGACCGTGTTTTGCGGATTGGCTTTGTGTCCGGTGATTTTCATAATCACGCAGTGGCAACGTTTGCGATTCCTGTGCTTGATTCTTTGTCACGTATCACTACGCTTGAATTGTATGCCTACGATAACAATAAATTAGAAGACGAAGTCACGGCTGAAATCCGTACTTATTTCAAGCATTGGCGAAAAATTAATGGGAGCGACGACGCGGAGGTAGTTCAGCAAATTTTGACAGATCAGGTAGACATTCTCTGCGATCTGTCGGGGCATACCGCAAAAAACCGGCTCATGGTGTTTGCTCATAAGCCTGCTCCCATACAGTTCAGCTGGATCGGTTATCCAGGAACAACGGGTTTGCAAGCCATGGATTATTTTATTGGCGACCCGTTTTATTTGCCACGAGGACAATTTGATCATTTATTTACTGAGAAAATTGCCAGTTTGCCTTGTGCCGCCCCATTTTTGCCCAGCCCATTGGCACCGGCAGTAGAAGCATTGCCAGTATTAAGCAAGGGCTATATCAATTTCGGCAGCTTCAACCGCTTGAGTAAAGTCAATGCAGTGACCATACGAGCATGGTCGCAATTATTGAATGAGGTCAAGGATTCAAGAATTTTGATGGGCGCCATGCCGTCTGGTTTTGATAAGTCAACGCTGGCTGCGACTTTTGCTGCAAATGGGATATCTCCCGAGCGCATCAGTTATTATGGGAGAACCAAGGTAGAAGATTATCTGGCTCTCTATAATAAGATAGATATTTGCCTGGATTCATTTCCATTTAATGGTGGTACAACGACACATCATGGCCTGTGGATGGGCGTACCAACTTTATCGATCGATGGAAGCTTGCTTGCATCCAGAAGTGCGGCAGCAATTTTGGGACAGGTCGGCATGCAAGATTTTCTGGCGCGTGACCTTGATGATTTTGTTGTAAGAGGTAAATACTGGTGTGACAATCTGGAAAGATTGTCTGAAGTCAGGATGACTTTGAGATCCATTTGTGAAAACTCCATCAAATGCAAGCCAGAATTAATTGCTGATGCATTGAATCTGGCTATGCGAAAAATGTGGAGTATCTGGTGTGATGGCAGAGGGCCTGAAGCATTCTCCATAGATAAGTTTCAACTTAAAGTTTCAAATTCGTAAGAATGAATTAAAAGTGTAATGTGGTTCTGATGCATCCTCCTGGAAAAGAATATGAAAAAAGCGGACGGCAATTCATCTATCTATGTCACTCAGCCAGTGCTGCCGCCTCTGGAAGAGTTCATGCCTTATCTGGAAAAGATCTGGGCGAATAAAATTTTGACGAATAGCGGTCCATTTCATCATGAGCTGGAGCAGGCACTGTGCGAATACCTGGGGGTTAAGCATCTTTGCTTGTTTGCCAATGCCACCATCGCCTTGATCACGGCTCTGCAATCCTTGCGTATCAATGGTGAGGTGATTACCACCCCATATTCTTTTGTCGCGACTGCACATTCGCTTTTATGGAATGGTATCAAACCAGTATTTGTTGACATTGATCCCGTCACCTTCAATCTGGATGCAGATAAAATCGAAGCGGCCATCACACCACAAACCTCAGCCATCATGCCCGTGCATTGCTATGGCCGGCCTTGTGATGTCGACCGTATACAAAAAATCGCTGACAATTATGGACTAAAGCTGATCTACGATGCTGCGCATGCCTTTGGCGTGCAATACCATGGCAATAGCTTGCTTAATTTTGGTGATTTGTCCATATTGAGTTTCCATGCGACCAAGGTTTTCAATACTTTTGAGGGGGGCGCAATTGTCTGCCCTGATGCCAAAACCAAACAGCATATAGATCATCTCAAAAACTTCGGATTTGTTGATGAAGTGACTGTAGTTGCACCGGGCATCAATGGAAAAATGAGTGAATTCAATGCTGCCCTGGGTTTGCTGCAACTCAAGGGCATAGATGCTGTGCTGGACGCACGCCAGAAAATCGCTACACAGTATCGCTTCAGACTGGAAAATGTCACTGGCATCACTTGCGTCAGCGATATTGCCGACAGCAAGCCCAATCACTCCTATTTCCCTATCCTGGTGGAAGCTGATTATGTCATGTCGCGCGATGCCTTGTTCCAGAAACTGCGTGAACATGAGATTTATGCTCGCCGCTATTTCTATCCATTGATCAGTGATTTCCCCATGTATCGCGGCCTGCCTTCAGCTTCACATCAGAATCTGCCCGTCGCCAGAGAAATTGCCAGCAAGGTGATTTGCCTGCCTATCTATCCAGATTTGAGTGAGGCAGATGTGGAAAGAATTGCTGATCTGATCGCTCATTGAGACTGGTTTGAAGCGATAGCATATAGGTGGCCGACGCGAAGAAAATATTCTGGAAAAAGAAATGCTGGCGACAAGTTTATCAAATTTCAATAACAACACCGAGCACCTGCCTGAACCAGTGCAGAAGAAGGCTGCAATCATGCAGCCCTATTTTTTCCCCTATATCGCTTACTTTCAGTTGATCTCGGCAGTCGATGTATTTGTTATTTACGATAACATTAAATACACAAAAAAAGGCTGGATCAACCGGAATCGTATTTTGCAGGAGGGCAGGGATCAATTAATTTCCTTGCCCCTGAAAAATGCGTCTGATTCTTTAGATGTCGTCGAGCGTGCGCTAGCGGATAGTTTCGATGCAAAAAAAATGCTGAATCAAATCAGGGCTGCTTATTTGCATGCGCCTTACTTTGCCCAGGTTTATCCCTTGCTGGAATCGATATTGAATAATCCAGAGCGCAATTTATTTGAATTTTTACATCAATCAGTCGTGAAAATTTGCGCTTACCTGAATATCTCGACAAATATCATCATTTCCTCCAGCCTGGCTATCGATCATGAATTAAAGGGCCAGGACAAAGTGCTGGCGATATGCCAGGTGCTTGGCGCAAGCGACTACGTCAATGCGATTGGTGGGCAGGATTTGTATTCCAGAGAGGATTTTTCATCTTGCAATATTGCCTTGCATTTTATTCAGTCAGAATTACGCATATATAAGCAATTTGGCGCAGAATTCGTGCCCTGGTTGTCTATCATAGATCTCATGATGTTCAATTCTGACGATGACATCAGTGATTACCTGAAAAACGGCTACACCTTGCTATGAAAGCTGCGATTGCATGATGAAATGGGAAAAACTGGGGCAAATTTTTGATCCTGCCGGGCATCAACTGCCAAATGACTGCCAGTCATTTGCGCAAGCACCGCAAGTGCTATTGTTTGACACTTTTGCCCGCATTTATTTTTCTACACGCAGCCTGGATGCCAGCAATGGCAAATACCTGAGCCATATCGCCTACGTGGATATGGCATTGAATTTCAAGGACATTCTTGCAGTTTCCAGGCACGAAGTGATTTCATTGGGAAAGCCTGGCTGTTTTGACGAACATGGTATTTTCCCTTTGAATGTCATGCGTCATGCTGGTCAGATCTACGGCTATATAGGTGGTGTCAACCGGCGTAGTTCCGTCCCGGTAGATAGCGCCATAGGTATAGCGCTTAGTCATGATGAGGGCAAGACCTTCCAGCGCCTGGGGGATGGCCCGGTATTATCAGCTTCATTGCATGAACCCTGCCTGATTGCCGACCCCTTTGTGCAAGTGTATGACGGACGTTTTCATATGTGGTATATCTTTGGCAAAGGCTGGCAGCATTTTGATGCGCAAGCCGAGCATGACAGGGTGTACAAGATAGGCCATGCAATTTCTGCAGATGGCATAGACTGGAAAAAGAATGATGGGCAAGAGATTATCGCATCCAGACTAGGTCCAGATGAATGCCAGGCACTGCCAACGGTCATTAATATAGCTGGCGTATTCCATATGTTTTTTTGTTATCGCGAGGCCAATGATTTTCGTCATAATCGCGAACGCTCTTATCGCATTGATCATGCCATCTCTACAGATTTGCAGAACTGGCAACGGGATGATAATGAACTGAGTCTGGGTTTATCTGATGCTGGCTGGGATTCGGGCATGACTTGCTACCCGCATGTGTTTGCCTGCCAGGGCCAGATTTACATGCTGTATAACGGCAATGAATTTGGCCGCCATGGCTTTGGATTAGCCAGATTACTGATGTAGATCAAAAATCCCATACATGATCAACATCATGGACATGTAATTGCGCTGCCGCAGATATAGTTTCATGTCAGGCGCAATCTCCTTGAGCAAGATGGGCAGGCGGTAAAAATCTTCTTTCTTGTGTAACCGGACGACGATATTTGGCCTGTACTTATTAATGCTCAGGCGTGCGCCGCTCAAGGCATTGTATTCTGCACCATTAATATCGAGTTTGATGAGGCTGACAGCGCTGCCTGATTGCTGCAATATCGCATCTATCGTGTCTACCTGGATTTCGCTAGTTCCAGTCTCACTGATCTCATTGTCGATGTGCATGGCTTTCGTAGTGAAGCGCAATACGGTTTTCTCATGCCAGGCACCGACCTTAATGGCCATGACTCTGGGAATATTCAGGTCTGCTACAGTCTGTTGTAATTCCTGGAAATTCTTGTCACCCGGTTCCAGCGATATGATTTTGTCGTAAGCGCCATGTTTGATCTGCTGAAATTCCTTGATGGTGTCACCGGTGAATCCACCTACATCGAGAAAGCTTTCATGATCGCCAGGTGAAAATTCCGAGCTGGGGAAATAAAGATTATCCAGCCTGACACAGGGTGCAATATGAGCCAGATTTTCACTTAGCTTGGTGTTGATCGCTGCGACATAGGTTTGCCGGGATAATTCATCTTCAAACAAACCATATGCCTGATCAAAATTACTGCTATTTTGTATGAGAAATTGCCTTTCCATGAAAGCGTGAGGCATGTTCAAATAGTCAGGGATATCAATGACGTGGACATCACTGGCACCGAGTCGCCTGAGTTTTTCAAGCATGGGGGGGTAATTGGTGATGCCGATAATGACGTGGCAGTCTCCTAATTGAGCTGTGTAATCCTCAGTGCTGACAACGGGTAGATCGGTAAATGCCTGTTGCGCCAGATATTCTGCGTCCACCATTGCCGCCTGGATTTTGATGCCATTCAGTTCCAGAAAACGTTTCAATACATAGGCGTAGACACCTGCGCCATAGATGATGATGGGTTTGCTGCTGGTTTTCAACTGGGCCAGTAATATTCTTTGCTGATTTGGTTCATCCAGCAATTGCTCAACGATAGTCATTGTTCCTCTTCCGAAATCAGTTCTGCAACACCAAAGCCTTCCTTGCCAAAGGAATTGCCGCAATAGAACATGAAAATGCGACCATCAATTTCCTTGATGTTCGGGTAGCAAATCATTTGTGCATCCCAGCCGCTGTCCGAGGTGGATATGCCGGCTTGTGCATCGTCTCTTATCCAGGTTTTCAGATCGCTCGATGAGGCATAACCAATGCGGTACGCGCCACCCGAAGTGGAGGGGTGACGCCAGGCGAAAACGGCATGCCATTTGCCATTCAGGAAAAAGGGCGAAAAAATATCCTGGCATTCATCTTCACTGAGGCGTGGAACCACTGGCTGGCCATCATGCTGCCAGTTGATACCATCTGAGGAAGTTGCCAGGGCTACCTGGTAAACGGGTTCATGCTTTCCTTCTGCAAATAACCATTTTTTACCGCTCAGATACCACATATACCATGCATCACCGACTTTCAAGACACTGGGGCCGGTGACAAAATAGGCTTCTTTCAGGCTTAATCCCAGAACGGGGCCCTGGCCCAGTTTGGCAAAGTTGCTGCCACCATCTGTACTGATCGCCAGTCCGACGGCCAGGGTGTAAGGGACAGACGCCATCCTGGTCCAACCAGTGTAATAGGCATGAATGTTATCACCCGTCTCAATAAAACTGCTGGGCATGATGCCAAATTCGTCGAATGCACCAGAGCCACCCAGGGGGAGCAAAGGGGATTCTGCAATTGCCACGACTTTTGACAAGTCATGGCGGTCGAGGTCGATATAGCCCGGATAAGACACATATTTCAGCTCAGAATCAGGTTTGGGTCGGGATGCAATAAAAACCCGGACGGTGCTTTCATTCAGAATGAATGCGGTCGGGCATTGTGCATATTCCTGCATCCACGGGCGAGGCTGGCTGGTGCAGGGATTGAATATCTGACCCAGTTTTTTCCATTTCAGCATGCCATTATTCCTTTTTTTGCCCGCTGCCCATGGCTGGCAAAGAAGTCATTCTGAGGAAGGTAGGACTGTCCAGCCTGAATTTCTCTGTCCCTGCGGCGATGAATACACTTTTGTCTGAGGTGTTTTTTAATATCAGGCTTGCTCCGCCCAGCAGGTTATCGGCACCAACCGTGATTTCACCGCCCAAAGTCGCGTTCAGACCGACGAAGCAGCGCTCTCCCAGAGTTGTGCTGCCGCCTATGGTGACACCGGCGGCAATCCAGCAATCGTCCTTGATGGTGGAGTGATGACCTATCAACGCGTTATTCCAGATGAAGACATTATTGCCTATGCTGGCACACGGCTGTATGCCTACACCGTCAAGAATGACGCAATTTTCACCTATATTCAGCCACTGTCCATGGTCTGCTTTGGGGCTGACATAACTGACCAGGTGATAACCCCGGGCTTTAGCCTCAGCACATTTCTGAAGACGGCTGGCATTCAGATTTTGATAGCCCATGGCGATGATCATGTCTACCGATTCTGGTGGATATGTTTTTTCCAGGTCTTCAAATGCGATCACGGGCAAGCCTTGATGTGTGCCCTCGTCTATAGTTGCCTGGTCCAGCCATTGTCTGTCGCAGGTAAATGCCAGGACCTGGAAGCTCTGATCACGCACTATATGTTGATAGACAACATCGGAAATTTTTCCTAAACCAAAAATCACTATGGGTTTCATGTTTTTCATGTGAGGGCCTGCTTGTCTTCAGATCGATTTCGAGAGATTTTCTCACTATACTGTATATGCTTTTTATTATCTTTTGATTGCATAAAAGAATGATTTGAAACCGTGCTATTTTTTGCTCAGGCTGGTCATTTCCATCGAAATCGTTGTTATAAAACATCTGGAAGGGCTTGCTGCGCTTCATTATGAGAAATAAGTGGGTCTTTCCCTTGAATTCGGGGCTAAGAAATTGCTTAAATGCACATACACTATGGCATAAACCTATTTAACACGATACCTGGAGCGAACATGCGTTTTGGCGAAGAGAATTTCTATGTAGATCCCATCACACTGGAACCCCTGGTTTTGTCAAATGAGGTTAAGGACGAGGCTGGAATAGTGTCGGGCACACTGAGTAGCGCATCGGGCAATCGTTTTGAGATCGTCAAAGGCGTTCCCAATTTTGTTTACCCCTTTGAATTGCCTGTGGCAGATCAAAAAGCCTTGCAACAATATGAAGACAGGGCAGACGCCTATGACCGGTTTTTGCCTTTGACTTTCAGTACCTATGGTGAGGACGAGCAAGTGGTCCGCAATGCCATGGTCGACAAGCTCAATCTCACTCCTGGCAGCATCGTGCTGGAAACTGGCGCAGGGACCGGACGTGATTCAGAGATCATTGCCAAAAGGCTGGGGCCGGACGGCAAATTGTATGTTCAGGACCTGTCGCCCTCATTCTTGAACAAGAATCTGGAGCGCATGCATGGCGTGGATACCCATGTCGAACCTGCGCTCGCCAATGGTTATTATCTGCCGTTTGCTGATAACAGTTTTGATGCCTGTTTCCATTTTGGTGGCATCAATGCATTTGGCGATATTAAGCGGGCCTTTTCTGAAATGGCCAGGGTCACCAAACCGGGTGGCAAAGTAGTGGTTGGTGATGAAAGCATGCCGCCATGGTTAAGAGAAACCGAGTTCGGCAAGATATTGATGAATTCGAATCCTGAATTTGTCTACACACTGCCACTGGACAAGTTACCCTTCGAAGCGCGCAAAACCCGTCTGGAATGGATCATAGGTGGGGTATTTTATTTGATCGACTTTGTCGTGGGCGAAGGTGAACCAGGCGCTGACCTTGATTTCGACATCCCTGGCGCACGTGGCGGTACCCACAGAACCCGTCTGTATGGGCAACTCGAAGGCGTCAGCCCCGAAGCCAAGCGCATGGCCTACGAGGCGCGCGCAAAAACTGGCAAAAGCATGCATCAGTGGCTGGATGAAGTAGTGCGCGAAGCAGCCCAACGTGACATGGGTCAGAAAGACTGAACGGACCTCGGCCATGGACAATGCTAAACAAGGCGATGTGACGCTGATCTTCCCGGCAGTAGACCAGTCGGCACTGGATTATCTGACTGCAGCGCAGCACCGTGCAGAAAGCACCTTATGTGCAGCCTCAGTAAAGAGTGATCTGCTGGCCAGCAATGGTGCTGAGGTATTGCATTTACCCTCAATTTACGCTGAAGACTTTAGTCATCACTTCCTGGATTTGCTGCAAACTCATACTGTGCGGCGATTGTACAGTCCGGTGTCCAGTGTCTATGATTTCATGCAGCGATTTATCAATACGCATCAACTGCAAATAGAAATGGTAGGGCAGTCACCAATACGGCAGCAAGTGCAGCAGCATCGGCAATTGATGGCGCGCGCTACGCGCTTATTGGCCTTTGTCGAATTGTGTACCGCTGGAAAACAGGCTTTATCTTTAATCGAAGTGGCTGGGGTATTACGGCAGGTCAGCTTGATTTATGGCGAATCCAATGACGACAAGCTCGCTGCACTGATGGGGATTGCCTCTACCGTTGTACCAGGAGACGTTATAGAGATAGGTTCCCTGATGGGCCGTTCTGCTTTTGTCTTGTCTTATCTGGCAATGAAATACAATATAGGTCCACTCTTGACTGTGGACCCCTGGGGACGGGAGCAGGCTATACAAACCGACTCGACTACTTCATTCCAGGCCCTGGTAGATGACTGGGATTTCAAGGTCTTGAGTGAGGGATTTTATGTCAATATGGTGCCCTTCAATCGGGGCCAGCATGCGCATTTGCAATTGCCATCAGTCGCCGCGTTTACAGAATATGCAAACAAGAGAGATTTTGCGTCGCCATCCAGCGATGCCGTCAATTTCTCTGGAAAAATTTCACTGATACATATAGACGGTAACCATGATTTTGCGCGAGTGCAAGAAGATTGCGCGCACTGGCTAACTTTATTAAAACCAGGCGCATGGCTGATACTTGATGATTACATCTGGGCACATGGTGATGGCCCGTATCGTATTGGCAACCAGTTATTGGTGGATAGGGCAAAGGATATTGCTTTGTCTTTCGTTTGTGGCAAGGCCTTATTTGTACAATTTAATTAATACCCTCCGTTGTATTAAATTTGCAGCAAAAGTAAAAAATAGATATGACTATAGAAAAAATATTCTCGGAAGTTTTCGGCTTGCCAGAATCCAGCATTATCGATACCTTGATCTTGACAGAGATAGGTAGCTGGGACTCTCTGGCGCACATGATTTTGATCACTCGCCTTGAGGACACTTACCAGATCCAGTTTAGCGGTGACCAGATTGCCGATATGAAGTCAGTTGGCGATGCACGTAAAGCCCTGCTGGTGCAAGGTGCCAGTATATGAAGATTAACGGCATCAATGTCCTGATCACCGGCGGCGGGCGCGGCATAGGCCGGCATCTGGTAGAGCAGCTTGATGAGGCAGGTGCCAGCTTGTTTGTCCTTGAATATGACGAGCATCTTTGTCAGGAATTGACTCAGCTTGCTTCCGGTCGTGTGCGCGCCGTGCAATGTGATGTGGCAAATGCCGAAGCCGTGGATATCGCTATACAGACAGTGGCAGATGCGGGCTTTGATATTGATGTACTCATCAATAATGCAGGCATTATTCATAGCGAGCCTTTGGTCAATATGTTGTCCAGGAACGAGCGTACGCATTCACGTGATAATTGGCGTAAAGTCATGGCGACTGACCTTGATTCTGTATTTTTTGTGACCAGTCGTGTTGTCGATCACATGCTGGTCAAGCGAAAAAAAGGCGTGGTGATTTCCATTAGCTCTATTGCTGCCAATGGCAATGCCGGTCAATCCGCCTATTCTGCTGCCAAGGCTGGGGTCAATGCGCTGACGCATACCTGGGCCAAGGAATTGGGGCCACTGGGTTTGCGCTTTATCGCCATTGCTCCCGGATTTATCGATACACCTTCAACCCGCGCAGCATTGAGCGAGGCCATGCTGGCGAAACTGCAACAACAAGTGCCATTGCGACGCCTTGGAGGTATGCAAGCAGTCTCTCAAGCGGTCCACTACGCGATAGAAAACGATTATCTGACAGGCAGCATACTTGAAGTAGATGGCGGCCTGGTGCTTTAATTTGTTCTTGCTTGGCATATGACTTATATCTCAAATCTGGCTCTGGCTTTTAATGAAATCGTATGTCGCTTTGCGGACAGGCGCGCTTTGTATTATCCCTCTACCGACGAGGCCATCAGTTATCGCTGTCTGAGCGATAAGGTGGAGCAGTTGGCACGTGCACTTCATGCGCGAGGCTTGCGGCAAGGGCAGGTAGTAGCCTTGTTCAATGACAAATCAGCAGATGCTTTCGCCTGCATGCTGGCTTGCTTGCGACTGGGTTTGATCTATACCAATCTTGATCCCGCCAGCCCCTGGGAGCGCTTGCGTAAGATACTGCATACCTGTCAGCCAGCATTGTTGGTCAATAGCTTTCCGGATTTGTCATTCAATGATGGGCAATTTGAAGAAGCAAAAGTCCGGTGTTTGAGACTTGATGAATTACTCATTGCTGTCGAGAGTATTGAGCTGCCAGACTGCAGGGCAGTGTCTGGCAGCTCACCTGCCTACATCATGTTCACTTCTGGTTCCACCGGCACACCCAAGGGCGCAGTGATGTCTCATGCCAATCTGTTGTGGTTCATACAGTGGGCGCGGGACAGATTCAGTGTGACTGAGCACGACGTGCTGACCAATGTGAACCCCAGTTATTTCGATAATTCTGTCTTTGATTTTTATACAGCATTGTTTTCTGGCGCAACTTTGCTGCCATTTACGGTGAAGCAAGTGCATGATACTCGTGCGCTGGTGCGCCTGCTCAATCAGGCGGCTTGTACTATCTGGTTTTCTGTGCCATCCATGCTGGTGTATTTGCTGACGACGCGTGCTTTAAGCAAAACTGATTTGCCCAATATACGAAAAATCATTTTCGGTGGCGAGGGTTTCCCCAAATCCAAGTTGAAGCAATTATTTGATCTGTTTGCAGAGCGGGCCGATCTGGAAAATGTGTATGGCCCGACCGAATGTACCTGCATCTGTTCTGCTTATCATGTTCAGGCTACAGATTTTGATGATATGAGCAATCTCGCCCCCCTGGGCAAGCTGGCACAAAATTTTGATTATGAGATTCTGGCACTGGATGAGCAAAATCCAGACAAGGGCGAATTATTCTTGCGCGGGCCTCAGGTCGGCTTGGCTTATTACAATGATGCCCAGCGTAGCGCGCTGGCCTTCGTGCAAAATCCTCTGCATACACGCTATTCAGATGTGGGCTACCGTACCGGTGACATCGTAATGCGCGATGCAGAAGGTAATTTGCATTTCCAGGGCAGGGCAGATTTCCAGATCAAGCATATGGGATATCGCATAGAACTCGAAGAGATCGAAGCTGCAATCAATACTCTGGGCGAAGTGACTGAGTGTGCAGTGATTTACAAAAAATTTGATAACGGCCTGGGACAGATTATTGCCTATGCTGCTACCAATGTAGTGAGCGAGCCAGCAAATCTGCTCGCCAGAATTGCGGCTATTGTGCCCACCTACATGGTGCCCAGGCATTTGTTTTTCCTGGATGCTTTACCCAAAAATGCGAATGGCAAAATTGACAGGGTAAAGTTGGCTGAAATTGATCTCAAAAATTGAGATTCTTGCGTCCTTACGGGGTCTGGGGCAGACCTGTCGTAAAATGTCGGAAATTTATAGTAAGGAGCAATACGCATGAAAGCGGTAATTCTGGCAGGTGGACTGGGAACACGGATTTCTGAAGAAACCCATCTCAAGCCGAAGCCTATGATAGAAATAGGCGGGCGCCCCATACTCTGGCATATCATGAAGTCATATTCAGCCCATGGAGTGAATGACTTTGTGATTTGTTGCGGCTATAAGGGATATCTGATTAAAGAGTATTTCGCCAACTATTTCCTGCATATGTCGGATGTGACCATAGACATGCAAAAAAATCACATGGAAGTCCATGAGCGCCATGCTGAGCCCTGGAAAGTCACTCTGGTTGATACTGGTGAAGAGACCATGACTGGTGGGCGACTCAAAAGAGTTGCGCCTTATATACAGGATGAAGAAGCGTTTTGTTTTACGTATGGTGATGGTGTGTCGGATGTTGATATTACAGCATCGATCAATTTTCACCGTAGCCATGGCAAACTTGCTACCGTCACTGCAGTCTTGCCGCCAGCGCGCTATGGTGTATTGCAGCGTAATGGCGACGAAGTTCTGGGTTTCATAGAAAAACCAAGAGGTGATGGTGGCTGGATCAACGGCGGATTCTTTGTCTTGTCACCCAAGGTGCTTGACCTGATTGAGCACGATGGCATCAGTTGGGAACAAGCTCCTTTGTCTGGATTGGCAAGCGGGCAGCAATTAATGGCATTTGAACATGCCGGATTCTGGCAACCCATGGATACTTTGCGTGAGAAAAACCTGCTCGAAGAATTGTGGCAATCGGGGAGCGCACCTTGGCGGAAATGGTAAACCGTATGCAACTGGATACAGAGTTTTGGCGCGGACGCAGAGTATTGCTGACAGGGCATACTGGTTTTAAAGGTGCGTGGTTAGCCTTCTTGCTCAACAATCTTGGCGCGGAGCTGACAGGCTTATCCCTGGCACCAAATACTGCACCCAGCTTGTTTACAGCTTTAAAGCTGGAGCAGAATATGCGCAGTCATATTGGCGACATCAGGGATGCTGGATTGGTTAAGCAGGTCGTGCAAGATTGTCAGCCTGAGGTGGTTTTGCATCTCGCTGCTCAAGCCCTGGTCAGACCCAGTTATCGCGAGCCACTGGCAACTTTCGCGACCAATATCATGGGTAGCGCCCATGTACTGGAAGCCTTGCGCGGTCAGACTAGTGCCAAGGTTGCCGTCATGGTGACGACGGATAAAGTCTATCGCAATCTTGAGCAAATACATCCCTATCCTGAAACTGCGGAATTGGGTGGACATGACCCCTATAGTGCCAGCAAGGCTGCTTCTGAATTGTTGATTGCCAGCTACCGTGATTCATTTTTGGCGGAGCAGGGATTGACGGTGGCTGTTGCCCGCGCTGGCAATGTAATAGGTGGTGGTGACTGGTCTGAAGACAGATTGCTGCCAGACGCGATACGTGCGTGGGAAAACGGTCAGACTTTGCAAGTGCGCCGACCACAATCGGTGCGCCCATGGCAGCACGTTCTGGAACCTTTGGCTGCTTATTTGTCGCTGGCCCAGGCCGGGTATCAAGATGCCAGCCTTGCCCAGGCCTGGAATTTTGGCCCTGATGGTGCTGCAACAGTGCGCGAAGTAGTGGAATTGGCCAGGCAAGAGTTTGGCCACGGTGATGTCGATTTCGCAGTCAATGTCGAAGGCGTGCATGAGGCTGGCTTATTGTCACTCGATGCCAGCAAGGCCAGGGAACAATTATCGATACAACCGCGCTGGGATTTATCGGTAGCGGTATCACGCAGTGTGCGCTGGTATGCAGATTTTCTGGCGGGCGTTGCGGCACAAGAACTGTGTCAGCGCGATCTCGATGCTTACTTTTGACCCTGCCATGAAAAAAATTACGATAGAGCATTATGTCTGAACGCTTCGAATTAGTAGCGACACCACTAACAGGTTTGCACGTCTTGAAACGCAAGCCGCTGGGTGATGAGCGTGGTTATCTGGAACGCATGTTTTGTGCTGATGAGCTGGCGCAATTCGGATGGCAACAGCCTATCAGCCAAATCAATCGTACCTTGACAGTAAAAAAGGGCACGTTCCGTGGCCTGCATATGCAGCGTCCGCCGTCTGCCGAGATGAAGTTGATCACCTGCCTGAAAGGCGAAGTCTGGGATGTGGCTGTCGATGTCAGAAAAGACTCTCCGACTTTCCTGCAATGGCATGCTGTGATCTTGTCGGCAGAAAATAAATGTAGTTACTTGCTGCCTGAAGGCTTTGCACATGGATTTCAAACTCTCACTGATGAGGTAGAAATGATGTATTGCCACAGTCAGCCTTATATGCCCACACATGAGCTGGGCTTGAATATATTGGATGAAAAATTGCGAATCAATCTGCCTTTGGCAATATCTGAAATATCCGGGAAAGATCGTGCCTTCCCCATGCTTGACAATGAATTTAGTGGAGTTAGTGTATGAAATGCCGGCATTGTGAACATGAGCTGACAAAACCATTTCTCGATTTGGGCAGCGCTCCGCCTTCGAATGCGTATTTGCGCGCTGACACACTGGAAAACCCGGAAGTCTGGCTACCTTTGAAGCTGATGGTTTGTGATACGTGCTGGCTGGCCCAGACTTTGGATTTTACTGGCCGTGAAAATTTGTTTGATGCAGATTATGCATATTTCAGCTCTTGTTCTGCGAGCTGGTTGAAGCATGCAGAACAGTTCGTTACCACGATGCGGCAAGAATTGGCTTTGGATAGCAATAGTCTGGTCGTAGAGGTAGCGGCCAATGACGGTTACTTATTGCAATACGTGAAGGCAGCAGGCATTCCTTGTTTGGGAATAGAACCGACTACCAGCACTGCCAATGCCGCACGTGATAAGGGCATCCCTGTTATAGAAAAGTTCTTTGGCACTGAACTTGCGCAAGAGTTAAAGGCAAATCAACAGTCTGCAGACCTCACGGTAGCCAATAATGTGCTGGCGCATGTGCCAGACATCAACGACTTCGTTGCTGGCTTCGCTGCCTTGCTTAAACCGCAGGGTGTGGCGAGTTTTGAATTTCCGCATTTGCTGAACATGGTGCAGGAAAATCAGTTCGATACAGCCTACCACGAGCATTATTCCTACTTGTCTTTGCATGCAGTGCAGGCAATTTTCGAAAAAAATGGTTTACAGGTTTTTGATGTGCAGGAATGGCCTACCCATGGTGGCAGCTTGCGTGTACTTGCGCAGCGTAGTGATACTGGGCAGCGCGATCAGCGCGACAGCGTTGCTGGCATGCTGGAGAAGGAAAGAGCAGCAGGAATCGCCGATGTGGCTTTCTATCAAAAAGCGCAAAAACAGGCAGAAAAAGCCAAGTTTGAATTGCTGGAGTTCTTATTGAACTGCAAGAAAGAGGGCAAGAAGGTGGTGGCCTATGGTGCTGCTGCAAAGGGTAATACTTTGCTCAATTTTTCTGGTGTCAGGCCCGACCTTTTATCCTATGTTGTCGATATCAATATACATAAACAGGGCAAATACTTGCCAGGCAGTCGCATACCGATTTTGACTGAAGTGGAGCTGATTGCTGACAAGCCGGATTATGTCCTGATCTTGCCATGGAATTTACGTCAGGAAATCGAGGGGCAGTTAAGCTATATCCGTGCATGGGGTGGCAAATTTGTCACTGCCATCCCCACACTGAGCGTTTTCTAGGCAGTATTTGATTTAACTGGCCTTGATCACCCGGTTTTTCCCGGATTGTTTGGCTTCATACATGGCTTTATCCGCGCGTTTGATGGTGGCATCCTGAGGTTCGCGCGGATTGCGCAAGGCAACACCGGCACTAAAGGTGATAAACAGCCTTTGCTCGTTTGCGGTAAAGAAGTGCTTGGTTAATTCTCGCTGTACCCGCATCATGGCCTGGGCCGCTTCATCAAGTTGCGTCTCGGGCATGATGATGACAAATTCTTCACCGCCATAACGGGCTACAACGTCGATGGACCTTAGGGTTTGCTTGACGATACGCACCAGATGCACCAGGGCTTCATCACCCGCTGCATGACCATGAGTGTCATTGAGTTTCTTGAAATTATCCAGATCCAGCAGGGCGACGCACAGCGGGGTGTTGCGGCGGTCGGCACGGTCAGCTTCGCGCTCGAATACATCGTCCATGCCACGGCGGTTCAGGCTGCCGGTAAGCTGGTCTTCTCTGACGAGCTCACTCATATGGGCGAGCTTGTTTTCCAGTTCCTTGATGCGTGCTTCTGCTTCGCTGACTTCTTTTTGTGCGGCGACTATCATGTCGCGTGAACGCAAGGTTTCAGACTGTACTTCCTTGGTTTCGCTGAGGATGCTGGCTATCAGGGCGCTGACTTCAGATACATTCTTGGCTGAGCTCAGTTGTTGAGAGTAAGCCCCCATCTTGTTCTGATAAGCACCCGTGCTATCGGCCATGGCATTTAATCTGTCGATAAACGCTGTCATCATATTTTTGACAGAAGTTTTCGACTCGGCAATACTGTTTTTCAGTACACCTTGCTTGTAGATGACATCCTTCAGGCTGCGTGTAGCTTCTTGCAATGCGCGATGATCGATAGGGCCTGCGATCAGATTTTGTACGACTTCGATTTGACCACGCAGCCAGTTATCATTGTCCAGCAAATCATGGATATTGGTCAGCAGCAGATCAAACAAGCGCAATAACAATTCCTGCTGCTCTGCACTATCACCGCTTTGCAATTCAATTTGAAAGCATAATTGCTTGAGACGACCAGCAATTTGATTGAGTTCACCTTCATTGACTGCGGCTTTCACCGACATGCCCAGACTCTCGGATTCGCCAGCGAGCTGAGGCGTTGGCTTCAATAAAGAGGTGAGGGCGAGCGTCAGGGTACGATAGAGCAAATCCTTGAGTATGCGCAGACGTGGGTCTTCAACCGGACCGTCGTCTACCAGGGAGATATTCTTGCTGGCGGCAGGCACTGGGAGTGGGTCATCTACCAGGCTGATATTGTTACTGGATGTACTTGGCGGTGCTGTAATGCGCTCGGCCAATTGCACCAGGCCCCGGCCATAATCTTGCCAGTTACCTGTCTTGATCGCCCGGCTGAAGCGTTGGCCATATGTTGCCATTTCACCCGTCGAGATTTGCAGACTGTTGGCGAAATTGGCGAGCAAAATTTCTGCTTCCGAGATTTCAGGAGCTGCTTCTACTGGAGGTTCTGGCGGAACATCTGGCGTATCTGGTATGCCGGCGATGTCATTATAAAGTTTGCGATAAGCTTCTGGCGTTGGCGCAATTCTTTGTATCGCCAATTGTCTGAATGTCTCACGCGCAATATCGGTAGGGCTTTTGAATTGCGTATTATTTGGAGTTTTTGACATTTTGCTTTGCCAATGATCTTGCTAACAAGAGTGTTGCCGGCGACATCGAAGTTATCGTTTAATCTACAAGCTGATTTTTGATAGCGTAATGCGTTAATTCAGCATTGTGCCGCAATTTCATCTTCAATAGAATTCTGGAACGGTATTCACTAATGGTTTTTACAGAAAGTGACAATTCTTTGGCAATATCGCTGACAGACTTACCGGATGCAATCAAGGTCATGGTCTGGAACTCGCGGTCAGACAAGGTTTTGTGCAGTGCATCTTCATGCTCCTGATTCAGGTTGTTGGCCAACTCTTGTGCCAATTGAGTGCTGATGTATTTCAAACCGCGCGCAACCTGGCGGATGGCATCCAGTATTTGCGTACTGCTGCATTGCTTGTTCAAAAAACCGGATGCACCTGCCTTCAGGGCGCGTACTGCATACTGGTCTTCCCTGTGTATGGAAAACATCAATACGGCAATACCGGGTTTTTCAGATTTGATTTGTTTTAATACCTCAATACCATTTTTGTCTGGCAGGACAATATCCAATAACATGACTTCAAAATCGAGTTGGCGGCTTAAGCGTATTGCCTCCAGACCTGCTTCTGCCTCTGCAATAACGGCGATATCTGTTGTGGTTGAGATAATACTTTTTACCCCCTCCCTGACCACGGCATGATCATCGACGATGAGTACATTGATTGCTGCTTTTTCTGTCATGCAAAATCCATTTCTAGTTCAGGCAACTTATCAATACCAGTGTGTGATTGGTAAAATTAAGCCTGTTACGCAATCTGAGAGTTCAATTTTATCCAGAGATATAGCGAAATATATCGAAATATAGCGAATGGTAATGACAAGTAAAGTATTCGTCTATTTTATAAGCTAAGTGTGGACTTTCGGTGCCACAAAGAAAATTATTTTGATCAAGTCCGCTACAATGCCTATATGAGCAAAGCATTTATCAAAGAATCAGATCCTGACGACGAAGAAGAATTCGGCGCGCCAGCTATTCCGGCAGGTGTGAAAAACTATATGACGCCAGAAGGACATAGGCGCATGAAGGATGAGTTTTTACATCTCATGGATGTTGAGCGCCCTGAGATTGTCAATATCGTGCACTGGGCTGCATCCAATGGTGACCGTTCAGAGAATGGTGACTATATCTATGGCAAAAAGCGTTTGCGTGAGATAGACAGGCGCATACGCTTTTTGACCAAGCGCCTGGATATTGCCGAAGTATTTGACCCGCGCATACATCATGGGTCTGACCAGATTTATTTTGGTGCAACAGTCACCTATGAAAACCAACACGGCGAAATGCATACGGTGACTATCGTTGGTGTTGATGAATTTGATCCCCTGCAAGGCAAGATCAGCTGGATTTCCCCAGTGGCCAGAGCACTTATCAAGGCCAGGGTTGACGATACAGTGACGCTGCGTACGCCTGGCGGGATAGAGGAGTTGACCGTACTTGAGGTCGATTATCCGGCATAAGATTTCTAATGTTCCTGTGATGTCCCATGTCTATTGCTTACTCGAAACTTAATCATCCCTTACGCATACCACTCGCCGCTGAAGTTCATTCCCGGCCTTCACTGCGTCTGCATGCCCCGGAAACGCTGACCCATCTGGCGATTTTTGCCAGGAATGACGCTCATTTGGGTGGCGATAACCTGTTTACCCAGCAAGTGATACTTGGTGATTTTTGCCGTCATTTCGCGGTAGCCAGCCCGTCTGGCGATGCCAAGTATTTTTTCCACGATTTTGGGCGTTTTCGACTTAAATGGGAATGCCATACAGAGTTTGCCACTTATACTTTCGTTGAGAATGCGTCAGAGCAAACAGAAGCCGCCCCGCAAGAGCTCGAGTTGGCACAAGTATTTGCGCAGGCGCCTTTGCGACATTTACCCCAACAGTGGTTGTTTGAGTTGCAAGAAAAAGTCATGGTGGCGACCCATGTGGCACTGATTCCTGCTAGCCAGGAATTTAACCCTCCTTCCTCTGTAAAACAGATATTTGAAGGCGGGGTCGTGGTAGGTAGTGAGGTCCTCAGTCGTGGCGAAGTATGGACAGATTTTTTGATACAGGCAGATGGCTTCAGCCGTTTTGTCGTCAAGGATAATGGTTTTCTGGACCAGCAAGCCGGGCGGACTGTACAGCGCTTATTGGAAATTGAAACCTACAGGATGATGGCCTTGCTGGGTCTGCCACATGCGCAAGGTGCTTCTTCGGTCTTGAATGACATAGAAAATGAGCTGGTAACACTGACAGCGGCCATGACCGTGTCAGGCAATACGCAAGCTGAAACTAGTTCTACCGATGCTGAGCAAGGGGTGTTGCGCCAGATTATTGACCTGGCTGCCCGAACAGAAAAACTGGCTCTGGAAAACAGTTATCGTTTTGCTGCCTCCAAGGCGTATTTCAAGCTGGTGCAGTCACGCATTGCAGAGTTGCGTGAATTCAGGGTAGAGGGTGTACCCACCATAGGTGAATTTATGGATAGGCGCCTGGCACCTGCGATGAATACTTGTGAAGCGATTGTGCGCCGCCAGGAAACGCTGGCTGAACGTATTGCCCACACCAATGATTTGCTGCGTACCAGAGTGGGCATAGTGCAGGAACAGCAAAATCGCAAGATATTGCAAAGCATGAACGCTCGTGCTGCCCAGCAGCTACGCTTGCAGCAGGCGGTAGAGGGTTTGTCCGTCGTGGCGATCAGTTATTACATGACAGGTTTGGTCTATTATGCTGGCAAGGGGCTCAAGGCTGCGGGTTTGCCGGTCAATCCAGATTTGCTGGCTGGCTTATTGCTGCCGGTGATTGCGGGTGTGGTGTGGTGGGGATTGCGCAAACTGCACAAGACCATGCATTAGGTGAATAAAAAGAACGCAGCTGAAACGTCGTGATTTTGTGGCTGCGTTTTTTTAACCGTGTTCCCTGACTATGCGCGTCACGCCGTTCAAATGCTTGATGTTGCGCATGATTTTTGCAAGGTGGGTGCGGTCTTCTATCTGTATCGTGAAATGAATATTGGTCATGTCATTGGCATCGCCATCTTCCATGTTGACATGACTGATATTTGCATCTGACTCGCCAATTTCAGCAGCAATGCGTGCCAGGGCGCCACGTTCATTGGTGACGGTGACGGAAATACGGCAGTCGAAGCGACGGTTCAGGTCTTCGCCCCAGTTGACGTCTATCCAGCGGTCAGGCTCCTTGATATGCAGGCGCTTGGCATGCTCACAATCATCTGTATGCACCACCAGGCCCTGGTCGCGCTTGAGTTGGCCGACAATGCCATCACCAGGGATGGGCAGGCAACATGGAGCCAGTTGTACCGACAAGCCTTCACTGCCATAGATAATGACAGGATCGCGCTTGTTATTGATTTTTTCACCGAATTGCTGGAAAGGGATGGAAGGTGAATCATCTTCTACCAAGTCCAGGATATGTCTCGCTACCAATGCCGCCATGCGCTTGCCTATACCGATATCGGTATGAATTTCATCCAGGGACTTGGCGCTGGATTCATTGAGCAATTTATCGACCAGGCTTACTGGCAAATCTGGATTCAAATTCACGGACACCAAAGCCTGCGCCAGCAATTGCTTGCCCAGTTCTGTCGACTCATTCAGATTGATGGTGCGCAGATAATGGCGTATGGCGGATCTGGCTTTACCGGTACGCACGTAGGTCAGCCAGTTTGGCGTAGGACGCGAATTGGGCGAGGTGATAATCTCGACGATATCGCCATTCTTCAGCTCAGAGCGTAATGGTACCGGCTCATGATTGATGCGGGTGGCAATCGCCTGGTCGCCAATATCAGTATGGATGGTGTAGGCAAAGTCCAAAGCTGTTGCTCCGCGTGGCAGGGCAATAATTTTGGATTTTGGGGTGAATACATAGACGGAGTCAGGGAACAGATCAATTTTGACATGTTCCAGGAATTCGGCGGAATCGCCGGTCTGCTTTTGGATGTCCAATAAAGACTGCAGCCAGGCATGCGTGCGCTGTTGCAAGTCAGTCAGACTGCCTTCTTCATTTTTGTACAGCCAATGTGCAGCCACGCCCGATTCTGCCACATGATGCATGTCGCGCGTGCGTATCTGGAATTCCACCGGAGTACCATAAGGACCTATCAACGTGGTGTGCAGGGATTGATAGCCATTGGTCTTGGGGATGGCAATATAGTCCTTGAACTTCCCAGGCATGGGCTTATACAAGGCATGCAGGCTACCTAAGGCATAGTAGCTGTCACGAAAATCATTGACCACGATACGGAAGCCATACACATCCAGTACCTGGGAAAAACTTAGGTTCTTGTCATGCATTTTGCGATAAATACCGTACAGGGTTTTTTCGCGGCCATACACTTCGGCCTTCAGGCCTGCTTCGATCAGTGCGGTTTTCACCGCATCCATGATCTTGTTGACGACTTCGCGTCGGTTACCACGTGCTGCCTTGACCGCTTTTGACAGTGTGCGGTAACGCATGGGGTAAAGATGCGAAAATGCCAGATCCTGCAATTCGCGATAGATATTATTCAGACCCAGTCTATGCGCTATAGGCACATAGACATCCATGGTCTCACGTGAAATGCGGCGCTTCTTTTCTGCCGACATGAAGCCCAGGGTGCGCATATTATGCAAACGGTCTGCCAGTTTGACCAGGATGACACGTACATCTCTCGCCATCGCGAGCAGCATCTTACGGAAGTTTTCTGCCTGCGCTTCTATCTGGCTCTGGAATTCTATCTTTTCCAGTTTGGATAAACCATCTACCAGGGTGGCGACAGGTGCGCCAAAACGTTCTATCAACTCATCTTTTTTGACATCCTGATCTTCCATGACGTCATGCAACAGCGCAGCCATGATGGCCTGCACATCAAGCTTCCATTCCGCGCAGATTTCTGCCACAGCAATGGGATGAGAGATATAGGGTTCGCCAGATTTGCGTACCTGGCCCAGATGCATTTCATCCGAAAAGCGATAGGCTTCCTTGACCAGTTTCAATTCACTGGCTGACATATAGTCGCTGATGCGATTGGTTAAGTCAGTAATCGAAGCAACACCGGTATTCGTCGAAGATGCACGAATACTGTCTATTTCATCCAGAGGAGAGGTGTGTTTGTTGATAGCGTTGGCTGGGCTGCGCATGGCAGCCAGCGCGACTGAAGCTGAATCGGCCGGATTGCTTTCCAGGGATGAATGACTATCATTAAGGTTCATTCTGTGATTCCCGGCCGGATAAAGGCTTTATGAAGGAGCGGCTAAGAATGCAGGTGCTGCGGTTTACACCGGCACTTTTTTGAGCATTTCTATACCAACTTTGCCTTCAGCGATTTCACGCAGGGCGATCACTGTAGGCTTGTCCTTGGAGTCAACTTTAGGTGTGTGGCCTTGTAACAATTGACGTGCGCGATAAGTGGCGCACAATGTCAACTGAAAGCGATTAGGGATTTGTTTCAATGCATCTTCAATGGTAATACGTGCCATGTTTTTTCCTCAATACGAACTAAATAACTAAATTGGGTGTGCGAATTAATTCGCGTTGGCGTGAATGCCAAGCTGAGCAAACAGCTCGTAGTGGCGTGTTGCCTGTTGTGCAAATCGGCAGCGTGTTGCCCTCACGATTGCATTCAATTCTGACAAGGCTGTCGCAAAGTCTTGATTAATAATAACATATTCGAACTCTGGAGAGTGCGCCATTTCACCGCCTGCTGCCAAAATGCGCTTGGTGATGACATGCGGTTCGTCCTGGCCGCGCTTCTTCAGACGCTCTTCGAGTGCCGGAATGGACGGCGGCAGGATGAATATGCCAACCGCGCCAGGGAACTGTTTCCTGACTTGTTGTGCGCCTTGCCAGTCTATCTCCAGCAAGACATCGGTGCCTGAACGCATCTGCTCTTCTATGATGATGCGTGAAGTGCCATAGTAATTGCCATGGACTTCTGCTGACTCCAGGAATTCGCCTTGCGCCTTGCGTGCCAAAAAATCTTCCGGTGTCGTGAAATGGTATTCGCGACCATCTTGCTCACCTGGGCGCGGCGGGCGAGTGGTGTAGGAAATCGACAATTTTATGGCCGGTTCTTGCGCCAGCAAGGCATTGACCAGCGTGGACTTGCCAGCACCAGAGGGGGCGGCCACCACAAACAGACTGCCTGCAGTCGAATTATTGGTTTGCATGAGTATCCTCCGGTGTGGTTGTTGAGTTCATCTGCAAGACTGCAAGAGGCACTTTGACTTCTGGTCTACGGCGCGCACCTGATCTTGTCATCTTTCCCAAGAAAAAGAGTGCGCGAGTATAAGCAAATGCGCCTGTTTATTCAAGGTTTTGTACTTGTTCACGCATTTGTTCTATAAAAAGCTTCAATTCCATGGATGCATCGGACAATTCTTTAGAGGCAGCTTTAGATCCCAGAGTATTCGCTTCACGATTCAACTCTTGCATCATGAAATCCAGTCTCTTGCCTACCTGGCCACCTTTTTTCAGTATATGCCTGGTTTCTGTCAGATGTGCCGACAGGCGCGCCAGCTCTTCCGCCACGTCCACGCGTATGCCGTACATGGTCACTTCCTGGCGTATGCGGTCGAGAGCTTCTTCGCGGGTGATGGTCTGGCCAGCATTGCTACCGCTGGATTGCAGGGCCAGGCCTAAAGCTTCTTCCAGTCTGCTAGTGGCTTTTTGCTGGAATTGCTGGACGATATGTGGCATCAGCGGGGTAATGCGGGTAACGATTTCTTCCATGGCGGTGATACGGCTCAGCAGTACCTGCTCCAAGGCTGCACCTTCACGTTCGCGGCTGACAACAAATGCTTCCAGAGTCTTGTTGATGGTGTCAGTGATCGCAGTTTGCAAGAATTCTGCATTGATCTCGCTTTCTTCTATGACACCAGGCCAGCGCAGGATTTCATTGGTGCTCAAAGGGGCTGCATCCGGGAATTGCTGCTTGAGACCCGCCTGGAAGCTGGAAAGTTGCTCAAGCAAAGTGCTGTTGAGGCTCTTGTTGTGTGTTTCTGTCAGTTTTTTGCCAAAACTGAAGCGACATTCCACTTTGCCGCGTGCCAGCTTGCGTGTGATGGCCTCGCGAAATTGCGACTCAACCGAACGAAACTCGTCATTAATGCGAAATTGCAGGTCTAAAAAGCGAGAATTGACGCTTTTAATCTCTATAGTGATGGTGCCAGCCTCGGTTTCATTGGTGCTGGTGGCATAACCTGTCATGCTAAAAATGCTCAAGGTATTTCCTTAAAAAGGCGTGAACTGTGGATTAGATTGGCAAAATTGCGCATTGGACACTAGGATATTCTTTACAAATACCGCAATAATCAACACAATCCGTTTTGTATAGTGAATTGGACGATTGATGGCCGCACAAAATAACGCACCTCTGCCAGATGGACTGGAGATTGCCGGATACCGCATTGTAAAGAAAATTGCGTCCGGTGGCTTTAGTATTGTATATCTGGCTTCTGATGAAGATGGCAACGCAGTTGCAATTAAAGAATATTTACCCAGTTCCCTGGCTTTGCGCCAACAGGGTGAGCTGGTTCCGGCTATTTCCAATGAAAATCTGCCGATTTACCGTATAGGTTTGAAATGCTTCTTTGAAGAGGGGCGTGCACTGGCACGTATCTCTCACCCCAATGTAGTCAGTGTTATCAATTTTTTCAGAGCCAACGAGACTGTCTACATGGTCATGGCCTACGAATCTGGCCGCTCACTGCAAGAACATATACTACGTCGTCGCGACAAAGGTGAGAAACCGCTGGTATCTGAGCGCTTCATACGTCGGATGTTCAATCAGGTCATGAATGGTTTGCGTGAAGTGCATACCAATAAGCTGCTGCATCTGGACTTGAAACCTGCCAATATCTACCTGCGTCTGGACGGCACACCTATTTTGCTGGACTTTGGTGCAGCCCGCCAAACCCTGAAAACCGACATCCCCAAGCTCTACCCAATGTATACTCCGGGTTTTGCTGCGCCAGAGTTGTATCAAAAGAATGGTAATCTGGGTCCCTGGACTGACATTTATAGTATTGGCGCTTCTATCTTCGCCTGTATGGTGGGCGCGCCGCCGCAGCCATCCGATCAGCGCAAGACCAGTGACAAGATGGAAGGTCATTATCGCAAGCTGGAAGGTTTGTACTCCTCTGAACTGATAGAAGTAGTGCGCTGGTGCCTGCAACTTGACCCGCTGGAACGGCCACAAAGTGTATTTGCCTTGCAAAAAGCCCTGGCTATTCAGGCGCAACCGCAGCGCGAATTGACTTTCATGGAAAAAATGACCTTGAAGTTCAAGACTTTCATTGGTAGTGGCAAGAGAAAGAAAGTAGAAAGCGACCATACAACGATACAGGAAAGCACCCTGAATTGAATGCCGCTTCTGGCCAAAACCCAGGATAAATGACTATGCTTTATCATTGGTTTTGTTTCTATTAATAGTTATTATAAGTTTTTAAAATCTCATGCGTTTTTCCGTTTATCAAGAAAGTCATATTGGTGGCCGCAAGGTTAACCAGGATCGAATGGGGTATAGCTTTACCCGCGATTCGATTTTGCTTTTGCTGGCGGACGGCATGGGTGGTCATATCATGGGCGAGATGGCCGCTGCCATTGCCATGCAAACCATAGGCAACCTGTTCCAGCAACAGGCCCACCCCATGATAGGGCGACCTGAGCGTTTCATGGAGGACAGCTTCCTGGCCGCTCATCAAGAGATACATCGTTACCGCGCCATCAATAATTTGCCGGAAACCCCGCGCACCACCATCGTTGCCTGTCTCATACAAAATGGCTATGCCTATTGGGCGCACTGTGGTGATTCACGTTTGTACTGGATGCGCCAGGGGCAGATTTTGCTGCGCACTAAAGATCACTCCCGTCTCGAAACATTGATTGCCCAGGGCAAGGTTGATCCGGCAGAAAGACATACCCATCCTGACCGCAATAAATTGTTTAATTGCCTGGGTGCACCCAACGCGCCTATCGTTGAATTGTCGCGCCGCGCCGTTTTGCAGCCTGGTGATTTGCTCCTGCTATGCTCTGACGGCCTTTGGTCTGTCCTGCCTGACCATATGCTGGCCCAGCGCCTGCATGATCACACCATCGTGCGTGCTGTGCCTGAGTTGATACGCTCGGCAGTCGATATCGCTGGCAAGCAAAGCGACAATGTCACCGCCCTGGCCATGATGTGGGAAGGTGATGACAGAATGGATAACTCCACCATCATCTCTACCAATACCTTGCCCATAGGTTCGGTCACCACTACCATACAAGCGCCTGTTGATGCTGAAATGGAAGTGACTGATGGCGATGTCTTTAACGACGCAGAAATTGAAAAAGCCATAGCAGAAATTCGTAACGCGATACACAAATCATCACGCATCACCTCCAAGAACTAAATATCATGTCAAATTCATTTCGCCCTAGCGGGCGTGCACCGGATGCATTGCGTCCGGTGGTTATCAGCCGTCATTTCACCAAACATGCAGAAGGTTCAGTCCTCATCGAATTTGGTGATACCCGTGTTATCTGCACCGCCAGCATAGAAGATAAAGTCCCCGGCTTTTTAAAGGGCAAAGGGCAGGGCTGGATGACCGCAGAATATGGCATGCTGCCACGCTCCACCCATAGCCGCATGGACAGGGAAGCGGCCAAGGGCAAGCAATCTGGACGTACCCAGGAAATTCAGCGCCTGATAGGCCGCTCCCTGCGTTCTGCTTTTGACCTGGAAGCTTTTGGCGAACGTACCCTGCATATTGATTGCGACGTCATTCAGGCTGATGGCGGTACGCGTACTGCATCCATCACTGGTGCCATGGTTGCCGCTTATGATGCGTTTTCCAAACTGGTAGAACGTGAACTCATACCCTGCGTACCACTCAGACATTTTGTTGCAGCGATCTCGGTGGGCGTTTATCAATCGCACCCTGTGCTGGACCTGGATTATCCTGAAGATTCGCAATGTGATACCGACATGAATGTCGTCATGACTGAACACGGCCACTTTGTGGAAGTGCAGGGCACTGCTGAGGGTGAAGCATTTGACCGCATGACCATGAACACCTTGCTGAATCTGGCGCATGACGGCATCGCTGATTTGATTGCCTTGCAAAAAGAAGTCCTGGGTTTGCAGGTAAGTTGATTGTAAGCATGAACATAAGTACAAGCATGAGCAAAAACCAACAAATAGTCCTGGCCTCGAATAACCAAGGCAAGCTCAAGGAGTTTTATCAGATATTGTCGCCTCTGGGCATAGACCTCAGGGCGCAATCTGAATTTGAGGTGCCTGAGGCTGAAGAGCCTTATCCCAGCTTTGTAGAAAACGCCCTGACCAAGGCCAGGCACGCATCCCGCCTGACAGGCTTGCCTGCCCTTGCGGATGATTCCGGCATTTGTGTCAATGCCCTGAAGGGCGCGCCAGGTGTGTTGTCAGCCCGTTTTGCCGGTGAGCCCAAGTCTGATGCGCGCAATAACCAAAAACTCATCGCAGATTTGGCTGGTGTAGCAGACAAATCGGCCTATTATTATTGTGTGCTGGTATTTGTGCGTTCAGAATTTGATCCGCAGCCTGTCATCGCTGATGGTGTGTGGGCGGGTGAAATCATTGCCGATGCCCGTGGTGAAAATGGCTTTGGCTATGACTCACATTTCTTCATCCCCAGTTTGAATAAGACTGTGGCAGAACTCGCAGCAGTAGAAAAGAATCAATTGTCACACCGTGGGCAAGCCTTGCGCGCCCTTGTTGAAAAACTGAAATGATACCCATCAAGCCCATAGCGGCAAGCCAGCCTGTACCAAAAAAATCACCGGATTTATCGAATATACCCGGTGACGTGGCCAGCCAGTATCTTGCACCAGGCAGCCTCAACCTGACGCAGTTGCCACCGCTATCGCTGTACATCCATTTCCCCTGGTGTGTGCGCAAATGTCCTTATTGCGATTTCAATTCGCATGAAGTCAAAGGCAGTTTTGACGAGTCAGCCTACCTGGATGCCATGCGTGCTGATCTGGAAGCTGCTTTGCCATTGATCTGGGGTCGCAAGATATATACCATTTTCATTGGTGGTGGTACGCCCAGCCTGATGTCAGCAGCGGGGCTGGATAGATTGCTTTCTGATGTACGTACGCTGTTGCCACTTGATGGCAACGCAGAAATCACTATGGAAGCCAATCCCGGTACCTTTGAAGCAGAAAAATTTCGCTCTTATCGCCAAAGCGGTATCAATCGCTTATCGATAGGTATACAAAGCTTCAACTCTAAACACCTTGCAGCTCTGGGTCGTATCCATGATGGTAATGAGGCGCGCCGTGCCATAGAAATCGCCCAGGCAAATTTTGATAACTTCAACCTTGACCTGATGTTTGCGTTGCCAGGCCAGACTCTGGATGAAGTCAGGGATGATGTGGAGGCTGCCATCTCATTCGCGCCACCGCATCTGTCGCTATACCACCTGACACTGGAGCCCAATACTTATTTCGCCAAATTCCCGCCTGCCATACCTGATGATGACCTCAGCGCAGAAATGCAGGACATCATCCATGGTCGCATGGCTGCTGCAGGTTATGGCAATTATGAAGTCTCTGCTTATGCGCAAGCGGGCAGGGCATCAAAACACAATCTGAACTACTGGAATTTTGGCGATTACCTCGGCATAGGTGCGGGTGCACATTCAAAAATATCCTTCCCGCATCGCGTGATACGTCAGGCGCGTTACAAGCAACCCAGGGCTTATATGGATGCCATGGCTGCCGGTAATTGCGTACAAGAGTCGCTTGAAATTCCAACGGATGAAATGGGTTTTGAATTCATGTTGAATGCATTGCGCTTGCAGCAGGGTTTCAAGGTCAACCTGTTTCAAGAGCGCACCGGTATGTTACTCAATAGCATAGAAAAAGAATTGCTGATCGCCGAAAAGAAGGGTTTGCTTTATCGCGATCATGAAATCATTTGCCCAACACCATTAGGCAAGCAATTTTTGAATGATCTGCAGCAAATATTCCTCGGCAGTGACTAATTTATTCACATAATTTAACCAATAAAGCATGGCATATTTGCTATAGCTTTATTGGTGAAATCTAAAATATCCTCTATCCTGATAGCTATGTAGCAGTAATTGCAATACCTGCTGCTAAATCAACAGTTCTGCAGCTGTTCGGCGATTTTTCGCCAAGTTTCTAATAATTGTGTCAGCTCCGTCCAAAAAGTATCAAAAAACCTCATCCGTCGCTTTAAATTGTGTTGCAATTGGTTAATTCCCAAACTAATATCTCTACCAATTTTTGTAACATTTGAAGTACGCCCTCTATGACACTGGCCCGTGGAATTGGCACTTTCTTGCCTGTAATGAATAGCAAGCAACAACTGCTTGCCTTGCAAGCTGATTTTGGCGTCTTGCCTGTCAGTGAAGTCATTTCTTTGCTCCAGTTTTTGCAAGAAAAAGAGATTTTCTCCAAACTCACTGGCATCTCAGTTTTGATCCGGGCTGCAGATCCTGTTCTTGTTCCGTCCGATATTGATACGCGTCTGCCGTTGGCGCGCCTGCTGTTATCCGTACCCGCCAAGGCAACAGAAGATAAAGAAGCGCAAACCAGGCTCAAGTATTTCAGCTCTCATGGTGCACGCATCGTTATTGATGAAATTGAGGCATATGACAATCCCATTTGGGAAGGTGCAAAAAAAATCAGTGCTGACTGTAGCAAAGATATCCCTGCACAAGTCAAACCCTTGATGATACGTCTGCATGGTGGCAATCATATAGCCCACAACCTGCCCAATGCCGCCTTGCAGGAACAAGCCAATGAAGCTGGTTTCAAATGGTTCTCAGGTGATTATGCATTCCATCCACCCGTCAATAACAAGGCCGCGGATGCAACAGCCAGAACGCGCCTGCTCAAACTGCTAGGCTTGGTTGCACGCGATGCTGAATCGCGCGAGCTGGAAGAATTATTCAAGCAGGATGCGACGCTCTCCTTCATGCTTTTCAAGCTCGTTAGCTCGGCCGCATTTGCGCAAACTGTACGCGTATCCAGCTTTGGTCAGGCTATTAATTTATTGGGGCGCAGACAGTTGCAAAGATGGCTGCAGTTATTGCTGTACGCCCGTCAGCAAGATCATCATGGTGGCTTAAATCCCTTGATGCCACGTGCCGCTTTCCGTGCCAGCCTGATGGAAGCAATTTGCCTTAAACGCGGCGGCAATAAAGACGAACTGGATTGTGCCTTCATGGTCGGCATGTTTTCTTTGCTGGATAAATTGTTTGGCAATCCCTTGATTGAAGTCTTGCAGCCATTGAACCTGAATTCTGAAGTGCTGAGCGCCTTACTGCAAAAGGCAGGTGCCCTGGGTAAAAGCCTGGATTTGGTCGAAAGGGCAGACCGGCCATTCAAGGATTTTAATTCTGGCTTGATAGAAGAGCTTGGCCTGAGCGCCGACGATTATTATGAATGCGTGATCACCGCTTATGCGTGGGTCAATCAGGTTTGTCAGGACATGTAGAGATGAACAGACTACCTGCGATAGACGATCTTGAAGTCGGTGCCAGTCTGGGTGAGGCAGTCTTGTGCCTGCACGGCGAAGAATTGGACGCTGCTTTAAATCGCATAGTCAAAGAAGTTTTTCATAATGCCAATGCCGCATTTAAACGCGGCAAGATTGATACCCAAAAAGCGCACGCCGATGTACTGTGCATGGCGTCGCCTGAAACCTATTACGTCTTGTCTGGCAAAAAAGGGCAAATCAACGAAGCCGACCTGGCAAAATTAAACACCCTCGCCAGCCTGACAGCCAAATTGTTTTCCAGGCGTGCCAAACTTGACGAGGAAATGCAGGCGTCGACACAGGCACAATGGCAGCAGAACCAGATCATTGATCAGATTCATGAATCTGTCGTTACCATGGACCTGGCAGGCTTCATCCTGAGCTGGAACCGTGGCGCAGAAAAACTGTTTGGCTACGCTGCACCAGAAGTCATAGGCAAGAACATTCTGTTTCTGTACGACGATGAAGATGAAACTGGCATGCAAATGTATGACAGTTTTCTGGAGCATGGCGGCCGTGAAATGGAAGTGCGCCGCAAGAAAAAATCTGGTGAAGTCTTTTGGGCCAGCCTCAATCTTTCTCCTTTGTGTGATGCACAAGGACTACCCATAGGCATCATAGGTTACCTCAGCGATATCACCGCCCGCAAAGAAGCCGAACAAAAGATTAATCACCTGGCTTATTACGATGGCCTGACCAATTTGCCCAATCGCAGCCTGTTCAGGCAACTGGTTGATAATGCGCTACTGCATTCACAAAGAAATAACACCAGCGCCGCCATCATCTTTCTTGACCTGAATCGTTTCAAGCTCATTAACGACACCCTGGGTCACGATATAGGGAATGAATTGCTGCGTCAGGTAGCCGCCAGATTTTTACTGACCCTGCGTGAAAACGATATTGTTGCCCGTTTAGGTAGTGATGAATTCGCCATTGCTGTGCTAGATATCAACCAGCATTTTCATGCCAGCCTGGTGGTGCAAAAACTCCTGCATGCCTTGAATGATGCTTTCATCGTCTCTGGCCATGAATTGCGCGTCGGTGCCAGCATAGGCATCAGCGTTTTCCCACAAGATGGTAATGACGCCAATGCCTTGCTGCAAAAAGCTGACATCGCCATGTACAAGGCCAAGCGCAGCGCCGGAAATGTATCTGGCAGCTTTGTTTTTTACAGTGACAGCATGAATCAGAGTATTGCTGGCAGGCTGTACCTTGAATCGAGCATGCGCAAGGCCCTGGAAAACCAGGAATTCTATTTACAGTACCAACCCAAGGTCGATATAAAAAGCGGCAAAATCATCGGTGCAGAAGCCTTGCTGCGCTGGCAGCATCCAGAAAAGGGTTTGATCTCTCCGGCAGAATTCATCCCCGTCGCAGAAGAAACCGGCCTGATACTGCAAATCGACGCCTGGGTACTCGAAACCGCCTGTGCTCAGGCCAGGGAATGGCAAGACAGCGGCATAGCGCCATTCCGCATCGCGGTCAATGTCACTGCAAGGGAGTTCACCAACAACCTGCCATTGCGCGTTAAAGAGGCCCTGCAGCGCTATCAGATTTCCCCGCAATGGCTGGAGCTGGAAATCACCGAAAGCATGCTCATGCACAGCACGGAGAGCGTCATCGCCATCATGGAACAAATCACTGCCCAGGATGTCGTGCTGGCGCTGGATGATTTTGGCACAGGTTATTCCAGCCTTTCTTACCTCAAGCGTTTCCCCATAGATACGCTCAAGATAGACCGCTCCTTCATCCTCAACATCCCCACAGACCAAAACGACTGCGCCATCGCCAGCGCCATCATCATGATGGCCAAGCAACTCAACCACAAAGTCATCGCCGAAGGCGTAGAAACCCCAGAACAACTGGCTTTCCTCATCAATGCCGGTTGCGACGAAGTGCAGGGCTACCTCTATTCTCGACCCGTCAGCCCCCAGCAATTACTTACTTTGCTAGATAAAAACTTCCATTTCGAGATTTGATCCTTGCTCAAGCCGCACACTCAGGTTATACTTCTGGGCTCGGAAGCTTGGCAGAGCGGTTGAATGCACCAGTCTTGAAAACTGGCGAGGTGTTATAGCCTTCGTGAGTTCGAATCTCACAGCTTCCGCCAACGAATACGAAAAAGCCCTTGATTATCAAGGGCTTTTTTATTTGTGCAGTGGTTTTTCTCTTGTATAAGAAACCACGCGAAACACCAAAAAGGGCCGAGTTGCGGAAACTACTTCCGCAACTCTCATATTTAACGGGTGGGTTTTACTTCTTCACCAAGCCCGCGGTAGATCTTTTTAGTGATTTCCTGTTCAGTGTGACCAAGTAATTTATTTGTACCACTGATATCTACGATTTCCGTTGCTGCTTTGATACGTATATTCTTGAATTGAAAATTTGATATCCGCGTCGATAAAGCAATATCACCACCTGCTGCAGCCTTTTGTACCGCATTTGCTCTAGCAGCTTCAAATCTAAGCCTTAAAGTCCCTTTGTTTAAAGGCTAATTATTTGGCAGTGTCACTAGAGCAGCTACCCGCATTTCCTGCGCAGTAGACAGCAAACGTTCAAGGATTGCCCCAAGTTGTGACTGCGTTTCATCAGCACCTAGGACGATGCGCGAATAAATTCTTCGTCTTGCCCTATTTAACCAGCAAAGCGCGGTCCTGTATATCCGCTATCTTCATTTTCAATACGCCCTTTGATGGTCAGTGGCAAAGACAGATTAAAGGTCTTGGCGGCGCTGACAAGTTGGTCTTTGAGTTCAATATGTTGATTTGCACTGAAAATTGACCCACTTTGCTGGATAAATTGCATCTAAAATTGACCCACGTTTAGCACACAATCCTACTTATCTTGATGAGTAGGGAGCAGGAGTGATTGACGTGGCATTACTA
>NZ_JBMPOS010000004.1:222395-413605 GCF_049340345.1 Undibacterium sp. Di27W | reverse complement strand
TAGGCAATTACTGGAGTGACGTTGCACGTGGCACAGTGAGTGGCTTTGCATCTGGTGTTACTGTTGCAGCGATGCGTGGTGGTAAGATAGAGATGGCGCAGATTGCCAGGGATGCCTTTGGCAATGCCCTGGGCAGTAGCTTGGCTGGCTCCAATATAAGTTATAGCGCCAAAGAGCAATTTGCGGATACTTTGCGGGAAATGAATCGAGGTAGCTGGCAAGCCACAGGACCGCAGGTTCCAGAGAGCTCAGGACCATGGGGTTCTTATGACGAATTTGCTCCAACTTACCCATCTCGCCTCAGGTTTGAAGAAGGCGGCCCTGCGGCAGCAGATGCTGGTGATATGCAAACTGTTGAGATTATTGGTCATCGTATGACCCGAGAAGAACGCTTGAAGTCCTATGGTCTAGATTTCTTTGACTATTTCTCCTCTGAAGATTACAGCAAAACATCTGACGCTATGCTGGCGCGCCGGGCGGGCGCCAATATGAGTGTGAATTATGAAATCAGTCAGCGCATGGCGTTACGCGGTTCGTTTAATGGTATTCAAACACCGAACCGCTTGACTTTTGGTCAAGCGATGCGTGGCAGTATGATTGTAGGTCCTGCTATTGGTGCAGTGAACTCACCGTTCACAATATCGATGGGAATTGTAAGATCGTTGGCACAAGGCGAAGTGGCTAAGTACGCCCGACAAGAGATGAGGATGTCATATCGAGAAGCAAATCGTTTTGCTGATCAAGCCATCCAAAAGATACCAACTGGTGAAGTTATTCCACATAACAATCCTCGTGAACGTGTTGCAGGTATAGCAGGTGAGCTGTTTGGTCCTCAGGGTTATGCGAAAGCGTTTACATATGCAGCCCCAGTGATAAAATCAGCGGCGATGTACGCGGCTGAGGACATTGCGGTTAATGGGTTTAGGTTAAAAATAGGTAACACTACGATATTCGACACTAATTGGTCTAGATCGTATGTAGTACCGCCTGGTTCTGGTGGGGCAAATAGCATAGGCGTTCCGGCTGCGAAATCGACTAATCCGCTAAGCCCAGTTTTGGAGTTCGATGCCCATGGCAATGAAATCGTCTATAGGACTATGAGTGAACGACATTTCGAGAGATTACAGCAGACTGACCGCTTGCCGGGAACGGGGGCAACTTCAATATCCCCGCTAGAAGCTTTTTCCCAAAATTACGACGGAATTTTGGTAAGACTTACTACTAAGCCGGGCACTTCTGCAGAACTCCAAAAAATCGGAATCGCTGAAAATACTCCGACGGCACTTGAGTTTCCAGAAATGTCAACACGTACGGGGAAGTGGAATACTACGAACGCTCGCTTCAAGGTAGAGGGGACGGGTAACCCCGTAATCAATGGGGGAATGGGTGTTATGAATACACAACTTGGAAAGGGCACTGCTTTGAAAATTTTTAACGATAATCTTCTTCGTTATGAGCAATTGCCAAAAGGATTAAAATGACTTTTTTAAAATTCGATGAAAAAAAATTGCCGATGGAAATCGTTTATCGGTTAATTGATGAGTTGAAAGACGATCCTGAACGTCTGGCTATTACGCAGAGCTTAACCCTCAACACGTCAAAACCCTTAAGTGGGCTTAAGGGAACGTTTGGCCTCTTCGGGTCGCAAGAGTGGTGGGAAAATATTAAGCAAGGGAAAATGCCACTGCTATTGCTCGGCGGTATCGTTCGTCGAGCTTACATCGCAGATCAAGATGGAACTAATGAGAACGACACCATTGATTTGCTGCTAAGCGATGGTACCGTGCGCACCGTTGGAATTTATGTAAATGACGAAAAGGACGCTAGTTTGTTTCGAGTTGGACATAGAGCTGAGATAGCGTACGCGTTGGATGAGTTGAAGCAGCAACCCGGGGTTGACGGCGGAATAAATTATTCCAAGGTTGCCTTGGAAATGGCAGTTTCGTTGCAACCAATCCAAGGGGCTTAGGGAGGTTTAGTGAAAGCTGGGGTCAGGTCTTTCATTACGACATTCCTGACCTGGCCGCCGCTGAGGCCCGACGACCAGTAGGGGAGGAATCTCAGTCAGCCTGCACGGCTTCACCCCGAGTGCCCTGTTGCCCTGTTCATCGTTCAGTAAAGCCAACTCGCTTTACCAGATCAGCAATTTTTGCAAAAGCTGGTGAGGATTTTTGTTCAATAGAGCATTAATCTGACTATTTTTTAATCAGTGCGAGCAATTTATTTTGTTCGCCTGATTAAAATTTGAGCGAAATATTTGCTCAGGATGAGCTACGCCCTGAACACATAAGGTGTTCAATGGAAAGTTAATTTTTTGATCAACGTTAAGAAAGTTAACGCCTCAAATAATAGCCAGTCAGCAAACCATCCCAAGCACTGAAAGACGCAACAGATTTTGGCGCAGAAATATAAGGATCAACACCAGTCCAGACCTCAGCAGGTGTATACCCATGCAAATGCTGATGCGGTCTGATCAAGTTATACCAGGTCGTAAATTCGCCCAGCAAGCAATCGAGCGCCAAGCCATTGACAGGCGTGATTAAATTCAACTTCTCTTTGAGCGTTAAAAAGAAACGTTCAATCCTACCACTCTGCCAGGGCTTGCCCGGTTCGCTAAATTCCTGACGTATCCCTAATTCCTTCAAAGCCCGCCGGAATTTTTTACTGCGAAACACAGATGCATTAACTGTGCGAATAATTTTCGTAAGCGAGCAGCCGTCCCACCTATAAAAATGAATTAGAAAGGTGTAGAGTTCTGAAATGGCAGCAGGGAATTGATCTGGTTGTTAGCGCAAGTCGGGAGACGCTCCAGGACACTGGTCAGCCATTGCAGTGGATCAAGACCGTTAAGTCTTGTCGTGCCCAGCAAAGTCTGGATGGCGGCAGCGCGGCGTCCTGCGCGTTCTGAACCGGCAAACAGCCAGTTCTTCTTGGCAATGGCAATCGGACGTATCGCGTTTTCGACCGCGTTGTTATCGATCGGCAGCGTGCCCGAATCGATATAGCGTACCAGCGCCGGCCAGCGCTTGAGTGCGTGCTCAATGGCCTTGCCCGTACCACTGCCTGGTGCGACAGTTTGCTGCATCGTCTGCAGCCAGGCGTGTAGCTCAATCAATACCGGCCTGGCTTGCGCTTGCCGCAGTTGCAGACGCGCTTCGGCTGTCACGCCCGCGGCCTGTTGCTCAATGGCATACAGGGCGGCAATGCGGCGCAGTGCCTCGGCCGCCACCGGGCTGCCGTTGGCTGCATGCAGCTCGAAGAACTTGCGCCGCACATGGGCCAGGCAAGCCAGTTCGGTCACGCCGTCGGCGAACAGCGCCTTGTAGCCAGCATAGTCATCCACCATGAGATGGCCGCGCCAGGTACCGAGGAAGGCGCGTGCGTGAGCACCGGCACGACCACTCTGTTAGTCGAACACGATCATCGGTGGCCCCTGATCCAGGTGATTGGAGCGATAAGCCCACAAATAGGCGTGTTTGGTCTTGCCCTGACCGGGATCGAGTTGGCGTACCGGGGTTTCATCGGCATGCAGGCAAGGTCGCTGCCGCAGCAGTTCGGCCAGTCTCTCACTTAAGGGCTGCAATGCCACGCCTAGCTGACCTATCCATCCTGCCAGCGTAGAACGCGCCAGCGACACCCCCTGACGGGCAGCGATCTGTTCCAGCCGGTACAGTGGCAAATGATCGGCGAACTTCCTGACCGCCACCCAGGCCAGCAAACCGGGAGCAGCCAGGCCGCCATCGATCACCGCTGGCGGGATCGCTGCTGCGGTGACCGTGTCGCAGCCGCGGCAGGCATATTGAGGGCGAATATGGTGTAGCAGGGAATTCGTAGAGCATGGCTCTGCGCCTGCGCAACACCAGTCCCGTGGAACCAGACCCAGCAGGCGTCACTTGCAAGGGCAATAGCTGGATGCCGGGCTGTTGCGATTGGGATGGCTTATTCTCAACAGCCTGTTCGGCGATGAGTGCGCGCCGCCAATAGCCGAAGGTGGCGAATTTGAGGCCTGCGCTTACGCAAAAGGCGCGCTGGCTCAGTACACTCTGCTGCCATTGGGCGATGTGCTGTTGCCACTGCTGCCGCTTGGCTTGATCTCGTTTCATGCTGCTCCTCTTTACTTGTGATGGGAGGGCGAGTCTGGACGAGAGCAGCGTTCAATGCTAGGTGGGGCGGCTGCTCGCTTACGTGCAATCATCGATTGCCGTATATTGATAGACTCCGGGAGAAATCTTGCACACGGCCATTTGTACGCGATCACCAGGAATCGGTTAAACCTAATGACCTGCTTTCTGAATGCTCTTTTATGGTTCAGAAGCGGCTGCTTTAGACGTTCCAGCACTTTATGGATAGTTGCGGTCGATAAAGAAATGCCGTGAAGGCGCTGTAGGTCATTTTGAATTCGACGGTGTCCTAATTTGCGCTTCCGTAGTGCAGCAATGAGCTGTTCATGCATTGACTCAACTTTGCGCGCTGGAGATGTTTTTGGTATGCGACTTTCCTCCTTAAGGCCATCTATGCCCAATTCCTGATATCGCTGCTACCATTTTCGCAAGGTTGGGCGCGAAATGCCGCAACGCAGGCACACAACGCCTGCATTGCCAAGTTCTTCATAGAGTTGAACCCAACGAAGTCGCATTCGAATTTCGTCATCCATTGCATCATTTTAATTGAAACGATGTCTATGAATCACACACATAAATGCCTAAAAGTACGAAATCTAGAAAATCTCATTTTATCTGACAGAAACGAAAAAAATCTCAACTATTACGACAATCGGTCTCAATTTATGTGGCAATTTTCTGTTAATCGGAGCGTTCGTTGCCAATTCCAGTCTCAACTTACGTGGCACTTTACGGTGTCGTAAAGTGCCACGGAAGTTGAAATTTTTGATGCAATTGCTGAGGCTGAACAAGCCTCTGAGGTCGGCCAATTGGCCGACCTTTTTCATTGAAGAAATCTACTTCAGCTCTTGTCTTCAGTAATTTTACGTACCCTGGTTTCTTGCTCACGCAACTCAGTAGTGTAAGCATCACCGAAATCTTCGCTGTCGAATATCTGTCTTATCTCGATCTCTGAATCTCCTGGCATGGGGTTGGGGCAGCGTTTTACCCATGCTATTGCCTGCTCAAGGGAAGGCAGTTGCCAGATCCAGAAACCTGCGATCAGCTCATTGGTTGCCGAAAACGGACCATTGACCACGCTGCGCGTGCTCCCGGAAAATCCTACACGCACTCCCTTTGATGAAGGGTGCAATCCTTCGCCAGCCAGGAGCACACCGGCATTGGCGAGTTCTTCGTTGAACTTGCCCATTTCTGTCAACATTGCTTCGCTGGGCATGATGCCAGCTTCAGAAGCTTTGGTCGCTTTGACCATGATCAGGAATTTCATTTTTGCTCTCCTTGGCTGGCTGGTTTTGGGTAGCAGTCTGTCCCGCCCCCTCAGAGGCGGCCGAGTATGGTACAGCTTGAAAACAGCTTGCACGAATTGCCATTGTGAGACTGTGCGTCAGCTAACATAGTATGGCGATTGAATACTTCTATAGGCATCCCGTTCCGTCTCATATAAAAAATGCTATGCTGTACAAATTGCCTTCAACTCAGCCTGTTGCCATGCCTAGCGATCACATTGCCAACATTATCAATGAACATAAATTCCTCAGTGCTCCAGGTCAGTTAGGTGGTTTGATCGCCGCTCGCGATTGGTCGAACACATCGCTGGGTCCGATTTCTGGCTGGCCGCAGAGCCTGAAGACTGCAGTCAGCCTGATGCTCAGTTCGCGCCAGCCCATGTGGATAGGCTGGGGAGCAGACGTCACTTTTCTCTACAATGATGCCTACATTGATGTGCTTAGCCTGGCCAAGCATCCCCAGGCCCTGGGCTTGCCTGTAGCCGAGGTCTGGTCCGAGATATGGGACATTTGCGGCCCACTGGCTGACCGGGTGTTTGCTTTTGGTGAAGCAACCAATGCAGATGATGTGCGTTTGTTCATGAGCCGTGGCGATTTTCTGGAAGAGAACTTTTTCTCTTTTTCATATAGTCCCATCCGTGACGAGTCAGGTAATGTCGCCGGTCTGTTTTGCCCCAATCTGGATGTCACTGCCAAACACTTGAATGCGCGCCGTTTGCGCACATTGTCAGAGATAGCGAGTCGATCCTTGATGGAAAAAACCGTTGGTGCTGCAGCTGACAGTGTGATCGCAACGCTGGCCAATAATCCTGATGACATAGCTTTTGCATTGCTTTACCTGAGCCAGGAACAAGCGGGACAAGCAGCCGCCGCCGGGCTGAAACTCTGGCAGGCAACTGGCGCTGCTGTCGACACTGTCCCGGCCACTGTCACCCTCCTGGAAGACGGGGCACCTACAATTCCTGCTGCTACAGCCAGTTTGTCAGTGGTACTGGAACATGCACTTGCTACCACTCTGCGCTCGGGGTTAGCAAGTGTGGTGGATTTTCCTTTTGCAGAGACCTTGCCGGTCGGGCTGGCCAATTTGCCGGTTCGTCAGGCGCTGGTATTACCGCTCATGGCTTCGTCCAATGTCGTCGGCGCTGTGGTGCTGGGTGTCAGTCCTGTGCGCAAGCTGGATCATGATTACCGAAGCTTTTTTGATCTGGTGGCAACCCAGTGCGGTAATGCCATCCAGAATGCCCGTGCCAGTGAAGAAGAACGCTTGCGGCTGGATATGCTGGCAGAGGTCGATAGGGCCAAGACGCAGTTTTTCAGTAATGTCAGCCATGAATTCCGCACCCCACTGACACTCATGCTGGCCCCGCTGGAAGAGGCGCTTGAAGATGCTGCCAGCCTGCCGCCAGTTCAAAGGCAACGCCTGGAACTGATGCAGCGCAATGCTGTGCGCCTGCAAAAACTGGTGAATACTCTGCTTGAATTTTCACGTGTGCAGGCAGGCCGTGCCCAGGCCGTGTTTGAACCCACGGATCTGGCGGCACTGACGTCTGACCTGGCCAGCAGTTTCCGCTCCACGGTAGAAAGCACTGGCATGCAATTGATTGTTGACTGTGCGCCATTGTCGGCGCCTGTCTATATTGATGTCGCCATGTGGGAAAAGATTATCCTTAACTTGCTCTCGAATGCCTTCAAGTTCACTTTTGAAGGTGCGATTACCGTGAGCATGCACGAAGCACCCGTGCAGGGAACTGTCACGGTGACGATTGCCGACAGCGGGATAGGCATTGCTGCAGATCAGTTGCCGCGCCTGTTTGAACGTTTTCACAGAATAGACAGTGCGCGCTCCCGTACGCATGAAGGCACAGGCATAGGTCTGGCACTGGTGCATGACCTGGTGGCCCTGCAGAGTGGTGTCATCAAGGTCGATAGCGAACCCGGTCGCGGCACTCGCTTTCATATTACTTTGCCCCTGGGTACTGCCCATCTTGATCCTGCGCAACTGCGGCCTTCGCAAGTAGGCACATCCAGTCATGTGACGTCCAGGGCGTATGTCGCTGAGGCGGCTGGCTGGCTGGGCGTGCCGCTATCGCCAGCCTTGCCTGAACTTGAAGTAGTGACGATACCGTCCGCATCAGCATTGTCAGGGCGTGTGCTGATCGTGGATGACAATGCCGACATGCGCGACTATCTGTGCCGTTTGTTGAAGCCGCATTGGCACATCGAGCTTGCAGGCAATGGGGTCGAAGCACTGGCGGCAATCAAATTGCACCGGCCGGACTTGATCGTCTCCGACGTCATGATGCCGCAACTGGATGGCTTTGGCTTGCTGGCAGCCTTGCGTGCTGATGCTGCGACCCATGAACTTCCGGTGCTGCTGCTCTCGGCCCGCGCTGGCGAAGAAGCACGTCTGGAAGGCTTGCAGGCAGGTGCCAGTGATTATCTGGTCAAACCATTTTCTGGTCGCGAACTGGTGGCGCGTATCGACGCATTGTTATTGCGTCAGCGCGTGCGCACGATAGAAAATAGCGCAACCCGGCGCATGCAAGCCATCTTTAGCCAGGCACCGGTGGGGATTGCTATTCTGCGCGGGCCAGAGCATGTATTCGAGCTGGCCAATGAACGCTATCAGGAACTGGTTGAACGAAGCACGCTGATAGGTCTGACTATCCGGCAAGCCTTGCCCGAGGTCGAAGGCCAGCAAATATTTGAGCTGCTGGATGCGGTGTATGCGACTGGCATACCTTATATGGGGCGCTCGGTGCGGGTTGACATCCTGCGCGGCAACCCTGCGCGACCAGTTGAATGCTATTTTGATTTTGTCTATCAACCGCTTTGCGATGATCATGGCACTATCGAAGGAATTGCTGTGGTGGTGTTTGAGGTGACTGAGTTGGCGAGTGCAAAACGGGCGGCTGAAGCAGGCAGTCTTGCCAAGGATGAATTCCTGGCCATGCTTGGTCACGAATTGCGCAATCCCCTGGCGCCGATAGTCACGGCCTTGCAATTGATGCGTTTGCGCGGCGTCGATACTGCCAAAAAAGAACGGGCAGTGATAGAGCGACAAGTCCAGCATCTGGTGGCGCTGGTTGATGACTTGCTGGATGTCTCGCGAGTTACCCAGGGCAAGATAGAATTGCGCAGGAAAGTCATAGAGCTGGGTGAAGTGGTGGCCAATGCCATAGAAACGATCAGCCCGCTGATTGAGGGCAAATTGCATCATCTGACGGTCGATGTTGACAGCAGCGGTTTGCTGGTGCAGGCAGATCCGGCGCGCTTGAGGCAGGTAGTCGCCAATTTGCTCAGCAATGCCGCCAAATATACCGAGCAAGGCGGGCGCTTGCGTATCGCTGCCTGGCGTGAGAGCAGTGATGTGGTATTGACGGTCAGCGATAACGGCATAGGTATCAGCACTGCGACGCTGCCAACGATCTTTGATTTATTCGTGCAAGAGCGCCAGGCACTTAGCCGATCGCAAGGCGGTCTGGGGCTGGGTCTGGCGATAGCACGCAGCATGATGGCATTGCATGGCGGTAGTGTGGAAGCACATAGTGAAGGCCTGGGCATGGGCAGCACCTTCACGCTGCGTTTGCCAGCCTACCAGCCATTGGCATCCACGACGGAAGATGAGACTGCGTCAGCATCGGTAGTGGAAACGGATAACGTCATACGTCAGGGTTTAGCCATTCTGATTGTCGATGATAATGAAGATGCAGCACAAGTGCTGCAGGACATGCTGGAAATACAGGGGCACAGGGTGAAGGTGGTCCTTAACGGCCCGGCAGCATTGCAGCTTGCCCCGCTATTCCAGCCTGATGTTTGTTTGCTCGATATAGGATTGCCTGGTATGGATGGCTATGAACTTGCTCAGCGTTTGCGCCAGCTACCTGGCGGTGATTTACTGCGCCTGTTTGCTGTGACTGGCTATGGTCAAAGTGAAGATCGCCGCCGTGCAGCCGAGCACGGTTTTGACGAGCACTTTGTCAAGCCGCTGGATATTGCCAGACTTAATGCCATGTTATGAAAGTCCTGGCGCACTTAGTGGACACTCGGAGGCTGTTACGAAATTAAGATGTGGCATATCCTGAATACGAGGTTTGTGTAGGGTGCGCCGTGCGCACCACCTTTTTGATGTATGGCTTCAGTCGCAGAAGCACAGTGAGCGTTAAGAAATGGTGCGCATGGCGCACCCTACCAGACGTAACATGCACCTCAACTTCTATCCTTTTCACTATAGTTTTCAGTGGAGAGGCTGTTGCAAAATTGAAGCTATTGCGGTTGGCTAAAACCGACATGCAGCAAGCTTTGCATAATTACGGCATTCGGAAATGCTGCACCGTCTGCCGTATTATCGAACACGCACCAAATGCGCCTACTATGTGTCGATAGAGCGTCAATTCTTTGCCTTAGTTTTTCCAAATATACACGGCCATAACTGGAATAATACATTTTTGGGCTGCCATGCAGCCTCAAATAACTAGTGGAAGCCGTCACAGGAAAATCATCTTGCAATACCTCGTATCCGGCCATACCAGGATCTGCAGCAACCAGACAAATATCGTGTTCAAGTAGTAAATCGAATGAAGCAGCTTGAAACCAGCTTGCATGGCGCGGTTCGAGGGCAAGGGGAGTATCACTGAGCTGTTTTAACAGCGAAAAAAATTTCCGGGCAACTTCAGCATTGAAGGGCAGGCTGGGAGGGAGCTGGATGAGCAGACATCCCAGTTTCTCTTTTAGATGAGAAGCCTCCCTTATAAATTTCTGCAATTCGTTTTCGCAGTTTTTCAATCGCAAAACATGTGTCGTCGTCTTGGGTAATTTGACTGAAAAGCGAAATCCTTCAGGAACGCTTTGTCGCCATCGCGCATAAGTAGCAGGCAGATGCGAGCGATAAAAAGAAGAATTGATTTCCACGCCATTCAACAATGTTGCATAACGCTCCAGATGGCTAAATGCGTGCACTCCATTTTTTAACGAACTTAATTCGTCTTGCACCTGAAGCAAAGATGGAAATTGCGCTAGCAATTCTGTATTGATCAAGCCAGGTACATTCCAGCCTGCACAGGCGCAAACCAGCAGTGGCGTTGGTGAGCTGCTCATATCAATAAAATTAAAGTGAATAGAACCAGATATTAAGTGACTGCCGTGATGCAAAAAAAGCGGCCTGTTCTGAAAAGCTTGTAAGAGAAGAAGAGTTGCAAGAAGATGAGTTGATGAGCGGCTTTTTGCTTAAGCAATTAACTCAGCACGACCTCATGCAAATTGCGCATGCGGGCACGATAACATTACCGTCGCTTTATCGCTGGATGGTTTACCGGCCTGTGCGAATGGGTAAGCGACACAAATCACTATATCGAATTGAAGCAAATGACTGCTTGCAGGTCCAGTTGGGGGGGGGGGCATGCTCGCGGGTTCTATTTTAATTAATTTTAAGTATTCATTAATTTAATTAAATTTATATTTAAATGATAGTTTGTATCGTTTATACTTTGCGTCAAGTCGTATCTTCTGCCCTCTGCTTCAGATTGATTTCGACTATGGATGAATAATTTTATTGATTTATTGAGGAGAAAGATGATGTTTGTACGTTTGACGCATGTGCAGTCCAAACCCGGGCAAATGGGGGATGTTGTCGCTCTTTATCAGAGCGTCGTGCTGCCACTCTTGCAGCAACAACCAGGGTTTAGCAGCACGCAATTGCTGACCGATCCACTCACAAACAAGGGAATCTCAATGACTGTCTGGGAGACGGAAACCGATCGGCAAGCGGCTGACAGCAATGGTTTTTTGCTGGAACAAATCATGAAAGTGATGCCGTTCCTCACGGCGCAACCAATATCAGAAAGTTATATTGTCGAACCGGGATAACAAAGTCATGTGACGACCGGGCTTGCCCTTTAACCCCGGCTTTCTTGCTTCTACAATGCCATGACCGGCAAGGACGATCAATACATCTCTGCATTTTCATGTTTAGCATATGCGCAGTTCAGCAGGATGAGCAGGAGCTTTGCTTGAAGCGGCTGCATTGACTGGGCCATGCGCAAGTGAGCGTGGCTTAAAAACGACCCAATGACTGCTTGTCGTGCATAGTAGTGTCAGCGTCGTTTCAGATGACGCCGCATTATCATGGTCAGCGCATATAATTGGGCCAGAAGACCGCCCACCAGAGTACTTTTAAGCCGCCTTTAATGTCGACCTGGCGCATGTCGGGAGAGGGAAAGGGAATCTTTCTGATGCGCATGACAAGCAAGCCTATATTGAGCCAGACGATGACGGCAAGTTCTGTGCAAGTATCGAAAGCATAGTCGAATAGCATAGGCAATACGAGTACGATGCCATAAGCCATCACCATGGCAGACAAATGGTAAATGATGTGCAGGAGTTTCATGATCGCTTAGTCATTCAAGATGGCGCCTGGCAGGTTCAAGATCAATTCCAGTTCCTTGAATCAGGCGTTTATTTTTCAGAGAGCAAGCTTATCAAGGCGATCCTAAAAAATTCGTAAAAACTGTAGTGCTGGCCGTATGCGAAATGTAAAAGTTTCTACCGCTGCTTAATAAAAAAAGCCGCGCAAACTGCGCGGCTTTTTCTTTTAATTCGGGTTCATTCCCGGGCTGGCGAAATCAGTCAACCCTCATTGCAAATTACGCATGCGGGCACGCATGGGTTTGAGTACGGCCAATGCCATGATGGCGGCCAGGGCATTGAGGCCGGCAGCGATGTAGAACACTTCATGCCAGCCCTTGTAGGCTTCGACTACATAGACTGACAGTGGTACCAGCAAGGAAGCCGTGCCTTTGGCGGTGTACAGCAAACCGGCATTGGTGGCAGCAAATTTGCTGCCGAAAGTATCGCCACAGGTGGAAGGGAAGAGGCTATAGATTTCACCCCAGCCAAAAAATACCAGTGCGGTCAGCAAGACAAAATAAACTGGGTCTTTACCGAGGATGCTCAGTGCCAGGATACCCACTGCTTCCAGCGAGAAGGCGATGAACATGGCATTTTCACGGCCTATATTGTCAGAAACCCAGCCAAAGAAAGGGCGGGTAATGCCATTGAATATGCGGTCCAGTGACAAAGCAAAAGTCAGGGCAGGCAAGGTGAAGCCTATCAGCGATACCGGGATGTCGGCAATTTTAAAATCCTTGGCGATAGGGGCCAGTTGCGCCGTGGCGACCAGGCCGCCAGCTGCCATCATGACGAACATCAGATACATGACCCAGAAGACGGGTGTCTTGATCATTTGCTGCCAGGTGAAATCGACCTTGGTCTGGCGGATTTGAGTGGCTATTGGTGCTGGAGTTGCCTTGTTATCTTTAGGCGAACTCAGCAGGAAGGACAGCAAAAACACGACCAGGCCCTGGCCCAGGCCAAAATACAGGAAGGCTGACTCATAGCCACTGTTCTTGATCATGGCAGAAATGGGGATGATGGTCAGCGCCGATCCCATGCCAAAGCCAGCGGCTGTCAGGCCCGCTGCAAAACCACGGCGGTCAGGGAACCATTTAAGCGCATTGCCTACGCAAGTGCCATATACCGCACCGGCACCGATACCGCCTATCGCTGCTGCGATATACAGCATGGTCAGAGAGTCTGCAAAGGAGTTCATGATCCAGGCCAGACCTATCAGCAAACCACCCACCAGCACGACGGGACGAGGGCCGAATTTGTCAACCAGATAGCCTTCTACTGGCACCAGCCAGGTTTCGGTAAGCACAAAGATAAAGAATGCAACCTGTATGGCTTTGCGGCCCCAATGGTATTTTTGATCCAGTGGGTCGACAAACAGGGTCCAGCCGTATTGGAGATTGGCGATCATCGCCATACAAACGACACCGAGCAATAATTGCAGCCAGCGATACTGTGTAGTAGTTTCTGCAATGGGGAGTTTTTGCTCGAGGGATATTTCCGGAGTCATGCGCCTGTCCTTTTAATTCAATCTTAAGGTTAAATGGAAACAATACTTGCTGATAATCGCTGAAGGTATGCGATCATGTGGCTTGATTTTTTTTGGTCAAATTTGCTAGCCGAATTGACTAGACTATAATAATTCATTTAATGTGATTTAACAATTTCAGCTTAAGCATATGTTTATTCGCTGAGACCTCACACCAGAAAAAACCAGAAGATTTTTTTGTAAACCCGCATGAATACTTGCTCATATGACAAATTGGCTGCGCTTTGAACATCAACATCTGACAGGCTTTGGCAGTCTTGATGCCGACAACATCACGGTCTTTGAAGGTGATCTATTTAACAATCCGACACCCACAGGAAAAACACTGGCCCTTGCTGAAGTGAGTTTGCTGACCCCTTGTTTACCTTCAAAAATGCTGGGCTTATGGAATAATTATCATGAGCTGGCCAGCAAACTGGGGCAGGCGATTCCAGCCGAACCCTTGTATTTCATCAAGACTTCCAATTCCTATTTGCCGCACGCTGGCATCATCAAACGTCCACCCGCTTATGACGGCAAAATCCTGTATGAAGGTGAGCTAGGTATCGTGATAGGCAAGACTTGCAGCAATGTTGATGTGGACATCGCTGCGGACAGTATTTTCGGCTATACCTGTGTCAACGATGTGACAGCATTGGAATTATTGCAGCGGGATACTACGTTTGCGCAATGGAGCAGAGCCAAGAGTTGCGATAGTTTTGGGGTGTTCGGCCCGGTGATTGCTACTGGCCTGGACGCGCTAGCCTTGACCGTGAAGACATTTTTAAATGGCAAGGAGCGACAAAATTATGCCTGTCGCGATATGATCTTTACGCCAGCGCAGATAGTCAGCATGATTTCACGCGAAATGACTTTATTTCCGGGTGACGTCATCGCCTGCGGCACATCAATTGGCGCTGGCCCCATGCGTAGCGGTCAGATGGTGGAAGTCGTGATAGACGGCATAGGCAGTTTGCGTAACGGTTTTGAGAGTGTTGAAAGTTCTGAGGAAGATAATAAATGAAGATAGCAGTCATAGGTGCAGGTGCAATCGGTGGATACCTGGCAGTCAAACTTGCCCAGACCGGGCATGAAGTCAGCGTCGTAATACGCGGTGCCAATTTGCATGCCGTGCGTGAAAACGGCTTGAAACTGATCATGGATGATGGCAGCGAACATGTGGCAAACATCTTCGCCACCGATCGTATTGCCGATTTGCCGGTCCAGGATGTCGTCATCCTCGGCATGAAGGCACATCAGGTTGCGGCAGTGGCTGCCGACATACCTGCTTTGCTGGGGCCGGAATCCGTGGTGGTGACGGCGCAAAATGGCGTGCCATGGTGGTATTTCCACAAGCATGGCGGCGACTATGAAGGACGGCGCGTGGAAGCGGTAGACCCTGGCGGTGTAGTCTCAGCACACATAGACGTGGACAAAGTCATAGGCTGCATCATTTACCCCGCCTGCGAGATCATCGCGCCTGGTGTCATCAAGCATATAGAAGGTAACCGCTTTTCCCTGGGCGAGATTGATGGTAGCGATACCCCGCGCATACGTGAGCTGGCGGATGCCTTGCGCCAGGCGGGTTTCAAGACACCGATCTCGTCTGACATCCGTTCAGAAATCTGGCTCAAGCTGTGGGGTAACCTGAGCTTCAATCCTATCAGTGCGCTGACCCATGCAACGCTGGTGGATATCTGCGAATTTGCCCCTGTGCGTGAACTGGTGGCGCGCATGATGCGCGAAGGACAGGTGATAGGTGAAAAGCTCGGTGTCAATTTCAAGGTGTCCATCGACAAGCGCATTGCTGGTGCCGCTGCCGTTGGCAAACACAAGACGTCCATGTTGCAGGATATCGAAGCTGGTCGCCCCATAGAGTTGGAGGCACTGGTAGGCACAGTCATAGAAATGGGCAGAATCACTGATACCCCTACCCCGAATATAGAAGCGGTGTATGCACTGACTTCGCTGCTGGCGCGCACGGTGCAAGAGCAAAATGGCAAACTGCGCATACAGCAATGAATGAACGTCATTGCCTGAAAACCGTTGCCAAGTTTCGTGCTTTATTTTTATTATAGAAAGTAATCATGCAAAGATTTTCCACCCTCGTCGAACTACTTGCCGTAGGCGCTGATGATGCTATCGCATTGCAAGCGCCAGGAGCCAAGCCGCTGACTTACCGTGACTTGCGCGCAAATCAGCAAAAGACCCTGGCTGCCCTGAACAGCTTCGGCATAGGCCGCCAGGACAGGGTTGCCATCGTGCTGCCCAACGGGCCAGAAATGGCCAGCGCCTTTGTCTGCATTGCTGCTGCCGCCACGGCAGCCCCTTTGAACCCTGTCTATCGTGCTGATGAATTTGAGTTCTATCTGTCTGACCTGCACGCCAAAGCACTTGTGGTAGAGAAGGGCAGCACTACCCCTGCGCTGGCCATCGCTGACAAGCTCAAGATACAGGTACTGGAACTCACTCCTAGCGACGAAGGCACAGGAGCATTCACGCTGACGCAAGTTAATCCACAAGCAGCCAGTGCCTCGTTTTTACCCGGCCCGGCAGCGCCTGAAGACATAGGTTTGATACTGCATACCTCGGGCACGACCTCACGCCCCAAGATCGTGCCATTGTCGAACATCAATATCTGCGCCTCAGGCTGCAATGTGCGCGACAACCTGCAACTGACTGCGGTTGACCGTGGCTTGAATATCATGCCGCTATTCCATATCCACGGCCTGATCGCAGGTTTGCTGGCCCCCTTGTCCGCTGGCAGCAGCATCTTTTGCACGCCAGGTTTTAATGCCCTGAAATTTTTTGGCTGGATGACAGAAGCGAAGCCGACCTGGTATACCGCCGTACCGACCATGCATCAGACCATTGTTGCGCGGGCAGCGCAAAATCATGATGTGATTGCGGCCAATCCCTTGCGCTTCATACGCTCATCATCATCGTCGATGCCACCACAAGTCATCGGCGAACTTGAAGCTGCTTTCAAAACACCTTTGATTGAAGCCTATGGCATGACCGAGGCAGCGCACCAGATGGCCAGTAACCCACTGCCACCTGCGAAACGCATACCAGGCTCAGTCGGCATTGCTGCCGGGCCTGAAGTCGCGATCATGGATACAGAAGGTAATTTGCTGGAGCGCGGACAGACTGGCGAAATCGTCATCCGCGGTGCGAATGTGACGGCAGGCTATGAAAATAATCCCAAGGCCAATGCCGAGGCGTATACCAGTGGCTGGTTCCGCACGGGTGACCAGGGCATCATGGATGTGGATGGTTACCTCAGCATCACTGGTCGCCTCAAGGAAATCATCAGTCGCGGCGGTGAGAAAATTTCCCCGCGTGAAGTCGATGAAATTTTGATGGACCATCCTGCGGTACAACAAGTAGTTACCTTTGGCATCCCTCACGAAAAGCTGGGCGAAGAGGTCGGTGCTGCCGTGGTATTGCGCGAAGGGGCGACAGCAACAGAAAAAGAATTGCGCGAATTTGCTGCAATCCGTCTGGCTGACTTCAAGATACCACGCAAGATCTTGTTCCTGGAAGAAATACCCAAGGGCGCTACCGGCAAGTTGCAGCGCATAGGCCTGGCCGCCAAGCTGGGTTTGTAGTTTGTAGCCGGGTGTGAATGCAAAAAGGGGAGCAGATTCATCTGCTCCCCTTTTTTTATTTTAGAAATCTTACAGACCCAGGCGTTTGGTTGCATCGGTCATGACAGTATTGTCCCAGGCGACAAAGCCCTTCATATTGATACCCTTGAGTGCATTTTTACCTGCATCGTTTTCACTGAGCTTGAGCAAGAGATTTTGCACCTTGTCGCGCTGTTCAGGGCTCAATTTGCGGGAAGCCAAAAATTGCTTGATAGGGACAGGCTTGGTTTCTGCTATGACACGCCCACCTTTGGCAGTCCATTCTTTGGCAATAGTGCCCGAGCCAGTAACACCAGCTTCGACGAAACCATTTTCTACCATGAAAGGTACGGCATCCTGGTAGCGGGTAGCACTAAAGCGTGACGCCGGATCGCGAAAACCCAGTTCGTTTAGGTTGGCGGTAAACATAACAGTAGTGATGGATTCCAATGACGGTACACCAATTTTTTTATCACGCAAGTCTGCCAGGGTCTTGATGGCAGAATCTTTTTTGACGAATACGCGAGCGCGGTATTCAGTAAAATCCTTGGCACTGGCCAGCCCCACATATTTGCCACTCTTGGCGGCGCGCAGGCCCAGGTGTGCAGGATGGATGAATACCAGGTCATAACGTTCGGCATCAAGACCTGCTTCAAAATTGTTATATCTATCCACTGCTTGCACTTTGACAGTACGCTTGAGTTCCTTTTCCAGTAAATCCACCAAAGGCTTATAACGCTCCGTCACAGGGCTGCCATCCTGATAGGTAACGCCTTCATTAACCGCGAGTATCCACTCCTGTGCACTACTTACCTGTGCCACGAATGTAAGAAAAACCAAGATAAAAACGCGTAGGAAAAACATGGATGACACCCAAAAAGTGAGAGAGGAAAGCAGGAAACCCGAGCATTGTAAAGCAATTGTGCGATTGCACAAATTTATCTGGAGTTTTTCCTGTACCAGCAATGGCAATGGAGATTGGTCATATGCCTGTCATTAAGATGAGCGTTGCTTGCAGGCAGGAGCCAATTTTCCTGTTGTATGTGGCGATTTTTCTTGCAGCAATATTGCTCAGATGCCGCACGCAGTGGCTGAAATGATTGTAACCCGTATCAGAGTGAAGACTTAGAAGAACTTGTCATAAGCATCGAAGGAAATGCAGCTTCCTGGGCTCTCGCAGGGCGGTTAGAATATTTAAAGCCAGGTTCGCTGTCATGGCGACACAACGCAACATCAGCCTGGCAAAACTGATTTTTTGCTCATCCAGATATTTATTTCATCACCGCAGGTAAAACGCGCATGTATCAGCAAACCGGGAGAGACATCAAGCGCCATTGTGAAATTACTACTCCCCATACGCATGCAAGCTTCGAGGCCAGACAGCTGGCTTGCCTGAAAGGACGTCGTTCTCTTTTTTCAGGCATCAATATCCAGTTGCACGCAGGTCATGCGCTCCATGTACGAGGCAGCAATGGCAGCGGCAAATCCAGCCTGTTGCGCATACTCTGTGGTCTGGTCAGCCCAGAGCAAGGAGTGGTCTTGTGGTCGGGTAGACCTGTACATGCATTGCGGGAAGAGTTTCACCAGTACCTGTTTTTTCATGGACATGCGACTGGTATCAAGGATGATTTGCTGGCCTGGGAAAACCTTGCCTTCAATGCCAGGCTGGCTGGAGTGCATTGCTCGTATGCGATGGCATGCGAGGCACTGAAGGCGATGGATTTGCTACAGGCGGCACTGTTACCTGCTGGACAATTATCACAAGGCCAACGCAAGCGTCTGGCTCTGGGCAGATTATATTTACCGGATTTGCCGCAGCTATTGATACTGGATGAAGCCTTTAGTGCCCTGGACCAGAATGCGACTGCTATCCTGGCTGCAATACTGGAGGCGCATTTGCAGCAAGGCGGTATGCTGATCTATACCACGCACCAGGACATCCATCTGCAGGCGCCCGCTCATCAGGAATTATGGCTGGGTGAACGTCCGTGCTAAAGTTGTTTATGGCCGTGGCAGGGCGTGATCTGCAACTGGCCTGGCGCCGTCGTTCAGATGTGTTGAATACCATGATTTTTTTTGTGCTTATCGTCAGCCTGTTCCCCCTGGGGATAGGTGCTGATAAGCTTTTGTTGCAAGCAATCGCACCCGGCATCATCTGGGTAGCCGCATTGCTGGCATCCATGCTGGCTGCACCACGCTTGTTTGCCAGTGATTATGCCGATGGCACACTGGAGCAAATGCTCTTGTCTGCAGAGCCTTTGCTGGTCATCGTCAGTGGCAAGATCCTGGCGCATTTTCTGATCTCCGGTTTGCCACTGGTATTGATAAGCCCTTTACTGGCATTGCAATTTGACTTGCCCGCCAATGCAATCGGTGTGCTGGTATTGAGCCTTTTGCTTGGTACGCCCGTGCTGAGCCTGATTGGTGCCATGGGCGCAGCATTGACGCTGGGTGTGCGTGGTAGTGCGGTCTTGTTATCTTTGCTGGTCTTGCCTTTAACCATACCTGTGCTGGTCTTTGGCAGTGGTGCATTGGTGGCCCATGGCGCTGGTATGGATACCACCGCGTACTGGTATGTACTGGCAGGCATGCTCACTGCTCTGGCGGTTGTTTCCCCTGTTGCAAGCAGCTATGGCTTGCGCATCATGCTCGACTGAATGCAGCAGTTTAATTCTCAACATGGCAGATGTTGAACTGCTGTGTTCGCAACATGCGTCTACATATTCTTATCTGAATTAATTCGCATACTTTTTCAAGACAGCGCGGTATATTGAACTCGTCTTACATCTCTAGGGTTCATTTATGCTCGCTTCACGGCGAGCATTTTTTTCAGAATTTTCTACCGAAACTTTAGTTCATCCAGCCAATTCGCCATTAAGCCAATAAGCCATTTAGTAATAGAGCAAACGTATGAACACTCTGAGTCTGGATCAATTTTCAAGCACGACCAAAACCAGTAGCTGGTTTGCGCTGGCGTCGCCACCGGTTTTTTACCGTGTGGCAGGAAAATGCATCCCCTGGCTGTTTGCGCTTGCTGGCGTGCTGACTTTGGCTGGCCTGGCACTGGGCTTCCTGATCGCGCCTACTGATCAACAACAGGGTGATGCCTACCGCATCATCTTCATCCATGTGCCTGCAGCCTGGCTATCCATGCTGATTTATCTGGCCCTGAGTTTCTGGTCGGCGATCAGCCTGATCTTCAATACCCGCCTTGCTGCCTTACTGGCGCGTGCGCTGGCACCTACGGGCGCTTTGTTTACTTTTCTGGCCTTATGGACAGGTGCATTCTGGGGCAGGCCTACCTGGGGTGCCTGGTGGGTCTGGGATGCGCGCCTGACTTCTGAATTGATTTTGCTATTCTTGTATCTGGGTCTGATCGCCTTGCAAGCGGCGATTGACGACAGTCGCCGCGCTGACCGCGCTGGGGCAGTGCTGGCATTGATAGGTGTCGTGAACATCCCCATCATTTACTTCTCCGTCAAGTGGTGGAATACCTTGCACCAGGGCGCATCTGTCAGCCTGACTGCCGCACCCAAGATGGCCAGCATCATGCTCAGTGGCATGCTGCTCATGACGCTGGCATTGTGGGCATATGTCATCGCCATCGTCTTATGGCGTGTACGTCTGTTGATACTGGACAGGGAAAGACATAGCGCCTGGGTGCAGGCTGCGACGAGGGCAGTATCATGATCTGGCAAAGCTGGTCAGACTTTATTGCCATGGGTGGTTATGCCTGGTATGTGTGGGGAGCGGTGCTGGTATTTTTTGCTGCGCTGGTGCTGGAGTTGTTCAGTGTGAGTCTGTCCCAAAAAAATATCTTGCGCCAGCTAAGGCTGGAGCAACAGGTCCGTGATTCCGAAGCTGGCGGGGCGGTATGAAAGCGCGGCACAAGCGGCTCCTGCTGGTGGCAATCAGCCTGTCTCTGCTCGCTCTGGCGACTTTTTTTATCTTGAGCGCCTTTCAAAAAAACCTTGTGTTCTTTTTTACTCCCACACAAATCAGTGCAGGTGAAGCCCCCTTGCAGCATAGCTTTCGTGTCGGCGGCATGGTGGAAAATGGCAGCCTGAAAACGCTGGACGATGGCATTACAGTGCGCTTTCTGGTAACAGACACACGCAATAGTCTGGCGGTGCAATATCGCGGTATCTTGCCGGATCTGTTCAAGGAAGGTAAGGGGGTAGTGGCGCAAGGCAAGCTGGCGCAGGCAGGCGTATTCATTGCCGAGCAAGTGCTGGCCAAGCATGATGAAAACTATATGCCGCCCGATGCGAAATATGCGATAGACCGGGCACAAGCCAGGTCCGGAGTGCCACTACCATGATCATCGAACTTGGTCATTTCGCTCTGATACTGGCACTGGTTTTCTCCGCCTTGCAAACCATAGTCCTCAGTCTTGGCATAGTCAAACAGCAGCCCGCATGGATAGCGCTGGCGCGGCCACTGGCAAGCTCGCAGTTTTTGCTGATCTTGTTTTCATTTGCAGTGTTGATTGCTGGCTTTGTCGACGGTGATTTTTCTGTTGCCTATGTCGCTACTCATTCAAATACCCGTTTGCCGGTGTTTTATAAAATTGCCGCTAGCTGGGGCGGTCATGAAGGTTCGCTTTTGCTATGGGTATTGATACTGGCTGGCTGGGGTGTGGCAGTCGCTTTGCGTAGTCGTGCTTTGACAGCAATTTTCCTGGCCCGGGTACTGGCTTTCATGGGCGCAATCAGTACTGGCTTTATAAGTTTCATTCTGTTCACTTCCAATCCCTTTACCCGCGCTTTTCCTGCAGTGACGGAGGGGCGTGACCTTAATCCCCTGCTGCAAGACCCAGGCATGATTTTTCATCCACCTCTGCTATATATGGGTTATGTGGGGTTTTCCGTGGCATTTGCGTTTGCTTTGGCGGCGCTCATAGAGGGCAAAGTTGAGCGCGACTGGGCACGCCAGGTGCGTCCCTGGACGCTGGCTGCATGGACCTTCCTGACCCTGGGCATTTTTCTGGGCAGTTTTTGGGCTTACTATGAACTGGGCTGGGGTGGCTGGTGGTTTTGGGATGCGGTAGAAAATGCCTCGTTCTTGCCCTGGCTGGTAGGCACGGCTTTGCTGCATACACTGATCGTCAGCGAAAAACGTGATGGCTTTAAAAGCTGGACTATCCTGTTGGCGATACTGGCTTTTTCGCTTTCACTTCTGGGCACTTTCCTGGTGCGCTCTGGTGTGCTGACTTCTGTGCATGCCTTTGCATCCGACCCGAAGCGAGGAGTATTTATCCTGATCTTCCTGGCGCTGGTCAGTGGCGGTGCTTTGGCTTTGTATGCATGGCGTGCCCCGCACATCCGTTCGACTGCAGGGTTTGCACCGGTATCGAAAGAGACCGCCCTGCTATTGAATAATGTCTTGCTGCTGGTAGTGGCCGCCACCGTGCTACTCGGCACCCTGTATCCACTATTCCTGGATGCCTTGCAATTAGGAAAAATCTCGGTAGGTCCGCCTTATTTTGAAGCCACTTTTGTACCCTTGATCTTGCCCGTATTATTCCTGATGGCCCTGGCACCCTATCTCGCGTGGAAGCAGGCAAAATTAAAGAACCTGGACAGCTTCTTATTGATAGCCCTGACACTTGCTGTGTCTGCGGCTGCATTGCTGAGCTATCGCTACAGCTTCATGTTCGGCCTTGGAACGGGTTTAGGTGTATGGATATTACTGGCTACGGCGGGACAAGTCGGTAAGCGAATATACCGGCCTGCGAGTGACACAAACGGGTGGGGGAGCTGGCATGCACCCTCGCTGGGTTTCTGGGGCATGGTCATCGCCCATGCAGGCGTCGCTATCTTCACGATAGGTGTCAGTGCAGTCAAGAGTCTGGAAACCAGTGAAGACTATCACCTGCGACCAGGAGCGCATGTGCAACTAGCAGGCTATGAGGTGTTTTTCAAATCACTGGAAAAAATCGATGGCCCGAATTACGTCGCAGCCAGGGGCTACTTTGTCGTCAGCAAGGCAGATGCTACTGTACAGCTGGAACCAGAACGTCGCATCTATACCGCACAAAACATGCCCATGACCGAGGCCGCGATTGATAGGGGCTGGCTCAGGGATGTCTATATTTCCCTGGGTGAAGCCAGCAAAGACCAGGGCTGGATGCTCAGGGTGCAAATCAAACCTTTCATGAGCTGGATCTGGGCGGGTTGCCTGGCGATAGCTCTGGGTGGCTTGCTGGCTGCACTGGAACGCAGATATAAACCCGCTACTGTGATTGCCGCACAGCAGGTTCACGCTGCTACGTCCGCTGAGAACTTCCAGAATGCGGAGCCAGCATGAAACGCTTTTTGCTGCCCCTATTTGCTTTTGCGATCTTGCTGGCCTTCCTGGCGATGGGTTTGCTGATACGCACAGATGAATTGCCCTCTGCCTTGATAGGCAAACCAGCGCCCGGATTTTCATTGCCGCAAGTTGAACAGCAGGCACATTTCCAATCGTCCAAGCTCAAGGGCAAGGTGTGGCTGTTGAATGTCTGGGCATCATGGTGCGAGTCTTGCCGCCATGAACACCCGGTACTGCTGAAGTTTGCTGGCCAGCTTTCTGCACCTGTCATTGGGCTTGATTACATGGACAAGGCAGCAGATGCCAAACGCTGGCTCAGTGACTTTGGCAATCCCTATCAACTGTCTGTACAGGATGTCGATGGTCGCGCCGCAACTGACTACGGCGTGGTCGGCGTGCCTGAAACCTTTGTCATTGATATTCACGGCCTGGTGCGCTACAAGCATGTAGGCCCGCTGACTGAGCAAGTCGTATTTGGAAAATTGCAACCCTTGATTGATCAACTGCAGCGTGAGCAATGAGATGAACCCATTTTTTAAAAAATCCATACAATGGGCCTTGAGCCTCACTCTTATATTGACTACTGTCTTCAGTCAGGCAGAAACGCTGAGCATAGATCAGCGGGTACAGAAACTATCTGAGGAATTGCGCTGCCTGGTATGCCAGAACCAGACCCTGGCAGATTCACATGCAGAACTGGCGGTCAATTTGAAACAGCAAATCCGCGAAAAATTCCAGCAAGGGCAAAATGAAAAAGAAATAACTGATTTCCTTGTTGCTCGCTATGGTGACTTTGTGCATTATCGCCCGCCATTCAATTATCAAACTGCGCTGCTATGGATAGGCCCCTATCTATTGCTGCTTGCCGCACTGATCTTTTTGTTTGCCAGGGTCAAAGTCATCTCCGGGACTGATGAGGCCGTTGAAACTGCAATCAGCAGGCGACATCTTTCTGATCCCTTGCTTTAAATTTAATTACTGAATCCAGTCATGTTTTCTTTTTACTTGCTATGCTTTTTTTTACTGGCACTTGCCAGTGCTTTTCCCTTGAGGGTATTGCTGGCATACCGTACTCGCAGCGATGTTGCCAGTGCAAACCAGCCTAAAAATTGCTTGTTGCGTCACGCCTTTGGACTTTCTGTCATCCCGCTATTTGCAGGCATTCTGTATGCTTGTCTGGGTAATATCAATGCGATCAAGCAGCCACAATTTGAGAAAGAATTGAAGACCCAGCAAGCAAAGCCGGAAGTAGGCGAGAAGCAGATACTTGCCATGGTCGATGGCCTGGCTGCCCGCTTGCAAAAACAGCCTGACGATGCAGAAGGCTGGCAACGCCTGGCACGCTCCTATGAGACCTTGCGACGCTTCGATCTCGCCGTCAATGCCTACCAGCAATTGCTACGCCTGCGGCCAGATGATGCGGATGTCTTGACTGATTATGCCGTGACCCTGGCAGTCAGCAGGCAACAGAATTTATCTGGCGAACCTGAACAATTGCTGAAAAAGGCATTGACCATTAAACCTGGCCATATACAGGCACTGGCTTTACTGGGTAGTGCTGCCTATGAAAGACAGGACTACCCGGCAGCTGTCCTCTGGTGGAAAAAGATAGTAGAGCAGTTACCAGCAGGCGATGAAATGGCAGTGTCTATCAATGCCAGTATCAGCAAGGCAGAAAAGCTGGCGACACAAAAGAAATAGAAAACCCCTGATATTTGTAAAATACAATCGATTATCAGGGGCTCACTAGTTATTCTTCCTGCACTACTCTTCCTGCAATGCACGATAGCGATCAGCCTGAGCTTTACCATCGACAGCATGTGTCTTGACATCTTTGGTAATGGGTAGCATTTGCGCATTCCAGCTTTCCCAGTCTTGCTTCAGTTTTGCAAATACCTGGGGATGTTTTTGTGACAGATTGGCCCGTTCACGCGGATCACGTGCGACATCGAACAAAAATTCATTGTCAGCGATCTTCAGATATTTCCAGTCACCGGAACGCACTGCCTTTTGTTTATTGGCCTTGTAGCGCCAGTATAGGGTGCGTGGCTGCACCGCCTGTGTACCCAGGATGACCGGTAAAAGATTCTGGCCATCGCTAGGGTAGGCCGGGTCGGGCGCACCACCGGCTGCGGCCAGCAAGCTGGGTAACCAGTCCATACTGATGGCGACCTGGCTGCTAACTTGTCCCGACTTGATCTTGGCTGGCCAGCGCACGATCGCTGGTACGCGTATGCCGCCTTCCAGCAATTCTGTCTTTTGCCCGCTTAATGGCCAGGTCCTGGAGAAACGCTCACCACCATTATCACTGGTGAAAATCACGATGGTATTCTCAGCCAGACCTTGTTCATCGAGACTTTTCAATATCCGGCCTATGGCAGTGTCCAGTGAGACCACCATTTTCCCATAGGTTTCCAGGCTGCCGCCATCGAGATGAAACAGGGAGTTGATTTCGCGTGATACGGCTTCATCATCCGGCGTTTCCCAGGGCCAGTGCGGGGCCGTGAAATGCAGGGACAAGAAGAAAGGCTGAGCTGGGCTTTGCTGTTTCACATAGGCGACCGCCCGATCCGCGATCAAGTCTGTGTAATAACCTATTTTATTGACTGGCACTTCACCCTCAAACAAACCGTCTTTGGCATCTGGCCCTACGCCGGTTTTGTGGGTGAAATAATCAATGGCACCGCCATAATTACCAAAAAACACATCATAACCACTCTTCAAGGGGCTGAATTTGGGCAGGAAACCCAGATGCCATTTGCCAAACAGGGCAGTCTTATATGACTGCTTTTTCAACAGCGAAGGCAGGGTAGGATGTTCAGGCGGCAAACCTATGGTGTCTGAGGCTCCGGCAATGGGTTCTTCCAGACCACCGCGCAAGCGGTATTGATAGCGCCCGGTAATCAGGCCAAAGCGAGTGGCCGAGCAGACAGCAGAATTGGCATAGGCCTGAGTAAAGCGCAAGCCCTGTTTTGCCAGTTGATCCAGTTGCGGCGTCTGGAAATCGGTTTGTCCATAGACGCTGAGATCAGCATAACCGAGGTCATCCGCCAGGATGAAAATGATGTTTGGCTTTTTTGTGCTGGCAGTATTGTCTGCAGCATTACTGGCTTCACTGATCAGTGAACTCAGTGAAAGGGCAGAAAGGCTGCCCAGCATCTGACGACGTTTTTTATTGAAATGGCTCATGTGTATCTCAAATGAAGAATGCTGATATTGTAAATTTGATGGTGCTGACTATGACATTGAAATACAAGAATATCTTTGTATAAGCACATGCAGTTTGGGATTTGCAAATAAAAAGCCGGGAATGCATTTCAGCATTCTCGGCTCTGCAAACAGACCAAGCAGATCAAATAGACCAACAGATTAATTCACACCAATATAGCTCTGCAAATCAGCCAGCTTGACTGCTTTCTGCCCATGCAAACCGGCGATCTGATCGACATCCAGCTTCAGTTTCTTGAGGTTGTCGTACAGATTCACAGAATAAGGATTAGCCGGCACCAGCGCAGCTGCATTGGCTGCCGGTGGGTTATAGGCATCTGCCTCGACCAGGATTTTCTCGGCTGGCAGATATACCAGGGCGAAAGCATCGTTATGGGTATTTCCGGCGATAGGATAAATTTCTATCGCCCGCTTGCCGTCGGTCAGCACATGCCTGGTCTTGAAAGTATCGAAACGCGCCCTGGCTTTTGATGAGGCCAGACGATCAGGGTTCAGGGCGTGCTGGTTGGCCCAGATTTTTTGATAATAAGCGCGGTTTTCCTGGTGAGTGACGATGATGGCATCTTCATCCACATAAGTCCGCAAACCGCCGGAATGGTCAAAATGGGCATGCGTATTGATGAGGTATTTGATAGGTTTGCCAGGGATGATCTCCTTGGCTTTGGCAATCACGGCCAGTGATCTTTCTTCGCTCAATGGTGCTTCAACGATGACGATGTGATCAGCTTGTTCAATCGCCACGCTATTATGTGTGCCACCGGTCAGGTGATAGACGCCCTCGGCCAGTTTGCTTGAGGTGACCGTGATGACAGGTGCAGTTGCATTGGCCACTTCAGCCGGTGCACTGATTTCTACCGGTGCATTGACTTGCAGCTCAGCCACTTGCAGGTCCAGCACAGGATGGCCACCGAGGCTGCGGACTATATGTGCCGGATATTGTTGCCCACCAAAATCCTTGTACTGGCTAAACTTCGTCAGCAACTCGGTATCACCGAGCACAGGATTATCTATCCAGGTTTTCACCTGTTCCAGCTGATTATTCTTGTTGATGAAACCGACATAGTGATACTTGCCATCAGTATTGAAACTGACTTCCACACCACCTTTGCTGGCTTTGGATGTTGCATTGTTAGCCAGTGCAGCCCTGATAAAGCCATGGAGGCTAGACCAGATTTCGGCGCGACGTTCTTCCAGGCTGGCGCGCTGCGCAGTATTGGTGACAGTGCCGTTGGCTGCCACATTGGTGTTCCAGGCCAGGGCACCACTGACATATTGATCCGGTTTTTGCTCGGTAGCAGTGGGGCGGGCGCGTTTCGGGTCCACAGTTTGCAGGCGAGTTATCTGCACTCGCGCTGCTGCTTTATCATAATCTATCGATGCCTTGTAGCTGCTGACATCAAATTCTGGCCAGGCCAGAGTGGGTGCCGGTGCCTGGCCAAACTGGAACCACTTGCCAGTTCCAGTGAGGCTGACAGATTGCGTATTGTTGACTTTCAATGCATCTGCTGCCGCTTGCAGGCTGGCCGCCTGGGATTGCCCGGCCAGCAAGGCGAATGGTAATAGCAGATGGCCTGCCTTGAGTTTTATCGTATTCATAGTGCTTCCCTATTATTTTGTTTATTGCTTTTAGTTTTGACTGACTTTTGCCGGTTGATAAATCTGGTCGAACACACCGCCATCAGCAAAATGGGTCTTCTGGGTCTTGGTCCAGCCGCCAAAGGTATCGTCTATGCCGAACAGTTTGACTTTGGCAAAGGTGTTTGCATATTTCTTGAGGGCTTTATCTGTCGTTGGGCGGTAATAATTCTTGCCTATGATGTCCTGGGCTTCATCGGTATACAGATAATTCAGGTAAGCCTCAGCGACTTTGCGCGTACCATGTTTATCCACCACCTTGTCAACAATGGCTACAGGTGGTTCTGCCAGCACACTGATGGATGGGGTAATGATCTCGAATTTATCCGCGCCAAATTCTTTCAATGCGAGGTGAGCTTCGTTTTCCCAGGACAGCAAGACATCACCTATTCCGCGTTCAGCAAAAGTCACTGTTGAGCCGCGTGCACCGGAATCAAGTACCGGGACGTTTTTGTACACCTTTTGCACATAGTCTTTGGCTGATGCTTCAGAACCACCGGGTTGTTTCAAGGCATAACCCCAGGCTGCCAGATAAGCCCAGCGCGCGCCGCCTGAGGTTTTAGGGTTGGCCGTGATGACAGAGACGCCAGGCTTGGCCACATCTGCCCAATCCTTGATACCTTTGGGATTGCCCTTGCGTACCAGGAAGACGATGGTGGATGTGTAGGGGGATGCATTATGCGGCAAGCGTTTTTGCCAGGCTTTGTCGAGCAAGCCTGCTTCTGCAATCGCATCGGTATCATAGGCCAGAGCCAGGGTGACCACGTCAGCATCCAGGCCGTCAATCACGGTCCTGGCCTGCTTGCCTGAGCCGCCATGCGATTGCTTGAAGTTCAGGGTATCGCCATTCTTGGCTTTCCACTGTTTGGCAAAAGCCTGGTTGATATCCTGGTACAGTTCACGGGTAGGGTCATACGATACATTCAGTATATTGATGTCTGCCGAGTACGCAGCCTGTGTCAGCGTGCCAAGTATCAGGGCAGAGATTGCCAGTTTTTTTAACAGCATGGATAGTCCTTTCGAAAAATATCTAAATAAATGAATAGTGAAAATAATTAGCCGCCAGGCGAGGTCAGGACTGAAAGCTTGCTGACACCTGATTTCTGTATGGTTGCCATGACCTTGGCAACGGAGCGATAAGGCACGCCTTCATCCGCCTGCAGGCTGAGTGCCAGGTCTGGACTGCTGCTGAGCTGCGACTTCAACTCGGCTTCCAGTGCCTCTTGCGCAATTTCATGCTTGTCGATAAACACTTTATTGGCGGCATCTATGCTGACGGTGACTGACTTGCTGGTGTCAGGCGTAGACGTGGCTGCGGTCTTGGGTAAGTTGATACGCACTGCATTATTAAGCAAAGGCGCGGTGATGATGAAGGTCACCAGCAAGACCAGCATGACATCTACCAGCGGAGTGATATTGATTTCGCTGACCACATCACCACGGTCATTTCCAGTTGAGAAGGCCATTATGCGAGTGCTCCTGCGACAGGGATATCGTGAGTAGTGGTGATTTTGCCAGTGTCTGCAGATTTATTGAGAGGTTTGCTGACACGGAAGGCATTCTTTTGTGCCAGGTTCACAAAGTCGGTGGCATAGTTATCCAGCTCTGCAGCTGTGACTTTCAGGCGGCGGATATAAAAGTTATAGGCCAGCACAGCAGGCACAGCAACGGCAATACCGACACCAGTTGCGACCAGCGCCTCACCGATAGGGCCAGCCACTACGTCTATGCTTGCGGAGGCATTTTTACCTATCGCACTGAGGGCGTGGATAATGCCGAATACCGTACCAAACAAACCAACGAAGGGGGCTGTGCTGCCTATCGATGCCAGCACTGCCAGGCCGCTTTCCAGCGACTGATATTCTTTCTGGATTTGCTGGCGCAAATGACGTTCCAGCAATTCTTGCCTGTCCCAGCTATGTTCCAGGTCATGGCCTTCACCATTTTTCTCATTGACATACAGGGCACCAAAGCCTACTTTTGCCAGACGGGATTTGGGGCTGGCATCGCTGGCGATGGCAGTTGCTGCATCGAGGCTGGTGGCACTCCAGAATTTTTTGGCAAATAATTTATCTTGCTTGGACAAGCGCCAGTGTTGCACGGCCTTGGCAAAAATCAGTATCCAGGTGACGACAGAAAACAGCAGCAAAGCATACAGGGACGCCTGGACGATAAGATTGAGGTAGTAGTCATTCATGATGTGATCTCTTTACAGTTTAAAAATAAGGGGAACGTGTACCCAGCCATCGATAGCCGTCTGCCCGCGTTTGGCAGGCTGGAAAACCCAGGATGTCACAGCCTTGATGGCAGCTTCGTCGAGTATTTGATGGCTGCTGGATTTGGCGATCTGGATATTGTCAGGATGACCGCTGGCCAGTACATGTACTTTCAAGGTGACCTGGCCTTCCAGGCCGCGCCGCTGTGCGGCAGGTGGGTAATTGGGCGCGGGGTTTTGCAAATATCCTGCATAGCCCTTGGGTTCTGTCACTGGCTCTGGTGGTGCTGGTGCCGCTACCGGGGCAGGCGGTGCTGGCGGCGCTGCTACGGCCACGGCCACTGTATTTGCGCTCGGAGCGGTGTCAACTGGCGCAGTATTGACCACTGGCAGATTGTCTGGCGTGGCTGCCCTGGCTGGTGCGGCAACAGGCTTGATCTGTGGCTGTAGCCTGGGTTTGATTTCAGGCGGTGGCGGAGGAGGTGGCAACTCTTTTACTGGCGGTGGCGCAATTTCTATACTGAGTGGCACGACTTTGGCTTTCTCTACGGGGCGAACATCCAAAGGCTGATGCAGGCCATACACCAGCGCGACATGCACACCAGCTACTGCCACTATCAGGGTGTTCAGGTTCCAGTTAAGTTTGCCTTTTTTTTCTTGCGCAGGTAAAACCGTGGCCACTTTTACTGGCGGTAATTCCTGTGCAGATTTTTCCTTGGGTACTACGCGATTCGATCTTCTTACTGCGGATTTTCGCAAGAAAAAGTCACTGCTTTCAAATGTCATGCTGGTCATGTTTTTCCTTTTCTATGTACGAAAATTTTCTTGCGATATTCAAAATTTATCCATGAAAAACGCAGGAAAATTTGCTACTGGACTTGCATGGACTATTGCAGGAAACGTGCCAAGAGAATTGCAGGGAAATAGGTGCTATTTGTAAGGATCATGTCTGGAATTCAGCTATGTCGCCTCGTGATGCTGCTGCAATTTCAACAGTCTGATGAGCTTGATGCATGCCGAAATAATCTGACTATTTAAATGCATTTCTCAAATAAAAAAGCTGCCGTCAAGGCAGCTTTCTACAAGGCTGAGGCATGAAAAAATATTTACCATGCGGGCTTGTCCTGCTGCACTTCTGCTACTTTGGCCTGGGAAAAATAAGCACCACTGGCGAAGTAAATAGTGGCAGCGGCAAAAGCCAGAGACAATATCAGCGCGAGCCAGCGCGGTTTGCTTGATGCAGTGGGGGTATCGTCATCCACTTCTTTCCAGCCTGTGATCATAGGTTTGAGCAGGTTTTGTTTTTTAATTTTCAGATACCAGAATATGGCGAGCAGATGCAAGACTATCAATGCCAGCAAGGCATAAATACTGAGCTTGTGGAATGAGGTCAGTGCGGCCGCAATCTTTGCTGTGACCAGGCTGAACAAAGGGCCAGTAAAATCGATATCATTATTGCTGAACAAACCACTACCTGCCTGCGCAGCAACAGCCAGTAATAATGCAAAGACTGAAATGGCACCCAGGGGATTATGGCCAGGCGCTGACCACAATCCCTGAAAGAACAGACGTATCTTTGCTGGTGATGGAAAAAAACTGCTGAAGCGTGCATGGGTGCCGCCGACAAATCCCCAGACCAGGCGGAAGCTGAGCAGGCCCAGGATAGCCAGGCCTGCCTTGCCATGCAAAGTCATCCAGTTACCGCCGACAAAGCCAGTGACAGTTGCGATCGTAATAGCCAGCACCAGCAGCCAGTGAAACAGGCGCAGCGGCAAGTCCCACAATAAAATGCGCTTTTTATTGTTGGCTGCTGTATTGATTATAGTTTCGCTGCTGGTCGAAATAATGGAGGTAGTCATGCTGTCGTCGTTTCTTTTCTTGCCGGTTCTTTACCAGTCTTTCTTTACCTCTGCCGCAGCGGTGGTGACAGTTGCTGCCGCAGCAGTGCGTGGTGGTGGTACGGCTATTTTGGTGATGGTGCCGCCTTGGGATTCATAATCTTCAGATCCGGTTGCTCCGGCAACGGTGTAGCCATTGGCTGCCAGCAAATCGCCTGCTGCTCCCGCACGCACTGCATGATTGGAAACTGTCAGGATGACGCGCTCCTTGGGTATGTATGCCAGGCTTTTTTCCAATTCCTTGTTCTGGATATTCAGGTACACAGGGAAACTGCCTTTGGCCGTCAGCTCATCCGGACGACGCACGTCAATGACGACCAGTTTTTCAGGCCTGGCCAGCAAGGCGTCGACTTCCTTGCGTTCCAGGCGTTTGGTTTTGTATTTCCATACTTGCTCAGTGGTAGCGCCGCTGGCTGGTGTGGCCGCTGGCTGTGCCATTGCACTGGCAGCAGCAACGCTGAGAAAGAGGGCGATGAAGTTTTTGCGTTTGATCATTTTTAGCTTTCAATAATTAGGGTGTAGGAAGATGGTCTGACTTGAGCCTTAGTGCAACTACCATGCCAAGCCGCTATGCATGCTGCATCCCCCTGAATGCCAGGGTGAGGAGCTTGCGCTAGTTGCGTAGCCAACACCCGCTGATGGATAAGCAGCAATGGCTGGTTTTTGTGCTGTCCATGTATCAGCAGCACCTGGAATATGCATATGCGATGGTATGCCTGATATGCAGCAAAAACTTTGCTGTGTCAGCAGCAATTTCTGCACTTCATCCCAGCAGATGAACAAGATTCAACATGCTTGAAGCAGCCAGAGAACTTTTTATTTCATTTGCTGAGGATCAGCTTGCGTGGCACGCTCTTTGCGATAGCAGCAGGAAACACTTCCTTCAAATGCTACTGGAGCACATACGCATGAGTCATCACCACCAATCTGTACGAACGCCATCCTTCTTTTCTCTCCGTCGCGGCCTGGTTCCCTTTCGCCGTTCGCCTATCGCCAGTGTATTGGCAGGCGCTGCCTTGCTGGCATCTGGCAGCCTGCATGCCGCTGATGGCCCCAGTGTCGCTGAGCTACAAGCGGAAATAGCCCGTCTCAAGGAGATTATTGCCAGGCAAGCGATCAGCAATGCACCTGCTACATCAACTACATCAGCTACGTCGGCAACCAGTGGACAAGCGGCTTCAACCGCCAGCCCTGCAACAGCTCAGGCTGGCAAGACTGCCGCACCAGAAGAAGTCGATACTCTGGGTGCCGTGACGGTACGCAGTCGTAACCGTATAGAGCGTTTGCAAGACGTGCCATTGTCTGTTTCCGTCGTTACGGGCAAGGAACTGGACAGGTTGCAGGCCACTGATATAGGGGCGATCGCCCAGCGCGTTTCTAATGTCTCATGGAACCAGGGTAACCAGCGCACCAGCAGCCTGTCCATACGCGGCATAGGCAAGCAAGGCCAGACCGAGGCGCAAGACCCCAGCGTGGGTCTGATCGTCGATGGCGTCAACTATGCCTATAATGCTTTGTCCTCCAGCTATGACTTCACTGATGTCGAGGCAGTGGAAGTCACCCGTGGCCCGCAGGGAACTCTGCTGGGTAAGAATACCAGCGTAGGCGTCATCAATGTCACGACACGTCGTCCTTCGTTTACACCGGATGCCAGTTACTCGCTGACCTTCGGCCAGAACGATACTGTGCAGGGGCGCTTTTCTGCTGGTGGATCCATCATTGATGACTTGCTGGCCTGGCGCGGTACCCTCAGTGTCAGCAAGGGCGCTGGCGATATCACCAATCTGTACAACAAAAATATTACCTATACCAATAAAGACAGGGTTTCTGGCCGCGTACAATTCTTGCTGACACCGACCAAGGACTTCAGTGCCCGTATTGCCTTTGATGCCCAGCCCAGGGCAGGTGAAACCACCAATGGTCGTACTATCAATACGCCAACACCGACAACATTCGCGAATGGCACTGCGAATACCTTGAGCACGGATGCCAGCACGCGCCTGGCGCGCCGCTGGTTCACGCAACTGGGTAGCTATACCTACCAGAATGATTATTTGAATGGCGGCGGGCAAAATGCCGTCAATAATGATTACCAGCGCCCTTTGATCACTGGTAGCAATGGCGCATCGGCAGAATTGAACTGGAACCTGGGCACACATACCCTGACTTCAATTACGGCCTATAAAGACTATCATTTCAATGCCGTCAATGATGAAGGCACACCATTTGATATCTATCGCAATGCAGGCGGTTTCTGGAATGATTATCGCCAGGCCAGCCAGGAATTACGCCTGACTTCACAACCTGGCGGCAAGGTCGATTACCAGACTGGCTTGTTCTTCCTTGATGTCACCAATAGTGCAGATTACCGCCGCCAATGGGCCAACGATGCCGGTGCCTGGTTTGCCAGCGCCAGCCAGTACAGCACCCTGGACAAGGATGGGGCGGGCCGCTACCTGCTGCAAAACTCTCTCGATGGCTTGAACATGTCCTTTAATAGCCCGGCTGGTTTGCAAAAAATCAGGAACAAGAGCGCTGCTGCATTTGCCCAGGCTGACTGGCATTTGAATGATGACTTCACCCTGACGACAGGCTTGCGTTATACCTATGAAAACCGCACGAATACTGCCAGCACGCTATTGAAAGATTATGGCTTTGCGCCTGAACTCAATCCTGTTGCCATCAATGGTGTGCAACTCGGCGGCTTTTCATCAAATAGCGCGGGTGTGCTGAATGCAGGCAATACTGCCAGCCAACTGACGCTGGCCGATCAGACTGCCAATAAATATTTTGGCACGACCATCACCGGCGCTGCTGGCTCTGCCTACAACAGCCTCAGTACCGCCCAAAAAGCCCAGGTGGCAGCCGCCAAGGCCTTGCGCCAGTCACAAATAGGGGTATTGTTCAATCCGGTACAGGCAGAAGCTTTCAAGGGCGGTTTACCTGCTTTTGTCATCAGCCCTTCGTATAAGATCAATGACAACGTCACTGGCTATGCTTCCTGGCAATATGGGGAAAAGGCTGGCATATCCCAGGTCACCAATGGGGTATCCAATCTCGTCAAGGCAGAAAAAACCAGTGCCTTTGAATTTGGTTTGAAATCTGCCTTGCTGGACAATAAGCTGATCTTGAACGCAGCATTGTTTGTCATGGATATCAAGGATTACCAGCAGGCTGTGCGTGTGCTGGATGTCTACACTACCAATCTGAACAATGACGGTACTAATTACTACACTTCAGCGACTGGTAATGTGCCCAAGGTCAGGGCGCAGGGGCTGGAAATTGACGGTGTCTATAGCGGCTTGCCGAATACCCTGGTGCGTTTCTCGGGTGCCTATAATGATGCACGCTACAAGAGTTTCACCAACTCGGCACAGCCATCTGAAAACGGCTATACCGGTGCTGCGCCTTATCGCGATGTCTCTGGCCAGGCTTTACCGGGGGCGGCAAAATACAGTTTCAATGTGGGTATAGATTATCGTATCCCTGTGCTGGGTAACAGGGAATTCCATGCCAGCACGAATACCCTGTATAACAGCAAATATAACTCGGACAATGCCTTGTCCGATTATGGCTGGGTAGCTGCCAAAAGCATTACCGACCTGGCGATAGGCATAGGTAGCCGCAATCAATCCTACGACCTTAGCCTGGTGCTCAAGAATGCCTTCAATGACAACACGCCTTTGCTGAAGACCTGGAATAGTTTTACGCCAGCAGTACCGCGCTGGATAGGTGTCACACTGAGCGGCAAGCTGTAATCATCAGGATACGCGCAAGCGAAAAACCAACCCAGGCTTATGCCTGGGTTTTTTGTTGGTACGTTACAAAACGATACTTTCTGCTGTGCATGAAACAGGCAGTCATGTGGCTTGTTTTTAAATCAGCAGGACACTTTGCAAGTGTTTGAAAAATAAGCAGTCAAGAGAATGCCAGTGCCATTACGAATTTTATAAATTCCTATATTTATCAATGACTTATGATTTATTTTATATGAGTCTCATTGGTGGCGCGATAGTTGCTATTGATAGTGAAAAGCCTAGTTCACCCATTATTACCAGGGAGTATTTCATGATTAAAACCCAGCATCAGCAAGGAGTGCGCGATGTTTAAGCCACTTGCACTCGCCATCACCTTGGCCTTGTCAGGCACTGCCATCAGCCTCAGTGCTGCAGAAGAAACTAAAGCTGTCGCCAAGACCCAGGCCGCAGTTGCCCAGGGCTGGGCTTACCAGCCTCTGAAAAATCCTGAGCTGCCTGCAGTCAAACAAAAAAGCTGGGTACATACGCCAGTTGATAACTTCATCCTGGCACAGCTAGAAGCCAAGAATATCAAGCCCTCGCCAGATACTGACAGGGCCAGCTTCATACGCCGCGCCACGCTCGATACCTGGGGCGTGATACCGACACCAGAAGAAGTGCAGGCTTTCGTCACAGACAAGTCTCCCAAGGCCTATGAAAAGCTGGTGGACAGGCTGCTGGCTTCAAGCCGCTATGGCGAACGCTGGGGTCGTCGCTGGCTGGACCTGACCCGCTACGCTGATAGTGATGGTTTCAATGCGGATGGCACACGGCCGAATGTCTGGCGTTATCGTGACTACGTCATCAAGGCGTTCAACGATGACAAGCCCTACAACCGCTTCGTCCAGGAACAACTGGCCGGTGATGAACTCTTCCCTGGCAATCAGGAGGCATTGATCGCCACTGGTTTCTTGCGCAATTATCCTGATGAAGTCAATGCCCGTGACTTGAATCTAAAGCAGGTGGAAATCGCCACTGATCTGACTGATACGGTAGGTTCGGTCTTCCTCGCCACCACAGTAGGTTGCGCTGCCTGCCACAATCACAAGTTCGACAAGATTTCGCAAAAAGAGTATTACCAGTTGCAATCCTTCTTCGTGAATGCCAGTGCCAGCGATGACATCATCGCCGCGACCGGCAAGCAAAAAGAAGACTATGAATTGAAACAGGCAAAGTGGGAAGCCACTACCAAGGACATCCGTGACAAACAGGAAGCCTTGATACGTCCCATCATCGATAAGGCAGAGGCTGACCGTTTGCTGGGCTTTGTACCAGCCACGCGTGACTCCATCACCAAGCCAGAAAATGAGCGCACTGCCTACGACCGCTGGATTTACCACCGCAACCTGTGGACCATGCAGGGACGTACCCGCAATGCGGTTAATCAACTAAAAACCAAGGACAAGGAAGGCTACGAGAAATACCAGAAACTCGAAGCTGAGCTGAAGAAGTTTGACAACATCAAACCCAGGCATCCTGGCTATATCTCCGCCATGACCGAGCTTGGTCATGCAGAAGCGCCGCCTACCTATGTACTGGCAAATGGCATCTATGACAGGCATCTGGAAGAAGTGCAACCAGGTTTCCTGTCTTTGCTGACCAGTGAAAAACCCAATATCGTGCCGACCGCCACCTCATCTGGTCGTCGCACGGCACTGGCGAACTGGCTGACCAGCGAGAATAATCCTTTGCCTGCCCGTGTGTTTGTGAACCGCGTCTGGGCCCAGTATTTTGGTCGCGGCATTGTTGAGTCAGTCAGTGATTTTGGCAAGATGGGCAACAAGCCCAGCCATCCTGAATTGCTGGATTACCTGGCCAGCAATTTCATCAAGGAAGGCTGGAGCGTCAAGAAGTTGAATCGTCAGATCTTGCTATCGAATGTCTATCGCCAGTCATCTGCTGAACGCGAAGATACCAAAGTAACCGACCCAGGCAACAAGTTGCTGGCATCTTTCCCAAGACAGCGCCTGGATGCAGAACAGATACGTGATTCCTTACTGCTTGCCTCTGGCTTGCTGGAAGAAAAGCTAGGTGGTCCATCCGTCTTGCCACCAGTGCCGAGCAACTTCAATGCTGGCAATGCCTGGGTCACATCGACAGATCCACATGACTATCACCGTCGTAGTGTCTATGTCTTCACCCGCAGGAATATTCCTTACCCGCTACTGGAAACCTTCGATATGGCGAACCCACAACTGGTACACAGCAAACGCGATGTGACTACCACTGCACCGCAGGCTCTGGCGCTGATCAATAGTGACCTGGTATTCCAGTGGTCGCAAGCGCTGGCGGGCCGGGTATTGCGTGAGGCCGGTAATAGTGAGTCGGCACAGATAGATCGTTTGTACCAGATACTGTATGCGCGCTTGCCAGATAAAACCGAAAAGGCGACTTTGCTGGGCTTCCTCGACAACCAGGAAAAAATCACCCAAAAACAGATCGCCGACGGCAAAAAAGTAGGTGTGCCTGAAGGCTTTGGTGAGTCAGTTGAACTCAGAAATAACATCGACAAACTGTATAAGACCGCCTATGGCCGGTCGGCAGACCGTTTCGAAAAAATCGCCTTCCTGGAATTTTTGGAAAAGCAAAAACAGGCCAAACCAAAGTCTGGCCAGGGCGATGATGATGCCGATGCCGGCAATACACCAACTGCCAGGGACGATAGCCAAAAGCTCAACAAGGCCAGGGCTGCAGCCTTCCTCAGCCTGGTGCATGCAGCGGCCAATTCCAATGAATTCAGTTACCGCTTCTGATGCCAGCGCATCAGCTTGAAAATACGAAGATACAAAAATTAATAATCGAGTGAAAAGGGAAATGTCATGACCAATAAATCACGCCGCGACTTTTTGTCACATGCTGGACTGGGCCTGGGTAGCCTGGGGTTGGGGGGATTAACTGCGGGAGGACTTCTGGGCGGCGGCTTGCTGTCGAGTGCTCAGGCAGCGACATTTGATGATCCGTTGGCCTTGAAAGTCGCCCATCATGCTGCAAAAGCCAAGTCGGTCATCTGGCTGCACATGGCCGGTGCGCCAAGTACCCTGGACTTGTTTGACTACAAACCCGATCTCATCAAGCTGGCTGGCCAGCCCATGCCAGACTCATTCTCCAAAAATCTCAAGACTGCGACGGATGGCGGTGTCGGTGCCCTGTATGCGACCAAGCGTACCTGGAAACAGTATGGCGAAAGCGGCGCCTGGTTTTCTGACCTGGTGCCAAATATCGCCAAACAGGCGGACGATATCTGCTTCATCAAAGGTAGCAAGACTGAAGGCAGCACGCACGTGATTTCTTCACTGAAATTGCATACCAGCGCCCTGACACCTGGCCGCCCGGCTTTGGGTGCCTGGATCACTTATGGCCTGGGTAGCGCCAATCCTGACCTGCCCAGCTTCGTCGTCTTGCCAACCGGTTATGACAATAGCGGTGGTGGCCGTGGCCAGACGATATGGAGTTCCGGCTTCTTGCCAGCGACTTACCAGGGTACGGCTTTCCGCCAGGGTGATTCACCCATCCTGCATCTGGACAGGCCAGCCCTGGTCTCATCTGCTGAGCAAAAAAATACCCTGGACCTGATACGCAAATTGAATACCCAGCATGCCTCGCGCTACCCATCTGACAGTGAACTGGAGGCGCGTAACCGTTCTTATGATCTGGCTTACCGCATGGAATCATCTGCACCTGAAGCCGTTGACCTGAACAAGGAGAGCAAAGAGACCAAGACGGCCTATGGCCTTGATGATGAAGCAACCAAGGACTATGGCACCAATCTCTTGCGCGCCCGTCGCCTGGTTGAGCGTGGCGTGCGCTTTATTCATGTCATTTCAGGCTCAAACGACAAAACCTATGGCAGCTGGGATGCCCATAACAATATTGAGAAAAACCATGCTGTCATGGCCAAGTCGGTAGACAAGCCCATCGGAGCCTTGCTGGCTGATCTGAAAGCCCGCGGTTTGCTGGATAGCACCCTGGTGGTATGGACATCAGAATTTGGCCGCACACCTTATGGACAGACTGGTGATGGCCGCGATCACAACCCCTGGGGTTATACGACATGGATAGCGGGCGGCGGTTCCAAGGGCGGCTATACCCACGGTTCTACTGATGCCATAGGCTTGCGCGCAGAAACTGGCCTGGTCGATACTTATGATTTGCAGGCAACCGTCCTGCATCTGTTGGGCTTGAACTACCGTAACCTGACCTATACCCACCAGGGCCGTTCAGAACGCGCCACGACCGTATTTGGCGAAGTCGTCAAGGAACTGATCGCCTGATAGGGGAGTAACAGGATGCAGCAATGAAAAAGAAATTGATAAGGAAATCGATAAAGAGCACGGTACTGCTGCTGAGTTTGCTAGCCGCTATGACGAGTTTGGCGAGTTTGGCCGTAGCAGTAGCCGAAGTGGATATGGACTTGATGCAGAGAATAGAAGAATCCACCAAAAGCGTGGATTCTAATATCTCGTTAAAAGATGGCAAGGCGGCATTGGCAGACGCTCGCGAGATAGAAGAGATGTTCAGCCAGGTTGAGCTATATTACAAACACAAGGGTGATGCTACTGATGCGATTGAATATGCGCGCAAGAGCAAGAATTTTGCTACTGAACTGATACGGCAAGTCAGTGAAAAAGACTTTGACAATGCGTCGGCCACGGTCGGTGCATTGGCGAAGTCGTGCAAGACCTGTCATCAGGTTTATAAGAAAAGTTGAATAAGAGTCTGTTGCAGAAAGAAGGAAAATGAGAAAAAGCGTAATCAAATTCAGTTTATTGCTGGCATTGGCAGCGATGACTTCAGTCACTATGGCAGCCTTGAAGGAAGGTGATGCTGCGCCGGATATCAAGGCGCAAGCATCGCTGTCAGGTAAAAGTTTTACCTATTCACTGAAAGACGCGCTGAAGAAAGGACCAGTGGTGGTGTATTTCTATCCTTCAGCCTTTACTGGCGGTTGCAATATACAGGCACATGGTTTTGCCGTAAATCATGAAAAATTCCAGGAGGCGGGAGCTACGGTAGTCGGCGTGTCTCTGGATAGCATCAGCAGTCTCAATGATTTTTCTGCTGACCCCGATTATTGCGCAGGTAAATTCCCCGTTGCATCTGATATCGATGGCAAGATTGCCAAAAGCTATGACCTGGCAGTGACCGAGACGCCTGCAGGGCGCAAAGATACGCGAGGTAATGAGATTGACCACGGGCGGGCAGAGCGCAGTACTTTCATCGTCACTGCGAGTGGCAAGGTATATGCAGCAATAGGCGGACTGACACCGGAGCAAAATGTGGCTAAGGCGCTGGAAGCAGTACAGAAGCTTGCTGCCAGCAAAACTGCCAAACTATGAAACCAGTTGTCGTTGTGAAACGGTATGGATTACTGCTAGTGTTGTCTATGGTCGTCATGGGACCAACATCGGCGGCCAGCATGCTCGATTTTGATATCTGGATGCGCAAGATAGATAAAAAAATAGTCGATGTACAAAAACGCATATCGCAAAAAGAGGACGAGGCGGCCATACAAAGCGCAGAAGAAATCGAGGATCTGTATTTGAAGATGGAAAACTACTTCATTCAGATCAAGCATCCCGACGAGGCCGTGCAAATGTCCAGGGATGGTAAAGATGCCGCAGCCATCATCAGTGCATCGGTGCGTAATCAGGACTATGATAAAGGAACACTGGCGGCTGTCAGTATCGCCAAGGCCTGTAGTGCCTGCCACGACAATTACCGTCCCTTTAAATAAATTAAAGAACCAGGAGAATAAAATGACACGTCAAACCTCAGATGATTTCAAGCCAGAAGTATTGCAACTGTTTGATCAATATGTCCATGGTCAGATAGATAGACGTGGGTTTTTGCAATCAGCCAGTAAATTTGCAGTTGGTGCGGTGACGGCCGAGGTATTGCTGCAACAACTTAGCCCTAATTTCGCCCAGGCCCAGCAAGTGCCGAAAACGGATGCACGCATACAGGCGCGCTATGTTGACTATCCATCGCCACAAGGCTACGGTACTCTGCGTGGCTATCTCGTCACGCCAGCGGAAGTGAAAGCGAAATTAGCTACCGTACTGGTCGTGCATGAAAACCGCGGCTTGAACCCGCATATAGAAGACATCGCCCGTCGTCTGGCGCTGGACGGCTTTATCGCCTTTGCGCCAGATGCCCTGGCACCACTGGGCGGTTACCCCGGTGATGAAGAAAAAGCCCGCGAACTTTTCCCTAAGCTTGACCAGGCCAAGACCCGCGCTGATTTTCTGGAGGCTGCAACGATCCTGAAAAAACTGCCAGAAGGAAATGGCAAGGTTGGCGTGGTCGGGTTTTGTTATGGCGGTGGTATTTCCAATTTCCTCGCAACCAAAATCCCAGACCTGGCGGGCGCCGTGCCTTTCTATGGCGGTCAACCTGCAGAAGAGGAAGCCGCAAAAATCAAGGCGCCACTACTCATCCATTACGCTGGTGTGGATGAGCGCATTAATGCCGGTTGGCCAAAATATGAAGCTGCGCTGACGAAGGCAGGTGTCAAGTACCAGGCCTTTGTCTATGCTGGTGTTCAGCATGGTTTTAATAATGATACGACGCCACGCTACGATGCAGCGGCTGCCACACTGGCATGGCAGCGCACGATAGAGTTTTTCAAGATAAATTTGCGTGCCTGATAAAACTTGAAACTAGGCTTTTTAACCACCACAGTCCGGGAACATCCATGAAAAAAACTGCATCAAAGATTTTACTAGGCTTAAGCGCAGCCACGGTCCTGATTGCATCGACATCCGTGTTGGCGCAACAGGCACCCAAGCCAGAAACGCTGATCAAATGGCGGCAATCGGCTTACCAGGTCATAGGCTGGAATTCAGGCCGCATCAAGTCTTCGCTGGAAGGACAATACAATAAAGAAGAAGTCATCAAGGCTGCCAATACCATAGCGGTGTTGTCGAATGCCGGTCTGGGGGCTTTGTTCCCGGCTGGTACTGAGCAAGGCAAGGGTTGGCATGATACGGCAGTCAAGCCTGAGTTGTTCAAGGATGGCAAACATGTAGGCGAGCTGGCGGCAAACTTTAGCAAGGAAGCCAATGAACTGGCCAAGCTCGCGCTGGCAGGCGATCCGGTAGCTGTCAAAGATCAATATGGAAAATTGACACGCACCTGCAAGGCTTGCCATGATGATTATAAAGTGTCGAATTAAATATCAAATTAAATGCAGGATTAATTATTGAAATAAATGTGGTGTCGCCAGCACACAACAAGCAAGGGGCAGATATTTTTCATTCTGATATGCGATGCGAAAGATGTCTCGCCCTGCACGCTCATCCTCGCAAATGCACACTGGTCTTGCATTTAATTTTCTATCAGAAATATTTTCAAAAAAGTGGATAAGAAAGTTTGTAAAAATTCGTTTTACTTGAGGAACTCCCACGGTAGTCTGGTGTCGTCGAATGCAGTTATGAGGAAAGAGCGTTTTCTTTCTTAGGTTGCGTTCATTTTACTTTCAGCAGACTCAGCCAGAAAGCATGTCGTGAATAAATTACTGACCTTCCCCGATAATCAAAACATGATCTTGTCCATACGGGCCAAGGCCATGATGTTTAATGATCCACGCTCTGCCACACTATTGCAGCAAGTAGAACGCATAGCCCGCAGCGAAGCCACTGCCCTGATCATAGGTGAAACCGGGACGGGCAAAGAGTTGGTGGCACGCCATATCCATAATCATAGCGGGCGCAAAGGCCCGTTTATTGCAGTCAATTGCGGTGCCTTTAGCGAAACCCTGATTGATGCTGAATTATTTGGTCATGAAAGTGGTGCATTTACCGGTGCCACACAATCGCGTTCTGGCTGGTTCGAGGCAGCCAATGGCGGTACTTTATTTCTTGATGAGATAGGTGATCTGTCACTCGCATTGCAAGTGAAACTGCTGCGGGTATTACAAGAGCGCCAGGTGGTCAGACTGGGTTCACGCAAGCCTATACCGCTGGATGTCAGACTGGTGGCAGCAACCAATGTGGACTTGCACAAGGCCATAGAGGCTGAGCATTTTCGTTCGGATTTATATTACCGCCTCAGTGTTGCCACGATTAATTTACCTCCTTTGTTTGAACGTACTGGTGACATACTGCCACTGGCCCATCATTTTATTGCCACCTATGGCGAAAAAATGAAACTTGATAATGTAAGACTGTCACCAGAAGCAGAAACTGCGCTACTGCAATATGAGTGGCCAGGCAATATACGTGAGCTGGAAAACGTCATTCACTTTGCCTTGATAGTTTGCCGCGATAAAGTGATTTTATCTGAGGATTTGAAACTGGCTGGTGTTGCCCGGCGCAAGAGCACAGCAAACTCGGCTACAGTCACGGTGCAGGGCTTGCCAGCAGAAGTGCAGGTTCATGCCAGCAATACGCTAACAACGCCAGATCAGGAAGCCAGCTTGAAAGAGAGATTGCAGGCACTGATAGTCGAAAGCATAGAAACCGGAGATGCAGGCATATTTGAATTTTATGAACAAACCCTGATTCATACGGCTTTCAATTTTTGCGCACAAAATCAGGTGCAAACTGCCAAGCTGCTGGGTATCTCCAGAAATATTTTACGCACGCATTTGAAGCATCATGGTTTGATAGGTTTTGAAGTGGAAGCCAGGCATCTGATTGATGACAATAGACATTTCGGGTTGCCTGTGCAATGAATGCAGGCACGCTGAGTGCAGCGTAGCAGCGGTAGACACCAGGCTTTGATATCCTTGCTATACTGTTTCATCAGTATAGGAAGTCCGACTTATCCAGTCATGTCTGCCATCAGCCAAAAGATAAAATTTTTCAGGAAACGCATTCCCTCATTTGAGTGCGTGCCCGGTTGCCATGATTGTTGCGGACCAGTGACGACCTCGTCTTTTGAGATTGCTGAGCTGCCCGTAAAGTCGGATGCCCAGCACGAGGCAGCCTTGGCAGAGTTGAGTTGTCCTTATCTGGCTGAAAAAGGTTGCGAAGTCTACGATGACAGGCCCATCATCTGCCGTTTGTTTGGCACCACCCCCAGGCTCTTGTGCCCACATGGCAAACGCCCTGAAGAATTGATTGATGCCGAGCTGGATATGGAAATTCAGGAATTTTTCTTGTCTACCCGTCAGGTGCTGCTCTGATATTTTTAAGGGATTGTTGCAAAATTAAGAAAAGTAAGCGTAACTAGTTCAGACAGTACTAAAGCAAAAGATATCCACGGAAGAAGCCGAGTGACAAGGTCGCATGGCCTGGAAAATGTGTAGGGTGCACCGTGCGCACCGCCTCTTTGTCAGCAATTTCAAAAGAAGCATGTCTTCATGTGCAGAGTAGTGTATGCATGCGTTAAAAATTGGTGCGCATGGCGCACCCTACTGGACGAAAACGAGTTTCAGCTATCCATTGCTTTTATTTGAGCGCCCGTTGCAAAATGAAGATACAGTCCCTAAAAATGGATAGCATAATGCAGCCAGATTTAATACCTGGCTGCATTGCCCAATTTACTTGAACGCCTTGATCAATGCTTCCATTTTTGTGCCAAGGGATTTGTCATGTGCAGTGACTGGTGGTACTTGCTTGTTGACGCCCAATAATTGGTAGACGGCCATTTGTGCCGCGCGAACTGAGTATTCGACAGTAAAGACCACATCGTCTGCGACTTCGACAAACTGGCTAATGAAAGCAAAATTTTTCGTGCCCGGTGGAACTGGCAAAGGCCGGTCACCGATGGAGCGTGGCATGAACATGCTGGTGATATACGGCATCCTGCAAGGTATGCAATTGGCATTGTCAAATACTTCGCTATCAAAGCGTAGATGGCCCAGCAATTCCTGCAAGATCTCGGCGCCGTTGCATTCACTCATGGGCTTGGCGACATAATTGCCGATGCGGTCGGGGAAGAGCGCATAACCCCAGAACACCTGCACATCTGCTGGTTGATTGATAAAGTGTGGCTGATGCGCCAGCACGATAGACATCAGCCAGTTGGAATCCTTGAAAGTGACCAGGCCGCCGGTACCAGCTTCATTGCCACTGAATTTCTGCATCAGGTTAAAGAAACGCGGATCTTTCAAGGTGACCGTGAAAGATGCCCAGTACGACCGCGCGATGCAACTATTGAACGCCGCTGGATTGCCCATGCCTGGGTGTTCGGCTGCCAGCTGTTCCCATAACTGCCAGCCTCCACTATCAAGCTTGTTGCGCTTTTCTGGCGCGCTGCTCATGGAACCCAGGCTGGATGCATCGGTCATCGAGCCATTTTGCAGGAAGACCAGGTCACCTTCATCGACAGTAATGATTTCTTCCACGCCGCCGCGCAGGCAATGCAGGCCAGTGACCATGAATTGCTCATTGCTCAGGGTATGTGTGATTTTTTGTACCTGGCAATCCATGATGAAACGCACGCCATTCTGCTTCAACCAGGTTTGCAGGGGCAAGACCAGTGAGTCGTATTGATTGTAGATGGTACGCTTGACGCCAGCCAGGGTTTCTATGCGCGAGAACTCCATCATGAATCTATGCAGATAACGCTTGAACTCGACGGCACTATGCCAGGGCTGGAAGGCAAAGGTCGTGGCCCACATATACCAGAATTCAGTTTCAAAGAAAGAAGGCGACAGCCATTCAGTAATATTACTATTACCCATCTCTGCTTCATCGGCCTGGCTCAGTTTCAGTAATTCCATGCGATCCTGCATGGAAAAACCCATGGATGATACGGGCACCTTGGCACGGCGCTGGTCAACCAGCCTGGCCTTGGAGTTGGATTGGTGGTGCTCATTGAATTCCACGGTTTCTTCAAATACTGATCTGCCAGGATTATGCAATGAGGGTATGGATTTGAATAAATCCCATGTGCATTCATAATTGTCCGTGGTCAGCATGCGGCCACCGCGTAATGAATAGCCTTGTTCAGGGTTGCCTGCGCCATCCAGGCTGCCGCCTATCAGTGAGCCAGCCTCAAGTATGGAGATATTGTCACCCTTGATTTTCCCGTCGCGTATCATAAAAGCTGCTGCGGCCAGCGAGCCTATGCCAGCGCCTATCAAATAGGCTTTTGTCGTGTTAGTCATGTTTTCCTTAAGTTTAAGATGAATGTAAGCGCTTGTCCCGGCTCATGGCACTAGCCTGGCACATAGGCCATGCCTGTGTTTTGCGCCAGAACAAGGATTTGATGATTTGTGTGATGTTGTAAAGCGAAAAAGATGAGCAAGCCTGGTTGGCGTAAGCAATGTCTGCTGTTCTTGCCTGCAACCAGGCCAGGATTTCTTTACATGGCAGCACAAGTGTCAGCACAAGTACGGCAGGCTTGTGCGCAAGCGCGCATCATGCCATCCGGGTCAGTATGGGCTTCACAGAGGGTGGCGCAAGCTGCGCAGATTTCGGCACATTCTTTGGCCAGATGAGTATGATGTGGTGAACGGCGGCTCATGAAGTCTGCATGTACCAGGCAAATCTGGGCACAGTCGAGCAGGCTGACAAGATGTAATACTTCACTGTGATTGCTGTCACCATGCATAACATGGGCAGCAGTTGCGGTACAAATGCGATGGCATTCCAGGCAATTGGCAAGGCATTGTTCCATGCTCTCATTAAGAGGTTTTAATTTCATTACAGTTCTCCTTGGGTGATGAGTTGGCTATCGTATTGGGCAATACTCCAGTGCACCAAATAAGCTAATACAGAAAGTGCATGAGTAAGAGTCTCTATATATACGGCGTTTTCTGTAAAAGGAATGTGCGCTGACGTACATGAGGAATGAGTTTTTAATAAAATTTCTTGTTGCGGTCGACTTGCCGGTTTTGTTTTTTTTGCCTGTTAGTCCGTGGTATGCACATCCAGGAAATTTGATTCAGATTTTTCGCTCAGTCAAAAAAATTCTAGGTTTTTTCATTTATTTTTTCCACATGTGTCTTAGCGTACAGAAGCCAAATCTTTCCCGGCTTATTCTGTCTGTGCCTGTCCACGGGCTTTTATCAAGGAGAAATGAATGAAACGAATAGCAAATACGATAGGGATCGCTTCATTGCTGTGTTTCGCCGTATTGCCAGTCGCCGGGTTTGCAGCTGACAAGTCAGCACCGCCTGTTGTGACTGAAGGCAAGACAGCATCGAATGTCGATAATTCCAGCATGAATGGCCGTGACAAAAATGCCGCGAATGCCACTGCAGAAGATCAATCCAATTCACCAGCAGATCGTAAGCTTCTGGCTGCTGTGCGACGCTCAGTCGTTCAGGACAAGTCACTTTCTGTGACTGCACATAACATCAAGATACTGGTAGAAGCAGGCACTGTGACTTTACGCGGTCCTGTAAAAACTGCAGATGAAAAAACCAGGATAGAAAAACTCGCTCAAGCTGTTCCAGGCGTGGCTTCTGTCAATAATTCTCTGGATGTGAAATCCAATTGAAGCAGGTGAACAAGAAATTAATGCAAAACTGATTCAAATCATGTAATTCGACTTACTTCAACTTATTTCAACTTATTTCAACTTAATCAAGGAATACATATGAAAAACGCTGTCTATTGCATCGCAAAAAATCGTATCCAGGCCGAAACCATCGTTGAAAACCTGAAAATTGCAGGCCTGCCAAGTCAGGATATTTCTGTCTTGTTCCCGGATCAGACTGGTAGCCGCGATTTCGCGCATGAACAAAATACCAAATTGCCTGAAGGCGCAGCTGCAGGTGGCGTTGCCGGCATGAGTGTCGGTGCTATCCTGGGCTGGTTGACAGGCATCGGTTCCCTGGCGATTCCTGGTGTAGGCCCTTTCATTGCTGCTGGCCCTATCATGGCCGCCTTGGGCGGTGCTGCGCTGGGTACTGCTGCTGGTGGCATCATCGGTGCACTGGTGGGCATGGGCATCCCGGAATATGAAGCGAAATTGTATGACGGGAAAATCCGCGATGGCAATATCCTGATCTCCGTCCATACTGATAATTCTGATCAGGTCCATAAAACAAAAGACATCTACAAAAATGCTGGTGCAGAAGATATCAATTCCACTTCTGAAGCCAGTGTACCGTCTTAAATTTTAACGGACTTTACTGTCTGTTTAATATAGGAATGGCAGCGAATTCTGCCATTATTAAAGCGGATTGCTGTTGCAGTCCGTTTTTTTATTGCCATGTTTAGCACAGCCTCTCCAGTTAACACGATAGAAAAGTATGATGTTGTACGCGTTTGTTGGGGTGCGCCATGCGCACCATTTCCTGTGCTTGCATACGCTACTATGCATATGTCCATTTATAGATTGAGATTTTGACTAGCATGGCAGTGCGCGGGGCGCATCCTGCACGGGTATCCGGCAGTTTAGCTGCACATGTGCCTCAAATATGCTACAGTCTCGCCCATGAGTAAGTCATTTATCCAGCGCCTGGCAGTCATATTGCTCGTCATTTTCATGACGAACCTTGGTGCATGGAACTTGAATTCTTCGCGGATCACGCATGCGCTTGAGCATGATGGCCGCCCTGAAGTGAGTACATCTGCTCCGCAGCATGATGCCAGGAATACCGACAGGGATAATGGGCATAGTGCTATTGAACACCAGATGCTGCATGCGGTGGATCATTTGCAATTATTCCCTGACACTACAGCATTGCTGACTTTTCACGCTCCTCTTGCACCTGATAGCAGTTGGCATTTTACTGCGCAGCTCCTGCCCTTCTCCACCTACGATGCGCCATATCGCCCCCCTTGCGGCGAACCTATACTGGCGTAAATCCATGCTAGGTTTTATTGGATGAATTTGTATTAATTGTCAGCGGAAATCATTCCGCTTGTATGGCAATTTTTACAGTTTTTAATTCTGCTTAATATCCTCTGCAATGAGCCTTGCAAGCACTTGCTTGCCTGCGCACGCCTTCCATATCTATCAATTCTTGCCAACTTTGCCTGTCTTGCTCATGCCATTGTGCACGTGCTTTGCATAGGCATACGCGTTGGTAATTGATCTATCTGATGTGCTTGTCGCAAGCGCATCCCCCTATGCGTCATTTGGGAACTCAATATGAAAAACAGAAATTTCTCCAGACAGCTGTACTGCGCTTTGTTGCTGTCAGCGCTAAGTCAAATGCCATTGCAGGCAGCAGAAAAGCAAGCCAGGTTTGCCGTCACGGCACAGCAAATGCAGGCAATGAATATCCAGGTCAGTGCTTTACAAAAGGATGCCAGGCCGCTGACATTGAGCTTGCCTGCCCAGGTCAGCGTGCCAGCGCATAAAGAACAAATCATCAGCTCGCCGGTGGCTGGACTGGCGGTGCAACTTTATGTACAAGCGAATCAAGAGGTCAGACAGGGCACTCCACTGTTACGTATCAGTAGCCAGGAACTGGGGCCTCTGCAATTGCAATTGTTGCAGGCTGTCAGCCGCCATACCCTGGCACGCCAGGCAGCACAGCGCGAAAAAGCCCTGTTCGACGAGGGTATCATTGCCCAGCGCCGTGTGCAGGAATCACAGGCAGCGCTGGCAGAAAGCGAGGCGGTATTGCGCCAGTCCAGGGCGGCTTTGCGTCTGACTGGTTTGTCGGCCACCAATATCGATCGCATTGTCAGCTCAGGCAAGCTGGAAGACGGCCTGACCCTGCATGCGACGCAGGCAGGCGTTATCACGCAAATGGAAGTCAAACCGGGTCAGCGTCTTGATCCGTCCACAGTCTTGTTGCATGTAGCGCAGACTGGACAGTTGCAACTGGAGATACAGGCAGCGCTGGCGGATGCCGCGGCCTGGCGCATAGGCAGTAAATTGCAGGTACAGGGGCGCAGTGCGACAGGCCGCATCGTCAGCATCAGTCCTCTGGTCGTGGCTGGAAGCCAGACCCTCAGTCTGCGTGCCGAGGTCGATGGCAGCGCAAGTGATTTGCGACCTGGTGAACTGGTAACCGCGCAACTGGCCCTGGCGCCGAATGCAGACAGTTTTGATATACCACTGGCAGCGCTGGCGCATGATGCGGGCCAGGCCGTGGTGTTCGTGCGCACGGTAGATGGTTTTGAGGCGCGCACTGTCAAGGTTGTAAGCAGTGCTGGCCAGCGGGTGAGGGTGCAGGGTGCATTAAAGGCAGATGAAAAAATCGCTGTCAGCGGTGTGATTGCCCTCAAGGGTTCCTGGCTGGGTGAAAAGGGAGCAGGTTGATGCTGGCGCGACTCATACAATTTTCTTTGGCGCAGCGGCTGTTCATGCTGTTGCTGAGTATCTTGCTGCCGGGTGCAGGCTGGCTGGCTTTCAGGCAATTGCCTATAGATGCTTTTCCTGATGTTTCTGGCACCCAGGTCAAGCTCATCATGAAAGCCCCAGGCATGACGCCGGAAGAAGTCGAAACCCGGATTGCCGTCCCCATAGAAGTGGAAATGCTGGGCATACCCAGGACGCGTATCTTGCGTTCTGTAACCAAGTATGGCCTGGTCGATGTCACCATCGATTTTGAGGATGGTGTCGACATTTACTGGGCACGTCAGCAAGTCAGTGAACGCCTCAGCGGCATCACAGAGAATTTGCCTGCCGGGATCAGTGGCGGCATGGCACCTATCACTACTCCACTGGGTGAGATGTTCATGTTCACTGTAGAAGCAGATCAAATGCCCCTGGCAGAGCGGCGGCAATTACTCGATACCGTCATTCGTCCGGCATTGCGCACAGTGACGGGTGTGGCAGATGTCAATTCCCTGGGAGGCGTGGTAAGGGCTTTTGAGGTGATACCCGATCCGGCTGCCATGGCAGCTGCGGGTATCAGTATCGCGCAGTTGAAAGAAGCCATACGCGCCAATAACCGCAACGATGGCGCAGGCAGACTGGGCGAGGGCGATGAAGTCTTGCTGGTGCGCAGCGAGGGGAGTATCAATACCCTCGATGATTTGCGTGCCGTGGTAGTCACGCTCAAGGATACTCATCCTGTAAGGCTGGGCAATCTGGCGGAAGTCAGGATGGGCGAGATGACACGTTATGGCGCCGTCACCAAAAGCGGCAAGGCAGAAGCAGTGGAAGGACTGGTACTCGGCCTGGCCGGTGCCAATGCCCAGCAAGTAGTCACAGGCGTGCGCAAAAAAATCGCTGAACTGGCACCCACCTTGCCCAAGGGCGCGCGTATCGAGGTGTTTTACGACAGGGCATCCCTGGTAGACAAAGCAGTGGGCGCGGTGTCGTCAGCTCTGCTGGAAGCTACCGTGATTGTTGTAATTTTGCTGGTGCTCTTTTTGGGTAATCTGCGTGCTGCGCTGACCGTTGCCACGGTATTGCCACTATCTGCCCTGATTACCTTCATCCTCATGCGCCTGTTTGGAATGTCCGCCAATCTCATGAGTCTGGGCGGTTTGGCGATTGCCATAGGCATGCTGGTGGATGCTGCGGTGGTGGTGGTCGAGAACATCGTACAAAGGCTGGCGCATGATACGACTGCCGGTAAATTGCCGCGCCTGCATATGATTTATCGTGCAGTGCGTGAAGTCAGTCTGCCGGTGACTTCTGGCATGCTCATCATTATCACTGTGTTCCTGCCTTTGCTGACCCTGGAAGGGCTGGAAGGTAAATTCTTTGTGCCGGTGGCATTGACTATCGTCTTTGCACTGGCAGGTTCCTTGCTGTTGTCTTTCACGATAATACCTGTGCTGGCGTCATATCTCTTGCGCGCAGTCAGGCATGAAGAACCCTGGTTGCCGCGCAAGCTGCTGGCCTTGTATGCACCCATGCTGGCCTGGGCCATGCGCCAACAAAAATGGGTGGCGGCGGTTGCCGTTGCTTTACTACTGGTGGCGGCAGGTGTTTACACCCAGGTCGGCAAAACCTTCATGCCTGTCATGGATGAAGGTGACCTGATAGTAGGCATAGAAAAGCTGCCTTCCATCAGCCTGGAACAAAGCGTGGCCCTGGACTTGAAAATCCAGCAAGCCATCATGCAAGCCATACCAGAAGTGACAGGCATCGTGGCAAGGGCAGGTTCCGATGAAATTGGCCTTGACCCCATGGGCTTGAACCAGACAGATAGTTATCTCCTGCTAAAGCCACGCAAGGACTGGAAACTCACAAGCAAGGAAGCACTGGTCGATGAAGTGCGCAAGGTGCTCGATACCCTGCCTGGCATCAAATACAGTTTCACCCAGCCCATAGAATTGCGGGTATCGGAAATGATACTGGGTGTGCGGGGTGATATTGCCGTCAAGATTTTTGGACCTGAACTGGATAAGCTGAATCACTATGCCAGCCAGCTTGAGGCCATCTTGAAAACAGTAGCGGGCAATCAGGATGTGTACACCGTGCAAAACGATGGCGTGCAATATCTGCGCGTAGTGATAGACCGCTTGCAGGCAGGGCGACTGGGTTTGTCAGTAGAAGAAATCCAGGATGCCCTGCGCATGCAGATAGAGGGCCAGCAGGCCGGTACCGTGATAGAGGGGAATCGGCGCAGCCCGATTATCCTGCGGGCTGGTAAATCGGTAGGTTTGTCGCCTGCTGAATTTGCCGCCACCCGCATCACCAGCAAGGATGGCGTCAGTGTGCCCTTATCCAGCGTTGCCAGGCTGGAAAGGGCAGAAGGGCCAGTCAAGATAGACCGTGAAATGGGCAGTCGTTACGCTGTCGTGATTGCCAATGTCAGTGGCCGCGATATGGTCGGTTTTGTGCAAGAGGCGAAGTCAGAAGTCGCCAAAAAACTAGCCTTGCCTAGTGGTTACCACATCAGTTGGGGCGGGCAATTTGAAAATCAGCAAAGGGCAGCCAGCCGTTTGATGGTGGTGGTGCCAGTGGCGCTGGGCCTGATCTTTGTCTTGCTGTTTTCCACTTTTCGCTCGATTCGCCAGGCCTTGCTGATTTTGTCCATCATCCCGTTTGCCCTGGTTGGTGGTGTGCTGGCTTTGTGGCTCACTGGTGAATATCTGTCTGTGCCAGCCTCTGTGGGCTTCATCGCCCTGCTGGGTATTACGGTGTTGAACGGTGTGGTGCTGGTCAGCTATTTCAACCAGTTGCTGGCAACAGGGATGGCTCTGGCGGAAGTGGTCATACAGGGCGCGCACCGGCGCTTGCGCCCCATATTGATGACTGCATCAATTACCGCATTTGGTTTGATACCGCTGCTATTCGCCAGCGGCCCGGGCTCTGAAATCCAGCGTCCTTTGGCCATCGTCGTGATCGGTGGCTTGATCACAGCCACAGCGTTGACCTTGCTGTTATTACCTATTTTGTATGCGCGCTTTGCTTTTGCCAAAGACCAGCGCATGAAGGAAAATTCCCATGTCTGAATTATGTTTTAGTTTGTTATGTCCAGCCAGGCTGGAAGAAAAACTGCTCGACAGTTTGCTGGTGCTGCCGGGTATTCAACTGCTCATCAGTACTCCCGCTGCTGCCTATGGCATGCTGAGCGTCACTCTGAATGCCCGTGAACAAGTCATAGGGCATGCGCTCATGACACTGGTGCAAGTGCTATTGCCGTTACACGGCAAGCAAGCCATGCTGACTCTGTTGCAGCAAGAATTTGCGGGGGCTGGCCTGCATTACTGGATCAGCCCTGTCCTTGAAGCCGGAGAAATTTTATGAAAACATTCCCCTTGATTAGCAGTGTCATGAGCTTGATGTTATTCAATACCTTTGCTCATGCCCAGGTGATGGCGATAGAAACCCCGGGCTTGTTACCTACCCCAGTGGTGCGCCATTTACTGGCGCAAGACCCGCTCGTTAATGCCGCCCAGGCGGGGCTTGACGCAGCCAGGCAGGAAGCAGGTTTGTTGCAGGCATCTCCCTATGAATGGACAGCAAAAATAACTGCCCAGCGCCGGACAACACAGAATGAAGCTACTTCGCGCGAATGGAATGCTGGCATAGAACGCGGCATACGCATGCCCGCCAAGGCCGCAGCCGACCGCCAGATGAGTAGCGCTGTGCTGGCCGAAGCCGAGGCACAGTATGGCGCAGCTTTACATGTGACGGCCCGTGATTTGCTCAAGCTATGGCTGGACTGGCTGGCAAGTGAGCAGGCCTTGCAACTGGCCAGCCAGCACCGTCTGTCAGTGCAAGAGAATCTCCTCATCGTGGAAAAACGCGTCAAGGCTGGCGATGTTGCTAAACTCGATATTAACCTGGCACAGGCTGAACTGGCAGAGCAAAAACGCAGTGAAACCGAGGCCAGGGTACAGGTGCAGATAGCCTGGGGGCGTTTGCATGCTCGCTTCCCCGGTTTTGACAGGCAACACAATAATTTGCCAGCCGCAGGCCAGCTCAGGTATGAAGCCAGTTTATGGCGTGCGCGCATATTGAGCCAGAGTGATGATCTGAAAATTGCTCTTGCGCAATTTGACAAGTCACAGGCGCAGGCAGGGCAGGCACGTGCAGAGCAAACGCCCGATCCTGTGATCGGCGTTTTCACTGCATCAGAAGCGGGCGGGCGCGAGCGACTCAGCGGCATTTCCATCAGCCTGCCGTTTTCACTGGGCATGCGCAGCCAGCGTGCTGCGAAGTCCAGCCACCTGGCAAATATGAGCCGATATGAGCTGGAGTTGAAAAAGCGCCAGCTGGAAGCCGACATCCATGCCAGCATAGCCTATGCCGAGGGGCAATATGAGGGCCTGCAATTGGCAGAAAACAGTCTGGTGGCAACACAAAACAATGCCAGACTGCTGCAGCGCGCCTATACTTTGGGAGAGATAGAGTTACAAGCCTTGCTGGCGGCAAGGCGTCAGGCTACGTCTGCAGCGCAAAATACCCTGGTTGCCAGAGTCTCTGCCAGCATGGCTTATTACTCCTTGTTGGCAGATGCACATCTTATATGGGACTTGCAGCATGAGTAGATGTTGCATCTTATCTTGATGATGTTGTTCCCAGGCATGTTGCGCTGATATGAAATATCAATGTGTGTCAGCGCACAGACCGGTTTTGTGAAAACGGTGATGCTATCCCTCATGGTGTCCTGGTATGGATATATCGTTCATGCTGGCTCTCTTGCTAAGTCTGCATGGCGGGATAGCAATCACCCGCCATGGCTTTTTTCAGATTTCAACCTTGGAGAAACAAATGAAACAACAATTAAAATTCATAGTCGGCGTGTCCAGTTTGCTGCTGGTTGCCCATGCCAGTGCACAAATCGTATTTTATGAGGGCGAAGGCTTTCGCGGGCGCACTTTCAGTACCAATGTTCAGCAAAGCAACTTCCGTAATAGTGGTTTTAATGACCTGGCTTCATCCGTAGTCGTCTCTGGTGGCCGTTGGGAAGTCTGTGACGATGCTGGTTTCAATGGCCGCTGCGTGATCTTGAGTCGCGGTAGTTATGATAGTTTGTCGGGCCTGGGCATGAACAACCGTATTTCTTCTGTCAGGCCAGTCAATGGCCGGGGCCGCTATGATAATGAAGTAGTGCCTCCAATGAGCATGCCAAATTATGAATACCGTCGTCGTCCTAATGAAGGTGTGTTTGAAGCGCCAGTTACGTCAGTACGTGCCGTTGTCGGCCCCCCGAATGAGCGTTGCTGGGTAGAACGTCAGCAGGTCAGTCAGCCAGAACGTAGTGAACCCAACGTCGGTGGTGCCATTGCCGGTGCTTTGATCGGCGGTATCCTGGGTCACCAGGTCGGTGGTGGTACAGGGCGTGATCTGGCTACTGCTGGCGGTGCTGTTGCCGGTGGTGCGCTGGGTTCCAACGTAGGCCGCAATAACAATAATACTTATGAACGTGATGTACGTCGCTGCCAGACCACGGCCAATACCACACCAGAATATTGGGATGTCACTTACAATTATCGTGGCGTTGAGCACCGTGTTCAGATGAGTTCGCCACCGGGTTCAACGGTCGCTGTCAACAGGAATGGCGATCCCAGGCAGTAAGTAAAAGTAAGTAGATCGATTAAAAAAAACCAGATGCTGCAAAGCATCTGGTTTTTTTTATGCTTGTCATGCCAGGATAAATGGCTGGTGCAGAACAGCATTAAAAAACCGTCCTGTTATCAGGACGGTTTTTACTTTGCTCATGCAGAGACAGGGGACAGGGTAGATATTTTCAAGAATTGGCCTGCTTACTCCCGGGCTGCTGGTACATAATTGAGTTCCACGATATGTTCACGCTGGTCATCCATCAGTGGTATCAATAGGGTGCCCATGGCGATGTCATCTATGAACAACAGGCTATTGCCATAAGCCACGTCCCTGAGCTTGACGGTGATCTGGTAAGTACTGCTCAAGTGTTGATAACGCAGGCTGTAGCTGGTCCATCCTGCTGGTACGCATGGTGAGATGCTCAGATGCTTGCCTTCGCGTTTCAAGCCCAGTAAAGATTCCATCATGAAGGTATACATCCAGCCTGCCGAGCCTGTGTACCAGCTCCAGCCACCGCGCCCGGTATGTGGTGCTACTGCATAGACGTCGGCGCAAATGACATAGGGCTCCACCTTGTAGCGGGCTACGGTATCTGGCGAATTGCCATGATGAATGGGATTGATCATGTCAAATGCTTCCCAGGCACGCTCAGCATCTCCCATTTTTGCAAAGGCCATGCCCGTCCAGATTGCGGCATGGGTATATTGCCCGCCATTTTCACGCACGCCTGGTACATAGCCACGTATATAGCCGGGATTTTGGCCTGAGCAATCGAAGGCCGGGTCCAGTAATTGTATGATTTGCTTGTCGCGCCGCATCAGGCGTTTATCCAGGGATTGCATGGCCTGGATCGCTCTTTTCGGATCTGTCGCACCCGACAGAATGGCCCAGCTTTGTGAGATGGAATCTATCTGGCATTCTGCATTTTGTGCCGAGCCCAGTGCAGCACCATCATCAAAATAAGCCCGCCTGTACCAGGCGCCGTCCCAGGCATTCTCATCAATATTTTTCGATAACTGACGCGCTTGCTCCAGGCAACGACTGGAGAATTCAGTGTCATTGCGTGCCAGCGCAATCGCAGAGAATTTCGTCAACACCTGATGCAGGAAGAAAGCCAGCCAGACGCTTTCCCCTTTACCCAGATGACCTACTTTGTCCATGCCATCGTTCCAGTCACAGGAACCTATCAAAGGCAGACCGTGGCTACCGAAGCGCAAGCCATTTTCTATGGCCTTGACACAATGCTGATACAGGCTGCCAGTGTGCGGTGACCTGCCGGGCAAGTCATAGTAAGAATCTTCTTCCTGATTGACGAGACGCCCTTCCAGATAGTGCAGTTCTTCATCCAGAATACCGGTGTCACCACTACTGTTGACATAGCGTGCCACTGCCAGAGGCAGCCACAGATAATCATCAGAACAGTGGGTACGCACGCCGCGACCTATAGGTGGATGCCACCAGTGCTGTACATCGCCCTCGATGAATTGATGAGCAGCAGACAAGAGCAATTGCTCGCGTGCCAATGTTTGCCTGGTGTGCACCAGCGCCATACTATCCTGCAACTGATCGCGGAAGCCAAAAGCACCGCCAGATTGATAATAGCCGCTACGGGCCCACAGACGGCAGGCGATGGTTTGATACAGCAGCCAGCCATTCGCAAGCAGGTTCAACTCCTGGTCAGGCGTATTGACCTGCACCACGCCCAGGGTATCACGCCAGTATGCATGCACTTTATTGAGTGCCTGTTCTGCCGCTGCGATGCCACGGTGCTGCTGTATGAATTGCGTGACATTGCTATGATCGGTGATGACCGTGCCCAGCACAAATACCAGGCGCTTTTCCTGCCCCGGACTTAATTCAAACTCTTGCTGTATTGCTGCACAAGGGTCCAGGCCAGCGCCGATCTTGCCAGACAATCTTTGTCTTTCGAGTGCTGCAGGCTTTTGCAGGCTGCCATTGCGTCCTATGAACTCATTACGGTCGCCAGTGACACTGCGGTTGCCACCATCCAGATCAAAAAACGCCCTGCGTCCTGGAAACTCCGTATTGTAAGGATTGCGAGCCAGCACGCAACCACTGACAGTATCAATTTCTGTGGCGATATGCATCAGGGATTTGGGACGCAAATCGCCCAGCACCCATTCGACATAACCGGTGGCTGACAATTTTCTTTGTTCGTCAGAGACATTGGTGACGCGCAATATCGAATATTTGACTGCCGTGTCTATGCTTACAAAGACTGTCAGTTCAGATCGTATCCCTTGCTCCACATGAGTGAATATGCTGTAACCAAAACCATGGCGCGTGACATAGTCACCGCTACCGCGACAAGGCAGGGCAGTGGGTGACCAGTAGGCACCGGTATCTTCATCGCGGATATAGAAAGCCTCACCGCTACTGTCGCAGACGGGGTCATTATTCCACGGCGTCAGACGGAATTCATGGGCATTTTCACCCCAGGTATAAGCTTGCCCGCTTTCAGAAACCACAGTGCCAAATTGCGGGTTGGCCAGGACGTTGACCCATGGTGCAGGTGTGACCTGCCCTTCGCGGGTGGTAATGACATATTCACGGCCATCTTCAGAGAAACCGCCTGTGCCATTGAAGCTGAGCAATTTTTCTGTTTGAATGTCGACGGTCTTGCCGGTAAATGATTGGTAGCCTGGCTGCTGATACATCTGCCGGGATGGCAATAATTTGGGGACACGTAAATCCAGTACATCGCGCCGGTTCAGTTGTTCGACCAAACTGCCGCGATGATCATTCAGGATAACCCTGGCAACTGCCTGGAACAGGATTTTATCTTCGACTGAAATCTGTTCAGCCATACGCACAAAGATACCGCCCGGCCTTTCTATGGCATGGGTGCCGATGACGGAAGAAATCATGCCCATGATCTGTTCCTGCAAGGCTTGCCGGTAAGTGGCATGATCTTCATTCCAGATCACCAGATCCACAGCCAGGCCTTTCGAGCGCCAATAGGCATGCGCCTGCACCAGTTGCCGTACCAGTTCTATGTGTTCCTGCTGATTGATCTGCAAGAGCACGATAGGTAAATCACCGGAAATCGCATAGCCCCATAAGCCCGACTGGCCTCGGTGGTTGCGGCTCAATACACTGGCATCGGCACGCAATAGCGGATTCATATAGATGACAGAATTCGCCATGCGGCCATACAATTGCGCATCTGCTTCACTGATGTTCAACTGACGCAAAACGATCTGACTATGCGTCCAGGACAAGCCTATGACACGGTCGGCCAGATGCTGATCCTGGTATTTATCAATCAGGGCCAGGCACAGGTCGCGGTTTTCGGCGACACCGGTGACCACATCAAAGGTGGCTATCTGTTCTGGTTCCAGCGTAATTTGATAACGTATGGCGACTACCGGGTCAAGCACTGAACCCTGGCTGTCTGACAAGCGCTCTACCCGCATGGCAGTGGGCGCTTCCAGTGTATTGCCGCGGCCTATGAATTGTGATCTGTCAGTTTCATAAGAGACATCATCTGCCGTGGCACCATGCAGGGATATCAGGTGGAACATGCTCGGTATCTTCTCATCGACCGAGCGCGGACGACGTGTGCACACGATGGCATGCTGGTCATGCAGGATTTCAGTCTGTACAAATAATTTGCTGAATGCAGGGTGCATGGCATCCGCTGCTGCCGGTGCCAGCACGACCTCGGCATAACTGGTGAAATCTATGGTGCGACGATGGCGTGAGCGGTTAGTGATGCGGGTGCGACGCAGTTCAATATCATCTTCCGGCGAAACCACGATCTCGGTATGCATATCGAGATGATTATCACTGCGGCGGAATTCTGCCCTGCCTTCGGAAAAAATCACTTCATAGCTGGCTGAAGGCACCAGGCAAGGCTGGAATGCAGTAGACCAGTATTTGCCATTACTGGTGTCGCGGACATAGCAGAAAGTACCCCAGTGATCGCGGGTGCTATCTTCATTCCAGCGGGTGATGGCGAGATCATTCCAGCGGCTATAACTGCCACCCACACTGCTGATCATGACATGGTAGCGGCCATTCGACAGCAACTGTACTTCAGGCGTACGGGTATTGACATGATGCAGTACACGCAACGGTGTTTCTTGTCCGGCACTGGCGCTGCGTATATCTGCCAGCTCAGTCGTGTTGGAATATACGGCAGTAGCCTTGGGTACGCGCTCATGTAAGAGCGACATGGTGGCCTGGAACAAGGGGTCGGATTCAAAGCGTTTTTGCAAAGGCTGGTCGAGCAACAGATAGGCCAGTGATAAAAAGCCCATGCCCTGGTGATGCACCATGAATGAACGTATCAGGGCATGTGTCTGCCCGCGTGGCAGGCGTGAAGGTGTATAATCTATCGCTTCAAAGAAACCGTAGACGCCTTCAAAACCCAATGCCGCCAGCTGCTCCAGATTGCTGCAGGCTTTCTCTGGTTCGACCATCAGCGCCATCATCGAGGCATAGGGCGCAATCACCAGATCGTCGCCCAGCCCGCGTTTAAAGCCCAGGCCAGGTACACCAAAGGCGCGGTATTGATAATTCAATTGCGCATCAAAAGTATTGTAGCCTGATTCAGAGATACCCCAGGGCACATTGCGTTGCTCCCCATATTCTATCTGGCGCTGCACGACTGAGCGGTAAGTCTGTTCCAGCAAGGTGTTCTGGAAGTTGGGCATGACCAGCAAGGGCATCAGGTATTCAAACATCGAGCCGCTCCAGGACAACAGGATGGGCTCGCCGCCTGCAATGGTCAGTTGGCGACCCAGCGCAAACCAGCTCTCTTGCGGAATTTGACCCTGGGCGATAGCGACAAAGGTGGCCAGCCTTGCTTCTGATGCCAGCAAATCATAGCAGGCAGTATCACGTCTACGCTCATTGACGTTATAGCCTATGGTCAGCAGATGGGTGTTGGCATCGTACAGGAAATCATATTCCATCCTGGCAAATTCGCCAGTCTGTTGCACCAGTTGGCCAATTTGCTTGATACGGTCCGTGGCACGCGTACTGGCAGTCATCAGCATTGCAGCCAGATTGGCATTGTGGCCCACTACTTTGCCCGACTGATCCTCCGACAGCTTATCTTCCCCGATAGCGCTATGCGTGTGGGCCAGTTTTGCCAATTCTTTCAAAGTTGGAATACTGTCAAGCTGAGGATAAGCTTGCAGCCAAATGCCTGGCTCTGGCAAGCTCAACCAGGGTGCCAGATAGATGAGTTCATCCAGTTGTGCATGGGTTTGCTTGCTCAGGGCACTTGCCCAGACATGTGACTGATTGTCTGCAGTCACGGTCTGGCTGGACAAATAGCTGTCCGCGTGATGCGTCAGGCGCTTCAGACAGTCATAAATCACCATCAATGAAGTTGGCGTGCTCAGACAGAGTACATCAAGATCAGCTTTAAATTCTGCCAGCCTGCCTGCAACATGGTCGGCAACTGCGCTGCGCAAGATCAGATAAGTGTCATGCAAGCCGCAAAATAGACGTGGCTGGCAAATTGGTGCATCTATCAAGCCTGCCAGGCCCGGGCGCAAGGTCAGTAAATGGCCAGCCAGGTTACCGCTGTCCACCGTAGAAATATATAAGGGCTGTAAAGGCTGCAGCGTCTTGGTATCGTACCAGTTATAAAAATGATCCTGATAACGTTCCATTTTCGTGAGGCTGGCAAATGTGTCCTGAGTGCGTTGCAATAACTGCCCGACAGGGATATAACCAAAATCATAGGCTACCAGATTGGCCAGCAAGGACAAGCCTATATTGGTAGGCGAAGTCCGATGCGCCGTTACACTGACAGGCTGGAATTGTACATTGTCAGGTGGCAGCCAGTTATCTTCGGGGCCAACATAAGTTTCAAAAAACAGCCAGGTCTTGCGGGCGCTTGCCTGTAGAAATTCTGTTTGCGTCTCGCTCAGTTGCGATACACGTTGTTGTTTTTCCCGGCTCATTTTGTAAGCAATCACAGGGGAAATAAACCACAGTAACAAGATAGGGAGAGCCGCCTGCAAGGCGAGCGGATTGATAAAATCCAGGAAGAAAAATACGGCAGCAGAAAACACTGGTGCTATCCACATGCTGCGGAAATTATTCCACAAAGTATTCCTGGATTGATGATTGCTGATCGTTGAGGGATTCCATTCCAGCAGACGTCTGTGGGAAATCAATACACGCCATTGCGTGCGCAAGATGGCATCCAGGTTGATCCAGGCTTCATACGGTAAAAACACCAGGCTCAGCGAGGCATGGATGAAATGCTGGGTACTTGAACGCAGTAGTGACAACAGATGCTGGCGGAAGAAAACATCGTCTGGCTTCTGAGTCAGATTGAAGATAAATGCACTGGCAGCAGGTATCAGCAAAAATCCTATGGCTGCCGCTGACCATAACCAGGCATGTGGCAAGGCGCTCCAGGCAATGACCAGGAAGGCGACCAGGGCCAGTGGCACCATGCTGCGGCGCAGATTATCGAACAATTTCCAGCGTGATAGCAAAGACAGCGAGTTGGGCAGTTTGCCGGTTTTACCACTAGTCTCATCTTTAGGGCCGGGTACTTTCGGCAATAACCAGGAAGCAATCTGCCAGTCACCCCGTATCCAGCGATGGCGACGACGTATATCAGCCAGGTAACTGGATGGATATTCTTCATACAACTGTACATCACTCAACAGACCGGCCCGGGCATAGCAGCCTTCCAGCAAGTCATGGCTGAGGATGCGGTTTTCTGGCATGCGATTTTTCAGGGCATGTTCAAATACATCGATATCGTAGATGCCTTTGCCTATGAATGAACCTTCATCAAAGACATCCTGGTAGACATCAGAGACGCTGCGTGTGTAAGGATCTATACCTGCTTCTCCACCACAAAGCAATTCATAATAAGAAGCATCGCTGGCGGGCAGGCTGACTGCAACGCGTGGTTGCAAGATGCCATAACCATCTGTCACCCTGTGCAGCTTGTCATCATAGTGTGCCCGGTTCAACGGATGCGCCATGGTCGCCACGAACTTACGTGCGGCATCACGTGGCAGCTCAGTATCGGTATCCAGGGTAATCACATACTTCATATTCTCCAGGCCTGCCGTATTGCCGATGATACGCATGAAGGCATCAGCGCCAGTGCCACGCAGGTAACTGTTCAAGGCGGCCAGCTTGCCGCGCTTGCGCTCATAAGCCATCCAGGTTTTTTCCTGTAAATTCCACACTCGTGGCCTATGCAAGACCAGGAAATGGTCGCCATCGGGGCGGGGATATTTCTGGTTGAGTGCTGTTGTGACCTTGTCGATATGGTCCAGCAATTTTTCATCCGTTTCCAGGGTCTCGGTAGCTGCATCGGAAAAATCGGTCAGCAGGCAAAAGCGCAGATTGGCATCGTTGTTGGCCAGGAAGCGCACTTCCATGGCTTCGCACAGGGCATCAATATTCTGTAGGTTGAATAACATTGTTGGCACCACCACCAGAGTGCTTGATTCCAGCGGTATGCCGCGTGAATAATCCATGCGCGGCAATGGTCGTGGCAGGGCGACAAAGGTGGCCAGCCAGTTGACCATGGACAGGGCAAACTGGCTGCTGGCAATCAGGCTGGCTACAATGAAGCCAGCCAGCAAATAAGGATTGGTTGTGGCATAGCTGACCTGCTTTAATAACAAACCTGTGGTCGCCAGACTGATGATGACGATACTGCCCAGATAAATACTCAAGGCTGAGTCGTGTATGGAATGTTTGATAGATTCAGGCAAGGCATGCTGCATGGCGGTTGAACGTTCAAGCTCGATACGACCCTTGCCGACCAGGAAATAACCTATATGTGCATTGCGTGCTGCCTGACCATGCTTATTGGCTGCTTCACGCGCAAAGCGCAGCGCATTGTGGGCAACATCTGCTTCTGAAAAGCCGCTGCCTTTGGCAATTTTCTCAACTGCATGGCGATACAGATCGCGCGTGGAAAAATCCATGTCCGTATAGATGCCAGCCGGATCTTCGCGCAGGCAACGATCGACCACACTCATGCTTTCCACAAACTCGCGCCAGTCCATTGATGTCAGCAGGCGTAGGCTGCCTATGCTGTTACTGATGGAAATCTGGTCAGCAGCTTGATATTGCGAATCCAGGTGCACCAGATGCTCTATGGTATCGCCCGTCTCTGCCAGGCGTTGCGAGAGCCAGTTCAAAGGCAGGGCAAGCGCTGGTCCCTGGCCTTGCAACCTGCGCATCATCTCTGCAACGAAGGAACTGTCCAGAGGTGGCTTTGAGCGCGACATGTCTGCCACCAGCAAGATCAGATTGCTGGGGTCTTTTTCCGCAGTCTCAGTCATTTCTTCTGCCCATTTGGCAGCGAGATTGCGATTATTGTGGGTGGTTGTCAGATTGGTGGCAACCCTGCGCAAATTTTCTATCAGCGCCAGGCGCAACATGATGGGAATTGCCCACAACTCACCGAGCTTTAATACCGATACCAGTTGATAAGCGCTGATAAAGCGACTCAGATTTTCTGGGTCGACCCTGCCATCGCCATGAGATATGGTTTCCAGTGCGATGTCATACACGCGTGGGCGACCTGCTGAATTGCCGCGCAATAAACGTGGCAATTCCTTGCTGTAGTTTTTTGGCAAATGGCGTTTTGCCGTGCGTATCTGTTCTTCTATCAGATAATAATTATCCAGTAGCCAGGCAGCGGCGGGTGTCACCGGCCGGCCTTCCTTGATGGCTTCTGTCAGCAAGGTGCAGGCATTCAGGATGACGTCCTGGTTGTCTGCCAGGCGTGACAACAATTGGTCTTGTCCGAAAATTGAACTCAGCTTATGGCTATTCGCCAGTATGCGACCATGCTGCTCCATCTGCAGGGCGCTGTACAAGTCGGCGCGCAATGGCAATTCTGCACCAGCTGGCGTCACGTAGGCGCGCAAACGCACCTGACCATGTTTCAAGACATTTTTAATTTGATGCAAGCTGGACGACAGCATATCTTTGGCGGATTTCAAATCGCACACTTCTTTCTTTTATTTGGGATTTGCCAGTGACCTTAGCAACAGATGTTGCTGCCATGCCCCAAGTCCATTTTTCGTATCAGACAATCAGAATACGAAAGATGACAAAAAGATACTGCGATAATTTTGGAGGATGGCTGTATTTTGATAGTAAAACTTCAGCACCCATATGTAAGTTCGTTAGCACACATAGGCTGCACGCAAGAATCCCTTCTTTATGAAATGCTGCCGTGAAGTGTGCGGCAACGAACAGACTCTCTTTTCCGTGTAGCGGTATAAAGTCAGCGAAGACCACAATGAATGTGGCTTGCTTGGCTATAGCGTTTAATTTACCGGAGAAAAAAAATGAATAAAAATTTGAAGAGTGGCATTTTTGCCGTATGCGGCGCGACAATGGTCCTGATGATGGGTTGCAGCAGCATGAAAACGCCTGCGACGGCGGAAGTAGCAGTTTCCAAAGAAGCCGTGAACAATGCCGCAGTAGCAGGCGGTGCAGAGTTCGCACCGGTAGAAATGAATTCTGCCCGCGAAAAAATGGCACTGGCTAACAAGGCCATGCAGGCCAAGGATTATAAGCTCGCCAACGACCTGGCGACGCAGGCACAGGCAGATGCCAAGCTGGCGCAAGCCAAGGCAAATTCTGCAAAGGCAGAAAAGGCAGCCAATGCCCTGCAAGACGACATACGCATCTTGCGTGAAGAATTGGATCGTGCCAACAACAATACCGCCAAATAAAACCGCTACCGATAATTTTTGTCATTACTCTTAAGGACACATCATGAACAAGAAAATATTTGCCCCCGTCATCTTGTTGACAGCAATGTTGCTCGCTGCCTGCAGCACTGCACCAAAAACCACCAGTCTGCTGGAACAGGCACGCATGGACTACAGGGCGGCCCAAAGTAATCCCAATGTGCAGACTTTAGCCCCGCTGGAATTACGCCAGGCCGAGGTGGCGATGAATGATGCCAACAATGCAGCCAAAGATAATGAAAGCTCTGAAAAAATTGATCGCCTTGCCTATCTTGCCAAACAAAAAACCGGCGTGGCACAAGAATTGACCAAGCAAAAACTGGCAGAAGCCAGTGTTGCCGACGCTGCCAAGGCCCGCGATCAGATACGTCTGGAGCAACGTACCAATGAAGCAGATCAGGCAAAAATGCAGGCTGACCAGGCCAAGGCACAGGCAGAACAAGCCAGGCTGGCCGCCCAAATAGCACAAGGTGAAGCCAGCGATGCGCAAAGAAAAGCGCAGGAAGAACAGGCAAAAGCCCTGGAAATGCAAAATCGTAACGCGACACTGGAAGCACAATTGGCTGACCTGCAAGCCAAAACCACAGTACGTGGCATAGTGGTCACCCTCGGCGATGTCTTGTTTGGTGTCGATCAGTCCAAATTAAACCCGGACGGTATGCGCAACGTGCAGAAACTGGCCCTGGTTTTGCAAAATAATCCGCAAAGAACCGTGCTGATTGAAGGCTATACCGACAATACAGGGTCACAGTCACATAACCAGGATTTATCAGAACGACGCGCAGCCGCTGTGCGTAGCGCCCTGGTATTGATGGGTGTGTCGCGTGACCGCGTTATTACCAAGGGCTATGGCGAAAGCTATCCTGTAGTGGAAAATGACACTGCACAAAACCGCCAGTTGAATCGCCGCGTAGAAATTATCTTGTCAGATGCCAACGGCAAGATATCGCAACGTTAATGCTGCAGCCTGAATGAAGGAAAGGAAAAATCATGCGCAACTTACTAACTCAACATTACGTATTGCCCCTGGTGACCGTTTCACTCCTGGCTTTGACTGCCTGTAACAAGGCGGTAGACAGTGGCAACCCCAATGCTGCAACTACCATAGGCGTGGAAATTGATGACTCTGTCATCACCACCAAGGTCAGGTCAGCACTCATGGCAGATGAATTGGTCAAGAGCATGGACGTCAAAGTGGGCACTCGCAAGGGCGAGGTTTTGCTTAGTGGCTTTGCCGACAATCAAATGCAGATAGACCGCAGCGCCTTTGTGGCGATGGCGGTAGAAGGTGTCAAGAAAGTCGACAACAAGCTGACTCTGAAAGAAGGCAAGCAGACAGTAGGCAACAAGGTCGATGACAGTGTCATTACCGCAGGGATCAAGACTGCCATGCTGGCCGATGCACAAATGAAAAGCATGGATGTTGCGGTAGTCACCCGCAAGGGAGAAGTGCAGCTCAGTGGTTTTGTTGATAGTGATATGCAGGCAAACCACGCCCAGGAAATTGCCAAGAGTGTTTCTGGCGTAGAAAGTGTTATCAATAACCTCAAAGTGAAAAAATAAAGCTTTCTTTTTACTCTTGCCCCAGGAGTCTCCCTTCCTCTTCGCAGGGGAGGGGATTTTTTATCATCTTATTCCAGAGCCAGACCAAGATCATGAGCAATGAATTAAACGATCAGCCAGTTCCCGTTAAACCTGAACCGGAAGAAAAGCAGAAAGTCATCAAAAAGAAAGAAGATGATCTCGATGAAGCGCTGGAAGAAAGTTTTCCTGCCAGTGACCCGGTCGCCATCTCGATTACGCCGCAAAAACTGGGAAGCAAACCGTCGGAAAAGAGTGGCAAGAAATAATTTTCACTGACGTTTTACATAGAGCGCAGAGAATTGCAGGTCTCAATGAGACTATTGCAGAATGAAGATAGTCAGGGGCGTGTGTAGGGTGCGCAGGGTGCGCCATGCGCACCGTCCTTCTCGTTGAAAAGAGCGTTAGGGTTTCATACTCAGAAACGTATGCGTAGGCCAAAAAATGCTACGCATGGCGCATCCTACCAGATACCAATTTCATCCGGCAACAGCTGCTCAAGCAAAGCTTAAGAATTTTCTTGCCTAGACCTCATTGCGCTTAAAAGCTTGAATATGCCTGTCACAGCCAGTACTCAAATCTTCTGGCTAGCCATTCTTTCAGCTTGTTCATTTTTGGGCGCTGCTTCCAGGTTTCCAGAGTGACTTCGGTAGATAAGCGGAGATCTTCTTTAAAGGCATTTTCCATTGCTACCGCAAATTCTGTATCGATGATTACGACATTCACTTCTTTATTGTGCAAGAAGCTGCGGGTATCAATATTGGTGGAACCTACTGTAGACCAGACCTGATCTATAACGGCAGTCTTTGCGTGCAGCACGGCGACATTCAACTGATATACTTTTATGCCACCCTCAAGCATCGCATCGTAAAAAGACTGGCCGGCATGGAATACCAGGCCGCTGTCAGTCACGCCAGGCATGATGATCTTGACGTCGACGCCACGCTGGGCTGCAGCAAGCAAGGCCTTTAAAATCTGGGCATCAGGAACAAAATAGGCGGAGGTGATGTGTATGCTCTCCTTGGCTTCCTGTATCGCCAACAAATATGCCTTGTAAATCGCGGGATTGCTTTCGGGTTCACTGGCGAGTACACGCACCAATTTATTTCCCTGGTTTTTCAAGGCAGGGAAATACAATTTATCAGCGGGTGGCTTATCACTTGAATTAAGCCAGGTATCCAGAAATACCCATTGCAAGGCTGCCACGGCTGGGCCAGTGATCTGGATATGGGTATCGCGCCAGCCTACCTTCTCAGGGTTTCTTGATTTCGAGCGGAACAAGGAACTATTGGCATAAGTGGCGCTGATGTTGACGCCACCAGTGAAGGCAATTTCACCATCGACGATAAGTATCTTTCTGTGATCGCGCCGGTTTGGTTCCCAGGGGCCCTGCAACTTGGTCGGGTTGACCGGATTAAAAGCCAGCAATTGTATGCCTGCTGCTTTCATGCGATCGAAAAAAATTTGCGGTGTGCCTATGGTACCCACGCTGTCATAGATAATATTGACTTGTACACCTGCTTGTTGTTTTTCTATGAGCAGTCTGGCAAATTCCAGGCCAAGTTCATCCTGGTCAAAAATATAGGTTTCCAGGTGGATGTGATTTTTCGCCTGTTTGATAGCAGCCATCATGGCCGCCATGGTTTGCGGACCATCAAACAGCAAGCTGACCTGGTTGCCAGCTATTAGCGGGCTGCCAGTCACTTCTTCTTCCATCGCTGCCAGAGCCTGCATGTTTGCCAGGCCGATACTGGAATTTTTCCAGCGCTGGCGCATCAGCGCCTGGGCCTTGGATGTACTCAGCTCACCCTTGGCATTGTTGATAGTAGGCGTGGCCGCAGTGGTTTTCTGGGCTTGCTCCACTGCAGGTTCAAGATAATTGACTTCTGGCAGTGAGCTGCAAGCATTGAACATAAGTACGCTAGCGATGCTTGCAGTACCTGTCACGATGGCCCGGGTGGTTTTGCGCTTGGCTTTCATATATAGTCCTTGAGGCGGAGGCAAGGCAAAAAACCAATGTAGACTTACTGGTATTTTCCTGATTTGACGAAGATGGCCAGGCCCTCTCCCTGGTCGCCATCTGCCTGCACGGTGAGCCAGATTCTCAACGTGCTCTTATGCCGGATTTTCTATAGGCGTCCGCTATATCTTGCTGCATTGTCGCTTTGGCGTCGCGCAAGCAAGAACTTTGCTGGCTGCGTTCCATTCTTTTGCAATCAATCGCAGACAATTGATAGACCGCTTCGGCTTCTTTTTTCAAGGTCTTGAAATAAGCCATGGGCGTCATTTCTTCTTGAAACCAGCGGTCAGGGTCGCCGCGTTGAGAAATGACTGTTGGTTCCACATCGGCGGCCTGTGCAGAACCTAGCATGGCGCCACTCATTAATACGAAAAGTATGCCTGCAACAAACCCTGGTTTTGGCGTATTCATGATAACTCCTTAAAGTATAAAATGTTTTTTTACAAGCGCCCGGTCAATAATAATATGATGAGGATAACCACGACCAGACCAGTAACACCGCTAGGACCATATCCCCAGGAACGGCTATGCGGCCAGGCTGGAAATATACCGACTAAAACCAGGATAAGTATGACGAGTAGTATGGTGCTCATGATGTAGCCTATATTGTTGGATAAAGCGAAGACCGGAGTCTCAAGTCGCTGAAATGTATTTGCTCTGACTCAAACTAAGAGCAGCCAAATGCTGTTCTTAGATATTGGCACATTCACCGTGCTGTTCTTTCCATGTCTGCACTCTTTGCGTTTCTTCTATTTCCTGAACGGGAAGATGGCTGACATTGGTATCAAGCTCAGTTTCCACTTGATCCGTGTTTTGGCTGGATACTCCCCATGCCAGTAAAGACCCGATGACAGAGCCAAGGATGACGCCGAAAGCAGCGCCAACCAAGGCAGCTTCCAAAGGGCTGGACACCATAAAATCAAAACCAGGGATGAAAAACGGGGAAATAATGACTGCCAGGCTTGCATTGACCATACCCAGCACACCGCCAACTACCACACCTATCGTGGCACCAGTCGTGATACCTATATTGACATCCCAGTATTCCCCAGTCGAGACATTGCCCTTGGACTGTCGTTTGAAATCACTACGTCGTGTCAAAGGATGATGGGGGGGAATAAATACGTCATGCACTTCTGAGGCCATACCGCTTGATGATGCAGGGTCATTGCTGATGATCATGATATCTGGCTCCCTGGTTAACAACAGGCCCACTTTACGTGAGCCTTGAAAATTATGGGTTGGTCACTTTTTTGACGGTTTTTTCTATGGCTTCACGAGCATCGCCGATATTTTTTTCCAGCTTGCCTTCCACCTGCTTTTGCAGACCCTTGATTTCCTGTTCTTCACTACCTATGATTTTCCCGGCACTTTCTTGTACTTTGCCTGCGATATCTTTTGCAGTGCCTTTGATTTGGTCTTTGTTCATGATTTTTCCTTGATTAAAAATGACAGCCTTAATCCGTCTGGAATTAAATAGCGGTCTGTCGATTGGATAAAAATGCATATATCTGGTGTTGCATGACAAATGTAAGCTTATCCAGGCTACCTTTCTGTGCGCTGGCACACGCTGTATAAAAAATCTGTTGAGGGAAAAAATTTTTACCTCGTCAAAGAAAAAATATTCAACAATGTTCGATACCGTACAGATATATCGTTGTACAAACAGCACACTGAGGCATCGGAATTTTCCGACACTGCAATTGTTAATCGCGGATCAACCGCTCAACTCTCATACCCAAGGGGAAAAAAATGAATAAGAAATTTGCCATGATGCTGGTTTGTACTGCTACGCTGAGCAGCGCCTTCTGTTTTGCTGCTGACGAAAAATCTGCTACCTACAAGGCAGCAAAGGAATCAGCTAATACAGAATATAAGCTGGCTAAAAGCAAGTGCGATGCGATTACCGGTAATCCAAAAGATGTGTGCATAGCTGAAGCAAAAGCAGCGCGCGTTCATACTGAAGCAAATGCCAAGGCAGACTATAAGGACACCTTGTCAGCTCGCACCAGCGCAAGAAAAGATATTGCCGATGCCGACTATGATGTAGAGAAAGCCAAATGCGGTAGTTTGACAGGCAATGATAAAGACGTTTGCGTCAAACAGGCAAATGCCAATAAAGTTGCTGCCGTCTCTAATGCCAAGGCTGATAAAAAAGTAGTCGAAGCCCGTGTCGATGCCAATGATGACAAAATCAATGCGCAATACAAGGTTGCAGTAGAAAAATGCGATGCCTTGTCTGGCCAGGGTAAAGACAACTGCGTCGCAGCTGCAAAATCAAAATTTGGTAAATAAGTTTTATTGCTGGCACAAGCCGCTGCTATTGCTCCATGCTGCGAGCGGCTCTGTGCTTATTTGTTGTACCTATTTGTTGTAAACAATCTCTAGAAAGAAAAAAATGAAAATCGTTCAACGCATGATGGTGATGATATTTGCCGCCTCACTGATGATAATTACGGGCTGTGCTTCTACTTCCACAAAAGAAGGTACAGGAGAATATGTCGATGACACGGTTATCACTACCAAAGTCAAAGCAGAAATCTTTAATGAACCAAGTTTGAAATCCATGGAAATCAACGTGGAAACATTTAAAGGCGTAGTGCAACTGAGTGGCTTCGTCACCTCTAACGCCAATATCGATAAAGCGGTGTCAATTGCCCGTAATGTTAAAGGTGTGCATTCTGTAAAAAATGATATGCGCCTGAAATAACATTTGCTTTAAACGAAAAACGCTGTCTGTTGACAGCGTTTTTTTTCGCCTGAAAAAATAAGAGACATGCGGGATTTGAGTGAAATTTCCCCAGCTAGGCATTGCTGGAGAACATAGTCTTGCAAGGGTAGTTCGTTGTTTCGGTGAACAACATATTGTCCGAAACGCTGATTGCATCCGCATCGTTGCGATGAAGACTGCTCCCAGAGAGGGAGCTAACAACGCGGTTGCAACGGTTTTACGCAAGCCCTGACAAATAGAAAACGGGAGCCTTGGCTCCCGCTTTATATTCCTATTTCAGGTAATACCGATTTATTTTACGCGCTGTTCAACCGTGAATTGCTCAATCTCTACGCGACGATTGGGTTCCAAACAGGTAATCAGATCAGCACGTTTTTTATTGTTGCAGACGACTACCGGATTGCTTTCGCCTTTGCCTATGGCATTGAGCCTTTGGGCATCCACACCTTTATTGTTCAGATAGGATTTGACTGAATTGGCACGTCTTTCAGACAGGTTCAAATTGTATTTTGCTGAACCTATGCGGTCTGCATAACCAGTGATGACGACTTGATTGATTTGCGTATTGGCATTCAGGGCCATTGCAATATCATCGAGTTTAGGTTGTGGCGTACTCAATACGGCACTATTAAAGGCAAACAATTCAGTCGCAGACAAGGTGATTTTTTGATATACCGGTGGTGGTGGGGCCACAGGTGCAGGAGGCGGCGGCGCTTGCACTACCACTGGCTCTGGAGGTGGCGGAGGCGTATAGCTGGCAGCTCTGGCCGCGACCTTGGGTTTGTCAAAGCTGTAATTCAAGCCTACTGACAGATGGGAATTGCTGGCCTGGCTGAAACCAAAATCATTGCCATGCAAATAGCCATGCACCTTGCGCCACTCAGCTTGCGCCGACCATTGATCATTCAGGGCAAACTGCACACCTACGCCTGCGCTGGCGGCGGGTGCAGTGCTATCACCGCTTTTAAAGCCGGCATTACTTCTATCTCGATTCGCTGCTATACCCATTACCAGGTAAGGGCGCACTGTGCTGCGGGAAAAAAGATAGAGCAAGTCTACGCCCAGGGCGTTTTGCTGATAGCGTCTGCCATTGTCGGTGGCGCGTGTGTAATTGGTGTTGATTTGCGCATCCCAGTTTTCTGACAAGGGTTTGCCCAACCGCAAATCGACGCCGTAACCGCGATTACCTGCGCCAAAGCTTTCGTCAGTTTCGGCGGCATGGATGCTGCCACCGATGTACCAGGATGGGTTGTAGTCTTGGGCCATGCTGTTGCTTGCGCAAAAAAGACAGGCCAGCGCTGCAGGTATGATTCTTAAATTCGTCATGTATATTCTTTCTCAGTGTGGGTATGAAGTGGCGTTATAAATCCGGATGTTACGAAACCCGTTTTCTCCCATGGGAAAAATAAGTTTTACGTAAATGAATCCTGGGTGCCAGACTAAATTGCAGACGGTTTTTGATCGGTGCGTTGGCGCACAAATATGTGGTTTTTTTAGTGTTGAGTGAGCTTTTCTACGCAAACAGTGTGGTATGCCACTGTCTGGAAGGCATTCTCGGCGCTAATTGATGAGGCGAGGGGAGTAGAGTGGAGGGGGCAAGGATGGTACTTGCCTGGCAAGGCTTGTTTGGCGGAAGGTGAATCTGATAGCTGTATCTGGTGGGCAGCCAGCTATCAGTTTTGATGCTACAAGCTAGTTGTTCAAGTGCAGGTCTTCAATGTTTATTTCTTGAGCCCTTCATTTTTCATTGCTTCCAGCTTGTCGTAGCCTACCGCTGCAGATGCCGTCTTGATGCTTGCCATGTCCACATTGTCACCACGGGTTTCTACAATGAAGCGGCCAGCGATCAAGAGGCTGTATTCACCTGAGGGGCCATCTTTCTGGAATCTTTCATGGGTAGGGCGGCCATTGACCTTGCCCATCTTTTCATAGCCATGGTCGGTTTCTTTTTCTTGTTCAATCGCACCCCAGGCAAACATGGCACCAAACATTTTGCTGCCAGCAGTATCTGTAATGGTGATCCTGATCTGGTGATTATTTTCATCAGCATAATGCGCTTCCGCCTTGGCAATCTTGAACTCGCCCATGGCTGATTTTTCCCCTTCCAGGCTATTGCGTTTCAAGTTGCCTATGGCCTCGGGGAGCAAGGCCTTGAGTTTGTCTTTATCAACGACTTCAGCCTCGCTACCTGCACCCAGGGCTGCGCCCAGTGCATCGGTTGCTGCTTTCATTTCAGCCTGAGGGTCGCCGGATTTTTTTGCAGCCTCCATTTTTTTATTGGCAGCTTCCATTTTCTTGCTCATTTTTTCCAACTCGCCCAAAGCACCGTTGACTTCTGGCGTGCTGCTATGGATGCTGGGGGTGAAGGCATCACCAGTGATGGCATGCACTACACGGGAAAACACAATTGCGAGCAAGATCACGCAGATGATGGAAACCGCAGTATAAGCTGGTGCTTTATCCACCGGCGTTTTCATGAGTACAGGCAAGCCCAGATACAGAAGGTAGACGCTATAGCATCCTGCCAGCAAACTGAGCATGCCTGCTTCAGGAAAAATGAAAAGTATGGCAGCCAGGAATAAGGGAGTGAAGGAATAGACGGCGACTTTCAGCGCCTGTGCCGGATTTTTTTCCGTGCCAAATTGTGGTGCCAGTGCATTAATGATCAAGGATGCCAGGAAAACGCTGATCAGGGCCGAAGCAAAAGTCATGACCAGATTGACGAGACCTGAAATGATCGATACACGTATCGTCCCCAGCAGCGGGACGCTGATGCCAATAATGCACATGCCTATGAACATGGCAACGGCAGGGATGGCAGCCAGTGGCGCCACATAGTTCTTGAACAAATCTATCGTCGCAGTATTTTCTTCGGCGATGACCGGCCATTCAGTCTTGGGAGTAAGCGTGATATTTTTTGCACGTTGAACGAGATCCATGGTGTTTCCTTGTCGTAAGGGGTAAGACTGGAATTGGCTTCGTGAACATAAAAAGCGGAAAAAACAGGCTACTTAGCTTTTGATTAAGTAGCAAAGTTTATTACAGTTTTTTGCATTTACTTAAAAATAGCGTGTTTCTGTGGCTTTTCTGAACGTAGATCTCGCGTATGCTTTTCAGCAATACATTCAGCAATACATCCTGGCTTTTATATATCCTCAGGCTCCAGCCCTGGCAAGAAGCGTATCCCCGTCTTGTTGACCAATTCCTGATAGCTGATAGGTTTGCTGGCACCTGCCTCATTCGTGTTTTCCACCCAGTGTGCCCAGGCACGGCCACTATTGGGGTCGTATACCAGTTTGTACAGGTATTGAGGGACCCACACCTGATTATTCCCCACAGTCGCCGGGTGCTTGCCATACACCGGGCCGGTAATGACGTAGACATCCCCTGCTGCCCGCATGACATATTGCCTTGTGCTCTTTTCTATACTGGCCCAGAGTTTGCGGTTATTCGCAGGTGCCTGCGGCACCATATTGGCCAGCGAAAAACTTTGTGCCATGGCCGTGCTGTCTGCCATGTCGGCAGCAGGTGCCATATGGCCTCGGTCATAGCCTGAGCCTTTGTAATCATCCAGTTCGGCCCGTTCTGCCCGCGGCAAGCGGGCATCTGCATAGAACTGATTACTGCGTTCGTTCTCTCTGGCCTTTTGTATGATCTGGCGATTCAGTCTTTCGGCGACGTAGATGGGAGTATGGCTTTTGCCAGAATGCAGAACGGCAAAGGCTGAAAAACACAGGGCCCGTGGACGCATCTGACTTGCTTGGGCTAATGCTGGAATATGTCCCCTGGCAAAAAACTGCGGACAATCAGCAAATTCCCCCGTACTTGAGACCGAAGGTTTGAAAGAGGGAAGATGAAAGGGTAAATCAAAAGACGATAAATCTGTAAATGAAAGGCTGATGAGCGCGAAAAGTAGAAGAGGGCTGAGTTTGGTGAGTTTTTTAAGCATGAAAGTTAAGTTGATCCTGTTCAGGAGTGTCCTGAGGTGCGTGGGCGTTAGATCAACCCGCCCTGGGCGCATATGAGGCAAAATTCAGAAGGGCTGGATTCTATATGAATTTTGTCGAGGTATCTTGCTGGCAAACGTCTACAATGATTTTCTGATGTAAGCGCTTTGTAACAAATTGAGACTATTTTGACAATAAAATACTTGCTTATTTAGTTTGCGTGGCAGACTATGCGGCAGGTTAAAAAATGAAAAATTATCTTGATGTTGTCTCCTGCCATCCTGACTACTGCCAGAAACAAGCTGCTCAAGCTGGAAAAGCGCTGGGTATTGCCTGGTTTGCTATTGCTGGAAGCTATCCTGTATTGTCTCGATGAATTTACTGGCCCCTATAGTTTTTACGCCCCTTTCTATATCTTCCCTGTTGCCATCAGCGCAGCTTTGCTATCGCAACGCCTGACTATTTTTTTTGTTGTATTGTCCAGTTTGGCGCGGGCACAAGTATTCAGCCAGGTTTTTCAGGGGGGGAACTTGCTCATGCTGACATTTGATATTGCGCAGAGCATGTTGTTATATGGTTCTATTGCCATCCTGGTGATCGCGGTGAATACCATGTATTTACGCTTGCTCAGGTATGCCGAATACCTGCGTGCCAATATCCGGCAAATGCGCCAGCAAAGAAGATATAAGGCCAGCATACGGCGGGCCTTGCCAGATGATGCAGATGACATCGTGCGGCTTGCCGTGAATGGCGCCAGGAATGGCGATTTATCTGAAGATATCTCGAATGCGGTATTGCAACGTACCCTGGCGGTGGCGTTCAGGCAGGGCATAGTTGAGGGGCTGACAACCAGGCATATCTGGGCGGGTGGCCAGCAAAAAGTGCCAGTGGAATTCTGGGTTTCCATCATCAATGATCGCATGGCCGGGTTTTTCATGTTGTATGGTGTTGATGACCAGCAAGGTTCTGAGCGTGAATTACATGCCATGGTGGTGGCAGATGAATACCGTGGCCTGGGTATAGGTGCTGCCATGACAGATTTTTTTTGCATGCATTTTAAAAACCGTCGCCTGTTTGCTGCCTGCAAAAGCAATTCAAAAATGATGAAGATGCTGACGCGCCGTGGTTTCAGCCAGTTTTGTACGACAGAAAATGATTACATCATCATAGAGCGGCATAATTGATGGCAGTATTGTGAAGTCTAAGTTTTATGCACACTATCCCAGCTCAAACCAAACTTGTTGAGATATTTTTTCAACCTGTCCGCATCATTGGGATTGGCTTTATTGCTGCGTGAAACGGCAAACAGCTGGCGACCTGCTTCCGACATGTTTTTAGAGCGCAGGCATACCGCCAGCACAGCCTGTAATTGCACGGCATCGAATAAATCCAGTTGCGCGACTTGTTCCGCCTCCAGATGCTCATGCAAATCGACTTCATGTGCATCACTCCCACTCTCATGCGTATGTGACCATAAGCGCTGCAGGCGCTTGATTTCTTCGCTAGTATTTTGATCATTGATGCGCCCGGCATCCGCTAATGTGGCCATGCGTGTGATGGATGCAGATAAATCACGGAAATTGCCTGCCCACACTGCCTGGGCGGAGGTGGCGAATTCCATATAGCTGTCTTTCGCTTCTTTATTGAAGCGCACCATTTGCCCGTTCTCAGCACTGTATTGCGATAACAGGTAATCCATATTCGGTGCAATGTCTTCTACACGATCACTGAGGCCAGGCAATTCATACGACCATAGATTGATACGCGCATACAAATCTTCGCGAAAGCGGCCTGCCGCCACTTCCTTGCCCAGATCGCGGTTGGTACCCGCAACCAGCTGGAAATCACTTTGCACTTCATGGTCGCCACCCACCGGGAAAAAGCGTTTTTCTTCCACCGCCTTGAGTAGCATCGCTTGTTCATCCAGACCCAGCTCACCGATTTCATCGAGAAACAACAATCCCTTGTGCGCTGTCCTTAATAAGCCAGGGCGGTCAGACATGGCGCCGGTGAACGAACCCTTGATATGACCAAAAAGGGTAGAGCCCGCGCCATCACCGCGCAGAGTAGCGCAGTTGACTTCGACAAACTTGCCTTCCAGCCTGTGCCTGGCTTTTTTCAATTCAAAGATACGCCGCGCCAGGAAGGACTTGCCCGCACCGGTCGGCCCCATCAGCAAGATCGCTGCTTTGGACTTGATGGCAACACGTTCTATCTCATCGATCATGGTATTAAAGCGCGCATTGCGAGTAGCAATGCCAGACTTCAAAAAGGCCACGCCTTCTTCCTGCTCACGGCTAAAGCGCTGGGCGATCTGGTCATAGCGTGACAAATCCAGGTCGATGATGGTCATCTCGCCAAAATTGGCCTTGGTCTGGCGTCGCGGTGGCGAAGTTTGCAGGAGCTTGCCCGGCAGGTAATTGGCTTCCGTCATCAGGAACAGGCAAATTTGTGCGACGTGGGTGCCGGTGGTGATATGCACCCAGTATTCTTCTTTGTCGGTATCGAAGGGATAAGACCTGGCAAAGTCAAATAAACAGCCATACACCTCTTCAAAATCCCAGGGATCTTTTATTTCCAGTTGATGTGAACGTAATTTCGTTTCTGGTGAAGTATCAGCGATATCTCTCTCTAATTGCGAGAGCAAGAGCTCATGCTGGCCGCTGTACAGCAAATCAATTCGGTCTATGACGATATCTTCATGCTGGGTCAGCGCGACCGTAGGCCGCCATTTTTCCCAGCGCCCACTGCCACGGCCACTATCGAGTTGCGTACCTATAAAACCGATGACGACGTTTTTTTTCTTATTCATTTTGGATAAATATTTATCTATTTGGATAATTATATAGGAAATACGATCTATGGGCTGGTCTTGTGATTTTTCGCTCATTTCTTTATTTGTCTATTTAAATCAATAACTTAAGAAAATTTTTGACACCATGGCACAGACCTGGCACGGCCATTGCAATAGGTGGAGTGTAGGGCATGCAGGTAGGAAGGGAGTGCCACCACCGAAAACTATTGAAGACTGGGTGGTCTGGGTAAAACCAGATGTGATTTAAATACTGCCATGAGCAAGGTTACAAATACAGATTGCCGCTCCCCGTAGGGGTGTCAACTGCTACGAGTTTCCAATCAGGGCAGTGGCCGGAAGTAATGCTCTGGTTGTCACATTGTGCGGGTTCGAATCCCGTCGTGTCCACCAGATTAGAGAAGTCTGAAAGAGTTCTAATAAAAAGAAAAAAGGAAATGAAATGGTTAATACGCAATTGTTCCAGAGTTTAAAAAACTCACTGACAAACACATTTTTGCCAGTTACAGATACAAAAAATTTTTCCGGCGCTGCAGCCTATAAGTTCACTGCCGAACACAAGCTGGCGCAATATGCAGCCACTGGTTGTTTGAACGCGACTTACTACGCCAGCGCAGAGGCGCAACTGGCAACAGTGCTGGATTTGACTAAAGAGGTAACGCCACTGTTCGTTGCGCAAACCGCAATTTACTGCCGTGAGCGTGGTTATATGAAAGACATGCCAGCCTTGCTGGTGGCAGCACTGACCATGCGTAATGCAGTCGAGTTGCCGCGTACTTTCAAGCGAGTAATGAATAACGGCAAGATGTTGCGTAATTTTGTGCAGATCCTGCGCTCAGGTGCGATAGGTCGTAAGTCTCTGGGTAGCCGTCCTAAAAAACTGGTACAGGCATGGTTGAATACTGCCAGTGAAAAAGAATTGCTGGCAGCAGCGGTGGGTACCACGCCATCACTGGCAGACGTTGTGAAAATGGTGCATCCAAAACCTGTCGAAGCATGGCGTGAAGCCTTCTTCGCCTGGTTGATAGGCAAGCCATACAAGGCAGAAGCCTTGCCACCTATAGTGGCAGCGTTTGAAGCTTTCAAGAAAGACCGCAGCCTGGCTTTGCCAGATGTGCCTTTCCAGATGCTGACGGCGATGGACTTGACGACAGAAGACTGGGCGCAAATTGCCCGTCAGGCTGGCTGGCAAATGTTGCGTATGAACTTGAACACCTTTGGTCGTCATGGCGTATATGCCTTGCCGGGTATGGTGGACTTGATCGCCGCCAAATTGAGGAATGCAGAGGCAATTGCCAAAGCCAAGGTGTTTCCTTACCAGTTGATGGCGGCTTACAAGGCAGCCAATGAAGAAGTGCCATTGCCAATCAAGAATGCCCTGCAAGATGCGATGGAAATTGCCTTGAGCAATGTGCCAGAAATATTTGGCAAGGTCGTGGTGTGTGCTGACGTGTCTGGCTCCATGTCATCTGCAGTCACAGGTTACCGTGGCTCTGCAACGACAGCAGTACGTTGCATAGACATTGCTGCCCTGGTTGCTGCTGCCATGTTGCGCAAGAATCCATCAACTCTGGTTTTGCCGTTTGAAAACCAGGTCGTGAAATGTGATTTGAACCCACGTGACAGCGTGATGACCAATGCACAGAAGCTGGCAGCAATAGGTGGTGGTGGTACCAATTGCAGTGCCCCACTGGTGCAGTTGAACAAACAGAAAGCGCAAGCTGACCTGGTGATCTTTGTCTCTGACAATGAATCATGGATGGATGCAAGCCGTGGCCGTTCTACTGCCACCATGGCGGAATGGAATGTGTTTAAACAACGCAATCCACAAGCCAAACTGGTGTGCATAGACATTGCACCGTATGGCACGACACAGGCTGCAGAAAGAAATGATATTTTGAATGTAGGTGGTTTTTCTGATGCTGTATTTAAAATCATCGCTGCCTTTGCTGCAGGTCAGCTAAGTGCAGAGCACTGGGTAGGTGAAGTAAAGGCAATTGATATTTAGAGAACCGCTGGCGGGGCAAATGCAGTAGATGTGTAGTAAATGCTTCGCCAGTCCAGGTAGTAAAAGTTTTTGAAGTCTGCATGAATGCAAATGTGATTACACCTCCAAACTGTAAAATCACTTTTAATCCTTGTCATGCTGTGCTTCAAAGACCATGTGATGGTGGTCTTGAGTTTGAGATAATGTACGAATGCGCAGGCGATTACATCCAAAAAAAATCGCAAGCACTCCTTGTCGTACAGTATTTCTCAATGTTGCAATCAGATGTCGCAGTACAGGTTTTGAATATGGCATGAATGCTGACGTGATTACATATGGGATGAATATCACGTTTTGATTCTTGTCATGTCGTATTCAATAAATATCATTGTTACAGTTTTCTTGAATACCTTATGAATGCTCATGTGACTACATTTGCAATGTTCACAGCAATTCTTGTCATGGGGTGGTTCGGAAAATGAATGTGTAAAAGTTTTGAATGAGCTAAGAATGCTGATGTGATTACATTTTGCGAAAATGAGACTGCACTTCAAATTTTTGTCCTGGCTTGTTCAATCAGGTTTTACCCGAATGCCATCAGGATTACATCGGTTAAATTGGTTCGACTCCAGTCTGGTCTACACCGTAAGGATAGATCAGCAAATCCTGGTAAAACTTGTCGGGGTTTTATTTTAAAAGTAGAGACGTGATGAAAAGTGGAAAACAAAGACGGGTAGAAATCATGGAAAAGCGGCGCGCCCGCATACCAGCGAAAGAAAGTTTTGATGTCTATGCCCTGCCAGTTCCAGCTGGAGCAGTTTTAGCTGATCAGGATGCATTAAGCCACAATAAGAATGCTATTTTTCTACCCTTGTTTTATGTGGACTATGCCTTTAACTGTCGTGATTGTGGAGCAGCGCAGATATGGACAGGCAAGCAACAGAAGTGGTGGCATGAAATTATGCAGGGAAACATTAATAGCGTGGCGATCAGGTGTCGTCCTTGCCGCAAGATAGAGCAACAAAGAAAGAAGCAAGCCAGAGAAACTCATTTGAGTGGTCTGGCAGCAAAGCAAAAACAATAGAGTTTCCAGGCGAATGCCAGTGAACATTCAACGGTCCTAAGGTGGTTAACAGATGCATGGAGATACATTCATGGTCTGGTGTAGCCTGGGTACTGACTCTGACAAGAGTCTCCCGGCCGTCCGTTTCACAAACCCTTGTCGCCGCACGTAATAAAAAATAATAGGAAATGAAAGAGTTTGTGCAGTAAGTAAAAGTTTAGGCGAATGCTGGTGAAATTACATCACTTTTAATGAGGCTGTCGCGGGTTCGAAGCCCGTCACGAAATCTCGGTTTCGTGTAGCTCAGTTGGTAGAGCACCTGTGGGTAACCACATATATTTCACCGAATATTGTCGCCACCCTGAATTTGAAAAAAAGAGAAAAATATGAAGCACGAAGATTATGATGTAATGCAGTACAAAGATGGCCGTCCTATCAAAATGTGGACCAAAGGTGTTCCTGTAGAGGAAGAAGCCAAGCAACAATTAGCGAATACCTCCCGTCTGCCTTTCATCTACAAACATATCGCTGTGATGCCAGATGTGCATCTGGGTAAAGGTTCTACCATAGGTAGCGTGATACCTACCCTGGGTGCGGTGATCCCGGCGGCGGTTGGTGTGGATATCGGTTGCGGGATGATGGCTGCCAAGACCACTTTGTTCGCTCATGATCTGCCAGATAACTTGGGCCCTTTGCGTACTGCGATAGAGAAAGCCATACCACATGGTATGTCGCCTAAGACCCGTAGCTTCAAAGGCCGTGATAAGGGTTCATGGGAGACACCACCAAGTGCCGTCGATAATGCCTGGGCGCAATTGAAAGATGGTTTCGATGAAATCTGTTTGAAAACCCCGCGTTTGAAAAACACCAATAACTATCGTCATTTGGGGACTTTGGGTACAGGTAACCACTTCGTTGAAGTATGCCTGGATGAAGCCAATGCCGTATGGTTCATGCTGCATTCCGGTTCACGTGGTGTAGGTAATGCGATAGGTAGCCATTTCATAGAACTGGCCAAGCAGGATATGCGTACGCATTTCATTAATCTGCCAGATCAGGACTTGTCTTACCTGCCAGAAGGAACCGAGCATTACAAAGACTATATCGAGGCGGTAGGTTGGGCGCAGAAATTTGCCCGCTTGAACCGTGAAGTGATGATGCAGAACTTGATTGCAGCTGTGCGTACCGTGATCAGTAAACCGTTCGAGACCCATGTCGAGGCGGTAAACTGCCACCATAATTATGTACAGAAAGAGCATCACTTCGGTAAAGATGTATTGGTAACCCGTAAAGGTGCGGTATCTGCGCGCGCCGGTGAATTGGGGATTATCCCTGGTTCCATGGGAGCGAAAAGCTTCATCGTGCGTGGTAAAGGAAATGAAGAAAGCTTCCATAGCTGCAGCCACGGCGCAGGCCGTACTATGAGCCGTACCGCAGCCAAGAAGCTGTACACCGTCGCCGATCAAATCGCCGCAACCGAAGGTGTGGAATGCCGTAAAGATGCCGATGTGATTGATGAAATCCCTATGGCATATAAAGACATCGACGCTGTGATGCTGGCTCAAAGTGCTTTAGTAGATGTGGTGCACGTATTGAAGCAGGTGGTTTGCGTTAAGGGTTGATTTACGTAAGACCATTAACCACAGAGACACAGAGACACAGAGGAAAAGCAAGAGAAACCTCTTTTTCATAAAATTTGAGTTAGTCAATTTCATAGAGATTTTCTCTTGTCTTTCTCTGTGGTGTAGCAGGGAATTCGTGCAGCATGCTGCACGCCTGCGCAACGAAGACTGCTTGCAAGCAGTCTTTCTTTCCTCTGTGCCTCTGTGTTGAGAGGTCTTGAACTTGCTTTTGATTTAAATTGAAAATAAAAATAATGAATAAGAAAATGATAGAGCTGGATGGTTCTTTGGGTGAGGGTGGTGGGCAGATATTGCGTACGTCTTTGAGCCTGTCCATGATTACTGGTCAGCCGTTTCGCATCATCAATATCCGTGCTGGCCGCGCTAAACCTGGTTTGTTGCGTCAGCATCTGGTTGCAGTGCAATCGGCTGCGGCTGTCAGCGGTGCGCAGGTAACTGGTGCAGAGCTGGGTTCGACTACGCTGGAATTTATTCCATCGGGTATCTATGGTGGCACTTACCAGTTCGCCATAGGTAGCGCCGGTAGTTGCACCCTGGTGTTGCAAACACTGATACCGGCTTTGCTATATGCCGACAAACCATCGACCATCAAGATCACTGGCGGCACGCACAATGACATGGCACCGCCTGCACAATTCTTGCAAAAGGCCTATGGCCGGGTATTGCAGCAGATGGGTGCAGATGTCAGCTTTGAATTAAAGCGCTATGGCTTCGTGCCTGCTGGTGGTGGCGAAATCATCGCCCAGGTACAGCCATGCAAGCAGTTGAAGAAAATCGATTTGCTGGAACGTGGTGAAAGACTCAAAGGCTACGCCGAAAGCTTTGTCGCCGGTGTACCTGTCGATGTCGCCAAACGTGAACTTGAATGCGTAGGCGCGGGCATGGGCTGGACTGCAGATCAATTGCTGGTACGCGGCCTCAGCAATGACCAGGGACCGGGCAATGTGCTACTGATTACGCTGGAGCATGAGCAGGTCACCGAAGTGTTTTGTGGTTTTGGTGAAAAGGCTGTCAAGGCAGAAAATGTCGCCAAACGTACTGTGCAGGAATTGCGTGAATACGTCGCATCTGGTGCAGCATTGGGCGAACATCTCGCAGACCAGGCCATGTTGCCATTTGCCCTGGCGGGTGGTGGCAGCTTTACCTCCAGCGTGGTATCGCAACATGCAAAGACCAATGCAGACGTGATTGCCAGATTCTTGCCTGTCAGTACAGAATTCAAGTCACAGGATAAACGCTTTATCTGCACGATGAAGCACAACTGAAAAGGAGAGCAAGATGAAACTTGCAGAAGCCTTGTTATTGCGAGGCGATTTACAGAAAAAATTGGCATCCACGCGTGAGCGCATAGTGCGCAACGGCCTGGTACAGGAAGGCAATACGCCGCAGGAAGATCCTGAATCTCTATTGCTGGAAGCCTATGCCATGACCACAGAACTGGAAAAACTGGTGCTGGCGATTAATGCGGCGAACATGACAAATAAACTGCCAGATGGCCGCAGCCTGACAGCCGCCATCGCTGAGCGCGATAGTTTGATACAACGCCATGCCTTGCTGCAGGCAGCCATAGGATCGACACATAAAGAACCTGATCGCTATAGCGCACGTGAAATTAAATGGGTGTCTGTATTTGACGTGAAAAAATTGCAGAAGCAGTCTGAAGACCTGGCCAGGCATTTGCGTGAACTGAATGCAAAAATCCAGGAAAGCAACTGGCAAGTAGTGTTGTAAATGAGCTTGTAAAGTTTTTGGAACATAGGGCGAGCGTGGAACCCCGGCCCGATGACAGGGGGTGGAAAATATACTGGGATCGCTCACGGAGCGCGATGGGCAGCGCCAACAAATGACAACTCAGCCCATCACATCGCACTGTTGAAATTGCATACTGCAAACTTGACTACCACACGCTGACTATGTTCCAACCCGTTTAAAAAAATCCACTTAGTAATTCTTTTTGTACCAAGTGGGTGTTGCGAAATTAAGATAAGCAAGTATCGCCATCATAGGGAATACGGAAGCAGAGGAACAATGCGACCTATTTTGAGCGAACGTGCAAGGAACATGTGTAGGGTGCGCCATGCGCACCACCTTTTTTAATTAATCACTCGCAGTAGCGTATACGTAGGTCAAGTGATGGTGCGCATGGCGCACCCTACCAAACGCAAGCCGCATCTCATCTTTCTATCATTTTAAGTGGCAACAGCTTCTAGATGATTTTGTGAGTTTCTTCGATAAAAATAATTTTTGTTGACACAGTAATTTATTCTCGTGCAGAATCTAGTCTCTTCGATATGCAGCAATATAAAATATTCGCCGTAATTCGATTTTTCAGATTTTTCATTAACACCCAATTCAAGAAAGGAACGGCCATGCCACGGAATACGGCTAATAACAATCAGAACAATATTTAGCCCCGTGCACGACGCTCGGGGTTAAGGCAAATCGCCAACCCGAGCCGGTCGTTTTTTTGAAAACCCCGGTGAGGAAACTCGTCGGGGTTTTTTACTTTTCAAACCGCTGATTTTTTGTTGGAACGCTAGAAGCTGCATGGCCTTGCGCCATGCAGGCAGGGACGGTGTTCGCCAAAAAAATGCACAGCGCTATTGAAGAAGAAAGCAGCCAGATATTTCTCATGCAAGCAGCAGGATTTGCTGCAACGGCAGAAATGACTCGCTGAAAAAACACCGGCATGACAAGAAGGAAAATTGTATGCCTATAGCTAAGAGTTTGCACAAGGCCAAAGTGCCTGTGCATATATTTACCGATGATGTTGATCACACTGCGATACAGCAGTTGCTCAATATTGCCAGTTTAAACATCGTCCATCCTCACGTGGCCGCCATGCCTGATGTGCATGCGGGTGTGGGTGCCACGGTAGGCAGTGTGATACCTACCCGCGCAGCCATCATCCCGGGTGCTGTGGGTGTGGACATAGGTTGTGGCATGAATGCCGTGCGCACGACTTTGACGGCCAGCCAGTTGCCGGATAATTTGGCGAAGCTGCGCAGTGCTCTGGAAGCCGAGATACCTGTCGGTTTTCGCCAGCATGCCTGGAACCGTATGCGCGGGTCTGCGCTGGTCAGGGTCGGCAAGCCCTTGAATGACAGGCTGGACAAGATCGTTGCCAAGCATAAAAGCATCATGCGCATGCTGCCAAAGTTTTACCAGACCTGGATATGCCAGTTGGGTACCCTTGGTGGTGGTAATCATTTCATTGAAGTATGTATCGATGAAGAACAACGCGTCTGGATCATGCTGCATTCTGGTTCACGTGGTGTGGGCAGTGTCATAGGCAAGCATTTTATCTGGGCCGCTCGGAAAGAAATGTGGCGACATCAGATACATTTGCCGGACAAGGACTTGTCTTATTTCACAGAAGGCTCGGAATTGTTTGATGACTATGTCGAAGCAGTGCAGTGGGCGCAGGATTATGCCTTGGCTAACCGTAGTGAAATGATGCGCAGGGCACTGGCCGTGCTGGAAAAAGAAGTCACCAGCTTCAGGCTGGATGGCGAAGCCATTAATTGCCATCACAATTATGTGTCGCAAGAAACGCATAATAATGAAAACCTCTTCATTACCCGCAAGGGCGCAATTTCTGCCCGCATGGGTGAGATGGGGATTATTCCTGGCAGCATGGGGGCGCGTAGTTATATCGTCAGGGGCAAGGGTAATCCTGAATCATTCTGTTCCTGTTCACATGGGGCAGGGCGCAGGATGAGCCGGGGTGAGGCTAGGGAGACATACGATGCTGATGATCTGGCAGCCCAGACTCAGGGTATAGAATGTCGCAAGGATAAGGGCGTCGTGGATGAAATTCCGGCTGCGTATAAGGATATCGATGCAGTCATGGCGCATCAGCATGATCTGGTTGAAGTTGTACATACCTTGCGCCAGGTTGTTTGCGTGAAAGGATAAGAGATGAAGCTCACAATCAAATTGCCCAAGCCACGCAATCCACTGGCGGTAGTGGCAAAGCAACGCAATGCCGGTGTCCATGGCGCACTCAATCCCAAGCGCACTGAACGCCGACAAGAGAAGCAGCGCTTGCAACAACTTAAAGGCGGGCGGCTGAAGGATGACGAGTAAGTAAGCAGCTGGTTTTAACCAGGGCGCTCATTTGGCAACAAATGGGCGCTTTTTTATTTGCCAGGCTTGAAATGCTTTGCTGCAAGCCGCGGAGGCTGGATAGAATTGCTGCATTAAAATAAAAGCTGCGCCTGGTCGCAGACGGGGATACACCATGATGCGGCAAAACCGGCTACAAGCCATAGATCTCTTGCGCGGTCTGGTCATCGTGCTGATGGCACTGGATCATACCCGCGATTTTTTTGCGGTGACCCCGTTCGATCCTCTGGATTTGCAGCAAGGTTCGCCAGGCTGGTTCTGGACGCGCTGGATTACCCATTTATGCGCGCCCATCTTCGTGACCCTGGCCGGCATGTCAGCTTTCTTGCGGTCGCAGCAGCGTGATAAAAAAGATATGACGCGCTATCTGCTGAGCCGGGGTGCTTTGCTGGTTTTGCTGGAATGCACCTGGGTCAGCTTCAGCTGGCAATTTGGCTTCAATGTGTTCATCCTGCAGGTGATCTGGGCCATAGGCATGGCGATGATGGCGCTGGGTTTGCTGATCTGGTTGCCGCGCTGGGCCATTGCTCTGATTGCTGCGGCATTGATATTGCCGCATAACCTGCTCGATGGCATGCATGCCAAAGGCAGCCACGTTTTGTTCATGGCTTGGCATCAGGGTGGCTTTTATCCCCTGACTGATAAACTGGGCATCGTCTTTGCCTACCCACTCATGCCCTGGATAGGTTTGATGGCGGCTGGTTATGCGCTGGGACCGGTAATGTTGTGGGACGCTGACAAGCGCCAGCGTTTCCTGTTCTCCGCAGCGGCTATCCTGCTTGTGAGTTTTGTGATTTTGCGCAGTGGCAATTATTATGGTGACCCTGATTTTTGGGCTGCGCAGGGCAAGGGCTGGTTCTATGATTTCATGTCTTTCATGAAGGTACATAAATACCCACCTTCTCTGCTGTACCTGTGCATCACTCTCAGTATAGGCCTGGGCACGCTGGCCTTGATGGATAAGTATGTGCAAAAACCTTTACCGCTGCTGATGCTGTTTGGCAAGACACCCATGTTCTTTTATCTGGTGCACATTGCGCTGATCCATGCGCTGGGCTGGATTTATATGCAACTACGTTATGGGCAGATCGTTGATTTCCGCAAGCCTGAGGCGACGCCGGCGTATGAAGCTTCGCTCCTGGTTTGTTATCTGGCCTGGTTGTTTGCCTTGGCTGTGATGTGGGGATTGACGAAGTTATGGCTGGCGCGTAGGGCTGCAGGCCGCTTGCAGGTGACCGCTTAGCTTCGCCTGATTTCGCCGCTATCCCCACAGGGAATAGCGGCGTTTTCTTAACTGATTGCTTACTTACCCGAATCCTGCGCTGCCTTGCGCAGGGTTTCCAGTGTTGCGCCTGGCGTGATCAGATTGCCGTCATAACGCAGTTCTATCAATGCTGGCAGATTGTGCTGGCGGCTATGCTCCAGCGCACGTTCCAGGGCGGGGGCAAATTCTGCTGTGGTGTTGACGACTTCTCCACTGCCACCAAAGGCGCGGGCCAGGGCGGCAAAGTCAGGATTGTGCAATTCTGTGCCAGAGACCCGTGCCGGGAATTCTTTTTCCTGGTGCATGCGTATGGTGCCATACATGCCGTTATTGAAGACGATGATGACCACGCCAGCCTTGTATTGCACGGCAGTTGCCAGTTCCTGGCCATTCATCAGGTATTCGCCATCGCCAGCAAAGGTGATGACGGTACGTTGCGGGTCTATGATCTTGGCGGCAACGCCAGAGGGTACGCTATAGCCCATGGCACCAGAAGTTGGGGCCAGTTGCGTGCGCATGCCACCGTAAGGGAAGTAGCGGTGCGCCCAGGTGGCGTAATTGCCTGCACCATTGGTGATGATGGTGTCTTTTGGGGCCAGACGTTTAATGTCCTGCACCACTTGCCACAAATTCAATGGAGCGTTTTCCTTGGCGAAAATCGCAGGCTCGGTTTGCCATGCCAGCAAATCAGCGCGTGCTTCGCTGACGCTTGTCTTCCACTTGGTGGCAGCATCCAGGCCTGCCATTTCTGCCAGGGCTTCAGCAATTTCTTTCATGCCGCTGTTGATCATCAGGTCAGCCTGGTAGACACGGCCCAGTTCCAGCGCGTCGCTGTGGATATGTACCAGCTTTTGTTTAGGCACTGGGGCTTCCAGCACGCTATAGCCGCTCGTTGTCATTTCACCCAGGCGCGGGCCTATGGCGATGATGAGGTCGGCATCTTTCAGTCTTTGTGCCAGCTTGGGGTTGATGCCTATGCCTACATCGCCTATATAATTGGGATGGGCATTGTCCATCAAATCCTGGAAGCGGAAGGCGCAAGCCACGGGCAGGTGGTTGCTGGTGGCAAATTCACTGATGTGCTGGCAGGCTGCCTGGTCCCAGCCGCTGCCACCGAGTAAAAGCACAGGGCGCTGTGACACGGTCAGCATATTGCGCAGTTGCGCCAGTTGCTGTGGCGAGGCAGATGCCTGCACTGGCGTGTAATGACGGGTATCGGCTACTTCAGCCACCTGGGCCAGCATGTCTTCTGGCAATGCCAGCACGACAGGGCCGGGGCGGCCACTGGTGGCGACCTGGAAGGCGCGGGCGATATATTCAGGCACGCGGTCAGCGCGGTCTATCTGGGCTACCCATTTCGCCATCTGGCCAAACATGCGGCGGTAATCTATTTCCTGGAAAGCTTCACGCTCGACAAAATCATTGCCGACCTGGCCTATGAACAAAATCATTGGTGTTGAATCTTGGTAAGCCGTATGCACACCGATAGAGGCGTTGGTCGCACCCGGCCCGCGGGTGACAAAACAAATGCCGGGCTTGCCTGTCATCTTGCCATAGGCGTCAGCCATGAAGGCAGCGCCGCCTTCCTGGCGGTTGATGATGAAGCGTATCGGGCTGTCATGCAGGGCATCCAGCACTGGCAAATAACTCTCGCCAGGTACACCAAAGATGGTATCGACACCGTGGACTTGCAGGGCATCCACAATCAACTGGCCGCCAGAACGTGATTTCAGCATGATAGACAATGTAAAAAAAGTAAAAGCAGTACGCTACCAGAAAGCCTGCTTAATTTGCATCGTATTTGAGGCTTGTGCACGGAATTATCATTGAATAGGTTAGATTAACTAACCCTGAATGAGGTAGAATAGCGCCCGAAGCAGGCCAGACAATCGCTGGTTGCCTTGAGTAATCAAGGTGACGGGAGGAAGGTCCGGACTCCATAGAGCAGGGTGACGGCTAACGGCCGTACGTTGAAAGCCAGGGCGCAAGCTTTGGTATAAGACGAGGAATAGGGCCACAGAGACGAGCGTATTAAGTTACGGTGAAACGCGGTAACCTCCACCCGGAGCAATTTCAAATAGGCACGCGTTGATGTTGCTCGCGGAGCGTGCGGGTAGAAAGCTTGAGCGGCGGAGCAATCCGTCGCCTAGAGGAATGATTGTCATAGCAGACGGCAGCAATGTCTTATGCCGTAACAAAATCCGGCCTATCGGCCTGCTTCAATTTATTATTTATCTGGTATTTTCCCTTGGGAAAGTCCCTCATCATTCCCCAACAAGCCGCAGTCTGCCCCAGATTGTCGCCATCAAGCATCATTCCTTGCAAGCAAGCCCTTGTTCTGAAAATACCAGTGGTACACTGGCGCAATAAATCTCATAAGTTCTCATCGACGCTGTATCTACAATATTGCAAACGCATGGAGACTGGCGGTCTGAAAAAAGAGCGGGACGTGCCTCTGATGGCACTCGCATTTTGCATCTGCCTGATTGCTGCCGCGATCATAGGGCAGAGCTGGTGGTCTATAGCCCAAGATAAGACGCTGACCATCAATGCCGCACAAGAGCATAACTTCCTGGCGGTGCGCATACTCGAAGAACATGTCAGCGAAGTCATGCGTGGCACTTTGCAATTGATGAATGTGACTGGCGAAGAAGTGCTTTCCGGCAGCAAACTGACCCCCGCTGAAGAAAAACAATTGCAACAAATCCTCGCCATGCAAAGGCAGGATTCTGAATTTGTGTATGCACTGAGCTTGTTCAATCTTAAAGGGGAGCAACTCGCCAGCAGCCAGTCCAGGGTGCTGGCATCTGAACAAAAACAGGATCAGCAACACCTGAAATTCCTGCTTGATAGGCCTGAAGACAGCAAAGTTGCGCTGGGCCAGGCTTATCAATTGAGTCAGACCGGGCAGTGGATACTCCCCATTACCAGGAATTTCTTTGATAAAGATGGCAAGCGGGCTGGCCTGATACAGGCAGATATACAGCTGCGCTATCTATATGATTTCTATGAGCGTATTGCGCTCGGCAGCGGTGCCAGTATCGCCTTGTACGATGAGACCGGCAAAAAATTGGCTGGTGCTCAGGCAGGCCCTGCCCAGAAAGAGCGTGAATATGCCCGTGCGGTTGTCGATAGCATCATGCGCAATAAGTGGGAAGAAGGTGCCTTGCGTGATGAAGATGCCGACGGCCGGGGCTGGTTGATCAGTTATCGCCGCATCAGTGATTTTCCGCTCACTCTGGTGTATGCCAGGGAAACATCGGTGATATTGTCAGACTGGAATGCCAGGGTTGCCCAAAAAATCATGGTAACGGCAGTGACGGCAGGCTTTATCTTCATCCTGGCATTATTGCTGCTCTGGCAAATTCGCCATTTGCGCGATTCAAAAAATAGGCTGGAAGCCAGTGAAAGCCGTTACCGGCTTTTATATCAGGGCGCGCAAGATGCCATCCTGCTCATTAGTCGTGACTATATCTATGTCGATTGCAACCCGGCAGCTATCGCATTTTTTGGTGTAAAGACGCAGGAAGAAGTCATAGGTCGCAAGGTCGGCAGCTTTTCTCCCAGTATCCAGACGGTGGCAGGTTATACCACCCAGGACAAGGACGTTCTGGTCGCCACGCTGATAGATCAGGCTTTCAAGGGCAAGGCGCAGCGTTTTGAGTGGGTCACCATGCGTAATGACCAGATACAGCATAGTGAAATCTCCCTGAGCCGGGTTGAGGTCGATGGTGAAATGCTCTTGTTTTGCGTAGAAAGAGACATCAATGCCCGTAAATACAGTGAACTGCTGATTGCCGGACAAAATCGCCTGTTGAAGCTGATAGGTGGTGATGATGAATTATCTACAATACTGGAAGCCGTCAGCAAATTTGTAGAAAACCTTTGCCCTCACTGGCGCTGTGGCCTGCAGCTACTGGCGGACGACAAGCGCAGCTTCGCCCAGGCGACCGGCGGCCATTTTCCTGAGGTCTTGCTGGCACAGATACCGGGTATGGCGGTGACGCATGGTAGTGGTATCTGGTCTGAGGCCGTACTTACCATGCAGCAAGTCTGGCTCAATGAATTCTTGCGGGCTCCTACCATGCAATTCGTGAATGGGGTAGAGACACTGACGGAATTTTCTTCTTGTGCTGCCTGGCCCATTGTCGGCAAGAATGGTCAATTACTGGGCAGTTTCAGCCTGTTCTCTTACAGCCGTGAGCCACTCAGTGAAAAAGACCTGGGCTTGATCCGCATCACTGTGGATATTGCCGGTATTGCTATCGAGGGCCGTCGTTCTGAAAAGAAAATCATGCGACTTGCCCATTACGATGAGCTGACGGGTTTGCCTAACCGCTTTTTGTATAATCAGCATCTGGCCCGCTCACTCGCCATTGCCGAGCGCAATCGCAGCCAGCTGGCGGTGCTTTTTCTTGATCTCGATCGCTTCAAGAATATTAATGATACTTTTGGTCATGATGAAGGTGATCATGTCTTGCGCACGGTGGCGGGCAGTTTCCGTCATTGCCTGCGAGAGTCTGACATTATCGCCAGGATAGGCGGGGATGAATTCATACTTTTGATCGATCAATTCAGTGAAACACGCGATCTGGGTGACGTGGCAGACAAGCTCTTGCATGCTGCTGCCCAACCTTTTGAAATAGATGGCCAGGAATGCCAGCTCAGCGCCAGCATAGGCATTGCCACTTTCCCCACAGATGGCCGCGATGCCCAGACGCTGTTAAAAAATGCTGACATTGCCATGTACAAGGCAAAAAACAAGGGCAAGGATAATTACCAGTTCTACGCTTCGGAAATGAATACCCATACCGTGGAAAGACTGGCCTTTGAAGCCAGGCTGCGCCGCGCGCTGGAAAGGCGTGAATTTGTCGTCCACTATCAGCCCAAGCTGGATGTGGTGACTGAACGCATTGTCGGTGCCGAGGCCCTGGTGCGCTGGAACCATCCTGAGCGTGGCTTGCTCTCCCCGGTAGAGTTCATCAGCCTGGCCGAAGAAGCCGGGCTGATCGCCCGGCTGGGCATGCTGGTGCTCGATATTGCCTGTCGTGACATCCTGAGTTTTCGCAATGTCGATAAGAGCTTTGGGCGGGTGGCCATCAACTTGTCTGGTGCTCAGTTCAATGATGCGCATATGCTGGAAGAAGTCAAAAGCGTGGTCGATTTCTGGCGCGTGCCTGCCAATTCCATAGAGTTCGAAATCACCGAGAGCATGGTCATGCACAATCGTGAGCAAGCCATTTTGCTCATGGATGGCTTGAAAGAGGCTGGCTTTACCCTGTCCATTGATGATTTTGGCACTGGTTACTCTTCCCTGGCCTACCTGAAGCGCTTCCCGGTCGACAGCGTCAAGGTGGATCGCTCTTTCATCAAGGACATACCGGAAGACCCAAATGACACCGCCATCGTACTGGCGATAGTTGCCATGGCGCACACCCTGGGAATCAAGGTGATTGCAGAGGGCGTTGATTCGGCCATACAGCTGGAAACCCTGCGCGACTGCAAGTGTGATGAATTCCAGGGGTTTTACTTCAGCAAGGCGGTCGCTGATAAAGAATTTTTGCAATTATTGCAGCGACAAAACCGGGCTTCTTGACATCTTCATATCCAAAAGTGCTGCGGCGCAAAAAATGTGCTGAAAAACTGTCCGTCCAGCCTGAATTTCAGCGATAATCTGCCCCCTTGTTCATCCCCCTCGGCAAATCAAAGTGGTCTAATTGTTACTTCGGCGGCTAAAAAGCGGCGAACTCCTCTTTCCTGCAGGCATTTCTCCTAAGTTTCCCATCCCAAAACGCAACATCATGGATAAACACATGGTTATATGTAAGGCGCTACTTTCACTGTATGGCGTAAGTGCCTAATTTATCAGGATAAATTAGCTGAGGTTGCCTTGTGGCTACCTCAACATATTGCGCTAAGTCATTGACTTCATTAGAAATTTTCCAAATTTACTGAGCAAATACGCTTGACCACACTCAAGTCATCCTCTAAAGTGGGCAATAGTGTGAAAAAGTGTAATTTTGTGGAACAAAATACCTATTTTCGCTTACATTCCATGCTTGGCCAGACATACAGATTTTCAGGAAGAAGGTAGATAGCGTGTTTCAGGGGGCGTCCTCACTCAATCTCGATGCAAAAGGCAGGATGTCCATCCCTGCCCGGCACCGTGACGCGCTCAATGTACAGTGCGAAGGCCGGATTACCCTGACCCGTCACCCCGACGGTTGTCTCTTGCTTTTTCCACGTCCTACCTGGGAATCCCATCGTGAACAAATCGCCGCCTGGCCTATACAGGCGCGTGACTGGAAACGTATTTTTCTTGGTAATGCCTTTGATGTCGACATGGACAGCGCAGGCCGCATCCTGGTCGCGCCTGAATTGCGCAGCGCAGTAGGCATGCAGCGCGATGTCATGCTGCTGGGCATGGGCAGCCATTTTGAGATTTGGGATGCTGCCAAGCTGGCAGAAAACGAAGCGAAGGCCATTGCTGGCGGCGCTCCTGATGTATTAAACAATTTTTCTTTCTGATCGCGGGCAATGAGTATTCAGCAAGCGGCAGATTTTACGCACCAGACTGTGCTGTTGCATGAGGCTGTAGACGCCCTCGGCATCACAGATCAGCGTGCCAGCGGGATTTATGTAGACGGCACTTTTGGCCGTGGTGGGCATAGTCGCCTGATTTTGTCGCAACTGGGCAGCAATGGTCGCCTGATTGCCTTTGACAAAGATACCCAGGCGATTGCCAGCGCAGCAGAAATTCTGGACCCGCGTTTCCATATCGTACATGACAGTTTTGCAGCCATAGCTGATGCCTTGCCTGAACTTGGCGTCAGCAAGGTTGATGGCATCCTGATGGACTTGGGCATCTCATCGCCGCAAGTGGATGATGCCAGCCGTGGCTTCAGTTTCAGGTCAGATGGTCCGCTGGATATGCGTATGGATACCACGCGTGGCATTTCCGCAGCCGAATGGCTGGAGTCTGCCGAAGAGCAACAAATTACGGAGGTTATAAAAAATTATGGGGAAGAACGGTTTGCTTTTCAGATTGCAAAGGCGATTGTTGCTCGCAGGAAGACAGACGCCATTCGTGGAACACGACAGCTCGCAGAAATCGTCGCACACGCCGTCAAAACTCGCGAGAAGGGTAAAGACCCGGCAACTCGCACCTTTCAGGCTATACGGATTTTCATCAATAAGGAGCTTGAAGATCTCGAAATAGGTCTGGCTGCTGCCTACGATGCCCTGGCACCGTATGGTCGCATGTCAGTGATCAGTTTTCATTCGCTGGAAGACCGTATCGTCAAGCAGTTTTTTGCTTCCAAGGTCAAGGTGGAGCAACCTGATCGTCGTTTGCCCATACGTCATATCGATTTGCCAAAACCGCAAATGCGCTTGCTGAACCGCATCAAGCCTTCCGATGCCGAAGTCAGTGCCAATCCGCGTTCGCGGTCAGCAATTTTGCGGGTGGCAGAGCGTTTGCCTGAGGAGGGTGCATGAGTACCCGTCTCAATATTTTCCTGGCAACGGCGCTGATCGCCTGTGCCTTGTCATTGATTAATTCTCAGTACCAGGCCCGTCGCCTGTTTATCGAGCTGGAGCGTGAGCAAAGTTTAAGCAAGCAATATGAGCTGCAATGGACACAACTGAAACTCGATCAATCCACTTTTGGCAAGCATGCGCGCATAGAAGCAAGTGCCGCACGTGACTTGAACATGGTGGTCGTCACACCTGATCGTACCCAGTACCTGAAAGCGGTGGAGACAAAATGAGCAGATCAGCCAGTACATCCCGTACCGCCGCTGCACGCGGCGTCGCCTTTTCTTCCAGCCCCGTGCTGGATGTGAAGCTGCCTGCCTGGCGTTCACGTTTTGTGCTGTTTTTGTTATTTGCCGCCTTTATTGCCCTGATTGCCAAAGCACTTTACTTGCAGGGGTTTAGTACGGGGTTCCTGATAAAGCAAGGCGAGAACCGCTATGCCCGCACTCTAGAATTGCCAGCGACACGCGGCAAGATCACTGACCGTAATGGTCAGGTGCTGGCTTCCTCCGTACCAGTAAAAGCCATCTGGGCTATTCCTGATGACGTGCTGGAAGCGTCAAAAGAAAAAATACAGCAACTGGCAAAATTGCTGGATATGACGGATGCAGAATTGCGCAAGAAGCTCGATTCTGACCGTCAGTTTGTGTATTTGAAGCGCCAGGTTGAGCCTGAAGTATCTGACAAGATACTGGCGCTTAACATCGCTGGTATAGAAACCCGTAAAGAATATAAGCGCTTTTATCCAGAAGGCGAAGTCATGGCCCATGTGGTCGGCTTCACCAATGTAGAAGACATAGGACAAGAAGGCATAGAGCTGGCATCGGAAAAAAACCTGGCGGGTAAGACCGGGAGTCGCCGTGTCATCAAAGACCGGCTGGGCCATATCGTTGAAGATATACAAGCCGTGCGCGAACCGCATGATGGCAAGGATCTGACGCTGTCGATAGATAGCAAGATTCAATACATCGCTTTTACGCACCTGAAAGAAGCACTGGAAAAACACAAGGCCAAGGCCGGTGGCGCGGTAGTGCTGGATGTGCAAACCGGTGAAGTGCTGGCGCTGGTGAATTTGCCTACTTACAACCCAAATGACAGGTCCGTGCTGACCGGTGCGCAATTGCGTAACCGTGTCATGACCGATACTTTTGAGCCAGGCTCCACCATGAAACCAGTGACCGTTGCCCTGGCACTGGAAACTGGCCGCGTCACGCCGGATACTGTCTTCCAGACTGCCCCTGGCGTCATGGCCATAGGCCCGGCCTTGATCCATGATGCGCATAAACAAGGTTCTCTGACGGTCGCGCAAGTCATACAAAAATCATCGAACATAGGTACGGTGAAAATGGCCTTGCAGATGCGTCCGCAAGAGATGTGGGAAATGTTTACTACCCTGGGTTTTGGTCAGCAACCTAAATTTGGTTTCCCTGGCGCGGTGGCCGGGCGTCTACGTAATTACAAGAACTGGCGTCCTATCGAACAGGCCACCATGAGCTATGGCCATGGTATCTCGGTATCGCTGATACAGATGGCTCGCGCCTATATGATTTTTGCCCGGAACGGCGACATGATACCGCTGACTTTCCAAAAATCAGCGGAAATGCCACAAGGTTCACGTGTGATTTCTGAAAAGACTTCGAAACAAGTGCGCATGATGCTGGAAACCGTGACAGAACCAGGTGGCACTGCGCCTCAGGCGCGTATCGCTGGTTACCGTGTCGCCGGCAAAACCGGTACTGCCCACAAGCTTGAGGGCGGTCGTTACGTGAACAAATACTTGCTGGACTTTGTTGGTTTCGCCCCTGCTTCAAATCCGCGTGTGATAGTCGCGGTGATGGTGGATGAACCAACGGTCGGGGGGCACTTTGCAGGTCCCGTAGCAGCACCAGTGTTTGCAGCAATTATGGCGAATGTCCTGCGCTCACTCAATGTGCAGCCGGACTCATCCGTCACCAGCATTATTCCTGACGAAGGTGTACAGGAAAGCATGTAATGACACAGAAAAATACAATGATAATAGCAATACTGGACTGGCTGAAGCAGCATGCGCCGAATGCGCAATTGCGTTCAGATTCCCGCTCCATACAAACAGGCGATGTCTTCTTTGCCTTGCGCACCCATATTACTGATGGTCGTACCCACATCGCCCATGCAATTGCCAATGGTGCAGTTGCGGTCGTGTATGAAGCTGATAATTTTGTCTGGGATGACGCACTCAATATCCTGCATCTGCCGGTCGATAATCTGCAAGACATAGTTGGTCATGTTGCCCATGCGTGGTATGGCGAGCCAGATAAAGGCTGGTTCAATGTGGCCGTTACTGGCACCAATGGCAAGACTTCCTGCTCGCAATGGATAGCCAGGGCCTTGTCACTGAGCGGTACACCTGCTGCCGTCATCGGCACGCTGGGCATAGGTCAATATCGCAATGGCATACTCGGACAACTGGCAGAGACTGGTTACACCACGCCTGACGCCATAGGCTTGCAGCAAAAGCTGGCAGACTTGCAGCGCGATGGCGCACAGGCGCTGGCGATAGAAGCTTCTTCCATAGGCCTGCATCAGGGGCGCTTGAACGGCCTGCATTTTGATGTGGCAGTGCTGACCAATCTGACGCGTGATCATCTTGATTATCATGGCGACATGCAGAGCTATGCCGCCGCAAAAACGAAGCTGTTTGACTGGCAGGGTCTGGGAACGGCTGTTATCAATCTGGATGATGCCTATGGCCTGGACTTGATTAAGCATTTGCAAGCCAGTCAGCCAGCTACAAAATTACTGGGCTATAGCCTGGAAAAAGAACTGGTGGCAGGCATAGATGCACTGATTGCCAGCAATCTGAAAACCAGCTATGCAGGCACCAGCTTCCACCTTGAGTCTCCATTTGGCGCGGCACAGGTCAAGACCCAGCTCATAGGCAAATTCAATGTCAGCAATATCCTGGCGGTACTCGCCGTGTTGCTGAGCAAGGGCATCGCCCTGAATAAAGCAGTGGGCATCTTAGAAAAACTGACACCGGTCCCTGGTCGCATGCAATTACTGGGCACTGCCGGTCATGTCATGGTCGTCATTGATTATGCGCACACGCCAGATGCACTGGAAAAAACCTTGGAAGCCTTGCAACAAGTTGCACAGGAAAGAGCCGGGGCTTTGTGGTGCGTATTCGGTTGCGGCGGTGACCGCGATCCGGGCAAACGTCCGCAAATGGGCAAGATAGCCGAGCTGGCGCAACATGTGGTCGTCACAAGTGATAATCCGCGCAGTGAAAATCCTTCGCAAATCATAGAAGACATCCTCAAAGGCATGACGACAGCGCCGCAAGTCATCGAAGACCGCGCCAATGCCATCCTGTATGCGATCAAGCATGCTGATCATCATGATGTGGTTTTGCTGGCGGGTAAAGGTCACGAAACTTATCAGGATATCCATGGCAAAAAATGGCCATTTTCTGATGAAGAACATGCCGCACTCTCGCTCGCTACCGTGGCAACCAGCGGTAATATGAAGAGGAGTAGCTGATGGAATTTACTCTTCAGGAATTGCAGGCCGCCTTGCCTGCGGCGAAGCTGACTGGCGATGCTGGTGTCATCACACGCATCACTGGCCTGACTACTGATAGCCGCAAAGTTGGCGCTGGCGATTTGTTCGTCGCCTTGCGCGGTGAAAATTTTGATGCCCATGATTTTCTGCCGCAAGTAGCAGTTGCCGGTGCAGCAGCGGTCATCGCTGAACGCCTGCCAACAGAGTTCAGCCTGCCAGCCTTGCAGGTAGCAGACAGCAAACTGGCACTGGCACAGGTTGGCCGTTTCTGGCGTCAACAATTTGATCTGCCTGTAATTGGTGTCACCGGCAGCAATGGCAAGACCACCGTCAAGGAAATGATTTCTTCGATATTGGCAGCAGCCTTTGGTGCAGATGGCCGACTGGCGACAGCAGGCAATTTGAATAATGAAATTGGCGTACCCCTGACCATCATGCAATTGCATGCAGGGCATAAGGCCGCTGTCATAGAAATGGGCATGAACCATCCTGGCGAAATCGCCTTGCTGGCATCTGCCGCCATGCCTACCGTGGCATTGGTCAACAATGCCCAGCGCGAACACCAGGAATTCATGCAAAGCGTGGAAGCCGTGGCGCGCGAAAATGGTGTGGCGATACAGTGCCTGCCAGATAATGGCGTGGCTGTATTTCCTGCCAATGATACTTACACGAGCTTATGGCAATCCTTTGCGTCTGAACGCGGCCAGCGTAAAACTCTGACTTTTGGCCTGACTTTTGGTCTAACTACGGATGCCGATGTGCATGCGACTTACCTGCCCAGCGTGTTTGGCAGTGACCTGCAAATCAACCTGGCTGGCCAGGTCTTATCAGTACGCCTGAATGCCGCAGGCCAGCACAATGTCTTGAATGCGCTTGCCGCTGCAGCCTGCTGCCATGCGACCGGCGTCAGCAAAGAGGCCATCGTAGCTGGTCTGGAAAATTTTGCGCCCGTCAATGGTCGTCTGCAACGCAAGCAAGCACATAGTGGCGCGACGGTGATTGATGATAGCTATAACGCCAACCCTGATTCAGTACGTGCTGCGATAGATGTGCTGGCACAAATCGGTGGTGATACTGCGCTGGTACTCGGCGATATGGGTGAGGTTGGTGAAAACGGTGCGCAATTCCATCATGAAATTGGTGAGTATGCGCAGCAGCGTGGCATCAAAAAACTGTTCTTGCTGGGTGGACTTGTGGCCCATGCAGCACAGGGCTATGGCGCGGGCGCGCAGCATTTCGCCAGCGTGGAAAACCTGTGCCAGAACCTCGACGCGCAAACCGCGGCTGACACGATAGTACTGGTCAAAGGCTCACGCTTCATGAAAATGGAAAGAGTCGTTGCCCACCTGCTGGCAACGGACGATACAAATATAAATGCATCACAACAAAAAATAATAGGGAATCATTAGTATGTTGCTCTGGTTGGCTGAATTGTTAAAGCAGGATATAGGCTGGCTGCGCGTCTTTGGGTTTATTACCTTCCGCGCAGTGTTTGCCACGATGACGGCCATCTCCATCGGTATTTTTGCTGGCCCAGCGGTGATCCGCATGTTGACACGCCTGAAAGTTGGACAGGCTGTGCGCAGCTATGGTATGGAAACACATCTGGTTAAATCCGGCACACCGACCATGGGTGGCGTGCTGGTCTTGATATCTATAGGCATTTCCACTTTGTTGTGGGGTGATCTGAGTAATCGTTTCATCTGGGTCGTGATGATAGTCACCCTGGGCTTTGGTGCAGTGGGCTGGGTCGATGATTATCGCAAGGTGGTTTATAAAGATCCTGAAGGCATGCGTTCCAGGGAGAAATATTTCTGGCAATCCCTGATCGGTCTGATCGCTGCTTTTTACCTGGCATTTTCAGTCTCTGCGCCCAGCAATTCAAAAGTGCTGGAATTATTTATTGCCTGGGTACAGTCTGGTTTCAATCTGGATTTGCCACCCAAGGCAGATTTAATCGTGCCTTTCTTTAAAACCGTCAGCTATCCCCTCGGTGTCTGGGGTTTTATTGCGTTAACCTACTGCGTCATCGTTGGTACCAGCAATGCGGTGAATTTTACTGATGGTCTGGATGGCCTGGCCATCATGCCTACCATCATGGTCGGTTCTGCTCTTGGCCTGTTCGCTTACCTGACGGGTAACGTCGGTTATGCCAAATATCTGTTGATACCGCATATACCTGGCGCTGGTGAGTTGTTGATTTTCTGTGGTGCGATGGCGGGTGCTGGCCTGGCTTTTCTCTGGTTCAATGCTCATCCTGCGCAAGTCTTTATGGGCGACGTCGGTGCGCTGGCACTGGGTGGTGCGCTGGGTACGGTGGCTGTCATCGTCAGGCAAGAGATTGTGCTGTTCATCATGGGTGGGATTTTTGTGGCAGAGACTGTGTCTGTCATGCTGCAAGTCAGTTACTTCAAGTACACCAAGAGAAAATATGGCGAAGGTCGTCGCCTGTTATTGATGGCACCTTTGCATCATCACTTCGAGAAAAAAGGCTGGAAAGAAACCCAGGTTGTCGTGCGTTTCTGGATCATTACCATGTTGCTGGTGCTGATAGGTTTGTCTTCACTGAAGTTGCGTTAAATAAGTTACGTTAAAAAGATAGATATAAAGTTTATGGATTTTTCAGGTAAACATGTACTGGTTTTCGGCCTGGGTGAAACCGGGCTGGCGATGGCGCAATGGCTGCTGCGCGCCGGTGCACGCCTGCGTGTTGCCGATACTCGTGAAGCACCGGACAGATTGCCGCAATTGCAGGCTTTGTCAGATCAGGTGGAATTTATTGGCGGTGCTTTCACCCCAGCTTTGCTGGACGATGTCGAGTTGATGGCAGTCAGCCCAGGTTTGTCACCTCTGCGTGAATTGCAGGAACTGTTACCAGTAGCTGCTGAAAAAAATATCCCGGTCTGGGGCGAGATAGAGTTGTTTGCACAGGCACTGCAGGCATTGAAAACCGAGCGCGAATACCAGCCCAAAGTCATCGCCATCACTGGCACGAACGGCAAAACCACCGTCACCAGCCTGGTTGGTTTGCTGATAGAGCGTGCAGGTTTGACGGTCAAGGTTGCAGGCAATATCAGTCCGGCTGTGCTTGATGTTTTGCGTGAGTGCCTGGAGCAAGATAGCCTGCCGCAAGTCTGGGTACTGGAGTTATCGAGCTTTCAGTTGCATACCACGCATAGCCTTCAGGCCGATGTGGCAACGGTATTGAATATCACCCAGGATCATCTCGACTGGCATGGTAGCCTGCAAGCTTACTGCGCTGACAAGGCAAAGATTTTTGGCGAACAGACCTTGCAAGTCCTGAACCGTGATGATGCGCTCGTCATGTCCATGGCAAAGCCGCTTGGCAATGCTGTCAGCTTTGGTGTCGATGCACCCAAACATCTGGCTGATCTGGGTTTGCTGAACGAACATGGCATGGGTTGGCTGGTCGTGGCAAATCCGGCAGAAGATGCACCAGTTGTCACCAATAGCCGCCGCAAGAAAAAAGAAGTAGAGGAAATGCCGGTCATCATCAGCCGTCTGATGCCTACCGATGCCCTGCAGATCCGTGGCCAGCATAATGCCGCAAATGCCCTGGCTGCCCTGGCTTTGTGCCGTGGCATAGGTTTGTCATTCGCACCTTTGCTGCATGGCTTGCGTGATTACAAAGGCGAACCGCACAGGGTAGAGCAGGTAGCTAATATCGCTGGTGTTGATTATATCGACGACAGCAAGGGCACCAATGTCGGTGCCACAGTCGCTGCTTTGAAGGGATTGGGTCAACAGTCTGATGCCCTGCACAAACGGATTATTTTGATTGCTGGCGGTGAAGGCAAAGGTCAGGATTTTTCTCCCCTGGCTGATCCTGTAGAGCGTTATACCAAGGCAGTCATCCTGATAGGCAAAGCCAGAGAAGAATTGCAACAGGCGTTGGCAATAGCCAGTGTGCCCTTGCACGATGTCGCAACGCTGGAAATGGCCGTACAGGCTGCTGCTGAAATGGCGGCAGATGGCGATATTGTTTTGCTCTCACCAGCTTGCGCCAGCCTCGACATGTTCCGCAATTATGCCCATCGCGCTGAAGTGTTTGTCGATGCCGTGCGTGAAATCGCACTGACACGCGGGGAGGTTTGCTGATGCGTCAAATCCTGCTTCCACTGCAAAGGTGGTCACCGTTTGGTGCCCCCCCGGTGGATACCAATCTGGTCAGCCGGTCCAAGATGATGGACTATGACCAGCCTTTGGTGTGGGTGACGATTATTCTGATGTTGTTTGGCATGGTCATGGTGTATTCGGCTTCCATCTCTTTGCCGGATTCACCCAAGTATGCCAATTACAAGAATTCGCATTTCCTGGTGCGTCAGGCCATGTTTGTGGTGATCTCCCTGATTGCTGGTGCGCTGGTGTTTCGCATACCTCTTGCCGTTTGGCAGAAATATGCGCCGTATCTATTTGTTGCGACCCTGGTCTTGCTGGCAGCCGTGTTGATCCCTGGTCTGGGCAAAGGCGTCAATGGCGCCAAACGCTGGTTGTCTTTCAAGGTCTTGAATTTGCAGCCATCAGAATTGATGAAATTGTTCATGGTCTTGTATGCCGCTGACTATACCGTGCGCAAACAGGAATACATGCACAAACTGACCAAGGGTTTCGTGCCCATGCTGGCGGCAGTGGCTGTGGTGGGTTTGCTGCTCTTGCTGGAACCTGACCTGGGCGCTTTCGGTGTCATCGTTTGTATCGCCATGGGTATTTTGTTTTTGGGTGGCATTAACGGCGTCTGGTTTGGCGGTATCGCGGCCACCCTGGTGGGAATTTTTACTTCGGTGATTTTGCTGTCACCGTGGAGGCGTGAGCGCATTTTTGCCTACCTCAGCCCGTTTGAAGAAGACCATGCTTTAGGCAAGGCTTACCAGCTCACTCACTCCTTGATTGCTTTTGGCAGGGGTGAATTATTTGGTGTGGGCCTGGGTGCCAGCGTACAAAAACTGCATTATTTGCCAGAAGCACACACAGATTTTTTGCTGGCTGTCATCGGAGAAGAGCTGGGCTTCGTTGGTGTCATGGCGGTGGTGCTTTTATTTTACTGGTTGCTGAAACGCGCTTTTGAAATTGGCAGGCAAGCAATAGCCCTGGATCAAACCTTTGCCGGTTTACTGGCCAAGGGTATAGGTATCTGGATAGGTGTGCAGGCGTTTATTAATATGGGGGTTAACCTGGGCTTATTGCCTACCAAGGGTTTGACCCTGCCTTTGATGAGTTATGGTGGTTCTGGCGTCATGATTAATTGTGTGGGTTTGGCGATTTTGTTGCGTGTCGATTATGAAAACCGCGTATTGATGCGTGGAGGCCGCGCATGAGCCAAACGATAAAAAAAATGCCCAAGAAATTGCTGATCATGGCAGCGGGTACGGGCGGACATATCTTCCCTGGCCTGGCGATAGCCGACATCATGCGCGAACGCGGCTGGCAAGTCAGCTGGCTGGGTACGCAGACAGGCATGGAAGGGCAGATCGTTCCCAAGCACAATATCGCCATGGACAATATTGATTTCTCTGGCTTGCGTGGCAAGGGTTTGTCGCATACGGTCAGTGGTGCTTTCAAACTGGTCAAGAGTTTTTTTAGTTGCTTCAGCATTATTGGTCGCCGTCAGCCAGACGTGGTACTGGGCATGGGCGGTTATGTGACCGTGCCTGGCGGCATCATGGCTGCCTTGCGCGGCAAGCCAGTCGTGCTGATGAATGCTGATGCTGCCTTGTTGTTGTCGAACAAGGCTTTGCGCCCTTTCGCCAGTAAATTATTGTTTGGCCTGCCATCGGCGACGGTGACTGCCGATAAAAAAACAGAAGTAATCGGCAACCCCATACGCAAAGAAATTTGCGAATTACCCGCGCCAGCGACACGCTATGCAGCGCGCACCGGCCCTTTGCGCATACTGGTGGTCGGCGGCAGCCTGGGAGCTAAAGTATTGAATGAGGTAGTACCGCAAGCGGTGGCATTGTTGCCAGAAGCCCAGCGTCCTGTCATTACGCATCAGTCTGGCAAGCAACATATAGAAGCCCTGCGCCAGAGTTATGTGCAGGCAGGTGTACAGGCCGAGGTGCTGGATTTTATTGACGACATGCCGCGCCGCTATGCCGAAGCTGATCTGGTGATTTGTCGTGCTGGTGCGATTACAGTGTCTGAACTGACTGCGGCTGGTGTGGCCAGCATACTCGTACCTTTCATGGCATCGAGTACTTCACACCAAAAAGAAAACGCCATCTGGATGGCAGGGCAAAAAGCTGCCGTCCATATGCCACAAATTGAATTAAGTCCAGCATCGCTGGCAGAGAAATTAAAAGCACTGGACAGAGCACAATGTCTGGCGATGGCTGAAACAGCCTACGCCCTGGGGCAGCGCGAAGCCAGTGCCAACATCGCCCATATTCTGGAAGCATTAGCATGAAACACAAAGTCAAACACATCCATTTTGTAGGCATAGGCGGCTCGGGCATGAGTGGTATCGCCGAAGTCTTGTTGAACCTTGGTTACACCATTTCAGGTTCTGATCTCGGCAGCAATGCCGCTTCAAAACGTCTGGCGCAACTGGGTGCCAATGTCATGCAGGGCCATGCGGCTGATAATATCGCTGGTGCGGATGCCGTCGTGACGTCGACCGCAGTCAAGGGTGATAACCCGGAAGTCATCGCCGCCCGTGCCAAACACATCCCCATCGTGCCACGTGCCATGATGCTGGCAGAACTCATGCGCCTGAAAAGCGGTATCGCGATTGCCGGTACCCATGGTAAAACGACGACCACCAGTCTGGTTGCCAGTGTATTGGCGCAAGGCGGCCTGGACCCGACTTTCGTCATCGGTGGTTTGCTCAATAGTGCCGGTGCCAATGCCAAACTGGGTAGTGGCGATTTCATCGTGGCAGAAGCGGATGAATCAGATGCTTCCTTCCTCAATCTCTTGCCAGTGATTGAAGTCATTACCAATATCGATGCCGACCATATGGAAACCTATGGCCATGACTTCGCCCGCCTGAAACAGGCTTTCATAGAATTTACCCAGCGCCTGCCATTCTATGGTGTGGCAGTCTTGTGCCTGGATGATGCGAATGTGCGTGAAATCATGCCTTTCGTCTCCAAGCCCATCGTCACCTATGGTTTCCATGCAGATGCTGATGTACGGGCAGTCGATGCCACAGCCGCCAATGGCAAGATGCATTTCACAGTCGTGCAAGATGGCTATGAGAATATGCAGGTTAGCCTGAACCAGCCTGGCATGCACAATGTACAAAACGCCTGCGCCGCGATTGCGATTGCGCGTGAAGTCGGTGTCAGCGATGAGGCAACCCAAAAAGCGCTGAGTGAATTCAATGGCGTAGGCCGTCGCTTTACCCGTTATGGCGAAATTGCCCTGGCAAATGGCGGCACGTTTGCCCTGGTGGATGACTATGGTCATCACCCTGTGGAAATGGCGGCGACTCTGGCAGCAGCACGTGGTGCTTATCCAGGTCGCAGGCTGGTGCTGGCTTTCCAGCCGCACCGCTATACCCGCACCCGCGACCTGTTTGAAGATTTCGTGCGCGTGATTTCGGATGCGGATGCGGTAGTACTGGCAGAAGTCTATGCTGCAGGTGAGGCGCCGATACTGGCGGCAGATGGCCGTTCTCTGTCCCGCGCCTTGCGCGTCATGGGCAAGGTAGAACCGGTATTTGTAGAAGATATTTTGGAAATGCCGGACAGCATAGTGCGGATATTGAAAGACGGCGATGTCGTCATCGTCATGGGCGCAGGTTCCATCAATGCTGTGCCAGCAAAACTGGCACAGTCAGTGTAAATGTAGAAAACAAGTGATCAGATCATCATGAGCGAATTGAATTTGAAATCTCTGGGCAAAGTAGGCGTGCTGTTTGGCGGGCGTTCGGCTGAACGTGAAGTTTCCCTGATGTCCGGTACTGGCGTACTGCAAGCCTTGAAAAGCAAAGGCATCGATGCCCATGGCTTTGACACGGCAGAACGCAGCATCGCCGAACTGGCAGCAGAAAAATTTGATCGCGTCTTCATCGCTCTGCATGGTCGTTATGGTGAAGACGGCAGCCTGCAAGGCGTGCTGGAGCAATTGAATATTCCTTACACAGGCAGCGGCGTGATGGCATCGGCGATTGCCATGGACAAGATTTTTACCAAACGCATCTGGCAAACCTATGGCCTGAGCACACCAGCTTATGCGGTACTGACAGGGCAGACTGAATTGCGCCGAGTACCGGATACGCTGGGTTTACCGCTTATCATCAAGCCGCCACATGAGGGTTCTACAATAGGCATTACCAAGGTCGTCGGTTATTCAGACATGCAGGAAGCCTATGCCCTGGCGGCCCAGTTTGATGAGGTCGTGCTGGCAGAAGAATTTGTTGAAGGCCGTGAACTGACAGTGGCGATTCTGGGCAAAGGTGAGCAGGCCTATGCCTTGCCGATTATCGAAATCGTCGCACCCGATGGTAATTATGATTACCAGAACAAGTATTTTACTGACGACACGCAATACATTTGCCCGGCAGTACTGGAACAGGATTTGACTGACAGCATACGCAAAATGGCCGTTGATGCCTATCGTGCACTCGATTGCGAAGGCTGGGCCAGGGTCGATGTCTTGTTGCGCAAGTCGGATAACAAACCGTTTTTAATTGAAATTAATACTTCGCCAGGCATGACCGGACATTCTCTGGTGCCTATGGCAGCCAAGGCAGTCGGTATTAGTTATGAAGATTTATGTGTAGAAATTTTGAAGACGGCAAGTTTGAAAATTAAATCTGAACAAAAAAAGTAAACGAGTAAGAGTAAAAAATGTGGCATGACAGCAAGCTGATGAACAATACCGCGAATGCCCTGTTTGGGCTGGTGTTGTTCATTCTGGTGTTGTCCGGGGTGTGGTGGGTAATACAAAGGCCGTTGTTTACCCTGAAAGTAATACGGGTCGAAGCCAGCAATGCAACAAATGCTGCAGGCTTGCAGCATGTCAACCCGTTGACAATCAGGAACACGGCATTACCCAAGATCAGGGGTAATTTTTTTACCGCAAATCTGGATAGTGTACGGGCCGCGTTTGAGACTGTACCCTGGGTGCGCAAGGCCAGTGTGCAAAGAGAATGGCCCAATAAGCTCATCGTCACCCTGGAAGAACATGTGGCCCTGGGAACCTGGGGTGAAGACGGACAATTAATTTCTGCCAAGGGCGATGTGTTTACCGCCAACCTGGCAGAGGCTGAAGATGATGCAGACCTGGTAGCCCTGAGCGGACCAGAAGGTAGTGAAAAAGAAGTATTGGCGCAGTATCTGGAATTTAAAAACTGGTTTGCCAGGATTAACCTGGCACCGGATTCGGTGAATTATTCCAGCCGCTATGCATGGAGTCTGAAGTTGAATAATGGCATGGAAGTGCAATTGGGCAGGGTGCAGGATGCAACAACGCTCAAGGGCAGGGTGGAAAAACTGATGACGGTTTACCCGCAACTGCTGGCCAGTTTGCAAGACAGTATTGAAAGTGTGGACATGCGTTATCCGAATGGCCTGGCGCTCAAATCGAGTCACAGTAACATCGGATCAAAAAAGCAAACAAAAGCAAGTGGAAAGACATGACAAAAGACGCTAAAAATCTGATCGTTGGTCTCGATATCGGCACCTCAAAAATTGTGGCGGTCGTGGCAGAAGTCATGCCTGATGGCAGACATGAAGTCATCGGCCTGGGGCAGCATGAATCCAAGGGCCTGAAAAAAGGTGTCGTCGTGAATATCGAGGCGACCGTCGAATCCATACAACGCGCTTTGGAAGAAGCCGAGTTGATGGCTGACTGCAAGATACGCAATGTGTATACCGGTATCGCTGGCAGCCATATCCGCAGCTTTAATTCCAGCGGCATGGTGGCGATCAAGGATAAAGAAGTCACCGCAGCTGACGTTTCGCGCGTGATAGAAACTGCCAAGGCCGTCAATATCCCGACTGACCAGCAATTGCTGCATACCTTGCCGCAAGAATTTATCGTCGATAGCCAGGACGACGTGCGCGAGCCTATAGGCATGAGCGGCATACGCCTGGAAGTCAAAGTACATATCGTCACCGGTGCAGTGTCTGCTGTGCAGAACATCGTCAAGTGTGTGCGCCGTTGTGGCCTGGAAGTATCTGACCTCATTTTGCAACCGATGGCCTCGGCAGAAGCAGTGCTGACCAAGGATGAAAAAGAGCTGGGCGTGGTGCTCATTGATATCGGTGGCGGCACGACAGACGTGGCGGTATTTAGCGAAGGTGCAATACGCCATACTGCCGTGATACCGATAGCCGGTGACCAGATCACCAATGACATCGCCATGGCCTTGCGCACGCCGACCTCGGAAGCAGAAGAAATCAAGGTACGTTTTGGTGTCGCCAAGCAGGTATTGGCTGACCCTTCCGACACGCTGGAAGTGCCTGGCCTGGGTGACCGTGGCCCGCGTTCTTTATCGCGCCAGGCTTTGGCGGCAGTGATAGAGCCGCGTGTAGAAGAATTGTTTGCCCTTGTGCACCAGGTGGTGCGCGAATCCGGTTATGAAGATGTGCTCTCATCTGGCATCGTTTTGACAGGCGGTTCTGCTGCCATGCCGGGCATGGTCGAGATGGCAGAAGACATCTTTTTAAAGCCGACCAGATTAGGCATGCCGGCTTACAGCGGGCAGCTGGCAGATGTTGTGCGCAGCCTGCGTTATGCCACAGTTTTGGGGTTGTTGTTGGAAGCGAAGAAGCAGTATTTGCGCGGTCATCTGGTCACTCGGCAAGAAGGTTCAGCCAAAGCGGTCTGGCAACGCATGAAAGAGTGGTTTTTAGGGAATTTTTAGCTTGTATTTTGTATCTAATTTAGTGTAGTCATTTTATAATAGTTCGATATACAGTTATTAGTCGCTAGTCGTCACATCCCGGTGATGCCTAGCGACTGATAACTGCCTACCTGGAGGAGTCATGATGGAGTTCGATATGGTTGATAACGCCACACAAGGCACCGTAATCAAGGTTGTCGGCGTAGGTGGCGCAGGCGGCAATGCGGTTCAGCACATGATCAACAAAGGCGTGTCCGGCGTTGAGTTCATAGCAGCAAACACAGATGCGCAAGCACTGTTGCAGTCTAAAGCAAATAATGTGATACAGATCGGCGAGACTGGTCTGGGCGCTGGCATGAAACCGGAAGTCGGCCGCAAGCTGGCTGAGGATTCCCGTGCCCGCATAGAAGATGCATTGCGCGGCGCGCACATGGTATTTATCGCTGCCGGTATGGGTGGTGGTACAGGTACTGGTGCTGCTCCGGTAGTTGCGCAAGTCGCCAAAGAATTGGGTGCACTGACCGTGGCGGTGGTTTCCAAACCATTTTCCTACGAAGGTCAGAAATGCATGGACATCGCCGACGAAGGTCTGGAAGCCTTGTCTCAGCATGTCGATTCACTCATCATCATTCTCAACGAAAAACTCGAAGAGATTTATGAAGACGACAGCATGATCGAATGGCTGCAGCATGCAGATGATGTCTTGAACAATGCCGTTGCCGGTATTGCCGAGATCATCAATGTGCCTGGCCATATCAACGTCGACTTCAATGACGTGAAAACCATCATGGGCGAACAAGGCAAGGCCATGATGGGTACGGCAACTGCTTCCGGCGTTGACCGCGCACGCATCGCTGCTGAACAGGCAGTTGCATCACCTCTGCTGGACGGCATCGATTTGTCCGGCGCCCGTGGTGTGTTGGTGAATGTCACAGCCAGCCGTGGTCTCAAAGGTAAAGAGATCAAGGAAGTCATGTCTACCGTACGCGCTTTCGCTGCACCGGATGCATCGATCGCACAAGGTATCGCTTACGACGACAACATGGGTGACGATATCCGTGTGACGGTAGTCGCAACTGGCCTTGGTCGTGGCAAGAAAAATATACAGCTGGTGCAAACACCGATGCTGCGTACCGGTACGCACAATGAAACCGTGATGGCCAGCCCTGTCATGACATCTGCCACCATCAGCACCGGTTCTGTAACAGGTTCCGCAGGCTTTGATGGCTTGAGCAAACCTGCAGTATGGCGCCGTGAATCTGCGTCAGAAACAGTACGTGCCCTGGAAAAAAATGGCATGGAAACTTACGATATCCCAGCTTTCCTGCGCAAACAGGCTGACTGATTTATCTGGTTTTCTGCAAAACGCCAGCCTCGAAAGAGGCTGGCGTTTTTTATTTGGCGATCGAAATGGTGGACCAAAAAACTCACCACAGAGACACAGAGGCACAGAGAAAGGCAAGAGAAATGCGGTGTTTGGTTAGGTATCAGACGTATAGCAAAGATTCTATTTTGGGTGAAAACAATACTTTGAAAAACCATTGGTTCAGCGTGGCGGGACATCAAACACTTATTCCGATTGTTTTTCCTCTTGCTCTTCTCTGTGTCTCTGTGCCTCTGTGTTGAGAGGTCTTCCTTTTAACTTCTGCAAGAAAATTCTAGCTCAGGCATACTTGCGTCCTTCACTGTCGGTGTTGATATGGCTCAAACTTCCTGCGTTTTATGCAGGCGGTAGCATGCAGCAAGGCAATGAATATCCGAATACTTATCTAGGGAGCATAAAATGACAATCAAGATTGGCGATACCCTGCCTGAAGGCAGCCTGGCAGAATTTATTGAAGTGGAATCAGAAGGATGTTCACTCGGACCAAATACTTTCAAAGTCGCAGACCTGACCAAAGGTAAAACCATTGCGATTTTTGGCTTGCCTGGCGCGTACACGCCAACTTGCTCAGCCAAGCATGTGCCTGGCTATGTTGCACTGGCAGCAGATTTGAAAGCCAAGGGCGTTGATGAAATCTGGTGTATCTCCGTCAATGACGCATTCGTCATGGGCGCATGGGGCCGCGATCAAAAATCTACAGGCATCATCCGCATGATGGCTGATGGTAATGCTGATTTCAGCAAGGCTTTGGGCCTCAGTGATGACTTTAGTAAATATGGCATGGGCACACGTTCCCAGCGTTATTCCTTGTTGGCTGTTGACGGTGTCGTCAAGCAATTGAATATCGAAGAAGGTGGCAAGTTTGAAGTGTCGAACGCAGAAACACTGTTGGCCCAATTGGGTTAATCAGGTTTTCTGATCCGCAAAACGGCGCGCAGTTTGTGTACTGAGCGCCGTTTTTTTGTCGGAAATATGTTTAATCCAATGATTTGCTCATGATGTGTGACTGCACGCCATAACCCTGAGCCGCATAAAAATCCCTGGCATTGTGGTTGAAGTCAAATACTTCCAGCCTGATTTCTACTGCATCATGTTCGCGCGCCCAGCTCGTCGCGCCTTCCATCAATAATTTTCCTATTCCTCGTTTCTGATGCGTAGCAGAAACCACGATCGTGCCTATGCGGCAGACGCGACGCCGGTATAAAAACGGGATAGTGGTATTTTCATGCCAGCTCATGGTGATGAAACCCAGGACTTGCTCGCCATTGCAGGCCAGCAAGGCGCATCCGGCAGGGTTTTCAAAAGTGCTGTGCCAGAATTGGCGGTCCAGTTCGCGCTTCGGTTGTTGTACAAAAATATTGGGAGCAGCTGCATGATGCTGGGCATTGATTTGCTCACTGAGATCGCACATCGCGTCCAGATCAGTTGGCTTTGCATGGCGAATTTGAATTGTTGTTTTTGTATGCATTTTAAAATGTGAAACTGCTAATTTTCCTTGTCTATGCATGGGAAATTGACTGAAACGCTATAATAGCGCGATGTTAAAGCAAAGAACTATCAAACAAGTCGTGAAAACCGTTGGCGTCGGCCTGCATTCGGGCACCAAGGTTGAACTCGTCATGCGCCCGGCACCGGTCGACACCGGTATTATCTTCACACGTACTGACCTGACACCGCCGGTGGTTTTGCCTGCCCAGGCCCTGGGCGTGGGTGATACGCGCATGGCGTCGACCTTGTCGAATGAACATGGCAAGGTATCAACTGTAGAGCATTTACTGTCTGCCTGCGCAGGTCTGGGTATCGATAATCTGTATATCGATGTCAGCGCAGAAGAAATCCCCATCATGGACGGCTCTGCTTCTTCTTTTGTGTATTTGTTGCAACAGGCAGGCATGCAGGAGCAAAACGCTGCCAAGAAATTTATCCGCGTATTAAAACCAGTAGAAATTCGCGAAGGTACAGGCAAGTCCGAGAAATGGGCCAGGCTGGAACCTTACAATGGTTTCAAGCTGCATTTCTTTATTGAATTCAATCACCCGGCAGTCGATGGTACGGTGCAAACAGCAGAGGTTGATTTTGCCAGCGCCACCTTTGTGCAGGATGTCGCCAGGGCGCGCACTTTTGGTTTCATGCAGGATGTGGAAATGCTCAGGGGCATAGGTCTGGCACGTGGCGGTTCCATGGAAAACGCGATCGTCATGGATGAATACCGTATCCTGAATTCAGATGGCCTGCGCTTTGATGATGAATTTGTCCGTCACAAAATCCTGGATGCAATTGGTGATTTGTATTTGATCGGCCATCCCTTCCTCGCCAGTTATACTGCACACAAGTCTGGTCATGGCTTGAATAATCAGTTGCTGCGCGCTTTGTTGGCCCAGCCAGATTCTTATGAGATCGTCAGTTTCGATGATCTGGAGATGGCACCACCGACTTATGCCACGCAAGTGGATAGAGAGTGGGCACTCGCTTAAGCTGCAGGTTGAAGTCTTGAGAGATTAGCTGCCAGAGCGGTGGCGCTGTATCAAACGGCTCAGTGCTGCGCGCAGATCAGCATTTTGTGGTGTGTCTTCCAGCGCATGTTCCAATTGCCCAAAAGCCTGCAGGGCCTTGCCTGAAAATGCTATTTGCTTAACGGCAACAGGTTTCTCTACGACACGCCTGACTTGTACTTTGATGCGGATTGCGTTAATCTGCCATCCCCGTTCTTGCAAAAATGCTTGCAGTTTCGGACATTGCTGTTTCAATTTGGTCGCCAGTGCGGCGTTCGGCGCAGAGAGCGTCAACTGCCCCTCCGTTACTTGCATGACCTCACAAGAGGCAAATATAGGCGGCAGTATCAGTCCACAGTCTTTTTGCAGCTTCAGATTGCGCTGCACTGTGGGTAGCAGCTGCGAGATTCTCTCGTTACTGCGTAAAAAGTCACCGGCTTCGCTGGCACCAGGCACTTTGCGACCGCGTTTAATGTTAATCGGATAGGTAGGGCGTGAGAATGTTGACATGCGCAATACCTTACCACAAACAGGACAGGCCAGCTCTCACAAGGAGCTATAGGTCATCCATCGATTTCAGAGGAGCATATTGATGCAAATCATTTTGATGCACTCCCGCTTTACCCAGGCCAAGTCAGTGACTTTGTCTTCCCGTCATGTCATTCTTGCTTCATTTGCATTTCTGCTTGTCATCACTTTTTGTGCCGCCCTGATGGCTGCCCTGACTCTCAAGCTGGCCAGTGCCGACTTGCCGGTCTTGCGTGACCTGGTGCCAGTGGCTGCTGCTAGTGCTGGTGATACTGGTAATAAAGACAAGTTTATGAAAGAAAACCTGGCTGCCATGGCTGCCAAGCTGGGTGAAATGCAGGCACAACTGATACGCCTGGATGCACTTGGCGAACGAGTGCAGGGCCTGGCAGGCGTCAAGCCGGAAGAATTCAATTTCAAGGAAATGCCTGGTCGCGGTGGCCCTGAGGTCTCTACCCAACCCGCCAAGGAATTAAACCTGGCCGAGTTCCAAGCTGCACTGGCTGCCATGTCTGAGGATATAGAGCACAGATCAGATTATATGAACGTGGTGGAAACCAAGCTTATGGGCTTCAAGGTGCAATCCAAGCTTTTGCCTACCATACAGCCGGTGAATGTTGCCTATAATGCATCTGGTTTTGGCTGGAGGCTGGACCCTTTTTCTGGCCGCAGTGCTTTTCATGAAGGCATCGATTTTTCCAGTCCCAGCGGTACGCCCATCGTCGCGGCTGCTGGTGGGGTGGTGGTGGCGGCAGAATATCATCCGCAATTTGGCAATATGGTGGAAATTGATCATGGTGGCGAAATCATGACCCGTTATGCCCACTCATCCAAAATCTACGTCAAGCTGGGCGATATCGTGAAGCGCGGCCAGCATATTGCCGACATAGGTTCTACAGGCCGTTCCACAGGTGCGCATTTGCACTTTGAAGTGCATGTCAAAGGCGTGCCACAAAATCCCCATAAATTCTTATCGGCAGGTGCTAATCAAGCCAATCTTGCTGCTTTGAACCAGAAATAAAGCTGCATGCAAAACGGCCACGGCCGTTTTATCACATGAATGATACGCCCGAGGCCCGGCCATATTTGTGTCCGGGCTATTGAGTTTGGTGATACTGCCACCAACTGCAAGCCCATGTCTGGGAATTGTTTATCATTTGCATCCCTTCTTGTGACCAAAAAACCGCCAGATTTTATCTGTTATTGCTTTATTGACAGGCAAAATTGTGCAAGTACTGGTTAATTGGGTGTCACATGGTAAAATCACAGGTTATCCTAATGTTGCCGTCAAATTAAGCATTATTTGTGGCAATTTTTTTAAGAATTTAACTTTCCGTTCATAGCATGTCATTCCTGACCAAGATATTCGGCAGCCGTAATCAGCGGCTTTTGAAGCAATACCAAAAGACTGTGCGTGAGATCAACGCATTGGAACCCAAGCTGGAAGCTTTGTCGGACGAGGCTTTGCAAGCCAAGACTGCTGAGTTCAAAGCACGTGTTGCGAACGGAGAGACACTTGATGCCATCCTCCCGGAAGCCTTCGCTGTTTGCCGTGAGGCCAGCAAACGTGTCCTGAAAATGCGTCACTTTGACGTACAGATGATAGGCGGCATGGTTTTGCATTACGGCAAAATCGCTGAAATGGGTACGGGCGAGGGTAAAACCCTGATGGCGACCCTGCCAATTTACCTGAATGCCTTGTCAGGCAAGGGCGTGCACGTTGTTACCGTCAATGATTATCTGGCGCAACGCGATGCTGAATGGATGGGTCAATTGTATGGCTGGCTGGGTCTGAGCACGGGTATCAACCTGTCGCAACTCGATCACGATGCCAAGCAGGCTGCCTATGGCTCGGACATCACTTACGGCACAAATAACGAATATGGTTTCGATTATCTGCGCGATAACATGGTCTATGAAGCCAAAGACCGTGTACAGCGCAGCCTGAATTTCGCTGTCGTCGATGAAGTTGACTCTATTCTTATCGATGAAGCCCGTACGCCGCTGATCATTTCTGGCCAGGCTGAAAATCATACTGAGCTGTATTACAAAATCAATGAAGTACCCAAACTGCTGACGCTGCAGATTGGTGAAGAAACACCGGATGGCAAAGGCAAGATAGAAGTGCCTGGTGATTACACCAAGGATGAAAAAGCCCATCAGGTCTTGTTGACAGAAGCCGGTCATGACAAGGCAGAGAGTATCCTCACGCAAATGGGTTTGCTACCAGAAGGTGCTTCCCTGTATGACGCAGCCAATATCACCCTGATCCATCATTTGTATGCGGCCCTGCGCGCGCATGCCCTGTATTTCAAGGATCAGCACTATGTAGTGCAAAATGATGAAATCGTCATCGTTGATGAATTCACTGGCCGTATGATGACAGGCCGTCGCTGGTCTGACGGTCTGCACCAGGCTGTTGAAGCCAAAGAAGGTGTGCGCATCCAGAATGAAAACCAGACTCTGGCATCGATCACGTTCCAGAATTATTTCCGTATGTATGCCAAGCTCTCAGGCATGACAGGTACGGCAGATACTGAAGCTTATGAATTCCAGGAAATCTACGGCCTCGAAACCGTGGTCATTCCACCCAACCGTCCTTCCCAACGTAAGGACAAGCAAGATCAGGTCTATAAGTCTGCGCAAGAAAAATACAATGCCATGCTCATCGACATCAAGGATTGCTATGAGCGTGGCCAGCCTGTGCTGGTGGGTACGACCTCGATTGAAAATTCTGAGCTCCTGTCCGACATTCTGACCAAGGCAGATTTACCGCACAATGTTTTGAATGCCAAACAGCATGCCCGTGAAGCGGAAATCATTGCCCAGGCTGGTCGTCCAAAAGCCATCACCATTGCTACCAATATGGCAGGTCGTGGTACGGATATCGTGCTGGGTGGTAATGTCGCCAAACAAGTGCAATTGATAGAAGCCAATGCTGCCTTGTCTGATGCAGACAAGCAGACGCAATCACAAAAACTGCGTGATGAATGGCAGTCCTTGCATGAAATCGTCGTGAATGCCGGTGGTTTGCATATCGTCGGTACTGAGCGTCATGAATCCCGCCGCGTGGATAATCAATTGCGTGGTCGCTCTGGTCGTCAGGGTGATCCGGGTTCTTCCCGTTTCTATTTGTCACTCGACGATACCCTGTTGCGCATTTTTGCCGGTGACCGCGTCCGTGCCATCATGGACAGGCTAAAAATGCCGGAAGGCGAACCTATCGAAGCAGGTATCGTTTCCCGTTCCATAGAATCGGCACAACGCAAGGTTGAGGCACGTAACTTTGATATCCGCAAGCAATTGCTGGAATACGATGACGTTGCCAATGACCAGCGTAAAGTCATCTACCAGCAACGTAATGAATTGCTGGAAGCACAGGACATGGCAGAACTGATTTCTTCCCTGCGTCATGGCATGTTTGAAGACATCGTGCGTGAATATGTACCGGCAGAATCAGTCGAAGAGCAGTGGAATATTCCGGCTCTGGAAGCTGCCTTGCGTGATGAATGGGCACTGGATTTGCCACTGGCGCAAATGCTCAAAGACGATAGCAATATCACGGACGAAGACATTCTTGAACGCGTGCAAAAAGCCGCCAATGAAGTGTATGACGCCAAGATTGCTATCGTTGGTAAAGAATCTTTTGCCGGTTTCGAACGCAATGTCATGCTGCAAAGCATAGATACGCACTGGCGTGAACATCTGGCTGCGCTGGATCATCTGCGTCAGGGTATACATCTACGCGGTTATGCACAGAAAAATCCTAAGCAGGAATACAAGCGCGAAGCTTTTGAATTGTTTGGCCAGATGCTGGAAGCCATCAAGAATGAAGTGGTCAGGACCGTGGTTACTGTGCGCATACAATCCCGTGAAGAGATTGATGCGGCAGAAGAAAGACTGGCACAGTCACAGATCGAGAACGTGCATTACCAGCACGCTGATTTTGATGCCGATGCAACGCCGGAAGAAATGCTGGCACCTGATCCAGGCTTTGCTACCGATCAGCCAGAAATCAGTTATGCCCTGAAGGTAGGTCGTAATGACCCTTGCCCTTGCGGCAGCGGCAAGAAGTTCAAGCAATGCCACGGCAAACTGGCTTGATCATCTGAAGTAGCAAAAATGAAAGGCGACCATTTGGTCGCCTTTTTTATTTCTTCGCCCGCTATCCATTTTGGGATTCCCGATCTCCTGGCTTGACGCAAGTATGGCGCGAGGTTAAAGTGAACGGGCGTGCTTTATTTGGGCATTCATTCTATATTCTGGAATCTCACACTGTGCTGACCAGACCTGAGGGGACTTATGGACTTGAACTTTAACGATGCAGAGCTTGGTTTTCGTCAACTGGTCCGTCATTTCCTGCAAACTTCCTTACCCCAGGCCATCAGCCATAAAGTGCATCATGGCATAGCACTGGAAAAAAACGATTACCAGCAGTGGCAAAAGTTATTGCATGACCAGGGCTGGGGCGCATCTTCCTGGCCTGCAGCGCATGGTGGCACTGGCTGGACTGCTGTCCAGCGTTATATATTTGAAGAAGAATGCGCCGCTGCCGGTGCGCCGCGCCTGCCCCCTTTCGGCATCAAGATGGTGGCACCTGTCATCATGGAATTCGGTTCACCCGAGCAACAGCGGAGATTTCTGCCAAAGATACTAATGGCCGATGAATGGTGGTGTCAGGGATATTCGGAGCCGGGTTCTGGTTCTGACCTCGCTTCCGTCAAGACCACGGCTGAACGCAAGAGTGACAGCGAAGGTGAATACTATCTGGTGAACGGCCAAAAAACCTGGACTACGCTGGCGCAGTATGCCGACTGGATATTTTGCCTGGTACGTACAGACCGCGAAGCCAAGGCACAGCGTGGTATTTCATTCCTGCTCATCGACATGCAATCACCCGGTGTCACTGTCCGGCCCATCATCACCATGGATGGTGCGCATGAAGTCAATGAAGTCTGGTTTGATGATGTCAAAGTACCAGCCGCTAACCTGGTGGGCGAAGAAAACCGGGGCTGGACTTATGCCAAGTTCTTGCTGGGACATGAGCGTACCAATATCGCGGGCATAGGCATCGCCAAGCGTGAGCTGGCCAGGTTGAAGAGAGTGGCAGCGCGTGAATTCAAGAATGGCAAGCCACTCATGGAAGATGCCGCCTTTGCCATGCGCCTGGCACAGGTAGAAATAGACTTGATGGCGCTGGAAATAACCAATCTGCGCGTCTTGTCTGCAGAAGAGCAAAGCCACGCGCCGGGGCCGGAAGCATCGATACTGAAGATCAAGGGTACGGAAATACAACAGGCTATCACTGAATTGCTGATGCAGGCAGTAGGGGAACAGGCTTTGCCCCTGCGTGATCGTCAGGATACCAGCGAGCTGGCCAGTCCGCTCGCCATCAACTATCTGAACATGCGCAAGCTCTCCATCTATGGTGGTTCAAATGAAATACAAAAAAATATCATTGCCCAAATGATCATGGGTTTGTAAGGGCTAGGCCCGGCCTGCGTGAAATTTCCTCAGCGCAAACATGCTTCGCAGTGCAACAAAATGCCCTACAATGTCGGCTTGATTTCAACGCAAGGAAAAACCATGGCCGTTAATTCCCCCATCCCTGTGGCTGCAGATTTGAAACCGGTAGCCGGCATACGCCTCGGTTATGCCGAGGCTGGCATACGCAAGCCCAATCGCAAAGACGTACTGGTCATGGAACTGGCCCCTACGGCAACCGTCTCAGGGGTATTTACGACCAACCGCTTTTGCGCAGCACCCGTGCAAGTCTGCAAGGCCCACCTGGAAGGCTTGCACATGGCATCCAGCCCTATTCGGGCGCTGGTGGTGAATACTGGTAATGCCAATGCTGGTACTGGCGATGCTGGTCTGGCTGCTGCGAATGCAACTTGCGCTGCCCTGGCAGAATTGCTGGGTTGCGAAGCCTCTCAAATCCTGCCATTTTCTACTGGCGTGATCCTCGAACAATTACCAGTCGACAGGCTGGTAGCCGGTTTGCCAGCAGCCATAGCTAACCTGACGGACGATAACTGGTTCAATGCCGCTACCGCCATCATGACTACCGATACCCAGCCCAAGGCGGCCTCGGCGACGGTGGAAATCAACGGCAAAACCGTGACCATGACAGGCATCAGCAAAGGTGCTGGCATGATCAAGCCAAATATGGCGACCATGCTGGGCTATCTGGCGATAGATGCCAAGGTTGCGCAAAATGTGCTTGATCATATGGTCAAGCAGGCGGCTGACAAATCCTTTAACTGCATCACCATTGATGGTGATACTTCCACCAATGATTCCTTCATGCTCATCGCCACAGGCGCGGGTGAAGTTGAAGTCAATGATGTCGAGACACCTGAATATGTAGCACTGGCAGAAGCCGTGACTGCGCTGTCGCAAAAACTCGCCCACATGATTATCCGTGATGGCGAAGGCGCAACCAAGTTCATGACGATTGCAGTCGAAGAAGGCCGTGATGTAGAAGAGTGCCGCAAGATCGCTTATTCGATCGCCCATTCTCCATTGGTCAAAACCGCTTTCTTTGCTTCTGACCCTAACCTGGGCCGCATCCTGGCAGCCATAGGCTATGCCGGTGTGAATGACCTGGATGTGGGCAAGCTGAACTTGTACCTCGATGATGTCTGGGTCGCCAAGAATGGTGGCCGTAATCCTGAGTACCGTGAAGAAGATGGCCAGCGCATCATGAAGCAGAGTGAAATCACCATACGCGTCAAACTGGCGCGTGGCGATGCGGCAGCGACGGTCTGGACTTGCGACCTGTCGCATGACTATGTCTCCATCAACGCCGACTACCGCTCCTGATCTGGACAGACAATGACGCAGCTTGATCAATTTCTCTTGCGTGCCGAGCATTTGCTGAGCAGGCTGGAAAATATATTGCCAGCCAGCACACCAGCACCTGACTGGAACCTGGGCTTTGCCTATCGTTGGCGAGTGCGTGGTGGGCGTGGTGGTCAGGGTTATTTGCAAGTTGTGCGTCATGCCTCGACCATAGCGCTGGATGATTTGCGCAATGTCGCCGCACAAAAAGCCCAGATAGAACAAAATACCAGGCAATTCGTCCATGGCAAACCAGCCAATAATGTCTTGCTGACTGGTGCCCGTGGCACGGGTAAATCTTCCTTGATCAAGGCTTGTCTGAACCAGTTTTCTGACCAGGGCTTGCGCCTCATCGAAGTCGATAAAGCTGACCTGGCTGACTTGCCCGATATCGTCGACTTGATCGCAGAGCGCCCCGAGCGTTTCATTGTTTTTTGTGATGACCTGTCCTTTGAAGAAGGCGAGGCCGGTTACAAGGCCTTGAAGGTGGCGCTGGATGGCAGTATTTCTGCCCAGTCCGACAATGTGCTGATCTACGCTACATCTAACCGCCGCCATCTCTTGCCTGAGAAAATGTCAGACAATGCCAGCTATAAATATAGTGATGATGGCGACCTGCATCCCGGTGAAACGGTAGAAGAAAAAATCTCTTTGTCTGAGCGCTTTGGCCTCTGGGTTTCTTTCTATCCTTTCAAACAGGATGATTACCTCGACATCGTCGCCTACTGGCTGGGCAGCATGGCTTGTACTACTGCACAAATAGAAGAAGCACGTGGCGATGCCCTGCGCTGGGCTTTGCAGCGCGGTTCGCGTTCTGGCCGTGTGGCCTGGCAATTTGCCCGCGACTATGCTGGCAAGCTGGCGGAGTCCTGAGATGAGCGCAAAACCTGTGGATGTTGCCGTCGGCATCCTGATGAAAGCCAATGGCGATGTCTTGCTGGGGCAGCGTCCCGCTGGCAAACCGTATGAGGGTTATTGGGAATTCCCCGGTGGCAAGGTTGAGCCGGATGAATCCATACTCGATGCACTCAAGCGCGAATTTGTCGAAGAACTGGGTATTGAGGTGCTGACTGCTGAACCCTGGTGCGGCGTTGAGCATATCTATCCACATGCCCATGTCAGGCTGCATTTCTATATCAGTCGTGAATGGCAGGGCGAACCACAAAGTCTGGAAGGGCAAGCCTTTGCCTGGCAGGGCAGCGTGGAATTGACGCCGCTGCTGCCTGCCACCATACCCTTGCTGGAATGGCTGGACTTGCTGCGCAAGGACGAGGCTAGTCTGACGCTAGCTTGATATTTGCTGGTTATTTGCTGGCCATTTATCTGCATCCTCTCAGCCTCAAAATAGATCAGGGCCGACATTCGATGTCGGCGCTGACTCTTTTGGACTTACACTTTATTTCCCCACGTCTATACTTCATTTCATGCTGTTTTTGAATGATGTCATCAAACTGTCTTTTTATGACAAACAATCCGTAGTATCACTTATTGTCGGCGGCTATTTGGGCTGAGATTATCTGTGCTTTATTTTATTGTTGATGTGTATTGAAAACAATACAGTGTATTGAAATTCATACAGTGTGCAGTTTTTAGTACGCAATAGAGAGCAGGCTCTAGTTTGTAATGCGGAAGAAAATGCAAACTGTATTGAATTCAATACAGTAAATTTAAGAATTCCGACATAAATTCTATAAGTCCTTGAATTTCTTCAATAAAATTTTGTGGCACGACGATTGCATAACTAATCGCATTTCTTAAATGCGATGGAGTGGTGAGATATGAAGCAAGTTGCTGGAAGAGCAGGTGCAGTACTTCGTATTGACTTACAGGCAATACGTTATAACTATCGTCTGCTGCGCAGCTTACTGGGTGCTGCGAAATGTGGTGCTGCGGTCAAAGCGGATGCCTATGGGCTCGGAGCTGTGCCGGTGGTGCAAGCCTTATATGCCGAAGCTTGCCGGGATTTTTTTGTCGCGCATTTGCAAGAGGCAATCATCATCCGTGAACATTTGCCTGCAGATGCTGCCATCTATGTCATGCATGGCTCACCAGTTGGGCATGAGGCGGAATTATTGGAATATAACTGCACCCCAGTATTGAACAGCCTGCCACAAATGCTGGCCTGGCGTGCACTGGCGCAAAAAGAACAGCGCAGCCTGCCAGCCATCGTGCAAGTTGATACCGGCATGGCCAGAATGGGCTTGTCCGCAGCCGAGGTACAGCAATGGCAGGCCGATGCCAGCCTCAGCGATGGGATAGACCTGCAATACATCATGAGCCATCTGGTCAGTGCAGAAGACCAGGCCAACCCGGTCAATCAGCAACAGTTACTAGCCTTTAATGCCTTGCGCGCGCAAATCCCGGCTTGCCAGGGTTTGCCAGCCAGCCTGGCGAATTCTTCCGGCATCTTCCTGGGTAAAGACTTTCATTTCGACCTGGCTCGTCCTGGCGCTGCCTTGTATGGCGTGGCTCCTGTCGCCGGGCAGGCCAATCCCCTGCATGCGGTAGCTCATCTGCAAGGCCGCATCATACAAACCCGTGAAATCCCGGCGGACACGGGTGTCGGCTATGGATCAACCTGGCGCAGCAGCCAGACCACCCGTATAGCCACCGTTGGTGTTGGTTATGCTGATGGCTGGATGCGCAGCCTCAGTAATCGTGGCGTCGCCCATATTGCTGGCCAGGCTGTGCCCATGGTCGGTAATGTATCGATGGATACCATCACCCTGGATGTGACTGCGGTCGCCGCTGAACATCTGCAACCCGGCTCCATGGTGGATCTGATCTCCGCTAACAATACAGTAGATCAGGTGGCAGCACGTGCCAACACCATAGGCTATGAAATCCTGACCAGTCTGGGAGGCCGCTATGAGCGTACTTATAGCAATTAAACCTCATGCGTTCCTGACGCACAGTTAAAGATAACTGTAGTGCAGCAAAACAGCAGAACAACAGACAAGCAGATCAATCCAGCAATAAGCCAGCAATGAGCCGGGAGAAATAAAATGAAAATAGTTATATTGGGTGCAGGTGTTATCGGTACAGCGTCAGCCTATTATCTGGCCAAAGCAGGCCATGAAGTGACGGTCATAGAACGTCAGCCAGCCGCAGGACTGGAAACCAGTTTTGCCAATGCGGGTGAAGTTTCCCCTGGTTATTCTGCACCATGGGCTGGGCCAGGCGTACCTTTAAAGGCCATCAAATGGCTGATGATGCAGCATAGTCCCTTGGCGATACGCCCCAGCCTGGACCCAACCATGTGGCGCTGGGTCACGCAAATGCTGATGAACTGCACCAGCAAGCGCTATGAAATCAATAAAGGCCGTATGTTGCGCATGGCTGAATACAGCCGCGATGTCTTGCAACAACTGCGCAGCGATACCGGTATCAGCTATGACGAACGGACCCAGGGTACGTTGCAACTGTTCCGCAACCAGCAACAACTCGATGGTGCGGAGGCCGATATCGCCATCCTCAAGCGCTACGATGTGCCTTATGAAAAGCTGGACAAGGCGGCTTGCCTGAAAGTCGAACCGGCACTGGTCAATGTGCAGGATAAATTTGTCGGTGCCCTGCGTTTGCCAGGTGATGAAACTGGCGACTGCTTCAAGTTCACCCAGAGCCTGTCCAAATTCGCGCAAGAACTGGGTGTCCAGTTCAAATACGGCGTCACTATACAAAGACTGGTCAAGAGCGGCGATACCATCACTTCTGTCATCACCTCCGAAGGTGAGATCAAGGCAGACTGTTTCGTATTGGCACTTGGCAGTTACTCCCCGATTCTCTTGAAAGAATTGGGCATCAAAATTCCTGTTTACCCTATCAAGGGCTATTCAATCACCGTCCCCATCACCGACGCACAAAAAGCGCCGGAATCGACGGTCATGGATGAGACCTATAAAGTCGCCATTACTCGCCTGGGCGACCGCATACGTGTCGGCGGTACTGCCGAAATCACCGGCTATAACCTCGACCTGCGGGCAGACCGCCGCGCCACTCTGGAGCATTCAGTGACTGATTTGTTCCCTGGTGGTGGTGATGTCAGCAAAGCCGAATTCTGGACTGGCCTGCGTCCCATGACGCCGGACGGCACCCCTGTCATTGGCCCTACGCCTTACCGCAACCTGTACCTGAACACCGGTCATGGCACGCTGGGCTGGACCATGGCTTGCGGTTCTGGCCAGTTCATCGCTGACGTGGTTTCTGGCAAGCGCCCGGCTATTTCTACTGAAGGTTTATTCATGGACCGTTACGGCAGCGTCAACAGTCCAATTTTTATACACAAGGAGTTGGCATGAATGCAATTGAAGAGTTATTGTCATCAACCCAGGTTTTTTCAGATGCCAATCTGAATGCGCGGTTTTATACCGCCATAGAATTACTGGCGCAAATCATGATGGTGATGCCGCGTACAGCAAGCATCACTACACTGGCGCAGGCGACGGGCAAAACCCCGCGCCTGATACGTTCTATACTGGCGGTACTGAGCAAGGATGCCCTGGTCAGTCGTGACAGCAAAGAGAAAGATGCATGGCATTGCCGCGATTGTAATGGCATCATCACTCTGGCAGATGTCTACCGCAGTTTCGTCAATGCAGAAGAACGTGCTGCCGCCAAGGCCATCGAAAAAGCAGCAGAGGATGAAGAGGCAGAAGTACCACAGGAGAGACGTGCTGCTCGTACCTCCAGCCAGCAAAGCGTAGACCTGCTGATGATGCAAGTCAAAATGACGCTCAATCGTGCAGTCTTGCAGCAACTGGAACAATTTGATCTGGGCCGCTTGCGTGGGCTGGCATCGAATAGCGCTTTCCGTCGTCAGCATGCGCGTCCACGTGGCTATATCCCTGAGCCATATTAATCATCATCGTTTCATTACATTAGCAACGCATGCGCATCAATATCCAGTTCAAGGACAGAGTAGGTATTGCCCACGAAATACTGGCGGTATTGGCGCGTCGCGGGCTCAATGTGGTGGCGGTTGAAGTTGACCCACCCAATATCTATATCGACAGCCCTGAACTGCTGGAATTCATGCTGCCTTCCTTGCAGGCTGATTGCCAGTCTGTGCGTGGGGTAGGTGAAATAAAGGTGCTGGATGTCTTGCCCGGCATACGCAGACGCCTCAATCTCGACACCATGATGGCCGTCATGGAAGACCCGGTACTGGCGATTGATGCCAGCGGGCATATCGTGATTGCCAATGTGGCGGCTGCCACAGCAACTCGCATGAGCGAATCCAGCCTCTGCCAGCGCAGCCTGAACCAGGTGCTCGATGATGCTGGCATCCAGGAAGAATTGATCAACTGCGGGTTCCGCCTGCCCAGCCGTGAAGTCAGCCTGAATGGTGAGCCGTATTTCATGGATGTGACGCCAGTATCCGAGCCGCAGGGCATTGCTCACGGTGTTTCCATTGCGCATGGCCGCTCGGTTGGTGCGGTACTGACCTTTCATGCGCCGACGCGCATAGGCGGGCGCCTGCATGCTTTGCAGCACTCGGAAGGCAGTGGCTTTCATTTCATCATTGGTGAATCAGAGCAGATACGCAGCCTGAAAACCAAGGCCGCGCGCGTGGCTGTGGTCGATGCGCCTTTGCTCATCACTGGCGAGACTGGCACCGGTAAAGAATTGCTGGCCCAGGCTTGCCACGGTGTCAGTGGCCGCAGCAGCGCCGCTTTCCTGGAACTGAATTGTGCAGCCTTGCCAGAAAGTCTGGCCGAGAGCGAGTTATTTGGCTATATGTCAGGCGCCTTCACTGGTGCTCAGCGTGGCGGCAAACCTGGCCTGTTTGAAATGGCGGATGGGGGCACGGTCTTTCTTGATGAGATAGGCGAGATGTCGCTCTACCTGCAAGCCAAGCTACTGCGTTTCCTGAATGATGGCAAGTTCCGCCGCATAGGCAGTGATAAAGAGGTCAAGGTGAATGTGCGCATCATCAGCGCCACCCACAGGAACTTGCGCAAGATGGTGCAGGAAGGCAGTTTCCGTGAAGACTTGTTTTATCGCCTGAATGTCTTGCATCTGGAAATGCCAGCCCTGCGCGAGCGCCCTGACGATATCCTGCCGCTGGCCAGGCATTTCATAGAACGTGCCTGCACCCAGGCGCAAAAACCGGTATGCCGTTTGAATTCATCGGCCTGTGCGGCTCTGGTGTCCAACCATTGGCCGGGCAATGTCAGGCAATTGCAGAATGTGGTGTTCCGCGCGATTACCATGTCAGACCAGCGCGTACTGGATGCTGCCGACCTGGACTGGGCCGAGGGCAGTATCACGGCAGAAGTGGTGAAGAGCGATACGACGGAGAGCTGGGAGTTGTCGGTGAATGCCTTTGAGCGCAGTTTACTGGAAAACCTGTATCCACAATATCCATCCAGCCGCAAGCTGGCGACACGACTGGCGACTTCGCATTCAATGATTGCCACCAAGCTGCGTAAATACGGGATCCCGCAAAAGCGTTAGATTTTTGCGTAAGTGGCTTAATAAGCGGCTTTTTAGTGGTTTATCAGCGGCACATTAGCGGCTCATTCAGCCAGTTCTTCCGGATCTTCAGGTAGATTGACTGCAGGTATCGTGTATTTTTCTTCAGCCCAGGCACCCAGGTCGATTTGCTTGCAGCGCTCAGAGCAAAAAGGGCGCCAGCGGTTTTCTTCTTTCCATTCCACCTTGGTTTTGCAGGTGGGACAATCAACAAAAGTAGCCATGTTCAGAAATTACAGAGAGTCAGGTCAAACGGGATATCGTTTTCATAGGCCTTGGGCTTCATGTCGCCATCCTGGGACATAAAACGTATCCACAACATATATTTATTCGCAGAGATTTCAGGGATGGCACCAAGTTCTTGCAGGACATTGACGCGCAACAGCTGATAAACTTTGCCTTGTAGCATCTGCTGGTAGCTGCCAGCCTGAGCGATAACTTTGGAAGTGGAGCCAGATTCGCGCAACAGACGCAAGACCACATTGATGGCATCAAACAGCGGGGCGATAGGGGCAAACCAGGCACTGATGTCGGCAAAGCGTTTTTCCGGGCTATTTTTTTGCCAGGCATGGTAGCTGGGCAAATCAAATTCGCAGGCACCGCCAGGGATGATGGTGCGACCACGTATGCTCATCAGCCATTCATTGTCGCGTACGTTCTGGCCTGTTTTGCCTGTGCTGGCTACCAGGGCGCTGCTGGCGCGGTCAACATCATCCAACACTTTGTCCAGCATTTCTGCCTGTACATTGGGATTGGATTTGAAACTGATGAGTGTGTGTCTTTGTCTTTCGAGTTCCTGCAAGAGATCGGATTTGAGGTCGGCGCGACCAGCGACTTCCAACATTTCAAAAATGGTGGCAAGGGCAACGTGATGCTGCATGGGGTCAGACTGATGCAAGAAAAACGTGAATTTTTCGTATAAGTCTTCCAGCCGCAATAACGTGCGAATACGCTCGTTAAAAGGGTATTCGTAAACAATCAAAATAGTTTCCCTGTCAAAATTTGGTGCTCATCAAAGCTGCACATGATTCTGAACCATACTGTGTGAAATTACAAACACCACGTGCAGATTTCCCTTATTTTTTTTGTAGGAAATTGTTGCTTTCGGCACGCAAATACCTACTGACTGGTATCCGCAAGCTGCACATACTGTTGATGCAGGCGTAAAACTTCTGCGCGTATATTTTTTAAATCACCATCATTGACGATGACATCGTCCGCTGCATTGAGCCTGTCCTGCCGCCTGGCCTGATTACGCATGATGGCTTGCACCTGCTCTCTGTTTAACTGATTGCGCGACATAACGCGGCTGATCTGGGTTTCCTCATCGCAATCGACTACCAGGATGCGATCTACACGGTTTCTCCAATTGCCGGATTCTACCAGCAGAGGCACAATAAAGATGCGGTAGTCACCACTGGTTATGGACGCCTGGCGCTCAGTTTCTGCGCGTATCAAGGGGTGCAGTATGGCTTCCAGTTTGTGCTTTTGCTCTGGGTTGGCAAACACCAACTGACGTATTGCAGCCCGGTCCATGGCACCATCTGCAGTAATAAATTCAGCGCCAAACTGATTGCGTATGGCAGGAATGGCCAAACCATCCGGTGTGGTCAGTTGATGGGCGATCAGATCGGTATCGATGAGTGCAGCACCCAGTTCACCAAACATATTGGCGATCGTGGTCTTGCCACTACCTATGCCGCCTGTCAGCCCTAATGAGAAATTGCCAGCCATTGATTGGTACTCAAATAGAAGTCAACAATATCCTTACCCCAAATCAGCGCGATCAAGCCAGCACCTGTCAAATAAGGGCCAAAAGACATTTCTGTACCCCAACCCGTTTCTTTGCCCCGGCCCATTCTCGAAAACACGATTTGTGTAATGCCTATGGCCGCTCCAGCACAGCAAGACAGCATAATAATGACAGGCAGCACCGTCCAGCCCATCCATGCCCCCAAAGCTGCCAGCAGCTTGAAGTCACCATAACCAAAGCCTTCTTTACCTGTCAATAGTTTGTAGGCCCAATAAATCGACCATAACGACAGATAACCGGCACAAGCTCCCAAAACAGCATCCTTGAGCGGGACAAAGCTGCCATTGAGGTTGACCAGTAAACCTATCCACAGCAAGCTCAGGGTGAGATCGTCGAGCAGTAATTTGTGATCAAAATCAATAAAGGTCATGGAGATCAGAAACCAGACGAATACCACGGCACCCATGCCAGCCACGCCACTGCCAAAATGCCAGATCATGGCGGCAGAGAGCAGGGCAGTCAGCGCTTCTATGAGAGGATAGCGTATGGAAATTTTTGCCTTGCAACCCGTACATTTCCCACCAATCACCAGATAGCTGATGATGGGGATGTTTTCCATGGCTGTAATCTGATGACCGCAATGCGGGCAGGCAGACCTGGGTAGCGTGAGGTTGAATTTATCCTGGTGAGGCAGTTTTTCCTGACGTTGTTCAGCAACAAAATTATCGACCTCACGTAAATAGATTTTGGGCAGACGATAAATCACGACATTCAGAAAGCTACCTATCAGCAGTCCCAATAGCCCGAAGGCTATTGTGGACCATCCATTATGAGGTGGTGCGAAAAGTAATACTTCCATTATCCCGCAACCGCACCCATTTTGAAGATAGGCAGGTACATGGCGACCACCAGGCCACCAATGATGACACCCAGAATCACCATGATGATAGGTTCCATCAAACTGGACATGGAGGCGACAGCTTCATCGACTTCTTCTTCATAAAAATCGGCAACCTTGCCCAGCATCTGGTCCAGTGCACCTGATTCTTCACCAATGGCCACCATTTGCGTGACCATGGGAGGGAATACATTGGCATTTTGCATGGCGACCGTCAAACTGGTACCCGTGCTGACTTCAGTTTGAATTTTGATCGTGGCATCCAGATAAACGGCATTACCAGCAGCGCCGCCGACCGAATCGAGAGACTCAACCAGGGGTACACCCGCAGAGAACATGGTGGCAAGTGTGCGTGTCCAGCGCGCGATAGTCGCTTTTCTGATGACTGGGCCAAAGATAGGTGCTTGCAGTAACAATCTATCCATGGTCTGCTGCATTTTAAGCGAGCGCTTCCAGGTCTGGAAAAAGAAATACAGGCTGCCAAATAAAATACCAAAGATCAAATACCAATACTGAACAAAAAAGTCAGAAATGCCCATGATGAACAAGGTAGGCGCAGGCAATTCTGCACCAAAACTGGCAAATGTCTGTTTGAAAGCGGGTACCACCCAGATCATGATAACGGCAGTTACCAGGAAGGCAATCGACAGAATGGCGATAGGGTAAGTCAATGCTGACTTGATCTTGGCCTTGATGGCCAGGGTTTTCTCTTTGTAGATAGCCAAACGGGTCAGCAAATCTTCCAAAATACCTGCCTGCTCACCCGCACCGACCAGATTGCAGAACAGCGGGTCAAAATACAGGGGGAATTTGCGGAAAGCGGCGTTCAAGCTTGTTCCAGTTTCCACATCACCGCGAATATCCTGCAAAAGTTTGGAAACCGATGGATTGCTATGTCCCTTGGAAACAATATCAAAGGATTGCAATAAAGGCACGCCGGCCTTCATCATGGTAGCCAGCTGGCGGGTAAACAGCGTGATGTCCTTGTCGGTAATTTTCTTACCGGAGGTATAATTTTTCTTTTTTAATTTGGTGACCAGGATACCTTGCCTGCGCAAGGTGGCGTTCACTATCGCTTCACCACCAGCGCGTGTTTCGCCCCTGACTTGCTTGCCATATTTGTCTTTGCCTTCCCAGGCATACAAATGCTCTTTGATTTGTGATGATTTTGCCGATTTTGCCGCGCTGGTTGCCATATCATTATTCTCTTATTATTCGTTGGTACATCCGAGGACTTCCTCGAGGCTGGTCAGTCCCTGTCTGACTTTCATTAATCCAGATTGTCGTAAATTTCTGATACCTTCTCTTTGTGCCTGCTCTTCCAGGTCCAGTGCACTGGCACTGGCCAGGATCAGACGTTCCAGGGCTTCAGATATGGGCATCAGTTGATAGATACCTACACGCCCTTTGTAGCCACCACCGTTGCAACGGTCACAGCCAACCGGGCCATAAGGCTTCCAGCTGCCATCCAGATCTTCATCCTTGAAGCCAGCTGCCAGCAAGACTTCATCCAGAACTTCCACAGGTTTTTTGCAGGTACACAAACGGCGCGCCAGCCTTTGTGCCGTAATCAGGATGACGGAGGAGGCGATATTGAAGGGAGCTACCCCCATATTCATCAAACGCGTCAGGGTGGCAGGCGCATCATTGGTATGCAAGGTGGAAAACACCATGTGACCGGTTTGCGCAGCCTTGATGGCAATATCGGCAGTTTCCAGATCACGAATCTCACCCACCATGATGACATCAGGATCCTGACGCAAGAAAGACTTCAGCGCAGCTGCAAAGGTCAGGCCGGCCTTGTCATTGACGTTGACCTGATTGACTCCTGGCAAGTTAATCTCGGCCGGATCTTCAGCAGTGGAGATATTGATACCAGGTTTATTAATAACGTTAAGACAAGTATACAGAGACACGGTTTTACCAGAACCCGTAGGTCCGGTCACCAGCACCATGCCATAGGGACGTTGAATCGCATCCATCAAGATGGCTTTGTGATCCGGGTCATAGCCCAGAGCATCAATACCCATCTGTGCTTGCGAACCGTCCAGAATACGCATAACGATCTTTTCGCCAAACAGGGTAGGCAAAGTGCTCACACGAAAGTCGATGGATTTGCTGGCCGATAGCTGCAATTTCATACGACCATCTTGTGGTATCCGTTTTTCCGAGATGTCCAGCTTGGAAATAACCTTGATGCGTGAGGATAATTTATCCTTGATCGCCAGCGGTGGCTGAGCAATTTCCCTAAGTTCGCCATCGACACGAAAACGTATGCGGTAAAATTTTTCGAATGGCTCAAAATGTAAATCGGATGCCCCCATGTTAATGGCATCAATCAGCATTTTTTGCAGGAATTTAACGACTGGAGCATCATCAATCTCTGTTGCCTGTGCTTCCGCTGCTGCGCCGGCACCAAGATCATCTTCCTTGAATTCCAGATCAAAGTCATCGCCACCAATTTCATTAAGGCTTTGCTCTGAGGATTTACCCAGTTTTTCCAGCAGTTTAACCAGCGCGTCGTGTTGTACGACGATAATGTCTATACCCAGGCCAGTCTGAAATTTGACTTGGTCCAGGGCGGAATTATTGGTTGGATCAGAAATCGCCAAAGACACTTTATTGCCTTTTTTGGCCACCGCAAGCAGTCGTTGTGCCTGCATGAGTTTTTGATCTACCAGTTTATCCGGGATCAGAGACTCATTGATAACTGATAAATCCAGCAATGGGTAGCCGAATGCATCCGAGCAAAAGGTCGCCAGATCACGTGCGCTGACCGTGCCACTTTGTGTCAGGGCGTCAATGAAGCCTATCCTTTCGGCTTGCGCTTTTTTGCTGACGGTTTCAACTTGAGCCGGCGTCAATAAATTGGCCTGCATCAAGGCTCGCGCCAAGCCTGGCGTTGCCATTTGGGGCGCTGAATTTGGTAGGACTGCGGACATAGGATCTTTTGAGTAAATTTGCCAATACAATCAGTTGCCTTAGGATAATGCAACCAAGCCTGTTATTTGTAAAGTCGTTCCATAGTGTAGTCACACGGGACGAGGCAAAAAAATGCATTGCTGCTACAACGCCATCAAGTTTGGAATCATTTCGCCATTTTCGACGCTGATTCATTACTTCTTTACTCTGTATAGATTGTTTTCTGCCAAATAGCTATGCCAATTTTTTCAGACATTTTCTTGCCGCTTGGAGCGCAGAATTTGAGCAGCCGTGCAAGGCTGCCCGATTTTGTAACAATCTGTTAATTCCGCGAATTTCGCGATTTAATGATTCCTGCCTACGGCAAAAGCACACAGCTTCACCATGGCTTGTTTATATTGATTTTCTGGCCAGGCCGATATCGCAGCTGCCGCACGTTCTGCGGCTTTAACTGCCTCACTTTGAGTATAGGCGAGTGCCCCGGATTGGGTAATAGCGGCCAGTATGGCATCAAATTTGGATTCGTCGCCGTTTTCTATGCAGGCACGCACCAACTCACGTTCTTCTTCACTACCGTTTTTCATCAGATATATCAGCGGCAGGGTGGGTTTGCCTTCGCGCAAGTCATCACCTACGTTCTTGCCTATGTCATCTGCATTGCCAGAGTAATCAAGTACGTCATCAATCAATTGAAATGCCGTACCCAGCGAACGGCCATATTCTCCTGCAGCCTCAATCTCTGTTTGGCTGGCGCCAGCGATCAGGGCTCCGATTTCTGCCGCCGCTTCAAACAACTTGGCTGTCTTGGAGCGTATCACCTGCAGGTAGCGCTCCTCGGTCACGTCAGGATCATGCATATTCAATAACTGCAAGACCTCACCTTCGGCAATGACATTGGTGGCATCGGCCAGAATTTGCATGATGCGCATGCTATTGATGGACACCATCATCTGAAAGGCACGCGAATACAGGAAGTCACCTACCAGCACCGAGGCCGCATTGCCAAACAGGGCATTGGCTGTCTTGCGACCACGGCGCATGGATGATTCGTCAACAACGTCATCATGCAATAGGGTGGCGGTATGGATGAATTCGACAATGGCGGCCAGTTCATGATGGTGCCTGCCCTGATATTGAAAGGCATTCGCCACCAGCAAGACCAGTACTGGGCGTATGCGTTTGCCACCAGCACTGATGATGTATTCAGCGATCTGGTTGACCAGCGCAACTTCAGAGTGCAATTTATTGCGTATGACTTGATTTACCTCGTTCATGTCGGAGGAAATCAATTCTGTAATGGGGTTTTGGTTGTTTGTGGCAGACAAGGGGGAACCTGCTTAAAAATCCGGGATGGCCGAGATTATACGATGCAGTGCTGGTATTTGCTTGAATTGCACCAGTTCTCTTGTGCATCATCTATTTCTTACCAGCAAATTGCCCGTTTACTATGGCTTTGCTGAAAAAATATGCAAATAGTCTTTGACGCATTTAGCAGGATTATGTACAATTTGGGGTTTTCCCGACTTCCCAGGTGCATTTTTGTCTGGCGGGGAGAAAATCCCTAATATTTATTTGATGAGGTTTCACATGTACGCGGTCATAAAAACCGGAGGCAAACAATACAAAGTTGTCGCTGGTGAAAAACTTAAAGTAGAACAGATACCTGCAGACATTGGCTCCGAAATCACCATTGATCAAGTGCTCGCTTTGGGCGCTGGTGAGACCATTAAGTTTGGTGCTCCATTGGTCGCAGGTGCTACGGTGCTGGCTAAGGTTATAGATCACGGTCGTCACGACAAAGTGCGCATTTTCAAAATGCGTCGTCGTAAGCACTATCAGAAACGTCAAGGCCATCGCCAAAACTACACTGAACTGCAAATCGTTTCTATCAACGGCTAATCTGTAGATCAGCAATCAATCTACCTGTATTTAAGGAGCTAATTAAAAATGGCACACAAAAAAGGCGGCGGCACCACGCGCAATGGTCGTGACTCAGAATCAAAACGCCTTGGCGTTAAAGTCTACGGCGGCCAAGCTATCAATGCTGGCGGTATCATCATTCGTCAACGCGGCACTCGCGTACACGCTGGTGAAAATGTTGGTATGGGCAAAGATCACACTTTGTTCGCTCTGGTTAACGGCAAAGTACAATTTGCGATCAAAGGTGCAGCACGTCACCAGTTCGCTATTGTTGTTGCAGACGCAGCAGCAGCGTAATGCATTGAAGTAATTCAAGGCAGGGCGCAAGCCAGTATGATAAAAAGGCTCTGCCATCGGTAGGGCCTTTTTAGTTGGATCAGTCATTATCCAACTTATTGCGGCCGTACTTCGCCGCAAGCTCAAACCTCTCCGTAAGCACACCCTGGATAGACAGTTTGGTGTTAGTCCTTTTAATTTGAAGAAATCCTGTATAAATTTATTGTTCCATCAGGTTACAAAAATTTATACAAGCTTTTTTAGGTGGTAAAAATGAAATTTATTGATGAAGCCCGTATCGAAGTAATCGCCGGCGATGGTGGCAATGGTGTGGCATCCTTTTGCCGTGAGAAATTCCGTCCATTTGGTGGCCCTGACGGTGGTGATGGTGGTCGTGGCGGCAGTATCTGGGCTGTAGCTGACCGTAATATCAACACCCTGGTTGATTATCGCTATTCCAAATTGCATAAAGCCAAAGACGGTGAAAATGGCCGTGGTGCAGATTGCTACGGCAAAGGCGCTGACGATATCCGTCTGCGCATGCCGGTTGGCACGCAAATTTGCGACAGAAATACCGATGAAGTCATCGCTGATCTGACCGAACATGGCCAGGAAGTTGAACTGGTCAAAGGCGGCGAGGGCGGCTGGGGTAATATCCACTTCAAGACTTCCACCAACCGTGCGCCACGTCAGCGCTCCGATGGTAAAGAAGGCGAACGCCGCGAATTGCGTCTGGAACTGAAAGTATTGGCTGACGTAGGCCTCCTGGGTTTGCCAAATGCCGGTAAATCGACTTTCATTACTGCCGTATCGAATGCACGCCCGAAAATCGCTGATTATCCTTTCACGACCCTGCATCCTAATCTGGGCATGGTCCGTGTCAGCCATGAGAAAAGCTTTGTCATCGCCGATATTCCTGGTTTGATTGAAGGCGCTGCCGATGGTGCCGGTCTGGGCATACAATTCCTGAAGCATTTGCAACGCACAGGCTTGCTCTTGCACATTGTTGATCTGGCACCGTTTGATGAAGCCGTCGATCCTGTCAAAGAAGCCAAGGCCTTGATCAAGGAATTGCGTAAATACGACGAAAGTCTGTATGAGAAGCCACGCTGGCTGGTACTCAACAAGCTTGATGTGCTGACAGAAGATGAGCGTAAGAAAAAGGTCAAAGACTTTATCAAACGCTTTGCCTGGAAAGGCCCGGTCTTTGAAATTTCCGCCTTGAACCGTGAAGGTTGCGAAGAGCTGGTGACCGAGATCTATAAATATCTGGAAGAAAAGCGTACGCATGAACAACGTTCGCAAGAAACCACGATGAAAGAAGAAGCGCAGGGTATTTTGTCTATTGATCCAGATGATCCGCGTTTTAAAGTAATTGAAGACTAAAAGAAAACCTGGTGAAAACCAGGTTTTTTTACATCTGCCATCAACTGCTCACGCATTGCTCATCAAGCCCCTCACAACCTGTAAGGATTGAATATTAATGATTGTTTTATTGTTAAAATAATTTCTTTTTAATAATAAAAATCTCATAAAAAGTAGAATATAGCTTTTAAATATGAATTAAATTTAGATTGCAATGATAGTATCCATATAAAGTATAATTTTGATTTGTTTGCCACTTTTGTGTGGCAACGTCGCCAAATCATATTTCCGTACTCATTTATGCAATCTGTCATTCAGCAAGCAAAACGTTTGATTATCAAAGTAGGTTCGTCCCTGGTCACTAATGATGGCAAGGGCTTGGACCAGCAAGCCATCGCCAAATGGGCGGCGCAAATTGCTGGCCTGCGTGCCATGGGCAAGGAAGTAGTGCTGGTCAGCTCTGGTGCTATCGCCGAAGGGCGACAACGCCTGGGTTTTGAAAAACGGCCGACGGCCATTCATGAATTGCAGGCCTGTGCCGCTGTCGGCCAAATGGGCCTGGCACAAATTTATGAAAGCAGTTTTCGTGAACACCAGATAGGTACGGCGCAGATTTTATTGACGCATGCTGACCTGGCTGACCGTGAGCGTTATCTGAATGCACGTTCCACCTTGTTTACCTTGCTGCGCTTTGGCATCGTTCCCATCATCAATGAAAACGATACGGTGGTCACCGACGAAATCAAATTTGGTGATAACGACACTCTGGGGGCACTGGTCGCTAATCTGATTGAAGGCGACGCCCTGATCATCCTGACTGACCAAAAAGGTTTGTATACGGCTGACCCGCGTAAAAACCCGGATGCCCAGTTTGTCCACGAAGCCCGGGCCGGTGACCCGTCACTGGAAGCCATGGCGGGTGGTGCTGGTTCCAGCGTCGGCAGTGGCGGCATGTTGACCAAGATTTTGGCAGCCAAGCGCGGCGCACGCTCTGGTACACATACCGTCATCGCCTGGGGGCGTGAAGAGAATGTCTTGTTGCGTCTGGCGCAAGGTGAGGCCATAGGTACGCAGTTGATTTCGCAGATGGCACCAGTGGCAGCACGCAAACAATGGATGATGGATCATTTACAGACCCTGGGCCAGGTTGTGCTGGATGCCGGTGCGGTACAAAAACTGACGCAGGAAGGCAAGTCCTTGCTACCCATAGGCGTAGTCGATGTGCGGGGTGAATTCAGTCGCGGTGCGGTAGTGACTTGCTGTGATGAGGCTGGTACACCGGTAGCCAGAGGCTTGATTAATTACTCAAGCGCAGATGCCCGCCGCATCAAGCGCCATGCTTCGGCTGAGATCGAGGCCATTCTTGGTTTTGTTGAAGAATCTGAGCTGATACACCGGGATAATCTGGTGTTGTTATAAATCAGATATAAAAATGGGTACTGAATTTAAAAATTCAGTACCCATTTTATTTCGGCATTCTATTGCAGCGTTTTAGTAATAGGACATCTTCTTGCCACGCAGCTTATCCAGCAAAACACTGGCTTTGCCTGCGATAGTTTTACCTTCACAAAAATACTCAGAGTACAAAGTCGCATGCTGTTTATTGACGCCAGTGTTTGTGATGGCATCCCATTGATTGCGGCGCGAGCGTGACCAGGTACCATCCGGGCGTCCAAAGGCATACAGCTTGACTTCATATGACTGGCAACGCAAGCCTTCAAAGCTGATATTCCTGGCACCACCAGAGCTGGTGGCAACCATGGTATAACGGATAGTGCCATCAGTTGCCACGATGAGCGACTTGGTATCAATCGCAAACGTCTGGCTGGGGCTCTTGTAAAAATTTAAAAGATTTTCAGGCTTGGGTGCCTCCGGCAATTGCAGGGCGACTTCATGCCATTCTTTGTCATTTTCTTCCTCTTCATCTGCAGCAAAAGCCAGGCTGGCAGGTAACAGTGCCATGCCTATGATGAAGATATGGTGGAGATAGCGTAGTTTTTTATTCAACATAAATTATTTGGATTCTTCCGGCTCGGTTTTCTTGCAATCCTGATTTTTTTGCGTTTGTTGAGTTTGTTGCGACTGTTGCTGATTACGCAAATAGCGGTTGCGGCTGGAATTGGGGTGCTCGGTACGGTGTACATAGCGTGACAATTCCTGCAAGGCCAGTTGGTAAACGCCGCGCTTGAATTCAATCACCACATCCAGCGGTACCCAATAGTCATGCCAGCGCCATGCATCAAATTCAGGATGGGTGCTGGCCCGTAAATTGACATCGCAATCACGGCCTATCATGCGCAACAGGAACCAGATCTGTTTTTGCCCGCGATAATGCCCGCGGATTTCACGCTTGATAAAATGATCCGGCACTTCATAGCGCAGCCAGTCACGGGTACGGCCTATGACTTTGACGTGCTCAGGCAATAAGCCGGTTTCTTCTTCGAGTTCGCGGAACATGGCCTGTTCCGGTGACTCACCATATTTAATGCCACCCTGGGGGAATTGCCAGGAGTGCTCGCGCACCCGCTTTCCCCACCAGACTTCATTGTTGGCGTTTAGCAAAATTATGCCAACGTTAGGGCGGAAGCCTTCACGATCCAGCATGTTCAACCTCAAAACTTTCTGTGGCTAAACGGCTTGCTCCTGCAATAGATAGCGTTGAGAGCGTTTGTTTCGTCGAAAAATACCGCGTTTTTCGACGGACAGCCCCCTGGGAGGCGAACAAATCGCAGTTTCCTTCATCAAATGTGCAAAGAGTGGGCGCATTAGCCAGCTAATCCTTTAAAATTGAGTTGATTATAACCCTCCATTTAAAAAGAATCACTGTCATGCGTGCTACACGATTTTTTATTTCTACACAGAAAGAAGCTCCTGCCGATGCCGAGATCGTCAGCCATAAACTGATGATGCGTGCGGGCATGATTAAACGCCTCGGTTCCGGCATCTACAACTACATGCCCATGGGCTTGCGCATCATCCGCAAAGTAGAGAATATTGTTCGTGAAGAAATGAATCGCGCCGGTGCGATAGAAATGCTGATGCCCGTCGTGCAACCTGCAGAACTCTGGCAAGAAACTGGCCGCTGGGACAAGATGGGCCCGGAACTCATGCGTGTCAAAGACCGTCATGGCCGCGATTACATCATCCAGCCTACGTCTGAAGAGGCGATTACTGACGTCATACGTACAGAAATCCGCTCCTACCGCCAGTTGCCTGTGAATTTTTATCACATCCAAACCAAGTTCCGTGACGAACGCCGTCCACGTTTTGGTCTCATGCGTGGTCGTGAATTCACCATGAAAGATGCGTATTCCTTTGACCGCAATGTTGAAGACATGCAAAAGTCTTATGAAATCATGTACGACGCTTATACGCGTATCTTCCAGCGCTTTGGCCTGGAATTCCGTGCGGTAGCGGCTGACAATGGCGCGATTGGTGGTTCTGGCTCCCATGAATTCCACGTCATCGCCGATACGGGTGAAGATGCGCTGGTGTATTGCCCGACCTCTGACTACGCTGCCAACATGGAAGCGGCAGAAGCTCTGCCTACGCAAACCAGTCGCCCGGCTGCCACTGCTGCGCTGACCAAGACTGCCACGCCTGGTAAAGCCAAGTGTGAAGATGTTGCACAATTGCTTAATATTCCGCTAGAAACCACCGTCAAGTCTATCGTGCTGGCAGTTGATGCCGAAAAAGACAGTGGCAAGCCAGCGCAAATCTGGTTGCTGTTATTGCGTGGCGACCATGACCTCAATGAAGTCAAGGCAGGCAAGATAGCGGGTATGGCTAACTACCGCTTTGCTACCGAGGCAGAAATTGTCGAGCATTTTGGCACCAAGCCAGGCTACCTCGGCCCTATCGGCACACAAAAACCAGTCAATATCGTGGCTGACAGAACTGTCGCCAACATGGCTGACTTTGTTTGTGGCGCCAATGAAGCGGACTTCCATTTCACCGGCGCCAACTGGGGCCGTGATTTGCCTGAGCCTGTCGTTGCTGATTTGCGTAATGTCGTCGCTGGTGATCCATCACCAGATGGCAAAGGTGTATTGGCGATACAGCGCGGTATCGAAGTTGGCCATGTATTCCAGCTCGGCACCCGCTATTCATCCGACATGAAAGCCACTTTCCTGGATGAAAACGGCAAACCACAATTGCTGCAAATGGGTTGTTATGGCATAGGTGTGACCCGTATCCTGGGCGCAGCGATAGAACAGAATTTTGATGACAAGGGCATCATCTGGCCAACGTCGATTGCACCGTTTGAAGTCGTCATTTGCCCCATGGGCATGGACCGCAGCGAAGCCGTCAAAACGGAAGCAGAGGCCTTGTATCATTCCTTGCTGGCAGCTGGCGTTGACGTAATACTGGATGACCGTGGCGAACGCCCTGGTGCCATGTTTGCTGACTGGGAACTGATAGGCGTGCCACACCGCATCGTCATCGGTGACCGCGGCCTTAAAGATGGCAAGCTGGAATATCTGGGTCGCCGAGATACTGAAGCCAGCAATGTGCCTGTGGCCGAGATGCTGGCCTTCATCCAGGCCAAAATGGCAGATAAATAAGTCGCAGGATGAAGTATTTTTTCTTGCGCTTTTGCGTCTGGTGCAAAGGAAGATGGAGTGCTGGCAGCAAGTGGGATCTGCAAGTCACGCAAGCTATAGGGGGAGGATGGAAAAAATCCATCCTTCGTGCGGCGATCTGCCTGTTGGCGGTTTCTGTATTACCGGTGCAAGCCGGTAATCAAAAAGAAGAAGCCATGGCAGATTCCGTGCGTCTGGCATTGGCCAAAGCTATTTCTGACTCCACACCACCCAAACCTACATTTGCCAATATCGAAGAACGTATCAAATACCTTAGCTGGCAAGGGGAAATGGCGACCCGCCTCAAGCGCCGTATCCCCGATTTACAGACCCGTAAGGAATTGCTGGATGCCATCTGGTATGAATCCAAGCGCGCTGGCCTGGATGTTGCCATGGTCATGGGTTTGATACAGGTAGAATCTGCCTTCCGCAAGTATGCGACCTCGGTCGTTGGTGCGCGCGGTTTTATGCAAGTCATGCCTTTCTGGTCACGCGTTATCGGCGATGGGGATGCCCAAAAACTGTTCCAGATGCAAACCAATCTGCGTTATGGCTGCTCCATTTTGCGTCTGTATATCGATATGGAAAAAGGCGATCTTTACCTGGCACTGGGGCGCTATAACGGCAGCCGCGGCCGCCCTGAATATCCCAAGGCCGTGCTGGCCAACTGGAAGAATTGGGAATTGAATAGTTAATGTAGGAAGAGAGTGGGGCTGATGCCCCATTTTTTTGGGGCGGTAGCAAAACACGCTACTTCAGGGCTTGTAAAACTATGCTTTTAAAAATTAACGGGCCAAGCAGGACCAGGCATTCCATGATATCTGGATACTGCGGTCATATTCAATACCGCTATTATTTTTGCTGTTATCGTTTATTTTCAGGAAAAGTCCAGATCCCATGCAGGCACTCTATTATCGCGCAGAGTTTGGCAGCACAGACTGGTTAAGCTTGTTGCGTACACGCTGGCAAATGCTGCTGGCGGTGGTCCTGGTACATCTTTTGTTTATCATGTTGTGGCCTAGTCTAATCCTGCATAAAAGCGAGCATGTGACACCGCTGGCAATGCTGGTGCAAATGCTGGAAGCACCTGCACCGCCGCAAAAAACCGTACCTTCGGAAAAAACGTCAGCGCCTGACAGACCAGCTACAGCGCAGGACAAACGCATAGCCCCTGTCGTCAACACAAAGACAGTGCCTCAGATTGAGCCACCTGCAGCAGATACCGTCAGTGAGCCAGTGGCACCAAGCATACCGTCAGCACGCGAGCAAGCCGGTGAGACGCAACGCGAGGGACAGAGCGATATTCAGCGCGACATCCGCAAGCTAGTCAAGGATGTGGAGCGTGAAATGCCAAATCGCATACTGACTGATATCAAGCCAGAAAAATCATCCATGCTCGCCTTTGAGAAAAATGTCGCTGCCGCAGCACGTCCACGCGGCACCACCATGCAGAATTTTGTCTTGCCAGATGGCACAGCCATAACCAAGGTGACCACATCCCTGGGCTCCTATTGTGTGATAGGTGCCAAGCCAGGGTGGGACATCACCAAGGCACCAGGCATACGTACGGTCAGTTGTGGCAGTTACTGAGCGCATTTGCCGATGGGATCAGGCAGTCTGCATTGCAAGTCTTGAATGATGCTACTTCAGGTACGTCGCCTTGCAGCTTTTTAGCAATCGCTATAAAAAATATGCTTTTTGTTTCAACATATAATGCTGGGAAGAGATGCCCGGCTTGGGCAATACTATCGTTCCCGGGTGAATAGTTCAGATGTAGCAGGGATATCAATGCTGGCACTTTATACTCACAATCACAATGACATGCAGCGGGCAAAATGGCAGATATTGTTTGCCGTCTGCTTATTCCATGCCTGCCTGTATATGTTATGGCCGCAGATCAAGGCCATGAACGAAGACAATAAACTGTTGGCCGGTAGTTTGATTTTCCTGAACCCACCTGACCAGATAAAACCTGCACCACCAACGCCAGCACCGCCAACCACTATCATACTGGCCAGGCCCGCCAAATCCCCTGTCCCTCCATTATCGCCAGCAACTATCGGCAAGCCCGATACAGCACCTGTTGTTGAAAGGCATCCTGTCCCGGTAGTTACAGCGGCAGAGCCCAGCGAAGATGTGTCACGGCAGGCTGGCAAGCCGATTAATCGTGACGTGGGAGCCGCATACAAGAGCCTAGGCAAGGACTTTGAATACCGTGACCGCGTCAGTATCAAAGCGCCCACTGCTCCCATGAGCAAGTTTGGGGCGGCGGTCATGTCATCCTCAACGGTCATGCGGGAAAGCTATAAGCATGAAGTGCATATCCTGGGGGATGGGCGTCCGGTATCGAAAGTCATCACACCTTATGGCACCTACTGCATCTTGCATCGCAAGCCAGGGGAGATCATCGGCAATGAGCTGGCAACAGTGCCGGTTACTTGCGATAATTTGTAGTGCTCATATTGATAGCGTTTATTCGTAACGCTTATTCGTAGCGTTTATTCCTAGCGATTATTCGTTAAGCAAAAACAAAAATGCCCGCGCGATGCGGGCATTTTTGTTTGGGATGGGACTAACTGCTTCCCTTTAAGTTTCCCAAAGCAACTACGGAAATCTATTCCTAAAAATCAGGACAGATGGCCGGAAATGAGTTTAGTCATTTCAAACATGGACACTTGTTTCTTGCCACCGAAGACGGCTTTCAACTTGTCATCCGCGTTGATGTTGCGTTTGTTTTCTTCATCTTGCAGTTTGTGTTTCTTGATGTATTCCCATACTTTTTTAGTGACTTCAGTACGTGGAATAGCTGCTGTACCGATGACCGCTGCCAGAACTGGAGAGATAGTCATAGGTTTCATGAATGCTGCATTTGGCTTGCGTGCTGCTGCTGGTTTAGCTGCTGCGGCTTTTTTAGGAGCTGCTGCTTTTGCTGCCGGTTTAGCGGCTGCTGCTTTTGGAGCTGCTGCTTTCGCTGCCGGTTTGGCCGCTGGTTTAGCTGCTGGTTTTGCTGCTGGTTTCTTTGGTGCTGTAGCCATAAATAGCCTCCTTCACAAATTTCGTGGACGGAGCTTTGATCGTTTTGAAAAGCTCCTGCATTGCGTCACTTCACGCATCGCTAATAGTGGTGCGGTTTTTACAGGGATGCAAGTGTTTTTTGCGAGATTTTAGTGAAAAAGTGCAGGAATTTGCCTGTCGTTGGATTTAAGCCTAAAAAAATACCGGATTAGCGCCATTTTGGCTGCTATCCGGCATTTTTTCATAGGGAGAAACGCGCAGGCAATGATGGCTGAAAATCAGCCGGATTGAGCGAAACTCAGCGCTTGCCTGGCATCATTCCCTTCATGCTGCGCAGCATCTTCATCATGCCGCCGCCGCGCAATTTCTTCATCATCGATTGCATCTGCTCGAACTGGGCCAGCATGCGATTGACTTCTTGTATTTGTACGCCAGCACCAGCGGCGATGCGACGTTTGCGCGAAGCCTTGATCAATTCCGGCTTGGTTCTTTCCAGTGGCGTCATGGAATTGATCATGCCTTCCATCCGGCGGACTTGCTTTTCAGCCTGGTCCATGTTGGCGCCGCTAGCTGCTTGCTGCATTTGTGCTGGCAACTTGTCCATCAGGCTGGACAGACCACCCATGTTCTTCATCTGCGAAATTTGCATCTTGAAGTCATTCATGTCGAATTTGCCGCCATCCTTGATCTTGTGCGCCAGATCCTGTGCCGCGGCGACATCCATGCCTTTTTGTGCCGACTCAACCAGGGCCAGGATATCACCCATGCCCAGAATACGATTGGCCATGCGGGTTGCATCGAAAGATTCCAGGCCATCAAGTTTCTCTGCCACACCGACAAACTTGATCGGTTTGCCAGTCACATGTCGTACTGACAGGGCGGCACCACCACGCGCATCACCATCGAGCTTGGTCAGCACCACGCCAGTCAAAGGCAGGGCATCATTAAAGGCCTTGGCGGTGTTGACCGCATCCTGACCCAGCATGGCATCGACCACGAACAAGGTTTCTATAGGCTTGATGGCAGCGTGGACAGCTGCAATCTCTTGCATCATCGCTTCATCTATACCCAGGCGACCGGCAGTATCGACGATCAGCACATCGTGATAATGTTTTTTGGCGTAATCCAGCGCTGCCAGGGCAATATCCACCGGCTTTTCGGTCGGTGAAGAGAGAAAGAAATCAGCGCCTACCTGTTGCGTCACTGTCTGCAACTGGCCGATCGCGGCCGGACGATAGACGTCGGTAGAAACGGTTAAAACCTTTTTCTTTTTTTGCTCTTTCAGATATTTTGCCAGCTTACCTACCGTCGTGGTTTTACCTGCACCCTGCAAACCTGCCATCAAAATAATCGCTGGCGGCTGGCAGTTAAAACTCAGTTGTGAAGCATCTTCACCAAGGTCGGCACCCATCAGGGCGGCCAGTTCTTTTTGTACCACGCCCACCAGAGCCTGGCCTGGTGTCAGGGAAGAAATGACTTCTTCCCCCATGGCTTTTTCTTTGACGCGGGCGATCAGTTCACGCACTGCGGGCAGGGCAACGTCAGCCTCCAGCAAGGCCATGCGCACTTCGCGCAACATTTCTGCAGTATTGGATTCCGTCAGGCGGGCTTCGCCGCGCATGGTCTTGACGACTTTGGCTAGGCGCTGGGTAAGGTTATCGAGCATGTTTGCTTAGGAAATCTTAAGAAAAAATCAATAGGGCGGTGCTCACGGCTGACTGTAACAAGCAGCAGTAGCAGCTCAGTAACAACTCAGTAGCAACGAAAGCAGGCATTTTACCTGAAGCCGCATGGAGGCTCAGGCATTTCGCAGATTGAGCACCATAGATACGTCCATATTTCTGGAAAACCAGAATTATTTTTAATATCCGTGCGGATTTTCAGACATGCGAGGGATATTACGGATATATTTTGCTTAAAAAATCAGCTAAAACCAGTGTATCAGCCTTCATTCATGCTTGGTATGAAGTCTGCTAATAAGAGTGCTATCCCAGAGCTTGTTACAAAGTTAAGATGACGCGGTCATGCGCCATGTCGGCCTTATTTTGTCACGGATTCTCAAAATAGACGCTCAATAATCTGGAGACAATCATGAGTCGACTTCAACGTGCCTGGCGCTTGCCACGCATACTCAGCCTGTGCACCCTGCTTACTTTGTCTGGCCATAGCCAGGCAGAAGAAGGTGTCACTGACAATAGTATATTAATAGGACAAACCGTAGGCCTGACCGGACAGATCGCTGGCCCCGTCAAGGAAATGAATGCCGGAGCCGCAGCTTATTTCAATCAGATCAATAAAAATGGTGGCATCAATGGCCGCAAGATAGAACTGCGCATCCTTGATGATAAATTTGATCCTGCCACAGCCGCCAGCAATGCCGAAGCATTGATCAAGAAAGAGCATGTCTTTGCCTTGTTCCAATGTCGTGGCACGCCACATACCCAGGCCATCTTGCCCATACTGCTGGCAAACAAAGTGCCACTGGTTGCACCTAGCACAGGTGCTGCGGTATTTCATAGTCCGGTCAATCGTTATATATTTAATGTCAGGGCCAAGTACCAGGATGAAGTCAAAAAAGCAGTCGAGCAATTTTCCACGATAGGCTTGAAAGATATTGCCCTGGTCCACGTCGATGATACTTTTGGCGGCGATGGCCTGGATGGTTTCAACACAGCGATGGGGCACTTCAAATTGAAGCCATCCCTGATCAGCAAATATGACAGGGCAAAACCGGACATCCCCAAGACTGTTGATGAACTCATCAAATCCCCGGCCAAGGCCTTGATCATCATAGGCTCGGCCACCACGGTCGTGGACATTATTCGCGGTTTGCGTGCCAAAGGCAGTACTATACAAATCATGACACTGTCGAATAATTCTTCGCAATCCTTTATCGATTCTCTGGGGCCGGTCGCGACGGGCATTATGGTCTCGCAAATCATGCCTGCACCGCACCTGGTATCAAGCACGCTGGGACAGGAATTCAAAACCATGGCCAAGGAAAATGGCGTGCCTACATCTTATGCTGCGATGGAAGGCTTTGTTTCTGCCAAACTTCTGGTCGAAGGCTTGAAACGAGCAGGCAAAGGCTTGACGCGGGATGGCTTGATACGCGCGCTGGAATCCATGCATAAGGTTGATCTGGGTGGCGTCACAGTGACTTATAGCGAGCGCGATCATAGCGGTAGCGAATTTGTCGATTTGACGATGATAGGCCGTGACGGTAAATTTTTACGTTAAGTGTATCTGGGGCCAGCAGGCTGTGCGAAAAAACGGAATGCCTGACAATCAAAATCCGGTTTTTCGCAATACGCTTGTCTCGTTTCAGATAAAAACTTGAATGAAATCAGTTGTTTACTAAAATCCTGATGCTGGCACAATATCTGCTAATCAGTACGCGTAGGGAAAAATCAAATCAAAACCCAGGAGACAAAGATGTTCAAAAAGATTTTGCTTGCCACTATGATCAGCTCAGGATTGTTTGCCAGCGCGACTCAGGCTCAAGAAGTCGTTCGTTTGGGAAATCTGAAATTCGCCCATTACGGCGCGGTATCCTATATCAAGGAAATTGCTCCCAAGTGTGGCATCAAGGTAGAAGAGCGGGTATTTGCCAAAGGTCTGGATGCCATGCAAGCCGTCATCGCTGGTGAGCTTGATGTCGGTGCAGTGTCTTCAGAGGCAGTAATTTCTGCCCGTGCCAGCGGTACACCCATCTATCTGGTAGCCGGTTTTGCCAAGGGCGGTGCCCGTCTGGTCGGGCGTGCAGACCTGGGTATGAAGACAGTCAAGGATTTGAAAGGCAAAAAAGTAGGTGTTACCCGCGGTGGTATCCAGGATATTTTGCTGGCAGCCGAACTGGCGCAAAATGGCCTGACCTATTCTGACCAGCCAGGCAAGGATGTACAAATCATTTACCTCGGTTTCCCGGACTTGAACCAGGCGCTGCTGGGCAAAAATATCGATGCCATCATGCAATCAGAACCTTATTCTTCCCAGGCCATCAACAAGGGCTTTGGCAATGAAATCATCAAACCTTACGACACACCGATAGGTGAACCGGTTCGTACCATGGTCATGACCGAGAAGTTCTACAAAGAACGTCGCCCGGTTGCTGAAAAATTCATGCGCTGCTTTGTCGAAGCGACCAAGACCTTCATCGACAATAAAGAACTGGCTGAGAAATATGTACGCGAAAACATGTTCAAAGGCCAGGTCAGCCACGAAGATTTCGTCAATGCCATAGAAAATTCACCTTATTCTTATGACGTCACGCCAGAGCATATACAAATCACCACTGACCTGATGCAAAAATATGGCGTGGGCAAAATGGCCAAACCGCCAGTCGCCAAGGATTGGGTAAAAACCGATCTGCTGGAACAAGCTAAGAAAAGCCTCAACATAAAATAAGCATCAAATAAGTCTTTAGCTTGAGCAAAGGGTGAGCCTGCTTTTTTAACGCAATTTGCTCACCCGGGCTCTTCAATTCTTGAAGGAAAAATCATGAAATTCAAATGGCGTGAAATGGGCGCGGGGCTGATCGTGCCCGTTATTCTGATTGCGATCTGGCATGCGGTGACCACCATGGGTTGGGTCAATGCCCAGGTCTTGCCTACCCCTTTGGCCGTGGTAAAGAAATGGATAGAGTATGCATCCCCTTATGAAGCCAGGGATGCAGCCACTACCAGCTGGTTGGCCTGGGCTTTTTCTGGCGAGTTAATCCGCGACACCATGGGTAGTATGTACCGCGTGCTGGTCGGCTTTGTGGTCGGTGCGGGTCTGGCTTTGCCGCTAGGTCTGGCCATGGGTTCGAGTCAAAGAATGTATGCATGGATGAATCCCTTAATACAGGTTTTGCGTCCTATACCACCGATTGCCTATATTCCTTTGTCGATACTCTGGTTTGGCCTGGGTAATCCACCAGCCATTTTCCTGATTGCCATCGGTGCATTTTTCCCGGTACTGATGAATACCATCGCCGGTGTACGACATGTTGATGGTATTTATATCCGGGCCGCCCGCAACCTCGGTGCCAGCCAGACCACCATGTTTGTGCGCGTCATGTTGCCAGCGGCTGTGCCTTATATTTTGTCTGGTGTGCGCATTGGTATAGGTACGGCTTTCATTGTGGTTATCGTTTCGGAAATGATCGCTGTCAATAATGGCCTGGGCTTCCGTATCCTGGAAGCACGTGAGTATTTTTGGTCTGACAAAATTATTGCCGGCATGATGAGTATAGGTTTGCTGGGTTTGGCGATAGATCTGGCGATGAATAAACTAAATAATTATTTGCTGCGCTGGCACCGTGGATTGGAGAACTGAAATGAACAATAGTCATATCAAAATTCAAGGCGTGAATAAAATCTTCAAGACCGCCGACAAAGAAGTCGTGGCCTTGCGTGACATCAATCTGGAAATACCTGAAGGCCAGTTTGTCTGCCTGCTCGGCCCATCCGGCTGCGGCAAGTCGACCTTGCTAAATGCTGTTGCCGGTTTTTCTTTACCCACCTCCGGCAATATTATCGCCAATGCTCAGCAGGTCAAAGCACCCGGTCCAGACCGCGGCATGGTGTTCCAGGAGTACGCATTGTTCCCCTGGATGACAGTCGAGCAGAATATTGCTTTTGGCCTGGAAATCAAGGGCATGGCCAGGGCAGAGATACAACAAAGGGTTGCCAGCTTGCTGGGCATGCTGGGTTTGAGTGATTTCAAGGCACGCTTTCCCAAGGATTTATCTGGTGGTATGCGTCAGCGGGTTGCAATTGCCCGTGTATTGGCGCTGGATTCGCCTATCATGTTAATGGATGAACCCTTTGGTGCTCTGGATGCTTTGACGCGTCGCAACTTGCAGGATGAATTGCTGCGCATTTGGGCAGAGCTGAAAAAAACCATTATCTTCGTGACACATAGTATAGAAGAGGCAATCTATCTGGCCGACCGTATCATCGTCATGACTTACCGGCCAGGTACGGTGAAAAAAGATTTGATCGTTGAATTGCCACGCTCGCGTGATCCTTCTGATCCTGGCTTTAATGCCTTGAAGCGTGAGCTGGGACAATTGGTCATGGAAGAGCAGCAAAGACATCACAATGATGAATTGAAGATGGCTGCAGTGGATTAAGTGAAGCAGGCTTGTCGTTGTCTGGATGCGCCCATAAAAAACATAAGGAGAGACATCATGCTGAGATTCGCACGAATTGTAGTAGCGGGATTGGTTTTCTTGTTGGGCGCGTCAAGTCAGGCGCAAACTGCCCATGGCACGGCAAACGAGGCCGTTGCCATGGTGCAAAAGGTCATTGCCAGCATCAAATCTGCCGGTAGGGAAAAGACTTTTGCTGATATCAATACTTTGCAAGGGTCTTTCCGTGACCGCGACCTGTATATCACTGTCAATGATATGAACGGCAAAAACCTGGCCCACGGGGCCAATGCCAAGATGCAGGGCAAGGATTTACTGGATTTGAAAGATGCCGACGGCAAGTTGTTTGTGCGTGAACGTTTAGAACTCGCCAAAGCCAAGGGCAAAGGCTGGCAGGATTATAAATTCGTTAATCCTGTCTCTAAACAGATAGAACAAAAATCCATGTATTTTGAAAAGTATGAAGATATTATTATCAACTGCGGTATTTATAAATAAACGCCTGTGAGCTTGCCGCAGACTGACTATCCCCATAAGCGGCATAAGCGGCGCCTGTTTTTGGTGGGCATCGCGGTAGTGAGCATCGTGTTGGTGATAGCAGCCTATTTTGCCGCCGCTGCGATTGCCAGAGATAATAACCGCCAGGCAGGTGAGCGTCAGTTGCAAATCATCGCTCTCGATATAGAGTCTGTACTTGAGCGTTATGAAACCCTGCCTTTCGCCATTTCTTATTTGCCGCTGACTGCTGAAGTGCTGGCTCACAGGCAGGACGGCAGTCAAACCCAGGCCCTCAACCTGAGCTTGCAAGAATTGGCTGAACAAGCCAAGGTTGCCGCTATTTATCTCATGGACATGCAGGGTAATACCATTGCTGCCAGCAACTGGAATACCGCACAAAGTTATCTGGGCCAGAATTTCGCCTTTCGCCCCTATTTTTCTGAGGCCTTGAAGCAAGCCAGGCCTGGTCATTTTTATGCGATAGGCAATACCACCAGCATCCCGGGTTATTTTATTTCCCAACCGGTCTACCCACCAGGCAGCAAGCGTGGCACGCTGGCACCCATAGGCGTGATCGCGGTCAAGATCAGCCTGGATGAGTTTGAGCAAGCCTGGCGCAGCAGTGAAGAACCCATCGCACTGAGCGACAAGCATGGCGTGGTCTTCTTGAGTAACCGGCCTGCCTGGAAATATCATAGCCTGCAGACACTGTCCACAGCCGTGCAGCAAAACCTGACTGCGACTTTACAATATGGCGGCAAAAACATCACTGCGATTGCGCAATTGCCTGAGAAAGAAAAGCAGGGTTATGAAGAGTATTTGCAGAGACCCATAGGTCGCCTGCAATGGCAATTGATGCTATTTCCTGACCAGAGTAAGGTGGTGCGTGCCGGTTTACAAGCGGCCCTGGTGCTGGCTTTGATGCTGGGGATTGCGCTGGCTTTTGCCGCTGTCCTGGACCAGCGTCGCCGCAGGCTGGAAGAAGGGCGACAGGCACAGCTGGCCTTGAAGCAGGCAGCCGATGAACTGGAATTGCATATTGCAGAACGCACGCGGCAACTGACACTGGCGAACACAGAACTGGAAGCCAGGTATCTGACCTTGCAAGAGACCGAGACCTTGCTCAGATCAACCCAGAATGAAATGGTGCAGGCGGGCAAGCTGGCCATGCTGGGGCAAATGGCGACGGGCATCACCCATGAATTGAACCAGCCGCTGACTGCCATACGCGCCTTTGCCGAGAATGCCATTACCTTCATGAATCGTGGCAAGGCTGAGCAGGCTATGGCTAATCTTGAACACATCAGCCATGCCAGCGCACGTATGGGTAGTATCATTGCCCAGCTCAAAGGCTTCGCCAGGAAAAGCCCGAATGCGATCGCCGAGGTCGATGTGCAAATGGCAATTCAGTCTGCCGTCAGTTTGTTGCGCAGTGAAACCGACAGGCGTGGTGCGCGTTTGCAAGTCCATATTGATGAAGCGGCCAAAGTATTGGGTGACACTGTCAGGATAGAGCAAGTCTTGATCAACCTGATACGCAATGCCCTCGATGCCATCGAGAATAGCCCCAGCAAGGAAGTCGATGTCAGGCTCAGTCATGCGCAAGGCATGGCCAGGATCAGCATTACAGATAGCGGCACCGGCATACCAGAGCACGTGGTCAGGCATTTGTTTGAACCCTTTTTTACCACCAAGGAAATTGGTCATGGCCTGGGCCTGGGATTGGCGATTTCTTCTTCCATCGTGCAAGCCATGAATGGCAGTTTGACTGCCAGTAACCGTGCGCAAGGTGGGGCAGAATTTACAGTCACTATTCCTATGGCTGCCGAACAGGCAAGTTCGCCGCTACTGGCTACTACTATATAGTAAGGAAGTAAGGAAAGACCATGACGGACATGCTGGCATTATTAATAGAGGATGAACAGGCAGTACGCCTGGCAACGACCCAGACGCTGGAGCTGGGTGGTTTCGAGGTGCTGGCTTGTGCGGGGGCCGAAACGGCGGAAGCGCATATCAAGGCTGATTATGCAGGCATTATTGTCACCGACGTGCGCTTGCCCGGCAAGTCTGGCCTGGAAGTACTGGAAAAAGTACGCGCCCTGGATGCAGAGCTGCCGGTCATTATCATCACCGGTCATGGCGATGTCAGCATGGCGGTGGAAGCCATGCGCAATGGCGCCTATGATTTTCTGGAAAAACCTTTCGCTGCCGAGCGTCTGCTTGATGCCTGTTTGCGGGCGCAGGAAAAGCGTCGCCTGGTCATGGAAAACCGCAAGCTCAAATTGTCCTGGTTGAATCATGCGGCAACGCCGGACCTGATAGGGCAAGGCCCACAGATAGAGAAAGTCAGAAAATTTATACAAGGCATAGGCCCTACCCAGGTCGATGTCCTGATTAACGGCGCGACTGGTTCTGGCAAAGAAGTGGTGGCGCGGCAATTGCATCTGGCCAGTGGACGCAAAGGAGAGTTTGTTGCCATCAATTGCGGGGCCTTGCCTGAGTCTGTGTTTGAGAGCGAGATTTTTGGCCACGAGGCTGGTGCCTTCACCAGTGCCCAGAAACGTCGCATAGGCAAACTCGAATACGCGCAAGGCGGCACTGTGTTTCTTGATGAAATTGAAAGTATGCCGCTGAACCTGCAAATCAAATTGCTCAGGGTTTTGCAAGAGCGCAGCCTGGAAAGACTGGGTGGCAATCAATTGATTGCCCTGGATTGCCGCATCATTGCCGCCACCAAGACAGATTTATTGAAACTCAGTGCGCAAGGGCAATTCCGTGAAGACCTGTATTATCGTCTTAGTGTCATCACTATTCATTTGCCCAAGCTGAATGAAAGGCGCGAAGATATTCCCCTGCTGTTGTCATACTTTGTGCAAAGAGCGGCTCTGCGCTATCAAAAAGAAGTGCCGCTCTGGTCGGCTGCCCGAATGCAGCAGTGGATGCAGGCTGACTGGCAGGGTAATGTACGCGAACTGCGTAACTTTGCCGACCAGCTGGTACTGGGCGTGGCTGAGTTTGCTGCTTCCCCCCATCTGCCACATGCTGAGGCGGAACAGCTCAGCGCCAGCAGCTTGCCTGAAAAGCTGGATGTGTATGAAGCCAGCCTGATACAGGCGGCCCTGGAAAAGAGTGTCAATAATGTCGCTGCCGCTGCCGAGTTGCTCGGCATACCCAAAAAGACCCTGTATGACAAAATCAAGAAATATCAAAAATCTTTGTCTTTAATCAATCAAGTGACAGGATAGGATGGTGATGTAAACGCGGCTGTATGGGCATAATCCAAATTTCATGCGACATGGTGTAAACTTGGCCCATGCAAATCTATCTATCCTTTCTTGCCGCTGCCTTATATATATCCAGCATCGTCTTGCCAGCACGCAGGCTGACCCTGGTGAATGTCGTCAGCGCCCTGGCCTGGCTGACCCATGGTGCGGCTTTGTGGCTGACGGTTTTTCCTGAATATGCGATCAGGGTAGGGTTTGCTGTCATGTTGTCGGCAGCCTTATGGGTTTCTGTTTTTGTCTGCTGGCTGGAAAATCGCAATGCGGCTCTTGATGGCCTGCGCTTATTACTCATGCCAAACGCCGCCGTGATGGCAGTGCTGCCCAGTTTCTTTCCCGGCAGCCTGGTTGCGCTGGCAGGTAAAACGGCAATGTTTCCCTGGCATGTGGTGATCGCCATGCTGGCCTATAGCACGCTGACCATTGCGGCCTTCCATGCCGTTGTCATGACAGTGCAGGATAAACATTTACATCAATTGCGTGCTGCGCAAAAAACATTGTGGCTCAATACCCTGATAGACAGGTTGCCCGCATTGTTGACCATGGAGAAAATCCTGTTCCGCTTCGTGCTCTTGGGCTTTGTCTTGCTAACCCTGACAGTCTTGTCGGGGGTGATATTTTCTGAGCAGGTACTGGGTGTTGCCTTCAAATGGGATCACAAGACTTTATTGTCACTCTTATCCTGGCTCTTGTTTGCCATCTTGCTGACAGGGCGTTACTGGCGCGGCTGGCGTGGTAAAACGGTCTTGAGCTTCACGCTCTCCGGTTTTATCACCTTGTTGCTGGCCTATGTAGGTAGTCGCTTTGTCCTGGAAGTCTTATTACACAGGAGCCTGACATGAGGCTATTGTTCTGGCTGGGCCTGGCCTTGCTGGTCATCCTGGCCTTGAAGAAAAAAATCCAGCCTCCAGCAGCATCATCGGGGCATGCTGAGCCTGATGCACCACAGGGGCCGCAGGGGCCACAACAAGGGACAGCAGAATCCATGGTGTGTTGTGCACATTGCCAGATTTATTTGCCGGCATCCGAGGCCGTGCGGCGTGGTGAACAGGTGTATTGCAGTAAAGAACATGCCGAGCTTGCGTGATGCCATGCGCCAAACAGGATACTGATGTCTGATCTTCACACTGTAGTCAACGAACCCTCGCACTCTTTCTGGCGTTCTTTGCAAACCCTGAATGCTTCACGCATCGTGGTTGCGGCCAGTTTGCTGATATTGCTCAGCTTGCGTACCGACAAAGATGTCTGGGCTACCGAGTATCTGTTTGGCCGTGACATAGGCTTGATCTATGTATCGATCGCCATAGGGTTTGTGCTGCTCAAGCAGTTTTATCCGCGCCGTTTCATGTGGCAACTGACGACGCAGATACTGCTGGATATCATTATCATTTCTGTCATCTATCTGGCCAGCGGTGGTTACAAGAGCGGTTTGGGTATTTTGTTTTTGTTTCCATTGGCGGGGGCGGCAATACTGAGTCCGCTGATCTGGTCTTTGTTTTTTTCCTCCCTCGTTGTCTTGTTCTTATTGGGCGAAAGTGTCTATCACTATCTGCAATCGGATGGTGGCGCACCATTATCGCAAGCAGGTTTGTTCGGTGCCGCCTATTTTGCCGTGGTGTCAGTGGTGAATCGCCTGGCACATAATCTGATCAGTCAGGAGCAACTGGCGGCGCAGCGCGGCAATGCCTTGATGATACAGCAGGCGATTAATCAACTGGTCATCTCGGACATGGGTGATGGCATCCTGGTCCTGGATCAGAATGCCTGCATGTTTGAAATCAATCCGGCTGCTGTACGCATGCTGGGAGGGCATCTGACCAAGGAAATGATAGGCGTTGAACTGGCTGACATTACGGCCTTGCGCCCCATCGTTGAAGCTTTGAGTTCTATGCAGGGTCGCCCCAGCTTGCCTGACAGGCGCAAGGAAGAAGAAATTTCTTTTGTCTCCATACGTTGCTATCTGGATGAAGTGCGACCCGAACTGGAAGAATTAGCTGCCGATACAGCGACCAGAGAACGTTTCGAGCGTGAGCGTCCGCATTTTGTCACACATCTGAAGCTGCGCTTCGTTGCCATCAAGGGCGTTAATGTGGGAGGCATCAAGGAGAAGGCGGGGGCTTATACTATCGTTTTCATGCAGGATGTATCGGATATAGAAAACCAGGCTCAGCAACTGAAACTGGCTTCCATGGGACGTTTGACTGCCAGTATCGCGCATGAAGTGCGCAATCCCCTGTCATCGATTTCCTATGCGGCTTCATTGTTGAATGAAGACCTGGGTAACCTGGAGCCGGACAAGAAGCAGGCAACCCGCCTGCTTAAAATTGTTGACGACAATGTTGCACGCCTGAATCAGCTGATAGAAGATATCCTGAAGCTTTCACGCAAGGCGCAGTCGGACGTGCAACCCTACCATGTCATGGATTTGCTGGTCGAAATGGTCAGGGATTTCGTCGAAACCCGGGCGTTGGCCACGGATTTGATCCTGGTTGTAATAGAGCGCAACTTCATGGTGGACTTTGACCCCAGTCATTTGCGCGAAGTTGTGCTGAATCTCTTGTCGAATGCCATACGCTATGCCAGTGGCCAGCCTGCCAGTATCAAGATATTTGCTCTGGTGAACCCTACTGGTCGCCAGGAGTTGCATATACAAGATGATGGTCCCGCCATACCCTATGATGTGCGTTCTCATTTATTTGAGCCTTTTTATACAACATCGCGCATGGGAACAGGACTGGGCTTGTATATGGCAAGGGAACTATGTTTGAATAACCATGCCTTGCTCGATTATGAATATCGGGTTGAAGAAACAGAAGCAGGCAAGGTAGAGCCCAGTGGGCGTTTTGTAATTAATTTCTCTGGATATAGTGCATGAGTATGAATGAAGTTGCTGCCTGTCCCCGTATCCTGGTAGTGGATGATGAAGCACATCTGCGTGAGTTGCTGGAGATTACCCTCATCAAGATGGGCCTGGATGTCGATAGTGCCGAAACCCTGGCGCTGGCGCGTGCTCATCTTGCCAAGCAAAGCTATGCTCTGGTATTGACGGACATGCGTTTGCCCGACGGTTCCGGCATGGAACTGGTGCAGGAAGTTAACGCCCACTTTAAGAATACCCCTATCGCGGTGATCACGGCTTTTGGCAGTGCTGACAATGCCGTGGTGGCCTTAAAGGCCGGTGCCTTTGACTATGTCTCCAAGCCAGTCGCACTCGATCAGTTGCGCAAGCTGGTCAGGTCCGCCTTGCAAACCAATGAAGTTCAGAAAGAACAAGAGTCTGCACCTGAACAAGTGGCTATTCCTGCCAAATCCTTCATGATAGGCCAGTCGCAAGGCATGCAGGAAGTCAGGGAACAGATCAACCGGCTGGCGCGCAGCATGGCACCAGTCATCATTACTGGCGAATCCGGCAGTGGCAAGGAGTTGGCGGCCAGGGAAATCCATACCAGTAGCGCCAGATCCGGCAAGCCTTTTATCGCCGTCAACTGTGGCGCGATTCCTGAAACCTTGATGGAGGCTGAATTCTTTGGCTACCGCAAAGGGGCATTTACCGGCGCAGCCGATGACAGAGAGGGTTTTTTTCAGGCGGCCAGCGGTGGCACACTGATGCTCGATGAAGTTGCCGATTTGCCTTTACCCATGCAAGTCAAGCTCCTGCGTGCCATACAGGAAAGGCGGGTGCGCAAGGTCGGTGCCACGGTGGAAGAAGCGGTGGATGTGCGTATTATTAGTGCCACCCATCAAAACCTGGCCATCTGTGTGGAGGAAGGTCGCTTTCGCCAGGATTTGTATTATCGCCTGAACGTGATTGAATTGCACTTGCCGCCTTTGCGCGAGCGCCTGGAAGATATCATCGTATTATCCCGCAATATTCTGAGAAAACTCACGGGCAATGATATTGATATGTCGGTAGAGGCGATTGATGCCTTGATCAGTTATGACTTCCCCGGCAATGTCAGGGAGCTCGAAAATATCCTGGAACGTGCCATCGCATTTGCCAACGATGGTTGCATAGAAGTGACCGACCTGGCTTTGCGTGGTACCAGGAAATTACTTGACACACCCCTGGCGCAACCCATCCCGACGGAAGTCGTCAGCCACTCAGCCCAGCCAGTGTCAGTGCCAGACCAGCCAGCGGATGTCGAAGTTGATTTGTTTGCTGCGCCTGGTTTGCCCTGCTCATTACCCGACTATCTGGAAAATGTGGAACGTGAAATGATCAAGCGTGCCTTGCATCAAACCCGCAACAATCGTACCCAGGCGGCGGAATTGCTGGGTGTGAGCTTCCGGCAATTGCGCTATCAGATACAAAAATTGAAAATTCAGGAATAAATCATTTGCCTGAATTGCCCTGCGCTAAGCCTGGGTCGGGCATGGCTGCTGTCTGATGTACATCAGACAGCAGAACTCTGCAGTCCACTCTGTGACTCCTCATGACTGACGCCATACTTGACGGCTGTCAAGCCTTGGCTCTTTGCCTGTGCTTGCACGTTAGTGTTCACTCGCGTTTGCGCTAGTGCTGTTCTGGGCTTTGCGAAAGTCAACACCTAATCAAGCTTTTTTCGAAAAAAATAATTCAATTATTTAAATAAAAAGCGGTTGCACATGACCAGATGCGGCACTAGAATTAGGGCAAATAAAAATTAGCGCACTATATGTAGTGGTTTTTCAGATTTGTTTGTTTTCTTGCCTTGCTTCAATTTCCCTTCTTGTTTTGTAATTGTCTGGCGAATGATGTGAACAAAATAAATCGGATATGACAAATTTTTGTCTCGTCCGGCTATCAACAGTATTGCGCGTTTCCCGTTTAACCCCATGACCTGCCAGGTCCTGTATTCATGAATCTGGCTGGCAAAAAATAACACTGCATCCGGAGGATCAATGCACTCTTCTAATGAAATATCCACTTTGTCCAAGCCAGAACTGGGATCAGTTTTGAATGTGGCAGCCACACCTGCTGCCACCAGCCTGAACAGCTATAGCGAATATCGTATTATTCGCCGCAATGGTTCCGTGGTCGGCTTTGAGCCTTCCAAGATCGCCATTGCCATGACCAAGGCTTTTCTGGCGGTCAACGGTGGACATGGTGCAGAATCCGCCAGGGTCCGTGAGCTGGTTGAGCAACTGACAGCCAGCGTGGTTGCCGCCCTGTTGCGCCGCCAGCCTGCCGGTGGCACTTTCCATATAGAAGATGTGCAAGACCAGGTCGAGCTGGCGCTGATGCGCTCAGGCGAACATGATGTCGCCCGTTCTTATGTCTTGTACCGTGCCAAGCGCATGGAAGAACGCCGCCGCATTCATGATGCGCCTGGCCATGTTGAAGCCGCCGCACCGCAATTGCATGTCATCGTCGATGGCCAGCCTCGTCCACTGGATGTGGCAGAAGTGCGCAGGATGATTGCTGCTGCCTGCCTGGGGCTGGATAAGCTGGCTGATCCTGATGCGATTCTGGCCGAGACCCTGAAGAATCTGTACGACGGTGTACCGGTAGAAGAATTATATAAATCCGCTATCCTGGCTGCCCGCGCGCTGATGGAAAAGGAACCGGCTTACAGCCAGGTGACAGCACGTTTGCTCTTGCATACAGTCCGTAAAGAAGTGTTTGGCAAAGAAGTAGCGCAACAGGATGCAGCTGCAGAATATCTGGAATACTTCCCTAAATTCATCAAGAAGGGCATAGAAGCCGACTTGCTCGATGCCAAGCTGGGTCAGTTTGATTTGAAAAAACTGGCGAATGCACTGGTTGCTGACCGCGATCTGCAATTTGGTTATATCGGCCTGCAAACTTTGTATGACCGCTACTTCCTGCATATCCGTGGCACCCGTGTAGAAATGCCACAGGCTTTCTATATGCGTGTAGCGATGGGTCTGTCTTTAAATGAAATTGATCGTGAAACCCGCGCAATAGAATTTTACAATTTGCTGTCCAGCTTTGACTTCATGAGCTCGACACCGACCCTGTTCAATTCCGGCACCCAGCGTTCACAACTGTCCTCTTGCTACCTGACCACGGTTGCCGATGATCTGGATGGTATCTATGAAGCCATCAAGGAAAACGCCTTGCTGGCAAAGTATGCCGGTGGTCTGGGTAATGACTGGACGCCAGTGCGTTCACTCGGCGCACATATCAAAGGCACCAATGGCAAATCCCAGGGGGTTGTGCCTTTCCTCAAAGTCGTCAATGACACGGCAGTGGCCGTCAACCAAGGTGGCAAACGCAAGGGCGCGGTGTGCGCCTACCTGGAAACCTGGCATATGGATATTGAGGAATTCCTCGACCTGCGCAAGAACACTGGCGATGACCGCCGCCGTACTCATGACATGAATACCTCGAACTGGATTCCTGATCTGTTCATGAGGCGCGTCATGGAAAAAGGCGACTGGACTTTGTTCTCTCCTTCCGACGTGCCTGACCTGCATGACAAATACGGCAAAGCTTTCGAGCAAGCCTATGTTGCCTATGAAGCCAGGGCTGCCAGCGGCGAGCTGACTTTATCGAAAAAAATCCCGGCGCTGGACTTGTGGCGCAAGATGCTGTCCATGCTGTTTGAAACTGGCCATCCCTGGATCACCTTCAAAGATCCTTGCAATATCCGTTCACCACAACAGCATGTGGGCGTGGTCCATAGCTCCAACTTGTGTACAGAAATCACCCTGAACACCAACGACAGCGAGATCGCGGTATGTAATCTGGGCTCGGTCAACATGCCTGCCCACATGAAGGACGGCAAGCTCGATCACATTAAATTACAAAAAACTGTGCGAACAGCGATGCGTATGCTGGATAACGTCATCGACATCAACTACTATGCAGTGAAGAAGGCACGTGACTCCAATCTGCGTCATCGTCCTGTTGGTCTGGGTATCATGGGTTTCCAGGATTGCCTGCACATGATGCGCATCCCTTACGCATCGATGGAAGCAGTGCAGTTCGCGGATACTTCCATGGAAGCGGTTTGCTACTACGCTTACCTGTCATCGACAGAATTGGCAGAAGAGCGCGGTCGTTACAGTTCATATACAGGTTCCTTGTGGGATCGTGGCATCCTGCCGCAAGACTCTTTGAAGTTGCTGGCAGAAGAACGCGGTGGTTATCTGGAAGCTGATTTTTCGGAAACCATGGATTGGTATCCGGTGCGTGATCGCATCAAGAAATTCGGTATGCGCAATTCCAATTGCGTGGCGATTGCACCAACTGCAACAATTTCTAACATTATTGGTGTGTCTGCCTGTATCGAGCCGACTTACCAAAACCTGTATGTGAAATCGAATCTGTCTGGTGAATTTACCGAGATCAATGAACATCTGGTACGTGACTTGAAAGACCGCGGCCTGTGGGATGAAGTCATGATCGCCGACCTGAAGTACTTTGACGGCAGCCTGGCACGTATAGATCGCATCCCGGAAGATCTGCGTGCCCTGTATGCAACCGCATTTGAAGTCAGCCCATCCTGGCTGGTGGAGGCGGCTGCGCGTCGTCAAAAATGGATAGATCAGGCGCAGTCTCTGAACATCTATATGGCAGGTGCCTCCGGTAAAAAACTGGATGAAACTTACAAGCTGGCATGGTTGCGTGGTTTGAAAACCACTTACTACCTGCGCACCATAGGCGCTACGCATACTGAAAAATCCACCAGCAAAACCGGTGCATTGAATGCGGTGGCAGTCGACGGTAATAGCGGTGGCTACGCTACCGCAGCAACAGGCATGACGGCAGCAGCGCAAGAGACCGACGGTCCGGCCTGCATGTTGCGTCCTGGTGATGCTGGTTTCGAAGAATGCGAAGCTTGCCAATAAGCGTCAAAAGACTGAGGGGAGAAGCTCTGCTTCTTCCCTCTGAAGAATAAGCTGTTACAAAAAAGTAAGGAAATAAATAATGTTATCTTGGGATGATGAAGTCAAGCCGGCAGCTCCGGCACCACGTCAGGTCACTGGCCAGGATTTGCAGCCTCGCTTGCAGACGCAAGAAGTCGCCCTCAATCCCGCACTGGTCAGCAAACCAGTGACGGTCGCTACAGAAGTCGTGGCACGTCGCGTGAACGCTGCTGACAAACGCATCATCAACGGCACCACAGACGTCAATCAACTGGTGCCTTTCAAATATAAATGGGCCTGGGATAAATACCTGGCAGGTTGCGCCAATCACTGGATGCCGCAAGAGATCAATATGCAGCGTGATATTGAACTCTGGAAAAACCCGAATGGCCTGACTGAAGATGAGCGCCGCCTGGTGAAACGCAATCTGGGTTTCTTCGTGACCGCCGATTCCCTCGCCGCCAACAATATCGTGCTGGGTACTTACCGCCATATCACGGCACCAGAATGCCGTCAGTATCTGTTGCGCCAGGCATTTGAAGAAGCCATCCACACCCATGCCTATCAATACATCGTTGAATCGCTGGGCCTGGACGAAGCTGAAATCTTCAATGCCTACAATGAAGTTGATTCCATCCGCGACAAAGATCAGTTCCTGATTCCTTTCATCGACGTGTTGACCGATCCTGCATTCAAGACTGGTACGACCGAGGCGGATCAGACTTTGCTGAAGTCACTGATCGTCTTTGCCTGCCTGATGGAAGGTCTGTTTTTCTATGTCGGCTTCACACAAATTCTGGCGCTTGGTCGTCAAAATAAAATGATGGGCGCGGCTGAACAATACCAATACATCTTGCGTGATGAATCGATGCACTGCAATTTCGGAATCGATTTGATCAATACAATTAAGATGGAAAACCCGCATTTGTGGACGCCAGCATTTCGCGATGAAATTAAATCGTTGTTTTTGCGTGCTGTGGAGTTGGAATATCGTTACGCAGAGGATACAATGCCGCGTGGAGTGCTCGGTTTGAATGCGCCTATGTTTAAAGGTTATTTACGCTTCATCGCAAATCGCCGCGCACAACAAATCGGTCTCGAGGCGCTATTCCCTCAGGAAGAAAATCCTTTCCCTTGGATGAGTGAAATGATAGACCTGAAAAAAGAGCGCAACTTTTTTGAGACACGTGTAATTGAGTATCAAACTGGCGGAGCCCTCAACTGGGAATAAGCGCTGAATACAGCGATCGCCAAAATCCAGATCAGGGATTTCTGATCAAGTGGTGCGAGCAGGTTGATTGAAGTTTTTAATGTGATGTTGAATTTGGGTTTGCAAGACCCCAGATAGAAAAGGCAGCCACAAGAAATCATCAAATCAGGAAACGCCGCAAGCTATCAGTATCCCTCGGGATTGCTCATGATTTGCACAAGATGTAAAACGCGAGAGGCCTCACCAAACTGAATGGACAGTCATAGACAACATTGTTTTGAACTGTTAGTGCCGCAATACCTGGCTACACTGGGTATTGTGGCTATTGGTCTTTGTGTTTTGCAAAAGAATACCGGCGTCTGCAATTAATGCAGGCGTTTTTTGGGTTTGCCGCCAGGCCAGGAGCCGGCGTGGAACCTGTTTATGATCTGTAGCAAGCGGTCGTCAGCGGGGTCAGGGTAATAAAAACGCAGCGCAAAAAGCAGAATGTACTTTAGTACATGAGCATTTTGAGCAGCGCATGAGCCCCGATCACGTCCGCGCAGTAAGATCATAAGCAGGTTCTAAAGCAAACCATGATGGCTGAAGTGCCCCATCAATAGAGGGGATGGAGCAGTTCGGCCGGTGCAGAATTCATTAGCGCAAACAGCGATCATGTTTGTGCCGATGAATAATCCGCTTGAATGGATCGAGCGGATTTAATTTTTATCTGATTTTTTCCATTCCAATCGAAGGAGAAACAAAATGGCAACAGCACCACAACCGTCCCCGGACGAACCAGTAGCAGCGAAGAAACCTGCTGCAAAAAAAGCCGCCGCTAAAGTGGCAAAACCAGCTGCAGCGAAAAAAGCAGCGGCCAAGCCAGCAGCAAAAGCTGCAGCTAAACCAGCAGCCAAGGCAGCAAAAGCAGCTAAGCCAGCAGCAAAAGCAGCGGCCAAGCCAGCAGCAAAAGCTGCAGCTAAACCAGCAGCCAAGGCAGTAAAAGCAGCTAAGCCAGCAGCAAAAGCCGCAGCTAAACCAGCAGCCAAGGCAGCAAAAGCAGCTAAGCCAGCAGCAAAAGCTGCAGCTAAACCAGCAGCCAAGGCAGCAAAAGCAGCTAAGCCAGCAGCAAAAGCCGCAGCTAAACCAGCAGCCAAGGCAGCAAAAGCAGCTAAACCAGTAGCGAAAAAAGCAGCAGCGAAGCCAGCAGCAAAAGCGGCTAAGCCAGCAGCAAAAGCCGCAGCTAAACCAGCAGCCAAGGCAGCAAAAGCAGCTAAACCAGTAGCGAAAAAAGCAGCAGCGAAGCCAGCAGCAAAAGCGGCTAAACCAGCAGCAAAAGCAGCTAAGGCAACTAAGGCAGCTAAACCAGCGGCGAAAAAAGTAGCGGCTAAACCAGCAGCTAAGGCGGCCAAGCCAGCGGCAAAAGCGGCTAAGCCAGCAGCTAAAAAAGCAGCAGCTAAACCTGCAGCAAAAGCAGCAGCCAAGCCAGCGGCAAAAGCAGCAGCCAAGCCAGCGGCAAAAGCAGCAGCCAAGCCAGCGGCAAAAGCAGCAGCCAAGCCAGCAGCAAAAGCAGCGGCCAAGCCAGCAGCAAAAGCAGCGGCTAAGCCAGCAGCAAAAGCAGCAGCTAAGCCAGCAGTCGCAAAAAAAGCCGCGGCTAAGCCAGCCGCAAAAAAGGCCGCTCCAGCAAAACCAGCGACACCTGATGCAAAAACAGTTGTAAGTCCAAATGCAGCATGGCCTTTCCCAACTGGTAATCGCCCAGCATAATCTTTGATATGCTTGGTGGCCTGGTTTTATTCAGGCACAATACCCACTGTCTGATTCGTCATGCAGTGGGTTTTTTTTAAGGGTGTGTCGTGTTACTCAATAATTTGATTTATATTATCAAGGCTGTCACGGGTGTCTTTGCGGGCTTTTTGTTGCTGCGTTTCTGGATGCAGGCACAAAGGATCAGGCCTCCGGCATCACTGGCGCAAGCCATATTCAAGTTGACTGACTGGCTGGTCCATCCTATCCGGCGTGTCATTCCCGGGTTTGCCGGTTATGACTGGGCGACACTGATCGCTGCCTTGCTGGTGGCTCTCGCGACTGCCGGTTTTATCGTGTGGCTGGTGTTACCCGTGTTTTTGGTCGAACAGGCTTTTATCATGGCCGGGATCATGATGACGCAATGGATTATCTATGAGTTCATGGCCTTGCTCTTGCTTGAGGTGCTGTTCAGCTGGGTGAACCCCAGTGCACCTTTCGCGCCCTTTGTCAGAGCTTTGAACGAGCCTTTGCTGTCGCCGGTGAGAAAAATCATTCCTGCCATCGGTGGGCTGGATTTTTCCCCCATGATCGTTTTGATCTTGTTGCAGGTTTTGATTAACTCTATCGCTTAAAGCCTTTATTCGGGGCGAGCAGTTGATTGCCGTATCACCAGCTGTGACTTCAGCATTTCCCGCCTCAAAGGCGCTTCCGGGTCGACGATGCGGTTGACCAGTATCTGGGCCGTCAGATTGCCTATCGCTTGCTTGGGCTGGGCTATCGTGGTCAAGGGCGGGGTGCTGAACGAGGCCAAGGCAATGTCATCGTAGCCGATGACGGACAAGGCTTCCGGTATCTTGATGCCAGCCTCATTGGCTGCCCTGATGCCGCCTATTGCCATCAAATCATTGCTGGCGAAAATGGCAGTAGGCCGTTGTGGCAATGCCAGCAATTGCTGGAAGGCGTTAAAGCCTCCCTGGCTGGTAAAGTCGGCATGTAACAAATATTCACTTTTGAACTCCAGACCAGCTTCCTGCAGCGCACGGCGGTAGCCAGTAACACGGTCGCCACTGGGTAGCAGGATGTCAGGTCCGGCAACGCAGGCAATCTGCTTGTGACCTAGTCCTATCAGGTAACGGGTTGCTTCATAACCACCCTGTTCATGGTCGGCTTCGATAAAGTCTGCCACTACACCTGACACTTCTCTATCCACCAATACCTTGGGTATGCCTTCGTCGGCCAATAATTGTGTCAATTCTTCATCCGAGCCCGAGGACACCAGGATCAGGCCATCAATACGTTTTTCCATCAACACGCGGATATAGGCAGCCTGCTTTTTCGGATCATCGTAGGAATTGCACAGGATAATGTTATAGCCCAGCTTGAATGAAGCGTCTTCTATCCCCTGTATGATTTCTGCAAAATAGGGATTGGAATTATTCGGTATCATCATACCCAGAGTGTGGGTACGGTCGTTCTTGAGGCTGCGGGCCACGGCGCTGGGGATATAGCGCAATTCCTGTATCACGGCCAGCACACGTTCGCGTGCATCTTCACTGACGACACGGGTATTATTGATGACGTGAGAAACCGTGGTAGTGGAGACGCGCGCTTTCTCTGCGACTTGCTTCATTGTTGCCATAAGATTCCTGCCTTTCTGTGCCAAGATTATGACGCAGGATGGAGCCTGTGGCGCATATTTTCTGTAATAACTATGTACTAATCTATTTGCTAATCGATGTACTAATAATAGAGAGAGATTTCTGATGAACGATCTTGTCATACGCAATGCCAGTTTGCCAGATGGTCGCAAGGGTATCGATATCGCCATCCAGGATGGTCGCATCAGCGCTGTTGATGTAGCCTTGTCCGTCAGCGCGGCAGAAGAAATCAATGCCAACGGCAACCTGGTGACGCCACCATTTGTCGATGCTCACTTCCATATGGATGCGGTGCTTAGCTATGGCTTGCCGCGCGTAAATCAGTCCGGCACTTTGCTGGAAGGTATAGCCTTATGGGGCGAATTGAAACCCATGTTGACGCAAGAGGCACTGGTTGAGCGCGCCATGACTTATTGCGATTGGGCAGTAGGGCGGGGTTTGCTGGCAGTGCGTTCGCATGTGGATATCTGCGATGACCGTTTGCTGGCAGTCGAAGCCTTGCTGGAAGTAAAACGCCGCGTTGCTCCTTATCTGGATTTGCAGCTGGTGGCCTTTCCGCAAGATGGTATCTTGCGCAGCGCCACCGCGATGGATAATCTCAAGCGTTCCATCGCCATGGGTGTTGATGTAGTGGGTGGCATACCGCATTTTGAGCGCACCATGGCCGATGGCGCAGAATCGGTACGCCTATTGTGCGAGTTCGCTGCCGACAAAGGCTTGCGAGTCGATATGCATTGCGATGAATCAGATGATCCCTTGTCGCGCCATATAGAAACCCTGGCTTATCACACCCACAGACTGGGCATGCAGGGGCGGGTGGCAGGTTCGCACCTGACTTCCATGCATTCCATGGACAATTACTATGTCAGTAAATTATTACCATTGATACGCGAAGCTGGCGTCGCTGCCATCGCCAATCCCCTCATTAATATTACCTTGCAAGGCCGCCATGACACCTATCCCAAGCGCCGTGGCATGACCCGCGTGCCCGAGATGCTGGCTGCTGGCATAGAAGTCGCCTTCGGTCATGACTGTGTGATGGACCCATGGTATAGCCTGGGTTCAGGTGACATGCTGGAAGTCGCGCAGATGGGCCTGCATGTGGCGCAGATGACAGGACAGGACGCAATGCGCCAGTGCTTCCAGGCAGTGACCGCTGCACCTGCCCGCATATTGGGACTGGAAGGTTATGGTCTGGAAGTTGGCTGTAATGCGGATATGGTAATACTCGATGCCAGCGACCCGGTTGAAGCAATACGCTTGCGCGCTACCCGAACCCACGTGCTGCGCCGCGGCAAAATCATCAGCCAGACGCCTGTGCCGCATGCGAATTTGAATTTGCCGGGGCGGCCGGGACAGGTGGATTTTAGATCAAAAAAATGAAGCTACTGATATAGAAATAGAAGGGAGCCAGCATTAGCAAGCTCCCTTATCGTCCCAGCTTTTTCGAAGATCAGAGTTGTGCGAAAGCCTTTTCAGCCGCAGCAATCGTATCGGCAATAATGGCATCATCATGTTGCGCAGAAACGAAGCCAGCCTCAAAAGCAGATGGTGCCAGATAGACGCCCTGGTCCAGCATGAGGTGGAAGAAGCGGTTGAATTTTTCCTTGTCGCTGGCCATCATGGCGGCATAAGAACCCGGTACTTCATTCGCAAAATACAGACCAAACATGCCGCCGACGGCATCGGCACAGAAGCTGATGCCAGCAGCTTTGGCGGCGGCACTCAGGCCATCCACCAGCTTGCGGGTTTGCGCTGTCAGGTTTTCATAGAAGCCTGCCTGCTGGATAATTTTCAGGGTAGTCATACCCGCTGCCACGGCGACGGGGTTGCCTGACAAAGTGCCAGCCTGGTAGACGCCGCCCAAAGGTGCCATGTGACCCATCAAATCGGCGCGACCACCAAAGGCGGCGACCGGCAAACCACCACCGATGACCTTGCCCAGGCAAGTCAGGTCAGCCTGCACGCCATACAGCGCCTGCGCACCGTGCAGACCTACACGGAAACCGCACATCACTTCATCAAAAATCAAAACACTGCCATGCGCAGTACACAGCTTGCGCATGGTATTGATGAATTCTTGCGTAGCGCGTATCAAATTCATATTGCCAGCCACTGGTTCAACAATGACACAGGCGATTTGCTCACCGATGGATTTGAACACTTCTTCCAGTTGTTCGCAGTTATTATAGTCAAGCACCAGAGTGTGCTTGCTGAAGTCTTCCGGCACACCGGCAGAAGTCGGGTTGCCAAAGGTCAGCAAGCCACTGCCAGCCTTGACCAGTAAAGAATCAGCATGGCCATGGTAGCAACCTTCAAACTTGATGATCTTGTCGCGTTTGGTGGCACCGCGTGCCAGGCGCAGGGCGCTCATGGTGGCTTCAGTGCCGCTGGAAACCAGGCGTACTTGCTCTATGCTGGGTACAAGTTTGCAGATTTCTTCTGCCATCTCGACTTCACCTTCAGTCGGTGCGCCAAAGCTCAGGCCGCGGGCGGCTGCTTCTTGCACTGCGCTGATGACTTCAGGATGGGCATGGCCAACGATAGCGGGACCCCATGAGCCTATGTAATCGATATAGCGTTTGTCTTCCGCATCCCAAAAATAAGGACCGGCTGCGCGCGTGATGAAACGCGGTGTGCCGCCAACGGAGCGGAAGGCGCGCACAGGAGAATTCACCCCACCAGGCGTGGTCTTTTGGGCGCGGGCAAACAGGATGTCGTTTTTATCAGTCATGGTGGAGCTTCTGTAAAAGGTGATGCAAATAGGGGGAATAGTGACAGATGAATAGTAAGAGATTGTTAAAGCGTCAGTTGACGATCTTCCCTGGCCCAGAAATAGCGATCAGGTATCAGTCTGCCCATGCCCAGCCTTTGCGCATGGCTGAGGGCGGCGTGGGTAAACTCCTGGGCTTCCAGCACGGCTTCGGGTATTTCCAGTCCATTCGCCAGCAGAGCGGCAATCGCCGCAGACAAGGTGGAACCAGCACCGGCATGCGAGCCAGGCAATCTTTGCCAGACATCGCGCCTGACGACGCCAGATTCATTATATAAAGTGTTAACGACTTCACCGGTTTCACCCGCTGTGCCCGTGACTAATATATACTCGCAGCCGGATTCGATGAGCGTCATGGCATCGGCAGCCAGATCTTCAGCTTCGGCGTTCTCTTTCCAGGTTTCCGCCAGACGTGATAATTCAACAGCAGAAATCATCAGCAGGCTGGCTTGCGGGATCAGTAATTCGCGGATGGCCAGCACCAGATCCTCCGCTTCCGGCCCCTGTTCTGTGATGGCGGCATTGAAGGGATCCAGGATGAGCGGCAGTTCCGGATAGTCAGAAACGATTTCGGCGATGACGGTGACATTTTCCACGCTGCCCACCTGGCCGACTTTAAAGGCCAGTACTGGCATGTCTTCGAGCACGGTACGTGCCTGCTCATCGACTAAATCACCATCAAGTGGATGTAAATCATCGATTTGTGACGTATCACCAGTTAAAATGGCGGTCATGATGGGCAAACCGTAACAGCCCATGGCTGCAAACGATGCCAGATCGGCATGGATGCCAGTGGCTGCAACAGGATCTGATGCACCAAAGCTAAGTATTAGTGGAGAAATTTGGTTTTGCACGTTGGGTAGATTAATATAGCTGACTTCGTGAGGACTTAAATTACTCGCGCAAATGCCATTCGTAACACAATGCAAATACAATATTTGCAGCAGTTTCAATATTTTACTTGATTGAAGGGTTTTAGTCGTGACTGATACGGTAAGGGATGAGGTAGTTTTCAAGGCGTGGATGTGCTTGATTTGCGGTTGGGTATATGATGAAGAGCAAGGTTCCCCCGAAGACGGTATTCCAGCCGGTACCAAGTGGGAAGATGTTCCGATGAACTGGACCTGCCCCGAGTGCGGCGCCCGCAAGGAAGACTTCGAAATGGTGGCAATCTGATCGATTTTTCGATTTTTGATGTTGCTTAATATGTTTATTCAAGGAAAAAAAGCGCAAATGTGCGATTTTTTGTTACAGTGATATGTAACCTTAATACTGCCGGGAAGAGATGATTTTATGTCAACGTTGACAGGCAACGAGAACTTGAAAATCATGGTGATTGACGATAGCAGCACCATACGCCGTTCGGCTGAGATTTTTTTAGGACAGGCTGGGTACAAGATAGTATTGGCAGAAGATGGCTTTGATGCACTTGCCAAGATTAACGATTCTCGTCCAGACCTGATTTTTTGCGATATCCTCATGCCTAGACTGGATGGGTATCAGACTTGCGCTCTGATTAAGAAAAGCGCGAAATTCCGGGATACACCGGTAATTATGTTGTCTTCTAAGGACGGTTTATTTGACCGCGCCCGTGGTGCAATGGTCGGCTCTGATGAGTATCTGACCAAGCCTTTTACAAAGGATAGTCTGCTGAAAACTGTGAAAAATTACACTTCGGCGACCTAGGTTTATATAGTTAAGTTAGTTAATGTGAGGTAAAACAAGATGGCCATTCAAAAAATTCTGGTAGTAGACGATTCTCCAACAGAACGCTATTTCCTGACCGATGTATTGGTGAAAAATGGTTTTTCAGTATCAACAGCTGAAAACGGTGAAGAAGCCCTGACAAAAATCAAGGCAGACAAACCACAGCTGATCTTGATGGACGTGGTCATGCCTGGACAAAATGGTTTCCAGATCACCCGCGCAATCGCCAAGGATCCTGATACGCAAGATGTACCCGTGATTATCTGCACCAGCAAAAATCAGGAAACTGATCGTATCTGGGGCTTGCGTCAGGGTGCCCGTGATTACCTGGTCAAGCCGATAGACCCGGCAGAGCTGCTGGCGAAAATTTCTGCTCTTGGTTAATCCATATAGACAAGTTTTTATTCTTGCATCAATAATAAGATATCTGCGGATTGCCTCATGAATCAGACTGTGCGTGAAACTGCTGCAGCAAATCTGGAAGTTGTCAAACCTGAAAAGGGTGTGCGTCGTACCCGTTTGCGTGAATTTCAGGCGCAGCTGGTTGAACGCATGCAGGCTGCCCAGCGTGGTGGCTATACGAAACTTAGCCAGCTCGGCATTATGATAGGTCAGGGACGTTATCTCCTGGATTTGCGTGAATCCGGCGAGATCGTCACTGCGGGCACCCTCACCAGGGTGCCTTTGACGCGTGACTGGTACATAGGTTTGTCCAATATCCGCGGTAATTTGACTGGTGTCATTGATTTACCGCGTTTCCAGGGCATGGATAACACCAAGCAAGATACTCAGTGCCGGATTGTGGCTTTCGCCCCTGGCATGGCGTTTAACAGTGGCTTGCTGGTATCCCAGGTTCTGGGTTTGCGTACAGTTTCAGAAATGGAAGAAATCCCCTTTGACGACAATCAGCTGGAAAGCAAAGCCTGGTTGAAGAAGAAGTACAGGGATAAGGATGGCAACATCTGGTTTGAACTTAGTCTGGCCACGCTGGTGCAGGACCAGGATTTTTTGCAAATAGGTATTTAAGTCAGTATGTGCACTCAAGCAGAACTGACAGCTTTTCAATCGTTTAGGAGACTTAGTAATGGCATTTAATCTACCGTTCTTGTCCAAAGATAAAGAAGATCCGGAAATTGACGGAGCAGAGGTTGCGGCAAGGTCGTTCGGGAATGCTGATTCGATTGAAATTGAAGAAGCAAACAATGTAAAAATGGTGACTCCTGCTGCGCAGGAAGCTACCAGTACGCCTGCTGTGGCAGAAACTGCCGCACCCAAGGCCGACTCTTACGGTGACGCCACCTTTATTGGTGATGCACTGGAGAAGGGTACTGGCATGCGCCTGCCTATCATCGGCGGCATGTCGGTTCGTCGTCAGACCAACTTCTTGCTCGGCACGATGGTGTTCTTCCTGTTGCTGGGTGGTGTTTCGGTGTATCTGAACTCCGATCACTCGACCTTGCTGTCCACGCAAGCGCAAATCGCCGGTGAGTCGCTGATGCACTCGCAGCGTATTGGTAAAGCGGCACCGAATGCGATTCAGGGTAACGTCGAAGCGTTTAAACAGCTCAAGGATAGCCGGTCTGAAATGAACTCAGACTTGAACCTCTTGCTCAAGGGTGGTAATTACCAGGGCCGTTCGGTTAAAAAAGCCGACTCTACTCTGGAACCAGCCGTCAAAGAAGCGCAAAAAGCCTGGGACAATTCGAATAAGGCTGCGGAAACGATCTTGAACCGTCAAAAAGAATTGACGGGTTTCGGTCAGACACTGCAAAAAATGAATGCCCTGTCACCTATCCTGCTGGAATTGACCGAACAGATTTCCACCTTGAAAGTACAAGGCGGCGGATCTGCGCGTGAAATTAATGCTGCCGGTCAGCTGGTCATGTTGACCCAGCGTCTGGGTCGTAGTGCGAATGAATTCCTGACTTCCGAGGGTGTTAATCCTGAAACGGCGTTCTTGCTGGGTAAAGATACCAATACTTTCCGTGATCTGGTTGATGGCTTCCTGAAAGGCAGCGATGTATTGCGCCTGACAGCGACCAAGGATGCAGATACCCGCGACAAATTGACTGAACTGCAAAAAACCTTCTCTGAATACCAGGTATGGGTTTCCAGCATTCTGGGCAATCTGCAAAACTTTATCGCTGCAAAACAATCCGAACAGCTGGTGTTTAACGAGAACGAAGATCTCAAGATCAAGCTGTCCAAATTGCAGAAGACTTACACCACCGAGCAGGATGGTACCAGTATCTACTTCTACGCCATGCTGGGCTCTGCCTTCTTCGCGCTGCTGGCTGCGGTAGGTGTGGGTTTCGTTCAGTTGCAGGAAAGCCGTAACCGCGCCAGGGAAGCGAATGATCGCCGTCTCGAAGCTGCGGCACAGATGATGCAAGCGCAGAAACAGGAAGAAGAAGCGAAAGCCGCGAACGATCAGAATCAGGCTGCGATTTTGCGACTGATGAATGAATTGCAAGAGGTTGCGGATGGTGACTTGACTGTGCAAGCGACGGTTTCTGAAGATATCACGGGCGCGATTGCCGACTCGGTTAACTACACGGTGGAAGAGTTGCGCGGTCTGGTAGGTCGTGTTACGGCAACTGCAGAACAGGTTACTTCAGCTTCGACACAAGCGCAGAATATTTCCAGCGATTTGTTGACAGCGTCTGAACAACAGTCTCGCGAGATTTCTGATGCTGGTCAGGTGGTTTTGACGATGGCGGCTGAGATTACTGACGTTTCCCGCTCTGCGAATGAATCAGCACTGGTTGCGCGTCAGTCGGTTGCTGCGGCGGAGCAAGGTGCCCATGCGGTGGAAAACGCCATCAAGGGTATGAACGAGATTCGCGAACAAATCCAGGAAACTTCCAAACGTATTAAACGTCTGGGTGAGTCTTCACAAGAGATTGGTGAGATCACTGAACTGATTTCCGACATTACCGAACAAACCAACGTACTGGCGCTGAATGCGGCGATTCAGGCGGCGTCTGCGGGTGAAGCAGGTCGAGGCTTCTCGGTGGTTGCGGAAGAGGTTCAGCGTCTGGCGGAACGTTCAGCTGAAGCTACCAAACAGATTGGTGCGCTGGTTCGTACGATTCAAACGGATACCCATGACGCGGTTGCCGCGATGGAAAAATCCACTCAGGGTGTGGTTGAGGGAGCAAAACTGTCAGATGCGGCCGGTACGGCGCTGTCTGAAATCCGTAGCGTTTCCAACCGACTCGCGGAACTGATTCAAGGTATCTCGCTGGCGACGGAACAACAAGCTACCTCAGCCAACGGCGTTGCACAAAATATTCAACACATTTTGACCATCACCGAGCAAACGCAGCATGGTACGCAGCAAACTGCGGTTTCCATTAAAGAATTGTCCATGCTTGCGGAAGAACTCAAGAACTCTGTGTCACGGTTCCGGGTTGCCGCCTGATTTTCCAGCCCTGGTTGTACTAGCTGCAACCCTATCATATTTGCACGGCAATGGACTGCGGTCCATTGCCCTTGAGTTTGCGGAGTACGCATGACATCCGATTTTTCAAAATCGCCAGATCTTCCACAGGAACAGTTCGACATCGGGCCGTTGTCCTGGGTGATGGGAGAAGTGCGGGAAGCAATCACGAATGCTGGCAAGATGCTGACAGACGCACTTGCCCAGGACACTGAAACCCGCCCGACTACCTTATTGCATGCAAAAAGCTATCTGCACCAGGCCCATGGTGCCTTGCAGATTGTTGATATCGATGGTGTTTCCATCGTTACAGAAACCATAGAGGAATTACTCGAGCGCCTGCAAAATGGCCAGCTGGAGATGACGCAGGCAAATGTTGAAGTCATCGTCGATGCCTTCCATGCAGTCTTGCGCTATCTCGAAGATTTGCTGTCAGGCGCGCCCCATCAGCCAGTGCGCTTATTCCCTTATTATCGCGCCTTGCTGGAATTGAAAGGTGCTGAGCGTATTCATCCTGCTGATTTGTTCTTTCCTTCGTTATCCGCCAAAGAGCAGATACCTGAACTGGCCGTCAGCAGCAAGGCCGTAGCCGTCAGCTATACCGGTTTGCGCCAGCGCTTTGAAAAGCTCTTGCTGACAGTCTTGACCAGCAAAGACAAGGAACAGCAACGCGCCGCCACGCAATCCATGCATGACCTGATTGCAGAAATCGAAAACGGTCAAACTAATTCCCAGGCCAAGGCTTTCTGGGTAGTCATGCGCGCTTTTGTCGAAGCTGTGGGCCACGGTGCCATCGACAACCAGCAATATGTCAAACAGATCTTCGGTCGCATCAATTTGCAAATCCGCCGTCTGGTAGAAGGTGTCAGCACCATCCCGGAACGCCTTTTGCGCGATGCCCTGTTTTTCCTGGCCCAGGTTGAAAAACCTTCTCCTTTTGTCACCAGGGTGCGCAAGGCTTATCAGCTCGATGACAAAGTACCCGTTGATTATGACCAAAAAAATTATGGTCAGATTACCGCTGGTGCACTGACAGCCGCCAAAGAACAATTGTCGGCAGTGAAGAACTTGTGGGGCAGGATAGCCAATGGCGAAACTGGCCTGGCAGAAAAATTCTCGCAAAAAATGACAGACCTGGCCGATACCGGCGCAGGTTTGAATGCCCCTGCGCTGGCCAAGCTCTTGCGTGAACTGAATGGCATTGCCCGCCATGTCGCGCATTCGCCTGATGGCAGCAAACTAGGCATAGAACTGGCAACCAGTCTCTTATTCGTTGAGCATGCGCTTGACCATGTGACTCGTTTGCCAGCACATTTTGCCGAACGTGCAGAAGAAATCACGACACGTTTATTGTCTGTGGTATCTGGTGAAACCCCCCAAACCCAGGCTAGCTGGATGGGTGAGATTTCCCGCGAAGCACAGCAGCGCCAGACCATGGGTGTACTGGTAGGCGAGATGCAATCGAGTTTGCGTCATATAGAAAAAGTGCTGGATGAATATTTCCGCACACCTACTGATAAAGAAACACTGAAACCTATCGATGGCAATTTGCATCAGATCGGTGGCGCATTGTCCATGCTGGATCAGGATGACGCCGTACTGGCAGTCGACCATACCCGTCAGATGATCAGCAAGTTTTCTGCCGAAGATGCAGCAGACCCTGTGGCGCAAGCCGCCGCCCATGAGAATGTGGCGCAAAATATAGGTGCACTGTCTTTCTTCATCGAGACGCTGCAATCCCAGCCAGAAACGGCTAAAAAGAAATTCAGTTTCGATCAGGAAGCTGGCCTGTTCCGCTCCAACTTGCTGGAAGCACAGGCAAGCAAGGAATTGCTGCCTAGCGCAGATATACACCTGCCTGGCGATGAAGGCCATGGTCAGGAAAGCAAGGTCGCCATCCTCAAGACTGCCGAACAAGAACTGGCTCAGCAACAGCAGGAATCTGCTCGCCTGGCGGCTTCGCTGGCAGAAGCACCGCATGATGCTGGTTTGCAGGCACAACTGAAAAGCTCACTGGAATCCGAGCGTTCAGTGGCTATTTTGCTGGACGATACAGCAGCATCGGATCGCGCCAAATCTGCCATTGATCTCCTGGGTAAAACCGATCAGGCCGGTGCCTCAGAAGCTTTACAGGATATCGTTACTGCAGCGGCTGAACCCGTGGTGGCTACTGCGCAAGCACAGGAAATCCCTGACGGTGATGAAGCCATTGATGCCGAATTGCTGGAAATCTTCCTTATGGAAGCAGATGAAGTACTGGCCTATGTCCAGACTACTTTGCCGCTGTCCAGAAAAGATACCAATAACCAGGAATACCTGACCAGCTTGCGTCGTTCTTTCCACACACTCAAAGGCAGCGGCCGCATGGTTGGCCTGATGGTGTTTGGTGAAGCGGCATGGAGCATAGAGCAAGTCATGAACCTGTGGCTGTCTGACTCCCGTAGCGGCGATGAAAACCTGTATGCCCTGCTGGATCGCACTGCCCGCGAGATGGTCGAATGGGTAGAGGAATTAAAACAAAGCGGTGTCTCGCCACGCACTGGCAAAGCCATCATTGCCGCTGCAGAGCGCGTCAAGTCTGGCCTCGATTATCAGGATATTCCTGAGGTTGTCGAAGTTGCGCAAGTTGCCGAGGTTGCCGAAGTTACGCATGTGCTTGAGCCTGTAGCTGAAGCTGCTGCAGTCCCCGCCACACCAGTCGCTGAGCCTGAAGTCTTGCCTGTCCCAGTGGCAGAAGAAATTCAAGCTGCAGCCTTGCCTGTTGAAGCGGAAATTGAGGCGGTAGCTATTCCTGTTGTGGAAGAAGCTGCACCTGCAGTTGAACATGCTGCTGTTGAGCTGGAAGCATTCGACTTTACACCAGTTGAACTGGTGCCTGAACCTGAAGCTACAGCAGTAGTGCCTGCAGTTGCTGAAGAAGTTCCCGCTCCTGTCACATCAGGCTTGCCTGAATTGACGCTTGATACCCCTGCAGCTTCCCCTGCTGAAGAACATGCCTTGCCATTGGAGCTTGCGCTGGAAGTGGCAGTAGCTACTGAAGACATGCCAGTCGAGGACGCTGAAATACTGGTTGCTGAAGTACCACTGGCAGTGGAAGACGTAGCAGAAACAGCAGCAATAGCAGAAACAGTGGCCGAAGCATTGCCAGAACCAGTGGCAGAACTGACATTGGATACGCCTGCAGTACGTGCAGAAGAACTGGTTTTGACAGATTTGCCAGCAGACTTGCCGCCTGAAGTGAGCTTGCCAGTTGAACCTGTTGTTACTACAGAAATTCCGGCAGTAGTCGAAGCAATTGAAGTCGCAACAGCACATGAAGTTGCTGAAGCTGCTACGGCAAAAATCATCGACTTCCCTGATTTGTCGACACCATCGCCTAGCGTGGACGACAATATCAAGCGCATAGGTGATATAGAAATCAGTCTGCCTCTGTACTCCATCTATATGGCGGAAACAGATGAGATCGTGCGTTTCCTGGTGCAGGACTTCGCCGAATGGAGACATGAGCCACATCGTCATGTTTCTACTCATGCCATCCACGCCAGCCATTCACTGGCGGGCAGCTCGGCAACAGTAGGCCTCAAGCCTTTGCAAGAACTGGCGCATAGCCTGGAATTTGTCTTGCAGAGACTGGAACGTCATCCTGTCAGCTTGCTGGAAACAGAATTCGACGTGCTGGAACGCGCTCTGGATTCTGCCAAACGCATGCTGCAAAAGTTTGCCTTGTCAGAAATGGCAGCATCTGCGCCAGAAGAAATTCGTCAGCTCGAACATTTGTTGCAAGTCGTCATAGAGCGCTCGAATGCCGGTGCTGATGAAGAGTTCATCACTTCCACCAATGAGAAACTCGACCCGATCGCCTTGTCTGCAGATCTGCATCAAGCTGACGCGCTCGCAGAAGATACGTTGAGCATAGATGCGATCGATAGCTTGCCAGTAGTCGAAACAAGTGAGTTGATCACAGCAGCAGAATTGCCAGAAACAATAGAATTGCCAGCAGAAGAATTACCAGTCCTTGCTGACGCCTTGCATGATCCAGACTTCAATCTGGATCATGCAGAAGTACTGGAAGCCTTGCCTGTTGTCGAAGAAGAGCTGGTGGCTGACTTGCCTGTAGAGGCTGAGCCGGAAATTATTACTGCAGAAGCGATAGTCGCAGAACCTGTTGTTGCAGATGTTATCGACCACTTGCCTGAGCTGGATGGTTTGACGACGATAGATGCAGTTGCTTTGCCAGAACCGGAAGCGCCAGTAGAAACCATTACTGATCGTATCGGTGCCATCATGACGGATGCCATGGATGACATTCTTCCAGTGGAAGCTGTTGCCGAGCTGTCTGAACTTGAGTCTGCAGTCGAAGCTGAACCGGTGATTGAACCAGTGGTTGAACCAATTGCTGAGCCAGTTATTGAGCCAATGAGTGAGCCTGAACCTGTGGCAGAAGCACTGGTGGCTGAAGCTGTACCAGCAGAACCTGCAGTACCAGTTGCCATAGCCGAACCTGTGACTCAGGCTGCAGTACCGGAATACGTTGCACCAGTGAGTGACGGTACGGTCCAGATCCGTGATGACCTGGATATGGACTTGTTGCCTGTCTTCATAGAAGAAGGTAATGACTTGCTGCCTATGGTTGGTCAATTGCTGCGTACCTGGCAAGACAAGCCGGATGACATGGCCGCACCACAAGCTATCGCCCGTATCATGCACACCATCAAAGGTAGTGCGCGTATGGCCGGTGCCATGGGCCTGGGTCAGCACATCCATGACATGGAATCACGTATCGAAAGTTTGATGCATGGCGGTAGCGCGGTGCGCGCCTCCCTGCTTGATGACTTGCTGGCACGTCACGATCACAGCATGCATATGTTTGACCGCTTGCTGCATCCAGAAGCCTATGCAGCACCAGTGCAGGCAGATGCACCGCTGACCACAGCGCAAGAGCTGGATCAGTTCCAGGAGCAAATGGCAGCCAGCAATACAGATGCACCAGTGATCATCAATGAATTGGTGAACCTGACGCCTGTCGTGCCTATGATGACACGTGCTACACCATCGACAGCCGTGGCTGCTCCGGTAAACACGCCGGTGGGCGCAAATACCCCGGTTCCACTGGTACGTGTGCGTGCCGATATTCTTGACCGTCTGGTTAACCAGGCCGGTGAAGTTTCCATCTCGCGTTCACGTCTGGAAAATGAAGTCAGCACCTTGCGCTCATCTCTCAGCGAATTGACAGAGAACGTCAACCGTCTGCGCGATCAGTTGCGTGAAGTCGAGATCCAGGCAGAAACCCAGATCACCTCACGTATGGCGCATTCTGGTGACCGTGAATTTGATCCGCTGGAATTCGATCGCTTCACCCGTTTGCAAGAATTGACACGCATGATGGCCGAAAGCGTCAGCGACGTTGCCACAGTGCAAACCAACTTGACCCGTACTATTGATGGCGCATCGAATGACTTGCTGGTGCAAGCGCGTTTGACACGTGACTTGCAACAGGATTTGATGCGCGTGCGTATGATACCTTTCGCCAGTATTTCCGAGCGTCTGTATCGCGTGACTCGCCAGACTTCCAAAGAAGTCGACAAGCGCGTCAACCTGGATATTCGCGGTGCCACGGTAGAGATGGATAGGGGCGTTCTGGAAAAAATGGCCGGTCCTTTCGAACACTTGCTGCGTAATGCAATTGTCCACGGCATAGAAAGCCGTGCGCAAAGGCGTAACAATGGCAAGGAAGAAACCGGTGAATTGCTGATTGAGATTCGTCAAGAAGGTAATGAAGTCGTGATACGCTTCAGCGATGATGGTCAGGGCCTGAACTTGACCCGCATCCGCGAAAAAGCGCTGTCCGTTGGCTTGATTACGCATGAAGATAATCCTGGTGAGCTGGAAACAGCCAACATGATTTTCGAACCTGGCTTCTCGACAGCGACTGAAATCACTGAACTGGCTGGCCGTGGTGTCGGTATGGACGTGGTCCGTTCCGAAGCCGCATCCCTGGGTGGTCGTGTAGAAGTGACGACCAGCGAAGGCAAGGGCGCAGAATTCACGATTCGCCTGCCTTTGACACTGGCTGTGACGCAGGTGGTATTGCTGAGTTCTGGTGGCCGTACTTTTGCCGTACCTTCCGTTCTGGTAGAGCAAGTACAGCAACTGAAATCCAATGCCCTGGCCAATGCCTATAACGATGGCGCAGTCATGTGGCAAGGTCAGCGTGTGACTTTGTACTACCTGTCCTCCATGCTGGGTCAGGACGACGCGACACCGATGACACAACAATACAGCCCGCTGCTGATCATGAAGAGCGGTGGCGAGCGTGTTGCGATTCACGTCGATGACGTTCTGGGTAACCGCGAGGTGGTTGTTAAAAACATCGGCCCGCAACTGGCACGTATGACAGGTATCGCTGGCGCGACCGTACTCGGTTCCGGTGAAATCGTTCTGATCCTGAACCCTGTGCCACTGGCACAACGTATGGAACATGAACATGCACGCCTGCAGCAACTGGGTGCAGAAGCTACACCTGAAATGGGTGCAGTCGCCAACCTGCAAACTGCAACAGAAGTTGCTGAAACCAAAACCCAGCCAGTACAGGGCTTGCGTACTCAACATACGGTCATGGTAGTCGATGATTCATTGACCGTACGCCGCGTGACCCAGCGTTTGCTGACACGTGAAGGTTATCAGGTCATCCTGGCAAAAGACGGTATTGATGCGCTGGAGCAGTTGCAGTCAGTCACACCAGACGTGATGCTGGTCGATATCGAAATGCCACGCATGGATGGTTTCGATCTGACCCGCAACGTCCGCAGCGATTCACGTACCAGCCATATCCCTATCATCATGATCACTTCGCGTACTGCGGATAAGCATAGGAACTATGCGAAAGAACTCGGTGTTAATGAGTACTTTGGTAAGCCTTATCGCGAGGATGATTTGCTGGGGGCGATTATGGGGTTCCTGGGTAAAGATGCGGCGGTGATTGTGTAAGTAGGCTGTAGATTTAACGTAGTCAAAAAAGCAGAGAGTGATCTCTGCTTTTTTGTTTTAACGATTAATCTTTGATGGGCCTCAAATAAATGCCATGTATGCGGAATTGCCGTGAACTAAAAGTCGTCATTCCAGCATGCTTTTAGCTGGAATCCAGTGGCGTTTGCAGCATGCCGTACTGTGATATACAGGCGTACATTTTCAACGCCGACATTTGGTGAATTACGATCGCAGGCCGGTGGTAGACCGGCGGCTACTTACCTTTTTGCTTCGCCAAAAAGGTAAGCCAAAAAGGCGACCCAGGCGTAGCCACCCCTGCGGGGTCCCCATTTGTGCAGTACAAAAAATGGGAAGATCCGAAACTCGCTTCGCTCAGACAGCGGCTCTTCTTAATCCATTTTCTGTACAGCACAAATGGCGTCTACACATGGGAACTGCAAAAGTCAAAAGCAACGGCAACGTCAAAACCAACGTCAAAACCAACGTCAAAACCAACGTCAAAACCAACGTCAAAACCAACGTCAAAACCAACGTCAAAACCACATCAACACATTGCTATCAGCGCCGGTTTATCAAACCTTCACTCCTTCACTCATCCTCACCATGCGTAGCCACCTTCTTCACCACCGCATACCGCGTCAAAGTCTGTTTGCGTGCCACATCATGTTCGACCAGCGGAAATGGATAATCCCTGCCTATCTTCACCCCAGCCTGTTCCAGTAACAGCGGTGCAGCCTTCCAGGGCGCATGGATACTGCGTTTATCCAGTGTCGCCAGTTGCGGCAGGTAGCGTTTGATGAACTTGCCTTCGGCGTCGAATTTTTCTGACTGGGTGATGGGATTGAAGATGCGGAAGTAGGGTTGGGCGTCGCAGCCTGAGGAGGATGCCCATTGCCAGCCGCCGTTGTTGGCGGAGAGGTCGAAGTCGTTCAGGTGTTCGGCGAAATAGGCTTCGCCGCGGCGCCAGTCTATGCCCAGGTCTTTGATGAGGAAGCAGGCGGTGACCATGCGCAGGCGGTTGTGCATGTAGCCGGTCTGGTTCAGTTGCAGCATGGCAGCATCGACCAGGGGGTAACCGGTACGGCCTTCGCACCAGGCGGCGAAGTGGGCGTCTGCTTGCGGGCCGGTTTCCCACTGTATGGCATCATAATCTGGTTTGAACGAGCGGCTTGCTACATGCGGGTGATGATGCAGGATCATGAAATAAAAGTCGCGCCAGACCAGCTCAGACAACCAGATTTCTGCGCCGCGATTGGCAGAGATACGCATTTGCCGCAGGGCTTCCTGCACCAGTTGACGTATCGATATCGTGCCAAAGCGCAAATGGACTGACAGATAAGACGGCCCCTTGATCGCCGGAAAATCACGCGACTGGTCGTACAGCTTCATACGGCCAACAAAATCTTCCAGCAAAGCCCGTGCACCCGACATGCCTGCGGCTACTGGCATACGACGTTCAGTGGCTTGCGCAAAACCCATTTCGGCCAGCGTCGGTATGGTTTGCGCTGAGATGCTGCTTAGCTTGTGCGCATATTTTTCTATGGGGTAAGAACGCGAATAAAAGTCGCTTCCTTCTGCATGGAATTTTTTCAGCCAGGCATTTTTGTAGGGAGTAAAAACCGAGAAGGGCGCATTTGCCAAGGACAAGACTTCTGCCTTTTCAAAAATGACCTGATCTTTAAAACTCAGAAATGCACAATTTCGTTTTGATAATTCTTGCCTGACGGACTCATCACGGGCCACTGCCTGAGGTTCGTAATCATGATTGGTGAACACGGCGTCCACATCAAGCTCAGCCACCAGTTGCGGTATGGCTGTTTCTGCATAGTCATAACGTACCAGCAAGCCACCGCCCATTTGTTGCAGTTCTTGATCCAGTTCAATAATACTTTCATGAATAAAGGCTAGCCGCCTGTCATTTTCTGGCAAATTGTCTAATATTGTTTTATCAAAGATAAAAGCGCAGTAGACAGTATCGCTTTGCCGCAGGGCACGATACAGGGCAGCATGATCAAAATTACGCAGGTCGCGGCGGAACCAGACCAGCGAGCGAGGAAAGTGAGTTTGGATTTCTTGCATGATCTGTGAAGTAGTGTGGTCAAAACGCAGTGTGGCACCTTAGCACACATCGAAAATACACGCTAAAAATGCTAAAATGTGACTATGGCGAAGCAAACAAAATCACTACATACCAATCTGCACGACGATGCAACACAGTCGGCCCCCATGACTTCCAGACATAAATTTCAGGTGAAACGCGAAGATGATAACAATTTGGAATTGAATTTAACCAATCATTTCCTGATTGCAATGCCATCCATGATGGACCCCGTCTTTGGTGGTACCGTCATTTATTTGTGCGAGCATAGTCCACGCGGTGCCATGGGCATGGTCATTAACCGGCCCATAGAGTTGACCGTGGCTGGCCTGTTTGACCGCATAGACCTGAAGCTGGAAATCATTCCTGACTCCCACCCCATAGGCAAGCGCCCTGTCATCTTTGGCGGGCCGGTGCAGGATGACCGTGGCTTTGTCTTGCATACGCCAGTCGGTGCTTATTCATCTTCGCTCAAGGTCACTGACGAGATTGCCTTCACCACCTCGCGCGATGTGCTGGAAGCCGTGGCAGCTGGTGATGGGCCTGAACAAGTTCTGATCAGCGTCGGTTATGCTGGCTGGGGTGCAGGTCAACTGGAGCAGGAGATTTTGGCCAATGGCTGGCTGACAGTCGCTGCCGATGCACGCATCCTGTTTGATTTACCGCTGGAAGAACGTTTTGCCGCCGCCATCAAATTGCTGGGTATAGACCCATTGATGCTGGCAGCCGAAGCGGGGCATGCCTGATGGCTGCAAGCGAAGGTACGGTACTCGCCTTTGATTTTGGTTTAAAACGCATAGGCGTTGCCGTTGGCAATACTTTTTTGCGCCAGGCCGAAGCACTCAGCATTATCCATGCTCCTACCAATGACGGCAAATTTGCCGACATCACCAAGCTCATAGAAAAATGGCAGCCTGTGCTCTGCGTGGTGGGTTTGCCCATGCACCCGGATGGTGCCGATAATGAAATGACACAGCGCTGCAAGCGCTTTGCCAACCAGCTTAATGGCCGCTTCAACCTGCCTGCCGTGCTGGTCGATGAACGCTATTCCTCTGCCGTACTCTCAAGCTCGCGTGGCGAGTTCATCGATGACGATGCGGCTGCCCTTATTCTGCAACAATATTTTGATGAAACGCCATGACTACCACGACCACTAATGCTGCCCAGCTTGATGCAGAGGCACTGTATCAGCAGCTACTGGAGCAAATCAGGCCACATGCGCTGGCACAAGACAAACTGGCCATCGTTGGCATTTATTCAGGCGGCGCGTGGATAGCCGAACGCCTGGTGCAGGATCTGGGCTTGCCGAATAAAGCCGGTCGCATCGATGTATCTTTTTATCGCGACGATTATGCCGCCAAAGGCCTGCATGCCGAAGTCAAACCTACGCAAATTCCTTTCGATGTCGATGGTGCACAAATCATCCTGGTAGATGATGTGTTGTACACAGGCCGCACGACACGCGCCGCCATCAATGAATTATTTGATTATGGCCGCCCGGCCCGCATCATGCTGGCTACCCTGGTAGACCGTGGTGGCCGCGAATTGCCGGTGGCTGCTGATTTTGTAGCACATACCGCCTCATTTGAACCCGCCGTCTCTGTCAATCTGCAACGTGCAGATGACGGCACTTTCAGCATCTCTGTCGACCATGCATAATCCCCAGCTCAATAAACACGGCGAACTCCAGCATTTGCTGACGATAGATGGCTTGCCGAAAGCCATCGTCAACCATATTCTCGATACTGCTTCTTCCTTTGTCAGCGTCAGCGACAGGGAAGTCAAAAAAGTGCCGCTGATGCGTGGCAAAAGCGTCTTCAATCTGTTCTTTGAAAACTCTACCCGCACGCGTACTACCTTTGAAATTGCCTCCAAGCGTTTGTCGGCAGATGTCATCAATCTCAACATCGCCGCTTCCAGTACCAGCAAGGGTGAATCCCTGCTCGACACTATCGACAATCTGGCCGCTATGCATGCTGACATGTTTGTCGTGCGTCATGCCACTTCAGGCGCGCCTTTCCTGATCGCCAAGCATTTGAACGACACCAAACAACATCATGTGCACGTGGTGAATGCCGGTGATGGTCGCCATGCCCACCCCACCCAGGGTTTGCTGGACATGTACACCATACGCCACTACAAAAAAGACTTCACCAACCTGACAGTCGCCATTGTTGGTGATGTCTTGCATAGCCGTGTCGCCCGTTCTGATATCCATGCCTTGACCATGCTGGGTGTACCAGAAGTGCGCGTGATAGGCCCGCGTACTCTGTTGCCGGGTGGCCTGGAGCAAATGGGGGTGCGGGTATTCAATAACATGGATGAAGGCCTCAAAGGGGTCGATGTCATCATCATGCTGCGCTTGCAAAATGAACGCATGAGCGGTGCCTTGCTGCCTTCAGCACAAGAATATTTCAAGAGCTATGGCCTGACGCCAGAACGCCTGGCCCTGGCAAAACCAGACGCCATCGTCATGCACCCCGGCCCCATGAACCGTGGTGTGGAAATTGATTCTGCCGTGGCCGATGGCCCGCAGGCAGTGATACTGCCGCAAGTGACTTTTGGTATCGCCGTGCGCATGGCTGTCATGAGCATTGTTGCAGGCAACAGCGGCGGGGTATGAGGAGAATATGAAGATACATATCAAAAATGGCCGCGTGATTGATCCGGCAAGTGCTAACGATGCAGTACAGGACGTGTTTATCGCTGCTGGCAAGATCATCGCCCTGGGCCAGGCACCAACCGACTTTGTCGCTAATAAAACTATTGATGCAACTGGCTTGATCGTCACCGCTGGCCTGGTAGACCTCAGTGCTCGCCTGCGTGAACCCGGCTTTGAATACAAGGCCACGCTGGAATCTGAATTGCAGGCCGCCATGCGCGGCGGCGTCACCAGCCTGGTATGTCCGCCAGATACTGACCCCGTGCTGGATGAATCTGGCCTGGTAGAAATGCTTAAGCAAAGAGCGCGCATGCAAAACAAGGCCCACGTTTATCCGCTGGGAGCGCTGACCATAGGTTTGAAAGGCGAGTCCCTGACCGAGATGGTTGAGCTGACAGCGGCAGGCTGCATAGGTTTCTCTCAGGCCGAAGAAACCATCGCCAATACCAATACCCTGCAAAGAGCTTTGGATTATGCCGCCACCTTTGGTTTCACCGTTTGGCTGCGTCCGCAAGATGCCTACATAGGCAAGGGTGGTGTTGCCCACAGCGGCCCGCTGGCGTCACGCCTGGGTTTGTCTGGCGTGCCTGTCATGGCCGAAACGATTGCTCTGCACACCCTGTTTGAACTCATGCGTGCCACAGGCGCCAAAGTGCATCTGTGCCGCATCTCTTCTGCCGCTGGACTGGACTTGATACGCAAGGCCAAGAAAGAAGGCTTGCCGCTGACCTGCGATGTTGGTGCCCATCATGTGCATCTGACGGACGCTGACATTGGCTACTTTGATTCCAACGCCCGCCTGACACCACCTTTACGCAGCCAGCGTGACCGCGATGCCATTTCTGCGGCATTGAAAGACGGCACCATCGATGCAATATGCTCAGACCATACGCCAGTCGATGATGATGAAAAACTGTTGCCCTTTGCCGAAGCATCGCCAGGTGCTACCGGCCTGGAATTGCTATTGTCACTGGCACTGAAATGGGCAGAAGACAGCCGCGGTGACGTCAGCCTGAGCTTGGCTTTGTCCAGGATCAGCCAGCATGCCGCCAAAGTGGCAGGCGTACCCGCCGGCCAAATCGCCGTAGGCCAGGCAGCCGACATCTGCATCTTTGATCCTGCCACGCGCTGGAAGGTAGAAGCCAAAGCCCTTGCCAGCCAGGGCAAGCACACGCCTTTCCTGGGTTATGAATTGCCAGGTGTGGTCAAGGCGACGATAGTGTCAGGGCATATTGCGTTTGATACCTTGCATTAGTTGTTTTGATAGGCGTGTCAGGTTTTAAGATCGTAAACAGGTTCTGAGATGCGGCTTTGACTGCATCATTAGGGTAGTAGAACAGCTGGTTGGGAGTATGGTTCACCGTACTCCCGTTTGTTTTATTGCGATGTGCATTTTTTTCTTGCCCCTTGTGGGTATGTGCGAGTTGGGCATGATCGTTTGGCATTTTTTCCGGGTATTCCTTCACCTCATGTCAGGTTTGCTGACTTGCGCGACGATCTTTCCATTTGTCAGCGATGCCAGGCGCGAGGCGCTGGTGCGCCGCTGGTCGGTCAGGCTGTTGGCGATCTGCACTGTGAATGTGGTTTTCAAAGATAAAAGTCAGGGTGTGGTCGCAGAGTCTGCGGTGGTTGTTTCCAATCACATTTCCTGGCTGGATATTTTTGTGATCAACACTTTGCATCCTTGCCATTTCGTCGCCAAGGCAGATATCCGTAACTGGCCTCTACTGGGATGGTTGTGTGAAAAAGCCGGTACTATTTTCCTGGCGCGAGGCAAAGTACGTGAGGTGCGCCGTATTTATGAAGGCCTGGTACACCAGATAGCGGCTGGCAAGCGCATTGCTTTTTTTCCTGAAGGCACAACCGCAGCGCAAGGGAATTTACTTTCTTTTCACGCCAATTTGTTTGAGGCGGCGATAGAAGCCCGCGTACCGGTGCAGCCTTTTGTGGTGCGCTATATGGATGCACAGGGCCAGTTTCATTCTGCAGCAGATTTTATTGGCGACATGACTTTTGTAGAAAGCATGCGCACCATACTCAAAGCCCCACCCATGACGGCAGAATTTATACGTCTGCCAGCCATACCGACTGAAGGTGCGCATAGAAGGGACGTGGCACAGTCAGCCCGTAAACTCATTGCTGAAGAATTGATGATTCAATAGACATCTATTTTCTGACAATATGACTCCCTATCCCTAGAGGGATGAACTGCAAGCTTAGCTTGAATAGCCGCTCGCAGTTCTTTCTTAGTCATTATTCAAGTTCCTTTATTGCACTAACGTCGATAGCTGGCAGTGATACTGGGTGCAGTCCCATTATTGGCAAGATTGTTGGCATTGTCACGGGCCTCGACCTTAAAGACAATATTGGTAGTCGCTCCTGATGCAGGTAATAGTGCTGCACAACTCAGGCCATTTTCATTGATCCAGTTACCTGTAAAGCTGAAGCTTTTGTTTCCTGTACTTGCGTTCAAATCCATATAGCAAGCAGAATTAGTGGCGGAGGTGCCTGCATGTATGCGCAGCATGCCGACACTGGAACCACTGACAGAGAAGCTGCCATTGATCGCCTGGCCTACGCCACTCTGACTGGCGCTCAGGCTACTGACCGTGATGGGGCTGGCCGCAGATTGATAACTGGCAGTGATACTGGGTGCAGTTCCATTATTGGCAAGATTGTTGGCATTGTCACGGGCCTCGACCTTAAAGACAATATTGGCAGTCGCTCCTGATGCAGGTAATAGTGCAGCACAACTCAAGCCATTTTCATTGATCCAGTTACCTGTAAAGCTGAAGCTTTTGTTTCCTGTACTTGCATTCAAATCCATATAGCAAGCAGAGTTTGCAGCGGATGTACCGGCATGGATGCGCAGCATGCTGACACTGGAGCCACTGACAGAGAAGCTGCCATTGATAGCCTGGCCTATACCGCTTTGACTGGCGCTCAAACCGCTGACAGTGATGGGGCTGGCCGCAGACTGATAGCTGGCAGTGATACTGGGTGCAGTCCCATTATTGGCAAGATTGTTGGCATTGTCACGGGCCTCGACCTTAAAGACAATATTGGCAGTAGAGCCGGATGCAGGTAATAGCGCAGCACAACTCAAGCCATTTTCACTGGCCCAGTTACCTGTAAAGCTG